>JAPLQE010000039.1 GCA_026399835.1 Burkholderiales bacterium | reverse complement strand
GTGCCGACCAAGTCCGGGATCATGGTCGGGCTGGGCGAGACCGACGAGGAGATCGTCCAGACGATGCGCGACATGCGCGCGCACGACATCGACATGATCACCATCGGCCAGTACCTGGCACCGACCAGTCACCATCTGCCGGTGCGCCGCTACGTGCATCCGGACGTGTTCGCGTCGTTCGAGAAGCAGGCGTATGAGTTAGGATTCACTCACGCTGCAGTCGGCGCCCTGGTTCGATCCTCGTATCACGCGGATCAGCAGGCCGCGGCCGCCGCATCGAGCTCGCGGCGCAGCGCCGCGAAGTCCGGCCGGCCCAGCCAGCGGCGCAGGATGCGGCCGTCGGGCCCGGCCAGCCAGGTGATCGGCGTGCCCTCCACGCCGCCCCAGGCGGTCACCGCCTCGCCCATCGGATCGAGCGCGACCGGGAACGGCAGCCGGCGGGTCGATGCGAAGTGCAGCACATGGTCCGGTCGGTCGTAGGGCATGGCCACCGCCAGCAGCTCGAGCCCGCGCCCGCGGTAGGCCTCGTAGACCGAGCTCAGCGCCGGCATCTCGGCCACGCAGACCGAGCAGCTCGTCGCCCAGAAGTTCACCAGCACCGCCTTGCCGCGCAGCTCGACCGGACCGAGGCGGCGGCCGTCGATCAGCCGGTACTCCAGCGGCGGCAGGCTGCGCGGACCGGGCGGGCGAGCCCATCGCGCCGCGATCCAGGCGCCCGCGCCGAGTGCCGCGGCGGCGGCCAGCCCGAGGCCGACGCCGAGCGCGCGACGTCGGCCGGCGGCCGGATCGGCGTCGGGCGACACGGTGTGGCGGGGCATCGGCGGGGCGGACATGGGCGCGGACTGCGGTGGCCCAGTGTAGCGGGCCCGGTCTCAGGCGTCCGCGCCGGCCAGCACCTCATCGGTCTGATCGTCGCTCGGCCCGCCGCCTGCGGCACGCGTCGCGGCCCAGACCGGGCCGTGCGGCGGCAGGCGCGGCGGCGGCGTGTCGATCGCCACGCAGAGCAGGCGCAGGAAGTCGCGGACCTCTTGGCCGGCATCGGGCGGCAGCAGCGAGACCAGATGACGCACGAGCAGCGGGCGCGCCAAGGGGGGCAGCAGCGCGGCGCCGCGCATCGCATGCTCCAGCGTCTCGATGGTGAGCGGACCGGCGGAAGCGCCGATCGGCGCGAGGTCGAGCGCGCGGATCGCGGCGTTGGCGGCGCGGTCGGCCTTCGCCTCGCTGACATGTGCACAGTGCGCGACCAGCGCGAACAGCACGCGGATGCCGCGCGCATCGAGCGCGTCGCCGCTCCCCGCGCGACGCAGGCCACCGGCGCGGCGCGGCTCGAGCCGTAGCCTCAGGCGCAGCAGCGCGACGTAGATCCACTCGGGCAGGGTCAGGCGGGCATCGTGGTCGACGACGCCCCGCACCGTCGTCAGCAGCGACTCGCGCGCCGGGCGCGACAGCGGCTGCAGCCGCGCGACCGCGAGTTCCATCAGCGGCCAGCGCAGTCCCCGCAGCACCTCGACCGGCACCGCGGCGACTGCGGCGCGCAGCGACTCCTCGCGCTGCGCCGCGCAGGCCCAGCCCTCGTCCCAGCGCGGTGCAGGCTGACCCGGCGTCCCGACCAGGGCCGCCACCAGCGCCGCCGCCCCGGCCGGCTCGCGGGTGGCCCGCACCAGCCGGTCCGCCGCCTCGGCGATCGCCGGCGCGCCGGCCGGATCGGCGGCGACGACCCGCGCGATCGCGATGACGTCTCCGGGCGAGGCGGCCACCCCGCCCGGCGCAACAGCCCCAGCTCCGGGCAAGGCAGCGGCCGGGCCGCTGCCGGACGGCTTCGCCAGGCCCTGCAGGGTATCCGCCCACAGCGCGCCCGGTGCCGGGCCGTCGGCGCCGCGCATGCGCGCGAACGCGAGGGCCGCGGTCCCGGCCCGGGTGGAGCCGGGCAGCACCGACCGCTCCTCGTCGTCCAGCGCGGCGCCTGCGGACACCGCGAGCGAGACGGCCGGCAGCTCGGGTTCCCGGCGGTCGGCGTCGGAGAGCTCGGGCGGCTCCACCGGCGTCATGTCGCGCCCGTACAGCCGGCGCACCCGCTCGCGCAGCGGCGGATGGGTCTCGAACCAGCGGCCCGACGCGACCCGCCCGACCAGCAGCAGGTGCGAGACGTTCTGCCAGTACGGATGGCGCAGCGCGGCCGCACGTCGCGGGTCGCGCTGCGCGGCGCCGGCGGCCGCGGCCTCGCGGGCCAGCACCGCCGGCAGGCCGGCGACCTTGCGCAGCGCGCCGCCCAGCCCGTCGCGCTGGCGGGTGAAGGCGACGGCCTGCGCGTCGGCGAAGTACTCGCGCTGGCGGCCGATGCCCGCCTGGATCGCGAGCGCGGCCAGCTCGCCGAGCGCGCCCACCGCCACCACGATCGCGCCGATCAGCGCCAGCGGCAGCGCGAGCAGCCCGTCGAGCCCGGACTTCGCGTCGGCCGAGCGCAGCGCGGGCGACAGCATCGAGCGGCCGAACAGCGCCACCCACTGCAGGCCGTGGTTCATGCCGAGCAGCCGGGTGTTGAGCCGCACGTCGCCGTTGACGATGTGCGAGACCTCGTGCGCGAGCACGCCCTGCAGCTCGTCGCGGCTGAGCCGCACGAGTGCGCCGCGCGTGACCACCACCACCGCCTGATTGCGGTCCATGCCCGCGGTCAGCGCGTTGATCGTCGGCTCGTCCTCGAGCACGAACGCGCGCGGCACGCCGATGCGTGCTGCGATCGCCAGTTCCTCGAGCAGGTTCTGCAGCCGGCGGTGCAGCGGATCGCCCAGCGTGTCCACCGCCACCGCACCGAGCCGCCGCGCGATCAGCGCACCGTCCTCCCTCAGGCGCGAGGTCTCGAGCCAGGCGCCGCCCGCGATCAGCGCCAGCACGACGCCGATGTTGACCGCGTGGAACCCGTTGGGCGGCTCGGTCGCCGCGCCGAACAGCAGGTGCCAGGCGAGGGTCGCGAGCGCATCCACGCCGATCACCACCGCGGCGCTCGCAAACCCGTGGAGCCAGGTCAGCCGGCGCGCGGTGCGCTCGGCCTGCTCCTGCTGGCGGGCGAAGTTCATCGGCGTCGACCGGGACACGCCGCCGTCTCGGGGCGGGCAGGCACTACAGCGCCACCGCAACCGGCTCCCGCTCGGCGACGCTGCGGGTGGCGCGCAGCAGGGTCGCGGGCCGGAACGAGAAGGCCGATGCGACCAGGTTCTCGGGGAAGCGCTCGACGCCGTTGTTGTAGTCGGTCACCGAGTCGTTGTAGGCCTGGCGCGCGAAGCCGATCCGGTTCTCGGTCGAGACCAGTTCCTCGGTGAGGTGCGCGAGGGTCGCATCGGCCTTGAGGTCCGGATGCGCCTCGACGACCGCGAAGAGCCGCCCGACCGCGCCGGACAGCACCGACTCGGCGGCATCGAGCTTCTCGATCGCACGGCCGTCGGACCAGCGTGCCGCGGCCGACGCCCGTGCCGAGGCCGCCCCCTGGCGGGCGGCGACGACCGACTCCAGCGTCTGGCGCTCGTGGGTCAGGTAGGCCCGGGCGACGTCGACCATCCCGGGCACCAGGTCATGGCGTCGCTTGAGCTGGACGTCGATCTGCGCGAACCCGTTGCGAAGCGCGTTGCGCAGGCCGACCAGCCGGTTGTAGGCCAGCGCCACCCAGACGAGGGGGACGGCGAAGACCAGCAGGAGGGAGAGCAGACCGGCGGACATCATGGGCTCCCGAAGCGCGAGGATGCGCATCGAGGCCCAAGACTAGCGAGTTCGTGCGGGGTCGCCGGCCCGTTCCGATTGACGGTCGCCGGCGACCGAAGCGAGGCGCCGCAGGCGCGAGTGCTCAGCGCGCGGTGATCCGCGCGAGCTCCTCGTCGGTGATGTACTCGTACAGCGTGACCACGCGGCGCACGCCGCCGACGCGGCTCGCGACGGTGGCGTAGGCCGGTCCCTCGCGCTGGGTGAGCAGGCCCATCAGGTAGACCACGCCGTTCTCGGTGACCACCTTGACCGCGTTCGTGTTGAGCACCTTCTGCTCCAGGAACCCCGCCTTGATGCGCGCGGTGATGGCGCTGTCGTTGGCCGCCGTGGAGAAGGTCACGCGGCTGGCCATCTCGAGCTCGTTGAAGACCTCGCGCACGCCCGGCACCTGTCGCACCGCGCGCTCGGCGTCGAGCTTGGACGCCTCGTCGGGCACCTGCCCGGTGAGCAGCACGCGGCGGTTGTAGCTGGTGATCGCGACGCCGCGGGCGCCCTTGATCGCGTCCGGCATGCGGTTGCCGGCACGCAGCTCGATCTCGGTGTCCTCGGTCTGCGCGCCCACCGTGCGACGGTCGAGGGCGGCCATCGCGCCGACGGCCATGCCGGTGGCCGCCAGGGGCAGGCAGCCGGAGGCGGCGAGCGTCGAGCCGAGCAGGACGGAGACGACGGCGAGCCTACGGGTCGGGTGCATGAGCGTTCTCCTGGCGCGTCCCGCACCGGGCGAGCTGCCCGAGGCCGAGACCGAGACCGGCGCGATTATATCGAGGGTGCCGCCGGGTCCTTTCGCGGCGCGCTCAGAAGCCGTGAAGAAACCGTAGCGAGCAGGCCCGAGCCGACGTCGAGGAGCGCAGCCGTACGTGAGTACGGCGAGCACCGCAGGCGTCGGATCGGGACGCGCAGTAGGCTTATTCACGGCTTCTCAGCCGGCCTCGAACGCGCCGCGTATCCAGTGCGGCTCGCCGGCCTCGAAGGCGACGACGTCGAAGCGGCAGGCCGGCCATCCGTGCTGACCGAAGCGCCTCAGCAGGTAGAGCTGGGCGGCGAGCGCGAGCCGCTGCTGCTTGCGCCAGCCGACGCTCGCGGCGGCGCCGCCGTAGCGGGCGTCGCGTCGGGCGCGGACCTCCACGAACACCCAGTGCGCGCCGTCGCGCATCACCAGGTCGATCTCGCCGCCGCGAAAGCGCACGTTGCGCGCCACCGGCACCAGCCCGTGCTCGCCGAGGAAGGTCTCGGCACGCGCCTCGGCGTCGAAGCCCTCGCGCTGGCGCGGCGCGACCACCGGCGCCTCAGGGCGGGGTGAGGGGCGTCGGCACGCCGGCGCGGTACTCCGCCGTCACCGCGGTGCGCTCGATGCGCTGGCCGGCGAGCCGGTCGTAGCGCAGGCGGCCGGTGACGCCGTCGAGCTCGAAGGCGGTGTCGCCTGCGAGCAGCTGGCGGCCGACGCGGAAGGCATCGATGCCGAGCGCGTAGAGGCGCTGCATCTCGATGTTGTAGCCGGCGGGCACCTTGGGATAGGCCATCACGGCCGGGTTGTCCGGCTCGATGAGCCACGGCATCTCGAGCAGCCGCATCCCGTCGAGCTCGGGCAGGCGCAGCGTCGCGCCGTTGCCGATGCTCGCGAGCGAGGTGCCCCAGACCGCGGTGTCCGCACCGAGCGCGCCGCGCAGCACGCGGGCCTGCTCGGCGCCCATCGACAGGAACGCGACGTCGGGCACCGGCTGCCCGAGGCGTGCCCGCAGGTCGCGCGAGGGCCGCGGCCCCGCGAACTCCACCACCTCGCGCATCTCGCCGCCGAGCGCGAGCCAGGCGTCGCGAAAGGCCGTCGCGCCGCGCCGCGCGAGCGGCGAGGCGACGGTGACGCCCACCGCGCGCGGCCGCCGCGAGCCCGCGCGCTCGATCGCCTGCGCGAAGGCGATCGAGGCGACCTGGCGCGCCTCGGTCTCGATGGCCAGCCCGAAGAACGTCAGCCGGGCCGGCACCGGCGGATTGCCCTCGGGCAGGTTCAGCGCGAGCGTGGGCATGGCGACGCCGCCGAGCTCGAGCAGCGCGGCCGCGCCGTTGCGGGTGACCGGCCCGAGCACCAGCGCGGCCTTGAGGTCCTGCAGCTCGGCCATGGCGAGGGCGATCTCGTCGGCCTGGTCGTCGACCTCGATCGCCTCGACCACGACGCCGGCGCCGTCGCGGCCGTGCGCCGCCCGGACCCCGGCGAGCAGCGAGGCCGCGGCGCGCGCGAACGGGCCGTCCTGGCGCGGCAGCAGCAGCCCGATGAGGATGGCGCCCTCGCCGAAGCGCACGTTCGGCCGGCGCGCACCCGGATCGGCTGCAGGAGAGAGTGCGGGGGCCGGCGCTGCAGGTGGCTGCGAGGGCGCGGCGGAGGGTGGTGGCGCGGCCTCGTTTGCCCTGCCCTGCGCCGACACCCACAATGGCGCCGCGACACCCCCGAGCAGCACGACACGAACGACGGCGCGACGAGACAGCATGGACCTGGAACACCCCGAGCGGCGCGGCCCCGAGTCGGAGCGGCTTGACCCCGGATTGTACGTGGTGGCCACGCCCATCGGCCGGCTCTCGGACCTCGGGCTTAGGGCGACCGACGTACTGCGCCGCGTCGATGTCGTCGCCGCCGAGGACACGCGCACCTCGCGCGTGCTGCTCGACCACATCGGCGCGCGGCCGACGCTCGTCGCCAGCCACGAGCACAACGAGGCGCGCGCGGCGCAGTCGATCGTCGAGCGCCTGCGGGCCGGCCAGCGTGTCGCGCTGATCAGCGACGCGGGCACGCCCGGCATCAGCGATCCGGGTGCGCGCGTGGTGGCCGCGGTGCTCGACGCCGGCCTGCCGGTGATCCCGGTACCGGGCCCGGCGGCGGTCACGACGCTGCTGTCGGTGGCGGGCTTCACCGAGCCGCGCTTCCGCTTCGAGGGCTTCCTGCCGGCCCGCCCCAAGGCGCGCCGGGACCGGCTCGCGCAGCTCGCGCGCAGCGACGCGGTGGTCGTGCTCTACGAGTCGCCGCACCGCATCGTCGAGACCGCCGACGACCTCGCGGCCGCGCTCGAACCCTCACGCAGGGTGGTGGTCGGTCGCGAGCTGACCAAGCGCTTCGAGCAGCTTCACCGGTGCACCGCGGGCGAGCTGCCCGCCTGGCTCGCCGCCGACCCCGACCACCGGCGCGGCGAGTTCGTCCTGGCCTTCGACGCGGCCGCCGCCGAGGTGTCGGAGGTGCAGCTCGCCGACACGCTGCTCGACGCGCTGTGCGCCGAGCTGCCCGTGCGTCAGGCCGCGCGGATCGCCGCGCGGGCCACCGGGCTGCGTGCGAACGACCTCTACCGGCGCGCGCTCGCGTTGCGCGCGGGGCGCGAGGAGGAGACCGACGAGGAGGAGGAGGAGGACGCGGCGGACGCCGACGCGCAGGAGGTCTCCGACGCCAGCGACGGCGAGGCGGATGCGCCGCCCCCCGTCAGCGCAGCACCGGGATCGGCCTGAAGGCGCTGGCCGCGCCCACCCGCTCGGCCACCGCTGCGGCATCGTCGCGACGCGTCCACGGGCCGGCCTGCACGCGCCACAGCTCGCCGTGCTGCACGAGCTCGACGGGCGCCGCGAACCACGGCAGGTCGCGCTGCATCCGCGTGCGGGCCGCCTCGGCGTTGTCGCGAGACGCGAAGGCGCCGAACTGCAGCCAGGTGGCGGACGCCTCCCCGCGCACCACCACGTCGTCGACCACGGTCTCGAGGGCCAGCCGTTCGGCGGCCGCGTCGGCGAGCATCGGCACCGCCATCGGCGTGATGCGCGCGACCGCATCGGCGTCGAGCGCGGCCACGTCGGCGCGCACAGCCGTCTGCATGGGCCGGACCGGCGGGCCCATCGGCGTGAGCATCTCGACATCGACCTCGGCGCTGCCGGCATCGGCGAAGCCGAGCTTGTAGGCCGCGGTGTAGGTGAGGTCGATCACGCGGCGGTTGAGGAACGGGCCGCGGTCGTTGACCCGCACGACCACCGTGCGGCCGTTGCGCACGTTGGTCACCTTCATGTAGCTCGGGATCGGCGCGGTCGGATGCGCGGCGGTCATGCCGTACATGTCGTAGCGCTCGCCGCTCGATGTCTTGCGGCCGTGGAACTTGCGGCCGTACCACGAGGCGTGGCCGCGCTCGCGTAGCGGCGCCGCATCGAGCTTGGGCACGTAGCCCTTGCCGAAGACGGTGTACGGACGGTTGGCGATCGGATGCAGCGACTCGGCCCGCGGCACCGCGTCGGGAATCGCGGCCATGTCCGGCGGGTTGTCGCCGGGGCCGTCGTCCATGTAGTACGCGCCGCCGCGCGAGACCCGCGGCACGGGCTTCGGGCGGACCGGCTTGGCGACCTTGGGGGGGGGCACGACCGGCGCCGGGGGCTGCGCGACCGGCGCCGGCGGCACCTCGACGACCGGCGCCGCTTCGGGCAGGTGCACGGGCGCTGCGGGCTCGAGCGGCACGCTGCTGCAGCCGGCGGCCAGCGCCATCACGACGAGGGTCGCGCCGCCGATCAGGCGGCGCATCGAACTGCAGCCCTCGGGGCTCACGCCAGACGCTCCTCGAGCGTCGTGCGCAGGCGGGTCAGGTAGTGCAGCCCCTCGATCGCCCGCGGCCCGTACCATGAGGTCATCTCGCCGTCGATCGTCAGGCAGCGCTCGCGGGCGAGCCCGTGCGCGTCGGCGAAGGCGCGGGCATCGCGCTCGCGAAACCGGTAGGGCTCGCTCGAGAAGAGGATCAGGTCGGCCGAGGCCGGCGGGAGGGCGGTCCAGTCGACTTCCGGGTAGCGGCGCGTCGAGTCCGGCACGACGACGTCGAGTCCGACCTGCGCGAGCATGTCGGCGATGAATGTGTCGCGCGAAACCGTCATCCACGGCTCCTTCCAGATCAGGTACACCACCCTGAGGGCGCGCCATTGTCGCGCTCGCGCTTCGTCCCGTGCGGCCCGCCACGCCGTGCTCAGACGGGCGGCCTGCGGCATGCGATCGAAGGCCCGGCCGAAGCGATCGAAGAGGTCGAGCGTGTCGGACGCGCGCATCGGATGCGTGACGATCACGTTCGGTACGTGCTCGGCCAGCCGCTCGACCGTGGGCCGCTCGTTCTCGTCGACGTTGACCACCAGGTGGGTCGGACGCAGCGCGAGGATCTTCTCGACGTCCACGGTCTTGGTCCCGCCCACCTTGGGGACGGCGCGCACCGCATCTCGCGGGTGCACGCAGAATCCCGTACGCCCGACCACCTGCGGCCCGAGGTCCAGCGCGAACAGCAGCTCGGTGAGGCTCGGGACGAGGCTGACGATGCGCGGCGGGCCGCTCACGTCGGCGGCGTGCGCGGCTTGTGCGGCGCGCGCGCGAAGGCCGCGTCGAAGAGCGCGTCCGGCAGCACGCGCAGCAGCCGCGCGACCCAGCCCATCTGCCACGGGATCACCGCGAAGCTGCGGCCCCGCGCGATCGCGTCGGCCGCGCGCGCGGCGAACGCGTCGGCATCCATCAGGAAGGGCATCGGGTAGCGGTTGGGGGCCGTCATCGGCGTGCGGATGTAGCCTGGCGCGATCGTCACCACGCGTACGCCGCTCGCCCTGAGCTCGAGCCGCAGGCTCTCGAGGTAGGCGATGGTCGCGGCCTTCGACGCGCAGTAGCCGCCGAGCGAGGGCATGCCGCGGATGCCGGCGACGCTCGCGATGCCCACCAGCGCACCCGAGCCGCGCGCGCGCATCGCGTCGACGAAGGGCGCGAAGGTGTCGAAGACGCCGACGACGTTGGTGCGCAGGATGCGCTCGAAGCTCGCGTCGTCCCCGGGCGTGCCGGTCATCGTCGGGCCGTTGATGCCGGCGTTGGCGACGACGACGTCCGGAGCGCCGAAGCGCCCGACGAAGTCGCGCCCCGCGGCCTGCAGTGCGGTGCGGTCGGTGACATCGAGCGGATACGGCACCGCGGTGACCCCGGGCATCCGCGCGGCGAGCGCGGCCAGTGCCTCGCCGCGGCGGGCCGCGATGCCGATCACCGCTCCGGGCGAGCGGCGCGCGTACTCGAGGGCGATCGCCTCGCCCAGTCCGCTGGAGGCGCCGGTGACGAAGACGCGCATCGGCGTGGCCGCGTGCGCCCCGCGCGGACTCAGGCGCCCTTGCGCACGCGCGCGACCAGCTGCTCGACGACCTTCAGCGCGGCCGCGTTCGAGCCGGTCATCGACGGCGAGGTCACGAAGCGGCCGGCGACGCCGAGGGTCGGCACGCCGTCGATCTGGTAGGCCGCGGCGAGCTGCGTGGCGCGCTGCATCCGCGTGCGCACGCCGAACGACTGGTAGATGTCGAGGAACTGCTTGCGGTCGACGCCGTTCTTCGCGACCAGGTCGGCCATCGCGTCGGGCGTGTCGAGCTTGTTGCGGTCGACGTGGATGGCGGCGAAGACCTTGTCCTCGAGCGCCGATGCCTTGTCCATCGTCTCGAGCGTGAAGTACAGCTGCTGGTGCGCCTGCACCTGCCAGGGCACGTGGGCCTTGCGGAACGCGATCTCGGGCGGCAGGCGCTTGAGCCAGTCCTTGAGCACCGGCTCGAGGGCATAGCAGTGCGGGCAGCCGTACCAGAAGAACTCGACCACCTCGACCTTGCCGGCGGGCGCGTCGGTCGGGGCCGGCGGCTTGACCGAGCGGAACTCGTGGCCCTCTCCGGTGCCCCCCTGCTGCGCGTGCGCGCCGGCCGCGAGCCCGGCGGCGCCGACGGCTGCGACGAATTCACGACGTGTGATGCGTTTCATGGTCCCGTCCTCATCGCTGGCGCACGACCGAGGCCTCGATGCCGTTCTCGGCGAGGCGACTGCGTGCGCGGTTCATGTCCTCGATCTGGGCGTACGGCCCCACTCTCACGCGGTAGAACGTGACCCCGTTGACCTCGGCGGTCACGATCCGGGCCTCGAAGCCGATCAGCGCGAGCTTGACCTTCATGCCCTCGGCGTCTTCCTGGCCCTTGAACGCGCCGGCCTGCAGCAGGTAGGCGGCCTTCTCGGTGGAGGCGTCGGCCGGCGCCGCCGATCCTGACGCGGGCGGGGCGGGCGGCGGCGCGTTCGCGACGGGCGGTGCGCCGGGCGGCGGCACGGCGCCCGGGGTCGCGGGGGCGCCCGGGGCGCCCGGCGCCGGGGCCTGGGTCGCGGCCGGCGTGTCCGGTGCCGGAGCCTGGGTCGCGGCCGCCGGGGCGTCGGCCGGCATGCCCTTGCCCTTCTGGAGCGCACGGTTGGGGTCGGGCAGCTCGCCCCCCTTGCCGGGTTCGGCCGAAGGCACGGGCGGGCGCTTCACCTTGTCGATGAAGGGCACCGCCGACTTCGTCATGTAGAGCGCGGCCGCGACCGCGATGGCCAGGCCGACCAGCAGGCCCACCAGGATACCGAGGAGCGTGCCGCCGCTGCTGCGGGACCGCCGCTTCTTGCGCTTCGTGCTCATCGGGATCGCCCGCGCCTCACATGCGTTCCGGGGCCGACACGCCGATCAGCGCGAGGCCGTTGCGCAGTACCTGCCGCGTCGCGAGCAGCAGCGCGAGACGCGCCGAGCGCAGCGGCGCATCGTCGACCAGGAACCGCTCGGCGTTATAGTAACCGTGAAACTCGGCGGCCAAGTCCTTCAGCCAGAAGGCCAGCGCATGCGGCGCGAGTTCGTCGGCCGCCGCCTTCACCACCTCCGGGTACTCGGCCAGCCGCGCCATCAGCGCGAACTCGCGCGGGCCCGACAGCGGCGACAGGTCGACGCCCTCGAGCGCGGTGGCATCGGCGCCCGGCTCGGCGGCGGCCCACTGCGCCAGCACCGAGCAGATCCGCGCATGCGCGTACTGCAGGTAGTAGACCGGGTTCTCGTCGGAACGCGACAGCGCCAGGTCGACGTCGAAGACGAACTCCGAGTCGGCCTTGCGCGAGATCAGGAAGAAGCGCACCGCGTCGCGGCCGCGGCGCATCGCATCCTCGCGGTCGAGCCCCTCGGGCGGCGAGCCGTCGGCCGCGATGCCGCCCGACCAGTCGATCAGGTCGCGCAGCGTCACGTAGCTGCCGGCGCGCTTGGAGATCTTCACCTCCTCGCCGCCGCGCATCACCGTGACCATCTTGTGCAGCACGTAGTCGGGATAGCCCTGCGGGATGCCGATGCCCAGTCCCTGCAGGCCGGCACGCACCCGGGCGATCGTGCCGTGGTGGTCCGAGCCCTGCACGTTGATGGCCTTGGCGAAGCCGCGCTGCCACTTGGCCACGTGATAGGCGACATCCGGCACGAAGTAGGTGAACGTGCCGTCGGACTTGCGCATCACGCGGTCCTTGTCGTCGCCGTACTCGGTCGAGCGCAGCCAGAGCGCGCCGTCGAGCTCGTAGGTGCGGCCCGCGGCGGTCAGCCCCTCGACGGCCGCGGCGACGCGCCCCTCGGTGTAGAGCGACGATTCCAGGTAGTAGACGTCGAAGCGCACGCCGAAGGCCTGCAGGTCGAGGTCCTGCTCGCGGCGCAGCGAGGCGACCGCGAACGTGCGGATCGCGTCGAGGTCTTCAGGGTCGCGCGCGCCGGTGACCGCCTCCACGCGCAGCGCCGACACAATCTCGCCGGCCATGTACGCACGCGCGATGTCGACGATGTACTCGCCGCGGTAGCCGTCCTTCGGGAAGCGCTCGTCGTCGGGCGCGATGCCGCGCGCCCGCGCCTGCACCGACAGCGCGAGGTTGCCGATCTGCGCGCCCGCGTCGTTGTAGTAGAACTCGCGCTGCACCTGCCAGCCGCAGGCCTCGAGCAGTGCGGCGATCGCGTCGCCGAGCGCGCCCTGGCGGCCGTGACCGACGTGCAGCGGCCCGGTCGGGTTGGCCGACACGAACTCGACCAGCACCTTGCGGCCCGCGCCGTCGGCGTGGCGGCCGAAGGCCTCGCGGGCCGAGAAGATCCGGCCGACCACCTCGCGCTTGGCCGACGCGGCGATCCGCAGGTTCACGAAGCCGGGGCCGGCGATCTCGGCCGAGTCGATCAGCGCGCCGGCCTCGGAGGCGCGGACCGCGTCGACCAGCGCCTGCGCGACCTCGCGCGGATTGCGCTTGAGAGGCTTGGCGACCTGCAGCGCGAGGCTGCAGGCGAGGTCGCCGTGACCGGCCTGCTTGGGACGATCGAGCACGGCGCGCACGCGCGAGGCGGCCTCGATCGCGGCGGCGTCGCCGCTCGCCTCGGCCAGCGCGCGCGCCGCGGCCTCGAAGGCCTGCGACAGTCGGAGTTTCTGTTCGATCAGCATGGCGCGGCATTCTACCGGGGGGCGCCATCGACCGGCCGCCGGCCGTCGGCTACCATCGCCGCGATCCCACACCCGGTGCCGCCATGCTCGAACTCGACCACCTCGTCGTCGCCTGCCTCGATCTCGACGACGGCGAGGCGTGGCTGCGCGAACGCTTCGGCGTGCCGCTGGTGCCGGGCGGCCAGCATCCCGGCTGGGGCACGCACAACCGGCTGCTGCAGCTCGGCGGCGGCGTCTACTTCGAGCTCATCGCCCCGGACGCCTCGCAGCCTGAGCCGAAGACGCCCAGGCCCTTCATGCTCGACGATCCGGCGATGCGCGCCCGACTGAAGAAGGCGCCGGTGCTGGTGCACTGGCTGGTGCGCAGCGACGACCTCGAGCGCTCGCTCGGCACGCTGAAGTACCTGGCCGGGACCATCGTGCCGATGACGCGCGGCAGCCTGCGCTGGCGGATCACCGTGCCCACCGGCGGGCACCCGCCGGGCGACGGCCTGCTGCCGACGGTCATCCAGTGGGACGTGCCGATGACCGAGCACCCCACCGCGCGCCTGCCGGATGCGGGCGTCACGCTCGCGGGCCTCGCGATCCGCGGGCCGAAGGCGATCATCGAGCGACGCCCGCAGGTCAGCGCCCCGGTGCCGCTCGAATGGGTCGAGACACGCGACGAGCCCGGCCTGGCGGCGACCTTCGACACGCCGGCCGGTCGCGTCACGATCGGCTGAGGTCGAGCGGGCGCCGCACCGCGGCACGCAGCGCGCCGGCCACGCGGACACGGCCGGTGAGCGCATAGGCGACGCCGAACGCGACGCCGAGGTGCATCGCTCCGTAGGTGACGATCTTCATCGCGGGCTCCTTCGTATCGTGGGGACAGGCTCGGATCGTCCCAGCCCCGGGCCGTGACGGCCAACCGTGAATATCGGTCCGACCGATCGGATGTGCCGATCGGATCGGAAGGTTCCGGGTTGCCGTTGGTAAGCCGGTTTCCTATCATCGCCATATCGTAAACCCGTTTACCACATGAGGCCCTCATGTCCGACACCCACCCGCACCCCGCCGCCTGCGTCGCCACGTCGGCCGCCGTCCCCACGCCCGCGCCCGCGCCCGCCCGCCGAGGCTTCATCCGGATCGTCGGCTCGGGCGCAGTGATCACCGCGGCCGCGCCGCTGCTGACCGCCTGCAGCGCGATGCCCGACGCCGCCACCGAACCCTGGCGTCTGGCCGGCCGTGGCGAGGATGTCCGGCGCCGGCTGCTGTCCTGGGCGATCCTGGCGCCGAACCCGCACAACCTGCAGCCCTGGATGGTCGAGCTGCCGGCCGACGGCAGCATCGTGCTGTTCACCGATCCGACGCGCACGCTGCCGATGACCGATCCGCCGTCGCGGCAGCTGACCATCGGCCACGGCGCCTTCCTCGAGCTGCTGTCGATGGCGGCCGCGGCCGACGGGCTGCGGGCCGAGATCGAGCCCTTCCCGGCGGGCGAGCCCGGCCCGGAGCGGCTCGATGCCCGGCCCGTCGCCCGCGTCCGGCTGCTGCGCGAGGGCGCCCGGCCCGATCCGCTGTTCGCGCAGGCCGGTGTCCGCACGACCTGGAAGACGCCGTTCGCCGAGCGCGCCGTCGGCCCCGAGGCGCTCGCCGGTCTCGTCGCCGCGGCGACGCGGCCGGGCGTCGTCGCGAGCGGCACGCAGGCACCGGCGACGGTCGCCGCGCTCAACGACATCATGGTCCGCGCCTGGGACATCGAGCAGCGCACGCCGCGCACCTGGAAGGAGAGCGTTGACCTCACGCGCGTGGGCGCCGCCGAGATCGCGCGGCACCGCGACGGCATCTCGCTGGGCGGCACGATGATGGAGGCGCTGCGCGTCGCCGGACAGATGACGCCCGAGAAGGCGATGGACCCGGGCTCGAGCTACTTCAAGGCGGGGCTGCAGCGGGTCCGGTCCTGGGTGCCCGGCACCGGCACCTGGCTGTGGCTGGTCACGCCGGCCGCGGGCCGCGCACCGCAGCTCGAGGCCGGCCGCGCGTTCCTGCGGCTGCAGCTGCAGGCCGCCGCGCTCGGGCTGGTCACGCAGCCGCCGAGCCAGGTGCTGCAGGAGTACCCCGAGATGCGCGCGCTGCAGCGCGAGTTCGAGGCGCGCGTGGGCCAGCGCGAGGGCGAGAAGGTGCAGATGCTGGTGCGTGTCGGCCATCCGACCGGCGAGGCCGTGCGCAGCCCGCGCCGGGCGCTGCAGGACGTGGTGCGCGGCTGAGCCGCGGCCGCAGGACGGTGCCGCCGTCGCCCTGCGGACGCGCCTTAGAATGCGGATGTGCCCCGAGCCCCTCGCCCCGTGTCCGCCCGTCCTGCGCCGGCTTCCGGCCCTGCCGCGAAGGCCGCACCTGCCGCGAAGGCCGCGCCGACCGACCCCGCCGCATTCCGCGTCCTCAACGAGATCGGCATCATCGACCAGCTCGCGCGCAACCGCTTCGAGCGCGTGCTGCCCCAAGGCCTGTCGATCGCGCAGTTCACGGTGCTCAACCACTTCGTGCGACTCGGCGGCGAGCCGAGCCTGGTCGCGCTGTCGCGCGCCTTCCAGGTCAGCAAGCCCGCGATGGGCAAGCTGGTGCACCGGCTCGCGGAGCAGGGGCTGCTCGACGTGCGGGCCGATCCGGAGGATGCGCGCGGCAAGCGCGTGACGATCACCGAGTCCGGCATCGCGATGCGCCATGCCTGCGTGGCCGCGCTCGCGCCCGAGGTCGCGCGGCTGCACGATGCGCTCGGCGACGACGGCTTCGAGCGCCTGCTGCCCGCGCTGCAGCGGCTGCGGCAATGGCTCGACACCCACCGATGACGCCGGCCTCCGACCGGCCGCAGGAGACCCCGACATGAACGCCAGCCCCCCTGCCCGTCCCGAATGGCACTTCGAGGGACGCACCGTCGTCGTCACCGGGGCCGCCCGCGGCCTGGGCGCGGCGATCGTGCAGGCCTTCGTGGCCGCGGGCGCGCGCGTCGCCGCGCTCGACCGCGATGCCGGTGCGCTCGCCGAGGCCGAGACGCCCGGCGCCGCGCCCGCCCTGTCCCTCGCGGTCGACGTCACCGACCACGACGCGGTCGATGCCGCGCTCGGGCGGGTCGCCGCGGAGCTCGGCGGTCTCGACGTGCTGGTCGCGAACGCGGGCATCGGCATCCGGGGACCGGCCCTCGACATCGCGCCGGGCGACTTCGAACGGGTCGTCGACGTGAACCTCAACGGCCTGTTCTTCTGCAACCGGCTCGCCGCACGTCGCATGAAGCCGGGCGGCGCGATCGTGAACCTCGCTTCGGTGATGGGCCTGTCCGGGGGCATCTTCCCGAACGCGGCCTACCAGGCGAGCAAGGGCGCGGTGGTCAATCTCACGCGCGCGCTCGCCATCGAGTGGGCCGCGCGCGGGCTGCGCGTGAACGCGGTCGCACCGAACTACGTCGACACGCCGCTGACCGAGCCGATCTTCTCCGACCCCGAGAAGCTCGCCGCGGTGATGGTGCACACGCCGCTCGGCCGCCTGCCCTCGCCCGAGGACGTGGCGGACGCGGTGCTGTTCCTCGCCAGCGACGCGGCGCGCTCGATCACCGGCCACGTGCTCGCGGTCGACTCGGGCTACCTGGCGCGCTGAGGGTCGCGCACCGCACACCGCGCGCCGCGCAGCCCTCGGAACGGCACGCCGTCCATCGAGATCGACCCGAACGGCGACTTCGAGGTCGAGCAGATGTACGTGCCCAGGGCGGCATCGTCGACCGGCAGGAGCGCTTCAGGAAGTGCCTGATGCGATAGGCGACGCTCAGGCCGGGATCCGCACCATCAGCTTCGAGTAGCCGCGCACGAAGTTCGAGCGGATCCGGGTGGGTTCGCCGAGGACCTCGATCGACTCGAAGCGCGCGAGGATCTCCTGCCAGAGGATCTTGAGCTGCAGCTCGGCGAGCCGGTTGCCCACGCAGCGGTGGATGCCGAAGCCGAACGACAGGTGCTGGCGGGGCCGCGGCCGGTCGATGATCAGCCGCTCCGGGTCGGCGATCATCCGCTCGTCGCGGTTGCCCGACAGGTACCACATGATGACCTTGTCGCCCTTGCGGATGGTCTGCCCGCCGAGCTCGATGTCGGCGACCGCGGTGCGCCGCATGTGCGGCAGCGGCGTCTGCCAGCGGATGATCTCCGGCACCATCGAGTCGACCAGAGCTGGGTTGGCGCGCAGCTTCGCCCACTCCTCGGGGTAGCGCGACAGCGCGAGCAGCCCGCCGGTCATCGAGTTGCGCGTGGTGTCGTTGCCGCCCACGATCAGCAGCACCAGGTTGCCGAGGAACTCCAGCGGCGGCATGTTCCGCGTCGCGGGCCCGTGGGCGAGCATCGAGATCAGGTCGGTCTTGGGCGGCGCGTTGACGCGCTCGTTCCAGAGCCGCGTGAAGTACTGCGCCATCTTCACCAGCTCGGCCTGGCGCTCCTCCCACGAGGACACGCGGCTCTTGTCGATCTCGGGGTTGGTGGTGGCGATGTCCGACCACCAGGTCAGCAGCCGCCGGTCCTCGAACGGAAAGTCGAACAGCGTCGCGAGCATCATCGTGGTGAGCTCGATCGAGACCGTGTCGACCCAGTCGAAGGTCTCGCCGCGCGGCAGCGAATCGAGCACGCGCCGCGTGCGCTCGCGGATCAGGCCCTCCATGTTCGCGAGGTTGCCCGGCGCCACGATCGGGCTCACCGCGAGCCGCTGCACGTCGTGCTTGGGCGGATCCATCGCGATGAACATCTGCAGCCGCTCGGTCAGCGGACGGTCCTGGATCGCGATGCCGCCGTTCGACCAGTCGGACGAGAACACCTGGTGGTTGGTGTCGACGGCCATGATGTGGTCGTAGGAGGTCACCGACCAGTAGTCGCCGAACATCGGGCTGTGCGAGCGGTGCACCGGCGCGTCGCGGCGCAGCCGCGCGAAGTAGTGGCCGATGGTGTCGTCGGCGAACAGCAGGGAGTCGCTCGGGTCGATCTCCTCGAGCGGCATCGAGAACGCACGCTCGCGCGCAGCGGCCTGGACGGGGGACAGCGCCTCGGTGGCGGTCGTCATGGCGGGACTCCTCGTGTGGCGAGCGGACGCACCGCTCAGTGCTGGCCTTCGGGCATCGACACGGTCAGGCCGTCGAGCGCATCGACGACCGGGATCTGGCAGGCCAGGCGCGAGGTCTCGCGCCGCTCGGCGGTGAAGTTCAGCATCTCCTCCTCCTGCTGCGAGGGGGCCGCGAGGCGCGCCGCCCACTCGGGCGCGACGAACACGTGACAGGTCGCGCAGGCGCACATCCCGCCGCAGTCGGCGTCGATGCCGGGCACGCCGTTGTCGACGGCGGCACGCATCAGCGACTCGCCGGCGGCGACGTCGACCGGATGGCGGGTGCCGTCGTGGGCGATGAAGGTGACACGGGGCATGGTGGCGCTCTCTTCTGTCGGATTCGGGTCGGAGGGGACGTCAGCGTTTCGGCGCGGCGCGGCGGGCCTCGATCTCGGCACGGGTCAGGCCGAGCGCCTGGCCGATCGGGCCGGGCGTGTCGAGGTCCCAGCTGTGGCGCGGGCCCATGGTGATGCCGCCGTCGACGGTGATGTGCGTGCCGGTGACGAATCCGGCCGCATCCGACGACAGGTAGACCACCGCATCGGCGATGTCGCGCGGTCGGCCCGAGCGGCCGATCGGGTTGGCGACGCCGCTGCGCTCGGCGACCTTCGCGGCCAGCTCGCGCGCGTCGTCCTCGCCCAGCCCGAGGGAGTGGCCGAAGATGCCGGTGGCGATGAAGCCGGGTACCACCGCGTTGATGCGGATACGGTGCGCCGAGAGCTCGGCCGCGGCGACCCGCGTGTAGTGCAGCACGCCGGCCTTGGCCACCGAGTAGGCGAGCGGCGCGTAGCCGGCCTGCAGCGCCGAGATCGACGAGGTGTTGACGATCGCGCCGCCGCCGCGCCGCTTCATGTGCGGCACCGCGTACGAGGCGCCCGCGGCGATCGCGCGCAGCAGCAGCGCGAAGGTGTCGTCCCAGCCCTGGGCATCGAAGCCCTCGACGCCGACCGCCGAGCCGCCGTGGCCGGCGTTGCTGAACAGGATGTCGAGCCCGCCGAAGTGCGTCGCGGCCGAATCGATCGCGGCGCGCAGCTCGTCGAGCCGCGTCACGTCGCAGCGCTCGAAGCGCACGACGCCGGGGAAGCGCTCGGCCAGGGCCCGGCCGGTCTCCTCCCGGAAGTCGGCGGCCACCACGCGGGCGCCCTCCTCGACGAAGCGCTCGACGGTCGCCAGGCCGATGCCCGAGGCCGCACCGGTGACGACGGCGACGCGGCCGTCGAGAAGCGGGTTCATTGCCATCGGAGGAGCGCCTTCTCGAGCCGGGTCATGCCCTGGGTGACGATCATGCCGAGCAGCGCCAGCAGCGCCAGCAGCGCCATGACGCCGTTCATGTTGAAGGTGGACTGCAGGTAGGCGAGCACCTGCCCGAGCCCGTGCTCGGCGGCGATCAGCTCCGCGCCCACCACCCCGAGCATCGAATAGATGAGCGCCAGGCGCAGGCCGGAGAAGATCACCGGCACCGCCGAGGGCAGCGTGACCTTGAAGAACACCTGCCGCGGCGTCGCGCCGAGCGAGCGCGACAGCGTGACCAGGTCCTGCGACACGCCGCGGATGCCGGCCACGGTGTTGGCCAGCACGATGAAGAACGCCAGGCTGGTGCCGACCGCGACCTTCGAGCCCAGCCCCAGGCCGAACCACAGCAGGAAGAGCGGCGCGAGCGCGAGCCGGGGCATGGCGTTGAGCACCGTCAGGTACGGGTCCATCGCGCGCTCGACCTTCGGGAACATCACGAACACCAGGCCGAGCGCGAGCGCCGCCACGCTGCCCAGCACGAAGGAGATCAGCGTGCCGGCCACGGTGTAGCCCAGGTCTCGCCACAGCTTGCGTCCGGTGACGAAGCCGTCCCACAGGTAGGCGGCGATGCCGCTCGGCTGCCCGAAGAAGGTCTGCGCCAGCCACTCCTGGCGCATCGCCAGCTCCCAGACCGCGAGGAAGGCGGCGATCGCCGCCACGTGGGTCGCGACCGTGGACGCGCGCACGCCGCTCACGTGATCGCCCCGGCCGTCGCGCCCAGCCCTTCCTCGAGCTTCTCCCAGACGTGCGCATAGACGTCGAGGAAGTGACGGTCCTTCTGCAGCGCCCGCACGTGGCGGGGCCGCTCGAGATCGATCTTCACGTCGGCGACGATGCGCCCGGGGCGCGCGCTCATGACCACCACCCGGTCGGACATCGCCACCGCCTCGGCCAGGTCGTGGGTGATGAAGACGACGGTGCGCTTCTGCGCGCTCCAGAGCTCGAGCAGCAGGTCCTCGAGCTGCAGCTTGGTCTGCGCGTCGAGCGCGCCGAACGGCTCGTCCATCAGCATCACCGGCGAGTCGAGCGCGAAGGTCCGCGCGAGCGCGCAGCGCTGGCGCATCCCGTGCGAGAGCTGCTTGGGCCACTTGTCCTCGAAGCCCTTCAGCCCGACGCGCGCGAGCAGCTCGCCCGCGCGCCGCGTGCGCGTCGCCTCGTCGATGCCGCGCACCTCCATGCCGTAGCAGGCGTTGGACAGCGTCGTGCGCCAGGGCAGCAGGCAGTCGCGGGCCAGCATGTAGGCGACGTCCGGATTGCCCGCCGCCGGCGTCTTGCCGAGCAGCGAGATCCGGCCGTCCTGCAGCGGCACCAGCCCGGTCAGCAGGTTCAGGATCGTCGTCTTGCCGCAACCGCTGGGGCCCACGATCGAGACGAACTCGCCCTCGCCGATCGACAGCGAGACGTCGTCGACCGCGACGACGTCGCCGAAGCGCACCGTGAGCCGGTCGATGGAGATCGCGGCACTCATCGGCCCGCTCATCGGCCCACCCATCGGCCCACCCATCGGCCCACTCAAGGCGCGCGGTCGAGCACGAGGTCGGAGACCGGCGCGGCCTTCTCGATCTGCTTGGTCTCGAGCAGCAGGTCGAGGTTGGCCTGGATCGCCTTGCGGTTGATCGTCGCGCGGTAGGTGCCCGAGTCGATCGCGATCTTCAGTGCCGTGGTCAGCACCTCGTCGCCCTTCGGCATGTCGAACTTGAAGAACTGCTGGGTGATCTTCGTGACCTCGTCGAAGTTGGCCGGCACGTTGATGAAGGCGTCGGCCTCCTTCACCGCGCGGATCACCGCGTCGATCACATGCGGGTTGCGGTCGATGTAGTCCTGGGTGAAGACCAGCCCGTTGCCGCCGCCGTTGAGCGCGAACTGCTCGGCCGGCAGCTTGTCGATCGCCGCGCGCCACAGCACCTTGCAGGTCTTGAGCACGTCGCACATCGCGCCGGCCGGCTCGAACATCGACAGCGCGTCGACCTGCTTGGAGACCAGCGCGCCGTAGGCGGTGTTCGGGGCCCCGACCGCGACGAAGGTGACGTCGTCCGGGTTCACGCCGGCCTTGGTCAGCATCCAGCGCATCGTGACCTCGGTGGCCGCGCCACGCGCGGTCACGCCGATCTTCTTGCCCTTGAGGTCCAGCATGAACGCGGGCCAGCCGCGGGCCGCATTCGGCGTCTCGAGGTGGTTGCCGGCCAGCAGCGCCGCGACGTTGGTGACCGCGCCGCCCGCGACCATCTTCATCTTCGCGCCGCGCATCACCGCCTGGTTCATCACGTCGGACGGGCCGAGGAAGGAGTCGATGCTCTTGGCGAGCATCGCCTGCGCGCCGAGCGGCGCGGCCGGGATGGTCTGCAGCTCGCACTTGATGCCGGCCTTCTCGCAGTAGCCCTTGGCGATCGCGACGCGGATCAGCATGTTGCCCAGGCCGGG
>JAPLQE010000044.1 GCA_026399835.1 Burkholderiales bacterium | reverse complement strand
CCTTCTACAATCATCGGCGGCTGCACTCGACGCTGGGCTACCT
This sequence comes from Burkholderiales bacterium, assembly GCA_026399835.1. GTDB lineage: Bacteria > Pseudomonadota > Gammaproteobacteria > Burkholderiales > Burkholderiaceae_E > UBA4615. The sequence goes on along the minus strand of JAPLQE010000044.1, from coordinate 131,058 downwards.
CAGCCCGATGCAGTTCGAACGTAAATGGCTTGCCGATCAGCAACGGCAGGCCGCTTAAGGGCTCGGTTATGGGAGCCGGGTATCGGGGGCAAGGTCAGCCTGAAGGACAGCGACGCCGCGCGCCACCCCACGACCGCACCCCGACCGCCCCCCCAACCTCACTCCGGATCGTTCAACGCCTCCGACACCGAATGCGCCGACCGGTCCTGCTGCTCCGCCAGGTCCATCCCCAGCCGCAGCACCCGCTCGATGACCTCCTGACACGGCTTGGCCAGCGCCCGCCGCGCACAGCGCAGCGCCTCGTCGAACTCGCCTGCGCGGCGCAGCAGGTCCACCTCGATCGCATCGCCGATGCCCGACTCCCGACCCGGCGGCTTGCCCGCCGCGCGCGCCATCCGCATCGCCGACACCGCCAGCAGCCGACAGTGCGCGGCCGCCTCGTTGTCCTCCTCGTCGTCGGCGACCCAGGCCGCCGACAGCGTCGACCAGAACGCGTCGTCCGGCTTGCCCGCGCCGGCCTGCAGCCGCGCCAGGCACAGGAACTCGCAGGACTTGTCGGGCAGCGCCGGGTCGTCGAGCTGATCGCGGTAGTCCTCCTCGATGACGCCGGTCTGCGCGCCGGGCAGCAGCTTCGCCAGGTCGCGCGCGCAGTAGCCGCAGCCCGGGCAGCGCTGCACCTGGTGCACGAGCGTGCCGCGCGCCATGCCCGGCATCCGCGTGTCGAGGTCGGGCGCGCCGATGGTGTTCGTGCTGCCGGCGACGACGACCTCGGTGGAGTCGCCGCAGGCAGCGCAGCGGACGGTGTTGGCGAAGAGGGTGGTCATGGGGGTCCGGGGTGGATGTCCGCGATCGTCCTGCGGCTGCGCGATTGTCGCTCGAAGCGGTGGGGGGGCTTCGAAACGGGCGGGGTGGGTGCATGACCTGGGTCAGGGTTCATCGAGCAACGGCTCGTCCGTGGCGCTCTCTGCAGGCTGTTTCTGGCAAGGAGCGCTTCGCCCGCGCATCCTAGTGCAGCCATGCCGCAACTCAGGCTTTCCGGCGTAGGTCATATGCCGGATGCCCGATCTGCCGTCGGAGCGGATCATCGACGCGACCTGCCACATCGCGCCGCACGCCGCATGGACCTGCTTGCCGAATTGGGGTGTAGTGCGTATCGTGTGTATCGACGTCGATGAGTAGCCGAGAGCTTCTGCGTCGACTGCAGCGCGACGGTTGGGTGATCTGGGCCGTGCGCGGATCCCACCATGTCCTTCGACATCCTTGCAAACCGGGACACATCAGCCTGCCTCATCCGAAGAAGGATCTTGGCATCGGGCTGGTCAGGAAGCTGTTGATCCAGGCTGGCATCGAATCGAGCGCCCAATGAGATACCCCATCGCCATCGAACCCGGTACGCGTCGACGCGCCTGGGGTGTCGTCGTCCCCGACCTGCCCGGTTGCTTCTCGGCGGCCGACTCCGGTGTCGACGAAGCGATCGACAAGGCCCGCGAGGCGATCGCGGTCTGGATCGAGTCGGCGGTCGATGCGGGCGAGGCCATCCCCGTGCCGTCGTCGATCGATGCGCTTCGCAAGTCACCGGATTACGAAGGCTGGATCTGGGCGGTGGTCGAAGTCGATCCGGCAATCCTCGACGAGACGGTCGAGCGCGTGAACATCACGCTGCCGCGTCGGGTGCTCGCACGGCTCGACGCGAAGGCGCGGCAGGCCGGGGCGACGCGCTCGGGGTTCATCGCTCAGCTTGCGCTGGCGGCGAAGTGAGGCTCGCGTCGTGTGCAGCGAGCCGGGTGCTGTTCCAGTCGACTGCGGTGCGAATCAGTTCTGATCATCCCTGAGCTGGGGATGCTGATTCTCTCGTTGAGCGAGAAAGTCATCAGGAGATCACCACCACCCTCCCGAACGGCGCCTCCACCATCCCCGCGGCGCCCTCCGGCACCGCCCAGATCACCGGCCAGCGCGGCCTGAAGCGGGCCGGGCCGTCGAGGTCCGTCAGCACGACGCCGATGTCCGGCCGCGCGGCATCGGCGGCCTCGAGCAGTGGCGTGAAGTCGGTGCCGCCGCGGCCCTGCACGGTCAGCACGGGCAGCCGGACCTCGCCCGCCGCGAAGTGCTCGATGCGCCGCACCCGGTCGTCGCCCACGACCAGCACGAGGCCCGCCTCGGCGCGCCGCGCGATGGCCGCGATCTCGCGCACGAAGCGCTCGAGCAGCGCGTCGTCGATGGAGCCGGAGACGTCGGCGATGACGGCCAGCCGCGGTACGCGGCGGCTCGAGGTGGTGCCGGGCTCGAAGGGCATGCGGTGGCCGGCGCGGTTGCGGCCCTGGTTGGCGAGCCACGAGCGCGAGGGGCGCGACCACGACAGCTCGAGCCGCATCGCCAGCCCGCGCGCCAGGCGCACGCGCAGCGTCTGCTCCCACGGCGTGCGGCTGCGCGGCAGGTCGGCGCCGAGGCTGCGCAGCATGGAGTGTTGGCCGTCGCCGGCATGCGCGCGCACCAGGCGCTCGGCCCATTCGCGCAGGCGCTCGGCCTCGCCTTCGGGGGGCTCGTTCTCGGCGGTACCGGTCAGCAGGTCGACGGGCGTGTCGCCGCCCAGCGCGCGCACGCGAGCGGCGCGCGGGCCGTCGCGGCGGGGCTCGCCGTCGTCCTTGGGCAGACGGTCGTCGAGCGTGCGGTACAGGCGCTCGACGTCCCAGGCGGCGAGCAGGCGCGCGGGGTCCTCGTGCACCGCCAGCGTCGCGAACAGCAGGCGCTCGAGGGTGACGGCGTCGTCGGGCAGGCGCAGCCAGGCGACCTGGCCGAGCGTGGTGTTGACGATCGCGTCGGCGCAGGTGTTGAAGAGCTTCGGGTCGACGTCGCCGATCCGGCGGCGCAGCGCGACCAGGCGCTGCACGTGGCGCAGCGCGACATGCAGCACGGCATGGGCGACGAGGCCGGCCTGGCGCTCGACGGGCAGGGTCTCGAAGGCGGCGCCGTAGCGCAGGGTTTCGCCGTCGGTGACGAGGGGCGGGGCAACGGGGCCTGGGTCGCTGCTGTCATCGCTGCCGCTGCCGCTGCCGCTGCCGCTGCCGCTGCCGCTGCCGCTGCCGGCCCTGCCGTGCAGTTCGGCGTCCGCCGGCAGGTCGACATGCCGCACCCACAGCGCGAGGCCGCCACTGGACGGCGCGTGCTCGACCATCCGCTCGACGGCGCGGGTGCCGCGGTGCTCGAACGGCGCGCGTTCACGCATGAACGCACGCCGCCAAGACATCCGCCGCGCCGCGTCTCGCCCGTCGTGCCACCGCGCCGTTCATGCGTCGCGCCTACCCCGCCCGCCGCTCGAGGTGCCGTCTATACGCATCGCTGTCGAGCACCGCCGTCTCCAGCCCGCGCTCGAGCGCGCGCTGCATCAGCAGCTCCATCGCCAGGGTCTGCGCCTCGCGGATCGGCAGCGGCTCGCGCGCCGGGGCGTCGGGGAGCTGGTCGACGATCTCCAGCGCGCGCGCCATCGTGGCCTCGTCGTTCGCGGCGCCGAGCAGGCCGTAGACCATGCCGTACAGGCCGTCGAGGGAGGCGGGCAGGCGGGCGGCGGTGTCGGGCCCGGGGCGTGCGGCGAGCAACGCCACGACGTCGACGGACGCACGCAGCTCGCGCAGCACGCCGAAGAACTCGGCGGCGTTGGCCGCGCCGATGCGGCCCTGCACGAGGGTGCGCTTGACGCCCTCGGACACGCCGGACTTGAGCACGTCGGACACGTCCTCCCAGCCGCGGGGGCTCGCGCCCACGAGGTGCTCGCCGGCGAGCTGGGTCTCGGTATCGTCGAGGCGGTCGGGGCGGGTGCGCAGGTAGGCCATCACCTCGGGCGCGAAGCCGCGCTCGACGGCGTGCGCGAGGAAGGCGTCGACGACGGTCTGCACGTTGAGGTGGAACATGCGGTCGGCGAGCGCGGTGCCCATGTCGTGCACCGCGGCGCCGTGGAAGCTGGCGTTGCCGGCGGCGACGACCATCCAGCCCTCGGGCAGGCGGTAGTTGCCGACGCGCCGGTCGAGGATCAGCGAGTAGGCGGAGACCTGCAGGCGCGGGTCGGCGGCGGTGAGCTCGTCGAGGAACAGCAGGCCCGCGGGGTCGTCGGGGGCGGGCAGGAACTCGGGCGGGAACCAGACGGTGCGGCCGCGGGTGTCGTCGGCGTAGATGGCGCCGCGCAGGTCGACCGGCTCGATGGTGGTGAGGCGCAGGTCGACCAGCGGCACGCGGTGGTGCTCGGCGACCTGTCGCACGACGGACGACTTGCCGACGCCGCGCGTGCCCCAGAGCATGGTCGCGCGCCGGCGCAGCACCGGGTCGGCGTACTGCTCGATCAGCGCGGCGCGGGCCGCGGCGATCGACATCGGGGGAACGTTCATCGGGTTGGCGGACATCGGTCAGCGGGGCTCGTCGGGCGTTGAGTTCGAATCGATCGGCAGCGGGCGCCACGCATCGTCGCGCACGCGGCGCGGCGGGCGGGGCAGGGTGATCCGCGGCATCTCGCGCAGGCTGAAGAAGAGCGCGAGCAACAGCGGCGGCGCGTTGAAGATCAGCATCCAGACGGGCGACTCGCGCGACAGGCCGAGGCTGGGGAACAGGGCGGCGGCGGCCACCAGCGCGACGACGGCGACGAGGGGCACGCTGCGGCGCGCGGCGACCGACCAGCGTGCGGCGCGCAGGCGCTCGGCGTAGCGCGCGGGGGGCTCGGAGAGGGTGCGCGCGAGGTGCGTGCCGGCGCGGCGCAGCCGGGCTTCGGCGTCGCGGTAGCGGGCGGCGCCGCGGCCGCCGAGGCCGGTGTGGCTGGTCCAGCCGCTGGGGCCGGCATCGAGGCGGGCCCAGCCGCGGCCGAGCACCTCGAGGAGGTCGTCGGGGAGCTCGACGAGGGTGGATCCTTCGCGCACGATCGCGATCTCCGCCGAGATGCCGCTGACGGTGGGCACCTTCATGGTCATCACCAGGCCACCCGCGTGCAGGATCCCGCGCGAGGCGGCCATCGCGGCGGGCTCGTCGGGGGCGGGGGCCGTGCCGTCGAGCCGGTGCTCGATCGCGAGCACCCAGCCCGGGCCGCGCACGAGCTGCTGCGCGGCGTCGACGGCCTCGACGCGGGCGAGCAGCACGCCCGGCTCGGTGCCCGAGACCTGCAGCCGCGCGACGGGCCCGTCGCCGACAGCCTCGAGGGTGCGCACGAGCTGCCAGCCGCCGTCGGGCTGCTGCGCGAGCGACAGGGTCTCGCGGTGCGCGGGCACGGCCTCGCGCGCGGCGTGCTCGATCGGGCGGAACGCGATGCGGCGCGCGACGCGGTCGCTCGCGGCGAGGTCCACGCGCCGGCCGCGCCGCGCGAACGGCTCGACGAGCGCAAGGATCTCGTGGTGGGTGAGGGGGGCGGTGTCCATGCGTGCGGCGGCTCGGGACAGCGATTCTGGCGCACTCGGGCGACGGCGGCCCGGGATCGCCCCGGCCGCGCGCTTGACTTCACTGCCTGCCCGGCGCGCAATCCGCGCACCCGAACGAGGAGACGACACGATGGACAGGCAGCGTTCGCAGGCCTTCATGCTCAAGCTGGTCGGCGACGTCGGTACCGCGATGGCCGCGGCGCTGGCGTACGTCGGCGACGAGGCGGGCCTGTTCCGCGCGATGGCGGGCGCCGGGCCGCTGTCGGCGGCCGTGCTGGCCGAGCGCGCGGGCGTGCATCCGCGCTATGTCGAGGAGTGGCTGGCGGCGATGGTGGGGGCGGGCTACGTCGAGCACGATGCGGCCGCGGACCGCTACACGCTGCCCGACGAACATGCGCAGTGCCTCGCGGACCCGGCGTCCGAGTACTACCTGGGCGGGCTGCTGCGCGCGATCCCGAACGTCTCCGCCATCGCGCCGAAGCTCGCGCAGGCGTTCCGCGCGGGGGAGGGGGTGTCGTTCGCGGAGTTCGGCGCGGATCTGCCGGTGGGGCTGGAGCGGATGAACCGCACGGTCTACGAGAAGCGGCTGGCAGCGACCTGGCTGCCGACGATGCCGGAGGTGGTCGCGCGGCTGCAGGCGGGCGGCTGTGCGATCGACGTGGGCTGCGGCACCGGGGTGGCGGCGATCACGATCGCGCGCGCCTTCCCGACGGCACGGGTGGTCGGCCTGGACCTGGACGCGCGCTCGGTGGCGATCGCCGAGAGCTATGCGCGCGAGGCGGGGCTGGCGGACCGGGTGACCTTCGTCGTCGCGCCGGCCGAGGCGATGCCGCGCGCGCCCTCGGCCGACGGCCGCTGGGACCTGATCACCACCTTCGACGTGATCCACGACCTGCCCGACCCGGACCGCGCGCTGCGCGCGATCCGCGGCGCGCTGTCCGAGGGCGGCACCTACCTGATGGTCGAGCCGAAGGTGGAGGACACGCTGGCGGGCAACCTCGCGAACCCGTTCGCGCGGATGCTCTACGGCATCAGCTGCCTGCACTGCGTGCCGCAGTCGCTCGCGCAGGGCGGGCCGGGGCTGGGCGCGTGCTGGGGGCCGGCGCGTGCGGCGGCGCGGGCGCGCGACGCGGGCTTCGGGCACTTCCAGGCGCTGCCGATCCGCAGCCCGGCGCTGGCGTTCTACGAGGCGCGGGTGATGGGGTGAGGCGGCAGCGCCCGCCCCGCGCGCGGCCGCCAGCCACCCGCCACCGCCCCGCGCCGCTGCGCGACCACCGCGAGCTGCTCGAGCAGGTCGCGCTGCGCGCGGCTGCCGCCGATGCGCTCGTGCTCGGGCAGCAGCGGCAGCAGGTGCGCGAGCACCGCGTGGTCGTCGCGGCGGGCGTAGGCGTCGAAGGCGCGCGCCAGGCCCGCCACCACGTCGGCGGCGGGACCGCGCGCGCCGTCGCGCACGCGGGCCAGGCCCGCCTCGTCGCCGGCCATCGCGAACGCGAGCGCGACGTGTGCATCCGCGAAGGCGACGCCGGTCTGGGGGTACAGCTCGGCCGCCACACCCGCGAGCGTGCGCCACGCGCCCTCGGGCGCGGGCGTTCCGCAGAACTCGGCACGCAGCAGGAACGAGCTCGCGTCGGTGACGAGGTTCAGCGGCGGGCCCCAGGCGCTGCGCACGTGCGCGTCGTACAGCGCCCAGGCCCCCGCGCCATCGCCCATCGCGAGCGCGGCCAGCGTCATGTGCCAGTGCAGGTGGCCGTGCATCATGCCGTCGCGCGGATAGCCGGCGATCCAGTCGCGCAGCCACACCAGGCCGGCGGCGTCCTCGCCGCACTCGTAGTCGACGTGCGCGCGGATGTGCGCGCCGTTGGCGTTGTCGGGCCGCGCGGCGAGCGAGGCGTCGATGTCGGCGCGTGCGGCGTCGAGTGCGCCGGTCTCGCAGCGTGCGAAGGCGCGCATCGCGAGGTACCACCAGTCGTCGCCGCAGGCGGGCTCGAAGGGTTCGATGAAGGCGCGCAGCGCGGTCTCGCGACCGGCGAGGCCGGAGAAGCCGAACAGGCCGAAGACGCCCGTGCACGGCGCCATCACCATGCGGTCGCGCGGATGCCGGGCGAGGTGCGCGCGGATGGCGTCGAGGGCGCCGCCGGCGTCACCGAGCACGACGCGCTCGATCGCGAGCACGTGGCCGCGCTCGCGCTCGCCCAGGCCTTCGGAGAGCGCCATCGCCTCGGCGATCGAGGCCCGGGCCGCAGCACCCCGCCCGTGCGCCTGGTGTGCGCGCGCGAGCGCGGCATGCGGCAGCGCGAAGCGCGGGTCGGCCTCGATGGCCCGCCCGAGCGCCGCCTCGATGCCGGGCTGCGCGCACAGCAGGCGCGCCACGCCGTCGACGTAGGCGTCGCGCGCGGAGGCGGACGCGGTGGACAGCGGCAGGCCGCGGTCGTCTGCGAGTGTCATGGGGTCGTCCCTGTCTGCCCGGTCCGCGCGCGCGCTTCGGCATCGTGCTTCGTCGTGGGTCTCAAGGCACCACCGGCTCGCCGTCGTGCGCCCGGTCGTACACCATGCGCCCGTCGACCACGGTCTGCTCGACCGCGATCACCGGCAACCGCTCGAGCGGGCAGGCGAGCGGGTCCTCGGCGAGCACGGTGAAGTCGGCGTCGTACCCGACCGCGAGCGGCCCGCGCCGGTCCTCGTCCCAGCTCAGCACGTGGCCGGCGACGGTGGACAGGCGCAGTGCCTCGATGCGCGACAGGCCGCTGTCGCCGAGCGTGGTGCCGGTGTCGGCATCGTGCCGCGCGAGCGCCTGCCACATCGCGAACAGCATGGAATGCGGCACGCCGTCGGTGGACAGCGCGACCGGCACGCCGCCGTCGAGCAGCGCGCGGATCGGGGTGCCGGCGGCGCCCAGCGCATCGAGCCCGAAGCGGTCGGTCGCATGGTGCATGAAGCTCGGCGTGACGGTGGCGACCAGTCCGAGCACGCGCATGCGCTCGATCTGCGCGGGCGTGGCGGCGACGACGTGCACCGCGACCCAGCGGCGATCGCGGATCGATACCTGCGCGTCGATCGCCTCGAACGCCTGCAGCACGCGCTCGAGCTCGTAGCAGACGAGCACGCTCACCCTGAGCCCCAGCCGCGCGGCCTCGACGCCGAGCCCGATCAGGCGCTCCTGCGGCAGCGCCTGGTAGAAGTGCCCGGCCCAGTGCTCGTACGGATGGCCGCGCGCCAGCACGCAGGCGACCTGCGCATCGGCGACGTCTAGGCACAGCCCCTCCTCGCACAGCAGGCCGGTGGCGGTGCCCAGGCCCGCGAGGCGCGGCGCCCAGGTGCCGAGCTGCGAGGCGATCGCGGCGTCGCCATAGGCCGCGCTCGGCACGCTGAGCGCGGCCTGCATGCGCACGGTGAGCTCGCCCGCGGCGGCGAGCTGGCGGTAGGCGTCGAGCACCGCGGGCGTCAGGCCGTGGCCCTCGAAGGCCGCGGTCACGCCGGCGGCGCTGGTCAGGCGGGTGGCGACGCGCAGGCCCTCGAGCCGGTCCTCGAAGGAGAAGCGCGGCACGCAGTCGAAGAGCACGTACTCCAGCGTGGGCGCGCGGTTGCGCTCGAGGAACACGCCGGTCGGTTCGCCCGCCGCATCGCGCAGGATCTCGATCTTGTGAGGCGCGGGCGTGTCGCGGCCGATGCCGGCGAGCGCGAGCGCGCGCGAGTTCGCGACCGCGGGCAGGGGCAGGCGCGTCCACCAGCCCCAGGGCGAGCGGATGAACACCGGATGGTCGGGCGCGGCGCGGTCGAGGTCGTGGCGGTCGGGGAAGCGCCCCTCGGCGAGCGGCGAGGGATCGCTCAGGTAGCCGTCGGGCGGCGCGCCCATCGGCAGCGTGACGATCCACTCGCCCGCCGGCGTGCGGGCGGCCGCCTCGCGGATCGCCTCGCAGATCTCTGCGACCGAGCGGCAGTGCGCGATCGGCACGCCGGCCCGCGCACGCAGCCCCAGGCGGTCCATGTGCGGATGCGCGTCGTAGAAGCCGGGCACCACCGTGCGGCCGGCGAGGTCGACGACGCGGGTGAGCGGCGTGCGCAGCGCGAGCACGTCGGCGTCAGGCCCGGCGGCGACGATGCGACCGTCGGCGACGGCGAGCGCGGAGACGGTGCGGTCCGCGGCGTCCAGCGTGTGGACGGTACCGCCGTGCAGGATCAGCGTGGGGGGCGCGTTGGGGGCGGGCATCGGGTGATTGTAGGGCGACGGGATGGCTTGAGATTTCCGCTTATATCGTATTGATATATTCGGACGCATCCCCTATGCTGTTCGCCGTGCACGTCATCTCGCTGCGCGCGCTGCGCGACTTCTGGCGAAAGCACCCGGCGGCCGAGAGTCCGCTCAGGAACTGGCACACGGTTGTCGAGGCAACCGCATTCGACGACTTCAACGACCTTCGAAGAACGTTCCGGTCCGCTGACCATGTGGCTCCCTATACGGTCTTCGACATCGGCGGGAACAACGACCGATTGATCGCCGTGATCCACTACGACGCGCGGCGGGTCTATGTCCGCGCAGTCATGACTCATGCCGAATACGACGACTGGTGCACCGACTACAGGCGAGGCAAGCGATGAGTGTTACGGTCTTTGACAGCAAGCGCGCCGCCGAGCGCTGGAGCGAATTCTCCCGGGAGCTGCCTGTTCGTCCGATCCGTTCGGATGCCGACTACGAGCAGATGGTCGCCCTGATGAACCAGCTGCTCGACGTGGTGGGCGAAGACGAGACGCATCCGCTCGCAACGGTGCTCGCATTGGTGGGTGATCAGGTCGAGGGATACGACTCGGACCACTTCACGATCCCCTCCGGAGAGCCGCGCGAGATCCTCCGATTCCTGCTGGAGCAGAACGGACTGAAGCAGTCGGAGCTGAGCGATGTCATCGCGCAGCCGAATCTCTCTGCGATCCTGAACGGTCATCGAGCGATCAGCCGGGATGTCGCGAAGGCGCTGGCTCGACGCTTCAAGGTGGCCGTCGACGTGTTCCTGTGACAAGCACCCGATGACAGCGAGCCAAGCCCGCCCTTCTGAGGAACCTCTGCCTTGACCGACCTCGCCTGGCTGTCCGGAAAGCAACTCGCCGCACGCATCCGCCGCGGCGAGCTCTCCTCGCTCGAGGCGCTCGATGCCGCCATCGCGCGCATGGAGCGGATCAACCCCGCGATCAACGCCATCGTCGCCACGGACGTGCCGCGGGCGCGCCGCCAGGCGAAGGCCGCCGACCGCGCCCGCGCCAAGGGCGTGACGCTGGACCCGCTGCACGGCGTGCCGATGACGGTGAAGGAGTCGTTCGACGTGGCGGGCATGGCCACCACCATCGGGTTCGTCGAGCACCGCGACAACCGGCCCCCGCAGGACTCGCTGGTCGTGCAGCGGCTGGCGGCGGCCGGCGCGATCGTCTTCGGCAAGACCAACCTGCCGGTGGCGATGGCCGACTGGCAGTCGTTCAACCCGGTCTACGGCACGACCAACAATCCCTGGGATCCGACGCGCGTGCCGGGCGGCTCCTCGGGCGGCTCGGCCGCGGCGCTGGCCGCCGGGCTCACGCCGCTGGAGTTCGGCTCGGACATCGGCGCGTCGATCCGCAATCCGGCGCACTACTGCGGCGTGTTCGGCCACAAGCCGACGATCGGCATCGTGCCCTCGCGCGGCCACGGCCTGCCCCCCTACGTGCACGACCGCGACATCGCCGCCTGCGGCCCGCTCGCGCGCACCGCGGCCGACCTCAGGCTGCTGCTCGAGGCGACCGCGGGCGCGGACCCGGCCTGGCAGGCGGGCTGGCAGGTGGCGCTGCCGGCCTCGAAGCGGCGCACGCTCAAGGGCCTGCGCGTGGGCGTGCTGCTGTCGGCACCGAGCGCCGACGTGGACCGCTGCGTGCAGGACGTGCTGGCCACGCTCGCCCGCGCGATGAAGTCGGCGGGCGCTAAGGTGGACCTCGCGCCCGAGCTGCCCTTCGACCTCGCCGACAACCACAACACCTACTTCATGCTGCTGCGGGCGGCGACCAGCGGCTCGGTCACCGACGTGCAGGTCGCGCAGGCCGCGAAGCGCCGCCCCAAGGTGCGCGACGACGACTGGTCGTACCCGGCGATGCTGGCGCGCGCCTGGACGCTGTCGCAGCGCGACTGGCACCACTGGAACGAGCGCAGGCTGGCGCAGACCGAGGGCTGGATGCGCTGGTTCGGGCGCTACGACGTGATGCTGTGCCCGACCGCGTCGACCACCGCGTTCCCGCACCGGCAGACGGGCGAACGCTGGGAGCGCATGCTCGACGTCAACGGCGCGCTGCAGCCGAGCACGACGCAGATGTTCTGGGCCGGGCTCGGCGCGGTCTGCGGGCTGCCGGCGACGGTGCTGCCCGCGGGCCTCGCGGCCGACGGCCTGCCGGTGGGCGCGCAGCTGATCGGCGCGCGCGGCACGGACCTGGACCTGCTGGCGATCGCGGGGCTGCTCGAGCGCGAGGGCTTCGGGTTCAGGGCGCCGCCGGGATTCGACTGACGGCGGCCGGCGCCTCGCGCCGCCCGCTCAGCGTGCCACCGGCACCACGATCTCGTTGCGCCGCATGAACGGCAGCCGCCACGGCGGGTCGTAGCGCGCGAGCTGCGGCGGGCCACCGGGCTTCAGGCCCTTCGTGCCCATCCAGGCGAGCAGCTCGGCGGTGTTGGCGCGGACCTTGTCCTCGCCGGTGAAGCCGGAGAACACCAGCACCGCGTGGCGCCCGCCGGGCACCTCGCGCAGGACCACCGAGGCGTCATCGGGGCGGGGCAGCGTCGCGAGGGTGTACGAGGCCGGCATCGTGAAGCGGATCGTCCACCTGCCCTCCCCCGAGAGCAGCGCATCACCGCCCTGGCGCGCCGCGCTCACCGGCGCGGTCATCGCGATCTTCTCGGAGGCCGACTCGACCGCGACCGGCGCAGTCATCTCGATCTTCTCGGACCCTGCGGCGCGCACCGAACGGTTGGCGCCGAAGATGTACGCGGCAATGGCCCGGAAGCCCCGGTTCGACGCGCTCGACAGGTCGCCGTCGACGACGGTTTCGGCGACGATCGTCGGCGCGTAGTCGCGCAGCTCGATGCGTCCGTCGCGCTCGACGACGGTGTGGGCGGGTTCCTCGATGGCCAGGGTCGGGCTCGCGTGGGTGAGGAGGGCGGCGGCGAGCAGGGCGGCCGTCGCAATCGCGGGAAGGGGCATGTCGGATCCGGTGAGGCGGTTTGCATCGATGCTACTGCGTCGCGGCGGTGGGCCGCCCGCTTTCTTTGCCGCGTGCGACCCCGCCGGTGTGGTGGGCGATGGATGACGGCACCCGTTCGAGCGCCTAGGATGGCGCGAGCGGGCCGTCGTCCCGCATCCACGAGGAGACCGCCATGCTCAGGCTGCTGATCGCCGTCGACGGCTCGGAACACGCACGCAATGCGATCGACACCGCGGCGCGGCTCGGGCGCGAAGGCGAGGTCGAGGCCGTGCTGCTGCACGTGCGCGAGGAACATGCGTACCACGGCGACCTGATGCCGCGCGAATACGAGCGCATCGACGAGCAGGCGCGCCAACACCAGGCGCAGATCCTGGAGGCTGCGCTCGGGCATGCACAGCGGGCGGGTCTCTTGCGCCTGGAGACTCAGGGCGAGGCCGGCACGCCCGAGGTCGACATCCCCCGCGTGGCCGGGGAACGCCGAGCCGACATGATCGTGATGGGCACGCGCGGGCTGGGCGCGGTCAGTGCGCTGCTGCTCGGCTCGACCGCGCAGCGCGTGGTGCACAACACCAACGTGCCGGTGCTGCTGGTGAAGTGAACCGTCGGGCCGGGCGCCTGGGCGCCCGGCCCGAGCCTGCTCAGGCCGCGGTGACGCCCCGCTTCGCGAGCACGCCGACGAGGTGCGCGCGGTAGTCCGCCGTCGCGTGCAGGTCGGTGTTCAGCGACGATGCGTCGACCTTCAGACCGTCGAGCGCGGACGCCGACCAGCCGCGCGCGAGCGCCTGCTCGAAGGCCGTGACGCGGAACACGCCGGGACCCGCGCCGGTGACCGCGACGCGCACGCCCGCCGGGCCGCTCGACACGAACACGCCGACCAGCGAGAAGCGCGAGGCCGGCTGCTTGAACTTCTGCCAGCTCGCCTTCGCCGGGATCGGGAACGAGACCTCGACGATCAGCTCGTCGGGCTCGAGCGCGGTGGTGTAGACGCCGGTGAAGAAGTCGTCGGCAGCGATCGTGCGGCGGTCGGTGCGGATGGTCGCGCCCAGCCCGAGCACGCCGGCCGGATAGCAGGCCGCCGGGTCGTTGAGCGCGATGCTGCCGCCGAGCGTGCCGGCGGTGCGCACCGCCGGATCGCCGATCAGCGAGGCGAGGTGGGCGAGCGCGGGGATCGCGCCGCGCACCACGTCGCTCGCGGCGACCGCGGCATGCGAGGTGCCGGCGCCGACGACGAGCGCACCGGCCTCGACGCGGATGCCCTTCAGCTGCGGGATCCGCGCGAGCTCGACGAGATCGCTGGGCGCGGACAGGCCCATCTTCATCGCGGGCAGCAGCGACTGGCCGCCGGCGAGGAAGCGGCCGTCGTCGGTGCCGGCGAGCGCGCGGGTGGCGTCGGCGACGGTGGCGGGACGGTGGAACTGGAAGTTGTTCATCGCATCAGGCTCCGTGCAGCGCGCGCCAGACCGTCTCGGGCACCAGCGGCATCTGCATCGCCTGGGCCCGTTCGGTGGCTCCCGCGCGGGCCAGGGCGTCGATGACCGCGTTGACCACGCACGGCGTCGCGCCGATCGTGCCCAGCTCGCCCACGCCCTTGACCCCGAGGGGGTTGTTGATCGACGGCACCGACTGGTCGAGCTCGGTGCGGAAGCTGCGCACGAGGTCTGCGCGCGGCAGCGCGTAGTCGCTCAGCGTGCCGGTGAGCAGCTGCCCCGAGTCGCGGTCGTAGACGACCTGCTCGCACAGCGCCTGGCCCAGCCCCTGGACCGCGCCGCCGTCGAGCTGGCCGACGACGATGGTCGGGTTCACCACCCGGCCCACGTCGTTGACCGACGCGTATGCGACGACCTCGACCTCGCCGGTGTCCGGGTCGACCTCGACCTCGCAGACATGGCAGCCGTTCGGCCAGGTGGGGCCGGAGACGGTGCTGGTGGAGTCGACGTAGACGCGGCGCTCGGACTGCCTGCCCGCCAGCTCGAACAGCCCGATCTGCCGGTCGGTGCCGACGATCGAGAAGCTGCCCTCGCGGTACTCGATGTCCTTGGCCGAGGCCTCGAGCGCATCGGCCGCGAGATCCTTGGCCTGCTCGATCGTGCGCTGCGAGGCGACCCGCACCGCCGAGCCGCCGGTGAACAGCGAGCGCGAGCCGGCGCTGCCGAAGCCCACGCCGCGGTCGGTGTCGCCCTGCACGATGCGCACGCGCTCGATCGGCACGCCGAAGACGTCGACGGCGAGCTGCGCGTAGCTGGTCGCGATGCCCTGGCCCATCGCCTGGGTGGCGGTGTAGATCTCGATGAAGCCGTCGGCCGACACGTCGACCGTCACGCGCTCCTCGAACTGGTTGCCGCCCGTCCACTCGAGGAAGGTGGCCAGGCCCCGGCCGCGCAGCTTGCCGCGCGCCTTGGACTGCGCGGCGCGCGCATCGAACCCGGACCAGTCGGCGAGGGCCAGGCCCTGCTTCGCGATCGACGGGAAGTTGCCGGTGTCGTAGGTCTGCCCCATCGGGTTGGTGTAGGGCATCTGCTCCGGCGCGATCATGTTCCGCAGCCGCAGCTCGCCCTGGTCGATGCCCATCCTGCGCGCGGCCGCTTCCATCAGCCGCTCGATGATGTAGATCGCCTCGGGGCGCCCGGCGCCGCGGTAGGCGCCGACCGGTGCGGTGTGCGTGAGCACCGCGCGCAGGTCGAAGTCGATGACCGGCACGTGGTAGATGCTGGTGGAGACCCAGGGGCCGATCAGCAGCTGGATCACGACGCCGGTGGTGGTGGCGTAGGCGCCGACGTTGGCGTCGGTGCGGATGCGCAGCGCGAGGATCTTGCCGTCGGCGTCGAGCGCGAGCTCGGCGTGGCTGCGGCAGTCGCGGCCGGCGCGCCCGACGAGGAACTCCTCGCCGCGCTCGGCGGTCCACTTGACCGGGCGCCCGAGGGTCTTGGCCGCGAAGCCGACGACCACGTCGTCCTGATAGGCGCCGGTCTTCATGCCGAAGCCGCCGCCCACGTCGCCGACGACCACGCGGGCCTGGTCCTTCGAGAGGCCGAGCACGTCGGCGACGGTGTCGCGCGAGCCCGAGGGCATCTGCGTCGACAGGCGCAGCGTGAGCTTGCCGGACTCGGCATCGGGGTAGGCGAGCACGCCGCGCGGCTCCATCGCGACCGCGGCCACGCGCTGGTTCGTCAGGTCGAGCGCGACCACGTGCGCGGCGCGCGCGAAGGCCGCGTCGGACGCGGCGGCATCGCCGTGGCGGGCCTGCGCGGCCCAGTTGTCGCCGGCCGGGCCCCAGACCAGCGGCGCGCCCTCGGCGAGCGCGTCCTCGAGGTCGACGGCGGCGGGCAGGTCCTCGTAGTCGACCTCGACGGCGTCGCGCGCCTCGCGGGCCGCGTCGCGGGTCTCGGCGACGATGGCGGCGACCGCCTCGCCGACGTAGCGCACGGTGTCGGTGGCGAGCGCCTGCAGCGGCGGCACGTTGGAGGGCTTGCCGTCCGGGCGCGGGAAGGGGCCGGGCGTGGGCATCGTCTTGACGCCGGCGGCGAGCAGGTCGGCGCCGGTGTAGACGGCGATGACGCCGGGCATCGCGAGCGCGGCGCTCGCGTCGATGGCGCGGATGCGGGCGTGCGCGTACGGCGAGCGCAGCATCACCAGGTGCACCTGGCCGGGGAGCGACACGTCGTCGACGTAGCGGCCTGCGCCGGCGACGAGCGCGGGATCCTCGATGCGGCGCACCGAGTGGCCGCTGCCGTAGCGGCCGGCGTTGACGTCGGCGGGGGCGGTCTGAGCCATGGGTCGGGCCTCGGGTGGGGTCACGAGCGCGAGCCGTCGAGCGCGACCGCGGCGCGGCGCACGGACTCGACGATGTTCACGTAGCCCGTGCAGCGGCACAGGTTGCCCTCGAGGCCGTGGACGATCTGCTCGTCGGTCGGCTTCGGGCAGGCGGCCAGCAGGCCGGCGGTGCTCATCACCATGCCGGGCGTGCAGAAGCCGCACTGCAGGCCGTGGCACTCGACGAAGGCCTGCTGGATCGGGTGCAGGCCGCCGTCGGGGGCGCGCAGGCCCTCGATGGTGGTGACGGCGCGGCCCTCGGCGGTGACGGCGAGGGTGGCGCAGGCCTTCACGGGCTGGCCGTCGAGCAGCACGGTGCAGCAGCCGCACTGGCTGGTCTCGCACCCGACGTGGGTGCCGGTCAGGCCGAGCTGCTCGCGCAGCACCTCGACCAGCAGGCGCCTGTTCTCGACCTCGGCCGAGGCGGGCGCGCCGTTGACGGTGAATCGGACGGTGGGCATGGTGCGTATCCGTATCCGGAAAGAAGACGCGCCGATGGTAGCGTCAAACGCGTCCGCGGCGCCTCTAAGGCCTCTTGTATTCGATCTCGACGAAGGCGAGCTCGGCGGTGCCGGCGTTGACCACGTCGTGCTCGACGCCGGCCAGCCGTGCGTACGAGTGCCCGGCCTTCAGCTCGAAGTGCGCGATGCCCTGCTCGGTCTCCAGCCTGAGCAGCCCGTCGGTGAGCGGCACCACCACGTAGTCGAAGCCGTGGCGGTGGTGGCCGGTGCGGGCGCCGGGCGCGAACCGCCACTCGGTGATGCGCAGGCGGTCGTCGTCCAGATCGACGCGCGGCACGGCCATCGTCGGGGAATCTGTCATCGGGCGGACTCTCGGCATGAGGCGGGTGCCCATGCTGCCACGACCGGGCCGGCGCCGCGCGGACCGCGACCGCGGACAGCGCGGCCGCTCACACCGTCGGCACCCGTGCGACGAGTGCGGCATCGTCCGGAACCAGACCGGACTCTGCGATGACGGTCGACAGGGACTGCTCGAAGCGCTCGACCACGGTGTCCCAGCCGAGCGACTCCGATACGGTGCGCGCCGCCGCGCCCAGCCGGCGCCGGCGGTCCGCGTCGCAGGCCAGGCCTTGCGCGGTCGCGACGAAGGCGGCGCGGTCACCGCAGGGCACCAGTGCGCCGCAGACGTCCTGACGGATCAGCTGGGCGGCTGCGGCGTAGTCGAAGGCGACGACCGGCAACCCGCTCGCCATCGCCTCGTTGGTCACGTTGCCGTAGGTCTCGGTCAGGCTCGCGAACAGGAACAGGTCGGCCGAGGCGTAGTGGGCCGCGAGGTCCTCGCCGCTGCGCTGGCCTGCGAACAGCGCGTCCGGATGTCGCGCCTGCAGCTCGGCGCGAAGCGGGCCGTCGCCGACCAGCAGCAGCCGCGCGTCGGGCCGTGCCGCGCGGATCGCCTCGAACGCGAGTTCGACGGTGGCGAGGTTCTTCTCGGGAGCGAGCCGACCGACGCAGGCCACGACGAGGCCCTCCGGCGCCACGCCCCACGCGGCGCGCAGCGCGTCGCTTCGGCGCTCGGGCCGAAACAGCAGAGGGTCGACACCGCGCGAGACGACCCGGACCCGCTGGAAGCCGAACGACTCGAGCTCGCGGCGCAGCGCCTCGGTCGGCACCAGGGTGCAGCCGGCGCGGTTGTGGAACGTGCGCAGGTACGAGACGATCGGATTGCGCAGCCAGCCGATGCCGTAGTGGTCGCTGTAGGCGTGGAAGTTCGTGCGGAAGTCGGTCGCCACCGGCAGCCTCAATCGTGTCGCCGCCTGCAGCGCGGACCAGCCGAGGGGGCCTTCGGTGGCGATGTGGACGATGTCCGGGCGCCGCGTGGACCACAGCCGCGACAGCAGGCGCCGGGCGGGGACGCCCAGCCTCAGCTGGGGGTAGCGCGGAATCCGCATGCCGCGGGTCAGGACCTCGCCGAAGCCGTCTCGGCCGATGGCGCCGTCCGGACCGTGCGGGCCGTCGGTGGCCTGCCGGGGGCGGATCAGCCGGATGTCGTGACCGCGCTCGTGCAGGCCCCCGACCATGCGGGCAAGCGTGTTCGCGACGCCGTTGACCTCGGGCGGCCAGGTCTCCGTGACGACGGCGACCTGCATCGGCCGGGACGATCGTGCTGACCGTGCGATCACGGTGTCCGGGTGCTTCGCCTCGATGACCATCTGCGGAGCATGCCTGCCGAGCACGACCGTTCGATGACGGTCGAGCACCGTAACGCAGCCTTCACGAACAGGCTTCATGCTCCAGTCACATGACACGGCGGCGTCGCCGTGCCGATGAACCCACGAGGCCGATGTGAAGGCACTGCTTCAGGAACTCTCGACCCAGCGCTGGGACGACCATCGCTTCTATCACCATAGCCGGATCAACCAGACGCTGCACTTCGTCAGCGCGCTGTGCTTCATCGCCGCCTACCTGTTGGTGCTGGTGGACCCGGCGTCCGCGGCGCTGCTGGCCTGGGGCGTGTCGATGACGACGCGCCAGGCCGGCCACTTCTTCTTCGAGCCGCGCGGCTACGACCATGTCAACGAGGTCACCGACGAGTACAAGGAAGCAGTGAAGGTCGGCTACAACATCCGCCGCAAGGTGGTTCTGATGAGCGCGTGGGCGGCCGTGCCGGCGCTGCTCTGGGCGAGCCCGTCGCTGTTCGGCACGATCGAGCCGGCGAACGGCTTCGGAGAGTACCTGCACGACGTCGGGATCGCCTGGTTCGCGCTCGGCGTCGGCGGCGTGCTGTTGCGCGTGCTGCAGCTGTGGATCGAGCGCGACCTCGCCACCGGGCTGGTCTGGGCGCTCAAGATCCTCACCGATCCGTTTCACGATGCCCTCCTCTATCGCGGCGCGCCCCTCGCGCTGCTGCGCGGTGAGCTGATCGACCCGATGCCGCACGCGCGGCGGCATTGAGCGGGCGGATCGGCCTGCCTCAGAAGCGGCGGCGCAGCATCTCGGAGAGCAGGGTGCGGCGGATCGAGCGGTTGCTCGCATCGGGACCGTCCCACCAGCCGTCCGCGTGCATCGCGCGCGCCGCCGCGACGAAGCGTCCGACCATCGCCTCGAAGTCGTCGTCGCTCCAGTCGAGGCTGAAGATCAGCCGCCCCGTCCCCACCCAGCTCAGGGCCAGGCCGTGTTCGCGGAGGTAGAACTGCAGCAGCCAGTTGTAGCGGGCAGGACGCGTGTAGAGCACCGTCCAGATCGAGCTCAGGTTCGCCACCCGCACCGGTACGCCCGCCTCGGCGAGGCCGGCGTTCATCCGGGCAGTGCGACGGTTCCAGCGCTCGTCGAGGCCGTCGTACAGCGCACGGGTCTCCGGCCGCTCGAAGCGGTCGAGGAATGCGTTCATCGCACCGATCACGTAGGGGTGCGAATTGAACGTGCCGCGGGCGAAGCAGACGTCGGCGGGCCGGTCGTCGCGCCAGCGGCGCATCAGGTCGCGCCGGCCGCAGACCACCCCGACCGGCAGGCCGCCGCCCAGCGTCTTGCCGTAGACGACCATGTCGGCCTGGACACGGAAGTATTCCTGCGCGCCGCCGCGCGCGAGGCGAAAGCCGGTGAACACCTCGTCGAGGATCAGCACGATGCCGCGCTCGGTGCAGACCTCGCGCAACTGGCGCAGCCAGTCCGCGTAGGCGGCCCGATCGGCGCCCGCGGCACGGCCGCTGTCCACCAGCGATGCATCGGATGGCGCGGCCGAGTTCGGATGCAGCGCCTGCAGCGGGTTCACCAGCACGCAGGCGATGTCGCGCCGCGTGCGCAGCACGTGCAGCGTGCGCGCGTCACCCTCGCGCAGCGTGTAGGTCTCGCGCGGGGGAAGCGGGTTGCCCGGGCCGGGCTGCACGTCCTCCCACCAGCCGTGATACGCCCCGGTGAAGCGGACCAGGTGCGAGCGTCGCGTGTGGTAGCGCGCCAGGCGGACCGCCTGCATCACCGCCTCGGTGCCGGACATGTGGAACGAGACCTCGTCGAGCCCCGAGAGCGCGCGGATCCGCTCGAGCGCCTCGAGCACGCCCGGATGGTAGGCGCCGAGTACCGGACCGAGCGCGCGGGCGCGCGCGGCGCCCTCGTCGATGCAGTCCTTGTAGGCGTCGTAGCCGAGCACGTTCACGCCGTACGAGCCGGTGAGGTCGTAGAGGCGGTTGCCGTCCAGATCCTCGACCTGCACGCCGCTGGAGGCCGCCAGCATGCTGCCGGTGGCGAGGTGGGCACGCAGGTACGGGCCGTACTGATAGGGCACGCGGTAGGTGGTGGTGAACTGCAGGTCGGACAGCGCCTCGCGCGCCGCCGCGGTCGCCTCGAGCGTGCGGGGGCTGCGTGCGGCGAGCGATGCCGCCAGCCGTGCGAACCCCGCGCGGCGGCGCGCGATCACCTCGGGCACGGCGCCGTCGGAGTCGAAGAAGGCCGCCTCGTCGTAGGCGTAGCCCGGGATCTGCGCGACCACGCGCTTGGCCATCCGGGCGTGTCCTGCGAGCGAGCGGTGCTTGGCCCGCGAGAGTTCGAGGCGGCGCTTGACGCGGGGCAGAGCGAGCGCGAGTGCGGCGAGCGCGACTGCGGAGAGTGCGAAAGTGTCTTCCATGCCGATGCCCCAGTGGTGTCGGGTGCTGTGTACCGGTTCTGCTTGACACCACCATGACCTTGCGTGCGCTGCGTGCCGTTTTCATGCAGGAGGATCTCAACTTCCTCCTCACCAACCGCGTGCCGCGGATCGCGCTGACCCGTGCGATGGGGCGATTCAGCCGGATCCGCAATCCGTGGTTGTGCCGCGCGTCGATCGCCGTCTGGCGGCTGTTCACCGACCTCGACCTGAGCGATGCGGCGCCGGTGCGCTACCTCAGCCTGCACGACTGCTTCACGCGCGAGCTGGTGCCGGGCGCGCGACCCTTCGACCCCGACCCCGCGGTGCTGGCGAGTCCGTCGGACGGCATCGTCGGAGAATGCGGCCGCGTGGTCGACGGCCGGGTGTACCAGGCCAAGGGCTACCCGTATTCGATCGAGGAGCTGTTCGGCCCGACGCAGGACACGCGTCCGTTCCGCGATGGCTGCTTCGTGACGCTGCGCCTGACCTCGGCGATGTACCACCGCTTCCACGCGCCGCACGACTGCACGATCCAGCACGTGACCTATCTGAGCGGCGACACCTGGAACGTGAACCCGATCGCGCTCGCACGCGTCGAGCGGCTGTTCTGCCGCAACGAGCGCGCGGTGCTGCGGGCGAGGCTGCACGCAGGCGGGCATCCGATCGCGCTGGTGCCGGTCGCGGCGATCCTGGTCGCGTCGATCCGGCTGCGGTTCCTCGACCTGCGCCTGCACCTGCGTTACCAGGGGCCCGACGAGATCGCCTGCAATGCACCCGTGGCGAAGGGCGAGGAGCTGGGCGGCTTCGAGCATGGCTCGACGATCATCGTGTTCGCCCCGCGCGGCTTCGAGCCGTGCGCGGGGGTCGAGCCGGGCGCGCGCATCAGCGCGGGTCGGCCGCTGCTGCGCCTGCCTGCGCTACCCTGAAGGCCGTCCCGATCGGGGGCCCTCCAGGAGACCCGCCGTGCTGCAGTCGCTCGCCCGCCGCCTGCCGTTCTACTACGGCTGGCTGCTCGTGGCCGTGGTCTTCGTGTCGATGGGCGTCGCGGTCAACGCGCGCACCGCGTTCTCGCTGCTCTATCCGCCGATCCTCGACGAGTTCGGCTGGGACCGCGCGGTGACCGCCGGCGTGTTCTCGTTCGGCTTCCTGGTGTCGGCCATCCTGAGCCCGCTGATCGGCCGCACGATGGACTCGCGCGGCCCGCGCTTCGTCTGCACGCTCGGCGTGGTCGCGACCGGCGCGGGCCTGCTGCTCGCCACCCTCACCAGCCAGCCCTGGCACCTGTACCTGACGCTCGGCGTGGGTGTCGGGGCGGGCAGCGTGGTCCTCGGCTACTCGGGCCAGGCGCTGTGGCTGCCGGCATGGTTCGTGAGACGGCGGGGGCTGGCGCTCAGCCTCGCCTTCGCCGGCGTCGGCGCGGGCTCGATCCTGCTGCTGCCGCTGATGCAGACGATGATCGAGCGCCACGGCTGGCGCACCGCCTGCATCGGCCTGGGCATCGTCACGCTGGTGGTGCTGGCGCCCCTGAACCTGCTGCTGCGCCGCCGCCCCGAGGACCTCGGCCTGCGGCCCGACGGCGACGCCGCGCCCCTGCCCGGCGCGGGTCCGGCGCGGCGCTCCAACATCGTCGACGCGGCCTGGGCCGCGACCGACTGGACGCTGGCGCGCGCGCTGCGCACGGCGCGCTTCTGGTGGCTGGCGCTCGGCTACTTCACCGGGCTGCTCGCCTGGTACCTGGTGCAGGTCCACCAGACCAAGT
The DNA here is from genome assembly GCA_026399835.1 of Burkholderiales bacterium. Taxonomy (GTDB): domain Bacteria; phylum Pseudomonadota; class Gammaproteobacteria; order Burkholderiales; family Burkholderiaceae_E; genus UBA4615. The sequence continues at coordinate 108,312 of JAPLQE010000044.1, read as the reverse complement.
ACCTGCTCGAGGTCGGCTTCAGCGCGCACGAGGCGGCCTGGGCGCTGGGCGCGGTCAGCCTCGCCGGCGTGCCGGGGCAGATCGCGCTCGGGCAGCTCTCGGACCGCATCGGGCGCGAGCCGGTGTGGGCGATCGGCAGCCTGGGCTTCGTGCTGACCTACGTCGCGCTGCTGGCGCTGCCCTCGCATCCCAGCCCGCTGCTGCTGTGGACGATGGTGATCGTGCAGGGTGCGCTCGGCTACGGCCTGACCTCGGTGTTCGGCGCGATGCCGGCCGAGATCTTCGAGGGCAAGCACTACGGCAGCGTCTTCGGCGTGCTGTCGCTGTCCTCGGTCGCGGGCGGCGCGACCGGGCCGTGGGTTGCCGGCGCCATCCACGATGCGACCGGCTCCTATGCGCCCGCCTTCTGGCTCGCGATCGGCGCATCGCTGCTGTCGATCGTCGCGGTCTGGCGGGCCTCGCCGGGGAAGGTGCGGGCGGTGGCGGGGCGGATCCGGCCGGCGTCCTAGGCCGGCACGCCCGTCATCGGCCCGGCGGGTCGCCGGCCTCGAAGGCGAGGGTGCGGGGCTCGGCCAGCAGCCGATTGGCCCACTTGCGGGCGACCTTCGCCATGCGCTCGGGCGCGACGCCGAGCTGCGCCATCGCGACGCAGCCGTTGACCGACTCGAAGTACTCGGCGATCAGGCCGCCGCTCAGCCGAAAGCGGCTGATGCCGTCGATGACGACGCGCCGGCCGGCGAACTCGGGCACGGTCGACGTGAAGCTCGAGAGCGACCAGGCATAGCCGGTGTCGCCCGCGCAGACCGGGTCGTGCATCCGCCAGCGGTAGTCGGGGCCGGCGTCGCGCCGGAAGAGCTCGACCAGCATCCGCTCGATCTCGGCGCGGCCGACGTGCGGGCCGTACACGTAGTCGTGGTAGGTCGCATCGGGGGTGAAGCATGCGGCGAAGGCCGCGCCGTCACCGGCCTCGGCGGCGTCCATCATGCGGTCGAGCAGGCGGGTGAAGTCGGTGGCGTCCATCGCCGGATCGTAGCGCAGGGCGGGCGCAGCGAGCTGCCGCGCCCGGTCAGCCCGCCTCGGGCGGTCCGGCCACGACCGCGTCGCCGACGCGCAGCCGGCCGCCGGCCAGCACGCGCGCGGTCACGCCGCCATGGCCGCGCATCGCGTTGTAGCCGCCCGCGCCCAGCACCTCCTCCATCCGCGAGCAGGGCTCGGCCGGACCGGTCACCTGCAGCACGACCTCGGCGCCGATGCGCAGCACCAGCGGCCGGTCGGCGAACAGCGTGCGTGCCGCGAGCAGGTTCAGGCCGGCGACGACGAGGTTGCGCCGCAGCGCCTCGGGCGCGAGGGCGTCGCGCCTGGCGAGCGCGGCGATCGCCGGCAGGTGCTCGGCCTGGATCAGCGTGACCTGCCGCGCGCCGCCGCCCGGGACCCGTGATGCCCGTGCGCTGGCGCGGTCGCCCTCGAGGCCGCGCGCGGCCACCGCGAGGGCCTCGTCGACCCGCCGCGCGGGCTCGCGCCGCGCGGGGCGCAGCACGATCGCCTCGAGGCGGCCGGCGTGCGGGAAGGCGGCGGCGAGCGCGCGCAGGCCCTCCGCCTTCATGCGGCGGGGCCGCCGGGCGCCTCGGCGCGGAGCTTGGCGGTCATCTCGCCGAGGTCGGCGATGATCTGCTTGTACACCTTGGGCATCGTGACGCCTGGGTGGGGCGGTGGATGGACGGGTCAGCGGCGCGCCAGCAGCGAGCCCGGCCCGTCGGCGAGCAGGCGCAGCGCGCCCTCGGGCGTGATCTCGAAGCGCGACGCCGCCTCCAGGCGCTCGAGGAAGCGCCGTTCCTGCAGCATGAGTGCCGGTCCGCAGTACGCCTCAGTGCGCCTCAGGTTGCCGATCGACAGGCGCTCGGCGTCCAGCGTCCAGCGTCCGTCGTACGTGTTGCACGGCGCGCGGCCGGCGATGCGGCCGTCGGGCAGGAAGACGAGCGTGGCGCGCGAGCGGTCGATGATGCCGGCGCCGTCGATGTCCTCGACCACCCATTCGGCGCCGCCCAGCAGCATCGCCGGCTCGCCGCCGCAGCCGCGCCAGTCGCGGCCGTCGTGTCCGACCGAGACCTCGAGCGGATGCGGCATGCCGGTCATGGTGTCGGTGCAGACGCGCTCGGTCGCGGTGACCGTCAGCGGGCGGCCCTGCGCGCTCGCCGTCCAGCGGCGGCCGGCACCGGCGGGCCGCGCGGGGGGCGTGGGCGCCTCGATGGCGGCGCCGTCCATGCCGGGCACGAAGCGGATGCGCGCGCCGTCCAGCTCGAGCCGCCAGGCAGGCTCGTGGCCGCGCGCGGCGAAGGACGGCGGGCCGGGCGGTGCGCCCGAGGCGACCGGTCCGGTGCGGCACTCCGGCCAGGCCTCGCCGCGCACGACGACGCGGGCCCGGTCGCCGACGTTGGCCACGCTGGTGCCGGGCTCGTCGACGGCCTCGTAGCGCACGCCGACGGGCGCGGGCACCGTGCGCAGCGTCAGTTCGCGGCCTTCGACGGCCAGCACCCAGGCGGTGCCGCGCGAGCCGACCGTGGCGCTGCGCTCGCCGCAGGAGAGGGTGCTGGCGAAGGCGAGGGGACGGACGGAGGAGGGCGAGGGGGCGGCCGCGGTTGCCGAAGCGGGTGCCGGTGCGGATGCGGACGTGGGCGCCGATGCGGACGTGGATATCGGTGCGGCGGCCTGCGGACCCGGTCCGGCGCAGCCCGCGAGCCCCGATCCGAGCAGCAGCCCGGCCGCCACCCCGAATGCGAAGCGCAGCGGCCGCACCGCGCCCGCACGCCCGATCAAGACGCCCGCGCGCGCAACGCTTCCTCGACGAAGTCGAGCCGGTCGTTGCCCCAGTGCAGTTCGCCGTCGACGAAGAACGCCGGCGCGCCGAACACCTTGCGCGCGATCGCGTCGTCGGTGTTGGCCTTGAGCTCGGCCTTGGTCTCGGGCGCCTCGACGATGGCGAGCAGCGGCTCGGGGTCGAGCCCGGCGTCCTGCGCGCAGCGCGCGAGCACCAGCGCATCGGCCATGTCGCGGTCGTGCCCCCAGGCGGCGTCGAAGAGCGTCGCGGCCAGCCGCGGCACCGCCTCGTCGCCGTGCAGCCTGCGCGCGGCCACCAGCAGCCGCAGCGCGCCCATCGACGCGATGGGGAAGCGCGACGGATAGGTGTAGGCGATGCCGTAGCGCTTCGCCCAGCGGGCGAGGTCGGCCGTCAGCCACTCGGCCTTGGCGGGGATGCGCGCCGGCGTCTCGTTGCCCGAGGCCTTGAACGCGAAGCCGAGCGAGAACGGCCGCCAGATGGCGACCGAGCCGGTGCGGCGCGCGAGCGCCTCGACCTGGGTCGCGGCCAGCCAGCTGTAGCCGGAGGCGATGTCGAAGAAGAACTCGAAGCTGCGATCCGGCATGGCGGCCTCAGGCAGTGGCGAGCATCGCGCTGCGGGACGGCTGCAGCGACTGGCCGACCTCGGCGAGCAGCTCGTACGAGCGCAGCCGCGCGGCCTGGTCGTAGATGGCGGCGCTCACCATCAGCTCGTCGGCGCCGGTGCGCTCGATGAAGGCCTGCAGCGCGCGGCGCACCGTCTCGGGCGAGCCGACGAACGAGCAGGCGAGCATGCGCATCGCATGCGCCTTCTCGTGCGGCGTCCAGTACGACTCGATGTCGTCGAGCGGCGGCGACAGCAGGCCGCGGCGGTTGCGGACCATGTCGACGAAGCGCTGCTGGATGCTGCTGAACAGGCGCGTGGCCTCGGCGTCGGTGTCGGCGACGATCACGTTGATGCAGGGCATCGCATGCGGGCGCGTCTGCTGCTCGGACGGGCGGAAGCGCTCGCGGTAGATGCGGATCGCACCATCGAGCTCGTCGGGCGCGAAGTGCGACGCGAAGCCGTAGGGCAGGCCGAAGTGGGCGGCGACCTGCGCGCCGTACAGGCTCGAGCCGAGGATCCACAGCGGCACCTTCAGGCCGGCGCCGGGCACCGCGCGCACCGCCTGGCCGGGCTCGGCCTCGTCGAACAGCATGCGCAGCGCGGCGATGTCGTCGGGGAAGTGCTCGGCGGCGCGCGGGTCGACGCGCAACGCGCGCGAGGTCGCCTGGTCGGTGCCGGGCGCGCGCCCGAGGCCCAGGTCGATGCGGCCGGGGTACAGCGACTCCAGCGTGCCGAACTGCTCGGCGATCACCAGCGGCGAATGGTTGGGCAGCATGATGCCGCCCGAGCCGACGCGGATGGTCGAGGTGCCGCCGGCGAGGTAGCCGATCACCACCGAGGTCGCGGAGCTCGCGATGCCGGTCATGTTGTGGTGCTCGGCCACCCAGTAGCGGGTGTAGCCGCAGCGCTCGGCGGTGCGCGCGAGCTCGAGCGACTTGCGCAGCGCGTCGGCGGGCGTGTCGCCGAGGCGCACGGGAACCAGATCGAGGACGGACAGCGGCAGCATGGCTTGGGCGCGGATCGGGGCGTCGGAGCCCGATCGTACGTCAGCCGGCCCGCCGACGCTCAGCGCCGTGTCAGACGCGCGATCAGGAAGGTCGCGGCCAGGGTCGGCAGCGCCGAGCCGAAGTCGGTCGTCCACCTCGGCAGCAGGTGGAACAGCGCGACGCCGCCGAACCAGATGGCCACCGCGACCCATTCGACTCGGGCTGCGCCGACCCGCCCGGCGACGTCGCGCAGCCCGCCCAGCCGGCCGAGGATCACGCCGCACAGCGGCACGAACACCGACGACAGCAGCAGCAGGAACGGCTCGAGGCCGTGCATCGGCAGCATCAGCGCGAGCACGGTGCACAGCACCGCCAGCGCCATGCCCCAGCCCCGGACGCTGCGTCGCGGCGCGAGGCTGTGCGAGGCGACGGCGCCCGAATAGACGTCGCCGTAGGCGTTGTCGAGTTCGTCGACGAGGATCAGGCCGAGCGCGACGAGTCCGCCCTGCGCGAGCAGCAGCGCGGTCACCAGGTCGGTCGTCGGCGCCGACAGCGCGACCAGCACGCCGAGCGTGTAGCACCAGGCGTTGGCGATCGCGTAGCCGATCCAGGTGCCGGCGAGCGCGCCGCGCCCGTCGCGGCCGTGCCGCGAGAAGTCCGCCACCAGCGGCAGCCAGGAGATCGGCATCGCGATCACCAGGTCGACCGCGCCGAGCAGGCTCATGCCGCCGTCGCCGGGCCGCGACCACAGCTCGTTCCAGCCCTTCATGGCCGCGAGGCCGGCGAACTGCCAGGTCAGCCAGGCGAGCGAGATCAGCACCAGCGGCAGGCCGAAGCGACTGACGAAGCGGCGCACCAGGGTGACCATCGAGCCGTTGGCCAGCACGAGCAGGAGCGCGCCGAACGCCAGCGTCGCGACGATCGCCGCCGGTGGCAGCGACCACGGCGCGGCGATCTGGAGCGCCTGCGCGGATGCGGCCCCGGCGGCAGGGGCCGGCGCGATCCAGCCGAGGTCGCGCAGGATCGCGACCAGGCCGTCGCGCATCACCACCAGCTCGAAGGTGGTCCAGCCGATCAGCTGGACGATGTTCAGCACGATCGGCAGCCGGGCGAAGGCGCTGCCGTAGGTCGCGTGCATGAGGCCCGCGCTCGAGAGCCCGCTGTCGCAGCCGATCTTCGCGGTCCACGCGAGCAGGCCGGCTCCCAGGATCGAGCCGAAGACGATCGCGGCGAACGCCTCGCGCGTGCCCATCGCCGGCACGAGGAAGGAGCCGACCTGGATGACCAGCAGGCCCACGCCGAGCGACAGCCACAGCGACGCATGGTCGCGCAGGCCGAAGGGCCGCTCGGTGGCGGGAACGGGAACGAGTGCGGAATTCCGGACGACGGACGACATGGTTGCTTCCCTCCGCGAGGATGACCTCGATCAGGTTCGAGGGGACTCTCTCAGCCGTGTCGCGCGAGACTGCGCGCACGGCACCCCCAGCATTCGGCGGACCGGGCAGCCCGCGCGAGGGCGAGAGTGTACGGGAAGCCGGGCGGTGCGGCGGCGCGGCCGGTCCAGGGCGTGCGCGCCGGTGTGTCGGCGCGGCGGCGGCACGGGCGCGCGCGCCTCTCCCGCGTGCCCCCGCGAAGCCCCCCACGTGCCTCCGGCCCCGGGCCCGTCCTACACTGGGCACCCCCCGTGCCGGTGCCGCCCGCGATGAACCTGCTGCTGCTGTCGAACTCCCGGATGCCCGACGGACGCTACCTCGTGCATGCGCTCGACGCGATCGCCGCGCTCGCGGCCGGCCGGCGCCGCGCGCTGTTCCTGCCCTTCGCGGGCGTGACCGTCGACTGGGATGCCTATACCGCGACCGTGCGCGAGGCGCTCGCGCCGATCGGCCTGGAGATCGAGGGCGCGCACCGCGTCGAGGGTCCGCGCGCCGCGCTGGCCGCGACCGAGCTGCTGCTGGTGGGCGGCGGCAGCACCTTCCGGCTGCTCGCCGAGTCGCGCCGGCGCGGCTGGCTCGACGCGATCCCGGGCGCGGTGCGCGCGGGCCTGCCCTACGCGGGCTGGAGCGCCGGCTCGGTGCTCGCCTGCCCGACGATCCGCACCACCAACGACATGCCGATCGTCGATCCGGGCGGGCTCGATGCGCTCGGCCTCGTGCCGGTCCAGCTCAACTGCCACTTCACCGACGCCATGCCGCCCGGCCACCAGGGCGAGACGCGCCGCCAGCGGATCGCCGAGTTCCAGGTGCTCGAGCCGGGCGAGACGGTGATCGGGCTGCCCGAAGGCGACTGGCTGACGGTGCGCGACGGCGCGATGGCGCTGCACGGGCCCTTCGACGCCTGGCTGTTCCGCGCCGGGCGCGAGGCGCTCGCGCTGCGGCCGGGGCCGCTGGCGCTCGGATGAGGCCACGCGCGCCCGCGCCGCGGCTCGACGAGTTCCGCACGCCGCGGCCGATCGCGGGCTGGCGCGTGGTGGCCACCGCGTTCTGGATGGCGGTGTTCGCCTGGGGGCTGGGCTTCTACTCGCTGTCGCTGTACGTGCACCGGCTCGGCGAGGCGGGCTGGTCGGGCACGCTGCTGTCGGCCGCGACCACCGGCTACTTCCTGCTCGGCGCGGCCGCGATCCAGGGCGTGGAGCGCGCGGCCGCGCGCTTCGGGCGACGGCGGGTCGCGCTCGCGGGCGTGCTGCTGCTGGCGGGCGGGGTCGCGGCGCTGCCGCGTGCCGGCCACCCCGCGCTGCTGCTCGCCGCTTACGCCACGATGGCGCTCGGCTGGGCCGCGACCTCGGGCACGGCGATCAGCCATGTGATCGGCCAGTGGTTCGAGCAGCGCCGCGGGCTGGCGCTCAACCTCGCGCTGACCGGCGCGAGCGCCTCGGGCTTCCTGGTGATCCCGCCGATGGCCTGGGCGGTGGCGCACTGGGGCGTGGCCGACGGGCTGGCGGGCGTCGCCGCGGTGCTGGCGGTGGCGACGCTGGCGGCGGTCGCGTGGAACCTGCCTGAGCCGACGGGGCGCGGGGCGGTGGGGGCGCAGGTGTCGCAGGGCCCGTCGGGCACGCCGGGCACGTCGGGCACGTCGGGCACGTCGGCCGCCACCGCAGCCGCCCTCGCCACCGAGCCCCTCGCCCGCGTCACCGCGCTGTTCGCGATCGGCTGGCTCGCGCAGGTGGCGTTCCTGTCGCAGCAGATGCCGCTCCTGGTGCCCAAGGTCGGCGTCGCGGCCGCGACCGCCGCGGTCGCGGCCACCACCGCGGCCTCGCTCGTCGGGCGGCTGCTGCTGTCGACGGTGATCGACCGCGTCGACCACCGGCTCGCGACCGCCGCGAGCTACGCGGTGCAGGCGGTGGGCATGGTGCTGCTGCTCGCCTCGGACGCGCCGGCCGCGGTGCTCGTGGGCTGCTGCCTGTTCGGGTTGTCGGTGGGCAACGTGATCACGCTGCCGGCGATCTTCGCGCAGCGCGAGTTCGCGCCGGCACGCTACGGCGCGGTGGTCAACCGGGTGTGGACGGTGGGCCAGACGCTGTTCGCGCTCGGTCCGATCGGCGCGGGCGCGCTGCTCGCAGCCACCGGCACGCCGGCGTGGACGATCGCGGCCTGCCTCGTGATGCAGCTCGCGGCGGCCGCGCTGTGCGCGGGACCGCGGCATCGCGCGTAGCGATGCCCGGCTTGCCGGCAGCGGCGCGGCTCAGCGCGCCAGCGGCAGCGCCGCGCCCATCGCGACGAACAGCGACCCGCAGACCCGGTTGAAGCGCCGGCCCTGGCGCGCGATGAAGGGCCGCACGCGGTGCGCGAGCAGCGCCAGCGCGTACTCGACGACGATCTCGATCGCGACGAAGACGAGCAGGAGCGCGGCGAGCTGCGGGAGCAGGTCCACGCCCGGGCGGATCAGCTGCGGCAGGAACGCGCCGTAGAAGAGCAGCGCCTTCGGGTTCGACACCGCGGTCAGCAGGCCCTGGCGGAACAGCACTGTCGGGCGGCCGTCGGCCGCCGAGGTGGCCGCGTCCAGGCGCGGCGGCGGCGCGCGCCAGAGCTGCACGCCGAGCCACACCAGGTAGGCGCCGCCCACCCACTTCAGCACCGTGAGCGCGTGCGACGAGGCCTGCAGCAGCGCGCCGATGCCGGCGAGCGACAGGCCGATCAGCAGCGAGAACCCGATCGCGCCGCCGGCCACCGTCCACAGCGTGCGGCGATGACCGTGCAGCGCGCCGTGGGTGAGGACGAGGAAGCTGTTCGGGCCGGGGGTGACGGACAGGCCGATGGCGGCGATGCAGTAGACGAGCCAGTCGTGGGGGGTCAGGGGCGCGCTCCGGTGGGCGGCGGTGCCGGGGCGTCAGTGCCCGCGGGCTTCGTGAGCGCAGTCGAGCTCGTGGGCGAGCTCGGCGAGCGCCTTGTCGAAGGTCCAGAGTCGGGCGCCTGGCCGCAGCAGGACCGAAGCGAGCAGGGCCGCATCGACGAGGCCGATGCCTCGGTCCCGGAGCGAGCGCCGCTCTATGAACGCGTGGAGCTCGGCGTCGGTGGCGACGGGCAACGGTTCGAGCTGCGCCATGAGCGCCAGCGTCTGACGCCTGCGGGGCGGTGTCCCGAGCGAGACCTCGAGCCGGACCCACGGATGCATCGCGACCCGGCCCGCGAGCAGCAGTTCGCCGAGTCCGGTCGACGGATCGCGGAAATGCCGGACCCAGGTCGACGTGTCCGCGAGGATCATCCGGCCTTCACGCGGGTGGCGCGACGACGCGGGACGTCCGCCATCCGGGGCGCCGTGCCCGCGAGCGCGGCGAGCCGACGGGCCGCCTGCTGCCTGACGAAGGCCTGGAGCGCTTCGCGGAACAGTGCCGAGCGAGGCATGGCCGGATCCGCGAGGGCCAGCGCCTGCTCGACCAGCTCGTCTTCGATGGTGACCGTGGTGCGCACGTGGGCCCGCCTTGGATTGATGCAGTGAATCGCATCAGTCTGCATCAGTTTCGATGCGGCATCAAGATGCGCTCCGAAGCGGCGCGCTCAGCGCGCCGGCCCCGGAATGTGCGAGCGCAGCACCGTCGCGATCCGCTCGGCAGGGATGTTCGGCGGCAGGAAGCCGATCCAGCGGCCGTCGCGCCCGACCCAGCGCGGATCGAAGGCCGCGTCGAACTTCGGCGGGTCGAGCCGCCAAGCGACGCATCGACGGGATGCTCATGCCGTCGCAGCATCGCCCGCCTCGAAGAAGTCCACGATCCGCGAGATCTGCCCGCGCATCATCTCGCGGCCGCGCACGGTGCGGCAGCCGCAGGCTTCGGCGAGCGCGAGCAGCGGCGTGCGCTCGGGCATCACGATCGCGTCGAAGACCACGAGCGAGGCCGGCAGCCGCGGCACCTCGATCGGCAGGCGCGCGTCGTCGAGCATGCCGACGGGCGTCGCGTTCAGCAGCAGGTCGATGCCGTCGACGACCGGCGCGCCGACCACCACCTCGGTTTCCGGGCTCGCCGCGCGCAGCATCGCTGCCACGCGCTCGCAGCGCGATGCATCGAGGTCGAAGATCCGCAGCAGCGCGGGCCGTTCGGCGGCGAGTGCGGCGGCGATGGCGGTGCCCGCGCCGCCGAGCCCCATCAGCATCGCGCGCGCGCCGCCCACCGCGACGCCCGCCCGGCGCAGCGCCTCGACGCAGCCCAGCCCGTCGAAGATCTCGCCGTGCCAGCGGCCGTCGGCGCCGCGCGCCAGCGCATTGATCGCGCCGATCGCGCGGGCCTGCGGCCCCAGGGTGGCGGCGAGCGCGAAGGCCCGCTGCTTGAACGGAATGGTGAACACCAGGCCGTCGAGGTTCGCGACGCGCATCAGCTGCGGCAGCACCTGCTCGAACTCGGCCTCGTGCACGTGGATCGGCACCAGCACCGCGTCGAGCCCGCGCCGCTGGAGCGCCCAGGTGACCATCTCCGGCGAACGCACCTGCACGATCGGGTCTCCGACGATTCCATACAGTCGTGTCCGGCCGTTGACGAAGGCCACCTGCTCGGTCGATGCTGCCGTCATGCCTGTCCCCCGTCCTGGTCTTGTGGAAGTCGCCACCTTACCCCGACGCCACCGCCGCAGCGGCCCGTGCGATGTCTGAGCTGAAGGGGCGGGGCGTGGTGGTCACCGGTGCGGCCTCCGGCATCGGCGAGGCGCTTGCGCACGCGCTGGCCGGGCGCGGCGCGAAGCTGCTGATCGCCGACCTCGACGCGAGCCGTCTCGCGGCGGTGGCCGACGCGCTGCGCGCGCAGGGCGCGAGCGTCGAAGCGCTGGCCTGCGACGTCGCCGACCCCGCCACCGCGCCCGCGCTCGCCGAGCGTGCGATCGCGCTGTGGGGTGGCGCGGACATCGTCGTCAACAACGCGGGCGTCGCCCTGGTCGGACCGGTCGAGACCCTGCCCGAGGCCGACGCGCGCTGGCTGATGGACATCAACTTCTGGGGCGTGGTGCGCGGCTGTCGCGCGTTCGTGCCGCAGCTGCGCGGGCGGCCGGGGGCGACGCTGGTGAACATCTCGAGCGTGTTCGCCTTCGTCGCGCCGCCCACGCAGTCGATGTACGCAGCCTCGAAGGCCGCGGTGCGCGCGTTCTCGGACGTGCTGCGCGAGGAGCTGCGCGACTCGGGCGTGCGCGTGCTGACGGTTCATCCGGGCGGCATCCGCACGCGGATCGTCGAGTCCGCGCGCGTGGTGGATCTCTCGGTCGCGGCCGACTCGAAGGCGGCGCTCGACGCGCAGTTCAGGCGGACCGCGCGGACCACGTCGCAGCAGGCGGCGGCCGCGATCGTGCGTGCGATCGAGCGCGGCGACACGCGGCTGCTGATCGGCATCGATGCGCGCCTGGGCGACTGGATGTTCCGCCTGGCGCCCGCGCGCGCGGGCCGGTGGTTCGCGGCGCTCGCCCGGCGTGCGCGTGCCGGCGCCGCTGCGGGCCGGGCGGGCCGATGAGCCCGGGGCGTCGCCGCCCCCTCGGTCGCCGGCTCGCCGTCGGCGCGGCAGTGCTCGGGCTGGGCGTGGTGCTGGGCCTCGCGAGTGCCTGGGCCGTGCTGCGGCGCGCCGACGGCTTCGGCAGCGGTGCGGGGCCGTGGCGGGTGGCGCTGCTCGCGGGCAGCGCCGACGCCGATCCCTGGACCCGCGCGCGCGTCGCCATCGGCGGGCTGCTGGCGCTCAACCGCGAGGAGACGATGTACTACGTCGCCACGCACGACTCCGCCGGCGCACCGCTGCGCTCGCGCTGCAGCTACCGCGTCGAGGGCGTGCCGCCGGCGGCGCGCTGGTGGAGCGTCACCGCCTACGCCGATGACTTCTTCCTCTTCGACGCGCCGCAGCGGCGCTACAGCGTCAACGGCCAGACCGCGGTGCTCGATGCGCGCGGACGCTTCGCCTTCACGAGCGCGCCGACCGAGCCGCGCGATGCGGGCACGACGCCCTGGCTGCCGACGCCGGGCGATCGCGGGCTGATCTTCACGCTGCGGGTCTACAACCCCGAGGCGGCGCTGCAGGCCGCGCCCGCCTCGCTCGAGCCGCCGCGCATCGAGCCGGTCGGGCGCTGCGCATGACCGCGGCGAGCAGGGCCGCCACCGCACGGCGACGCTGGGCGCTGCGCGCGGCGATGGTCGTCGCGATCGCGGCGGCGGTGCACGCACTCGCCGTCTGGGCAGTGCCGCGGGTGATCATGAGTCGCGTGCTCGCCGGCACCGGTGCGGCCGGCGGCGGCGTGTTCCTGCCGCCGATGACCGATGCCACGCAGCGCCGCATCGTGATGCCGAGCCCCGACCTGCTGTACGCCACCTGCGCGTTCGACCTGGGCACCGCGCCGCTGCGCATCCGCGCGGATCCGAAGGCGCCGGGCTACTGGTCGATCGCGCTGTACGCGTCGAACTCCGACAACGTCTTCGTGCTGAACGACCGGCAGGCGGGCGGGCGCGCGGTGGAGCTGCTGCTGGTCGGGCCTGGCGCCTACGCCGCGGCGCCCGCCGTGCCGGACGGCGCGACGCTGGTGACGTCCCCGACGGCGCGCGGCCTGCTGCTGATGCGGGTGCTGGTGGCGGACTACGCGGCGCAGCGCGAGCAGGTCGAGGCCGCCCGCGCCACGCTGCGCTGCGAGCCGCTGCGCTGAGCGCAGCGGACCGCGCTCGGACCCTCAGCCCTTCAGCCGCTCGTTCTGCGGGAACATCGCGCGGAACGCCTCGGCGTCCATCTCCGCCTTGAAGGCGTGGCGCTTGCGCAGGTCCTCGATGCGCGCGACCGCCGGCCGCGCGTTGATCTCGTCGAGCAGCCGCTCGAGGTTCGGGTACTGCGTCCACGGGTTCTCGATGCCGAGCACGTAGGGCACCAGGCGCACCCAGCCCCAGAACGCCATGTCGACGATGCCGTACTCGCCGCCGGCGAGGTAGCGGTTCGTCGCGAGCCGGTCGTCGAGGATCTTCCAGTGGCGGTGGGCCTCGAAGTCGTAGCGGTTCAGCGCATAGGCCTTCGGCTCGGGCGCGGCGTGACGGAAGTGCACCGACTGGCCGGAGTACGGCCCGATGCCGCTGGCGATGAACATCAGCCAGGTCAGCATCTCGGCGCGCGCCTGCGAGGCGGTGTCGGTCGGCACGAAGCGGCCGTGCCGGTCGCCCAGGTACAGCAGGATCGCGTTGCTGTCGAAGAGCTGCACGCCGTCGTCGTCGATCGCCGGGACCTTGGCGTTCGGGTTCACCGCCTTGAACGCGTCGGTGTGCTGCTCGCCCTTGCGGGTGTCGACGGGAATCGGCTCGTAGGGCACGCCGAGCTCCTCGAGCATCAGCGCGACCTTCATCGGGTTGGGTGCCAGGTTGTACCAGAACTTCAGCATCGTCTTTCCTCGTTTCAGCCGCGCTCGAACAGGATGTCCTTCGCGCCTTCCCACAGTACTTCGGTGCCCATCGTCCGCAGCTGCTCCTTGCCCTCGACGATGGTGAGGAAGTGGTTGCCGGCGAGCGGCCCCATCTTCGAGGCGAACGAGCACGAGCCGTAGGCGATCAGCAGCTCGGTCTCGCTGTAGCCGCCCGGGTAGAACAGCACGTCGCCGACCGAGGGGTGGCAGGTGTGGTTCTCGAAGCCCACGCCGAGCTCGAAGTCGCCGAGCGGGATCCAGCACGCCTCGCCGCTCCAGCGCACGTGGATGATCTTCTGCCGGTAGGGCAGGAGCTTCTCGAAGGCGGCGACGGTCTTGGGTGCGTCCGGGTTCGTCTCGGCGACGAAACGGCGGCCGGCGATGGTGATGAGGATGCGGGACATGGCGGGGCTCGCGCGGGAAGAGGGTGGAGGAGAAGAGGGTGGAGGAGGGGGTCGATCGTAGCCCAGCCGACTTCCCGGCCCGGGCAGAGGCCGGGCGGCGTACCGCTGCAGCCGTTCCGAACTCCCGGGCTCGCGTCGATGCCGTCCGCGCACGCCCTGTTCGCCGACGGAGTCGAACCTGTAGGCTCCCGCCTGCGTCGCCCGCGATTGAGCCTCGGGGCCAGCGCCGCGGAGATCCGGCGGACGCAGTCGATCGGACTGGACGGCTGGCTCGACGAGCAGTTCGCGATGCCCCGCGGACAGTCCCACGTCGACTGGATGGTCGGCCGCGGCTACAACGTCGGCGCCTTCGTGAACTCCCGCGCCGAGGCCAGCCACTCGATCTGGCGTGCATTCATCACCCGCCCCGACCAGCTGCGCCAGCGCATGACCTACGCGCTGTCGCAGATCTTCGTGATCTCGGCGTCGACGATCACTGTCCCGTGCCCGTCGATCGGCGCCGGTCACTTCATGGATGTGCTCGAGACCCATGCGTTCGGCCGGTTCCGGGACCTGCTCGAGGCGGTGACGCTGTCGCCGGCGATGGGTGCCTACCTGTCGATGCGCGGCAGCCAGAAGGCCGATCTCGCGACCGGGCGCCAGCCCGACGAGAACTACGCCCGCGAGGTGATGCAGCGCTTCACCATCGGGCTGACGACGCTCGAGCCCGACGGCACGCCCAGGCTCGCGAACGGCGCGCCGATCGAGACCTACGGCCCGGCCGATGTCAGCGGACTGGCGCGTGCGCTCACCGGCTGGGACGTCGTCAGCGGCCCGGGCATCGACCCCGCCACGGAGGCCCGTGCGATCACGCCGATGCAGCCGATCGCCGCGCGGCACGAGACGGGCGAGAAGCGCTTCCTCGGCACGGTGGTGCCGGCCGGAACGGGCGCACGCGAGACGTTGTCGATCGCGCTCGACACGCTGGTCGCGCATCCCAACGTCGGCCCGTTCATCGGTCGCCCGCTGATCCAGCGGCTGGTCTGCTCGAACCCATCGCCGGACTACGTGCGGCGCGTGGCGGCCGTCTTCGCCGACAACGGCGCACGCGTGCGCGGCGACCTGAAGGCGGTGCTGCGCGCGATCCTCACCGACCCGGAGGCGCGCTGGCCGGACACCCGCACCGCGGGTGCCAAGCTGACCGAGCCGGTGCTGCGCTTCACGCAGTGGGCCCGCGCCTTCGGCGTCACCTCGCCGTCGGGCGCCTGGGCGATCGGCGACGCCGCCGCGCAGTCGGCCACCGACTACAAGGCGCTGGTCTGCGTGTTCCTGCTGGGCGGCAACGACAACGGCAACACCGTGGTGCCGTACGACGATGCGACCCATCAGGCGTATGCGACAGTCCGTGGCGGCCTGGCGCTGCCGCGCAGCGCGTCTCGCACAACGACCAGCAGTCGACCTGGCAGGCCGGCAATCCCGAGGGTGCGACCTCGGGCTGGGGCGGACGCATGGGGGACGTGTTCGCCGCGGACAACGCGGCCTCGACCTTCGCCTGCATCAGCACCGGCGGCACATCGGTGTTCGTGAGCGGGCGCGCCACGGCGCAGTACCAGCTGAACAGCACCGGACCGGTCGGCATCACCGGACTGTCCGGCAGCCTGTTCGGGTCGGCGGCGGCCTCGCAGGCCCTGCGGACGCTGGCCACGGCTGCCACCGGTCCGAGCCTGCTCGAGCAGGAGCACGGGAAGCTGGTCGGACGCTCGATCGCGGCCACCGGCACGGTGGCGGCGGCCCTGACCGCGGCGCCCGCGCTCGCCGCGGCCTTCCCGGCGACTGGCGTCGGCAATCAGCTGAAGAGGGTGGCGCGCATGCTGTCGGCGCGCGGCTCGCTCGGCGTCCGGCGGCAGGTGTTCTTCGTGACGCTCGGCGGCTTCGACACCCATGACGACATGCTGGTCACCCATCCCGCGCTGATGACGCAGCTCGGGGATGCCCTCGCCGCATTCGACGCGGCGATGACCGAGCTCCGCATCCAGGACCGCGTGACCACGTTCACCGCGAGCGACTTCGGCCGCACGCTGAGCTCCAACGGCGACGGTTCCGACCATGGCTGGGGGTCGCACCACTTCGTGATGGGCGGCGCGGTCCGCGGCCGGCGGATCCACGGGACGCCACCGGTTCCGGCCAACGGCGGCCCCGACGACGTCGGCCAGGGCCGCTACCTGCCCACCACCTCGGTCGACCAGCTCGGCGCGACGCTCGCCACCTGGTTCGGCGTGTCGGCATCGAACCTGCCGCGGGTGATGCCGGGGATCGTCCGCTATACCGTGAAGGACATCGGCCTGTTCACCTGAGCGGGCGCGCTCGGGTATCGTCGACCCGGGCATCGACGAGGAGACACGCCGCCATGTATTCCGGATTCGACGACCCCGGCCGCTGGGTGCTGCCCGCGGTGCTCGCGGAGCAGGCCGCACGCGCCCCCGATGCGCGCTGGATCGAGACCACCACGGGCGAGCGCACGAGCTTCGGCGAGGCCCATGCCGACGTCGAGCGCGCGGCGGGCTTCTTCGCGTCGCTCGGCGTCGCCCCCGGCGACCACGTCGCGGTGATGCTGCCCAGCGGCCTGGACCTGATGCGTGCCTGGCTCGGGCTGGGCCGGCTCGGCGCGGTCGCGGTGCTGCTCAACCCCGAGCTCACCGGCGCGTTCCTGCGCCATCCGCTCACCGACTGCGGCGCCACGCTCGCGGTGGTCGACGCCTCGCTGCTGCCGGCGTTCGTCGAGGCCTCACGCGAGGTGCCGACCATCGCCCGGGTGCTGGTCGCGGGCGGCGCGCCGGACGCCGGTCACGGCCACGACCCGCGCGGCGCGCACGCCGACGCCCCGGACCCCGCCCCGCGCGGCGGCCTCGCAACGCTTGCCTGGGACGCCTGGCGCGTCGCGCCGCGCCACGAGGGCCCGATGCCTCGCGCCCAGGACATCGCCTGCGTGATGTACACCTCGGGCACCAGCGGGCCGGCCAAGGGCGTGCTGATGCCGCATGCGCACTGCTTCCTCTACGGCCGCGGCGCGATCGACTCGCTCGCGCTCACGGCCGACGACGTGTACTACATCGTGCTGCCGCTCTTCCACGCCAACGGCCTGCTGATGCAGCTCGGCGCCACGCTGATCGCCGGCTGTGCCGCGGTGGTGAGGCCGCGCTTCTCGGCGAGCGCCTGGCTCGACGACATCCGCCGCCACGGCGCGACGCTCACCAACTGCCTCGGCGCGCTCGCGGCCTTCGTGGTCGGTACACCGCCCACGCCGCACGACCGCGACCACCGGCTGCGCGTCGTCAAGAACGGCCCGAACCTGCCCGAGCACGAGGCGGTGTTCCGGGAGCGCTTCGGGGTGCCGGACGTCACCTCGGGCTTCGGCATGACCGAGGTCAACATCCCCGTGTGGGGGCGGCTCGGCGAGTCGACGCCGGGCGCCGCGGGGCGGGTCTACGACCGCTTCTTCGAGGTGGTGATCGCCGACCCCGAGACCGACCGGCCGGTGGCGCCGGGCGAGCTCGGCGAGATCCTCGTGCGTCCGAAGGTGCCCTTCGGCTTCATGGCCGGCTACCACGGCCGGCCGCAGCAGACGGTCGAGGCCTGGCGCAACCTCTGGTTCCACACCGGCGACGCGGGCACGATGACCGCCGACGGCGTGCTGACCTTCGTCGACCGCATCAAGGACTGCATCCGGCGCCGCGGCGAGAACCTGTCGGCGACCGAGATCGAGGCGGCGTTCGCGACGCTGGCCGGCGTCGCCGAGGTCGCGGCCTATGCGGTGCCCTCGGACATCCGCGGCGGCGAGGACGAGGTGATGCTCGCGGTGGTGCCCGCACCCGGCGCCTCGCCCACGCCGCAGGACGTGGCGGCGCATGCCGAGCGCTCGCTGCCCCGCTTCGCGTGGCCGCGCTACATGAGCCTCGTCGATGCGTTGCCCAAGACCGCCACCGGCAAGGTGCAGCGCGCGGTGCTGAGGAAGCGCGGCGCGGCGGGCGCCTGGGACCTGGAGCGGGCGCCGCGCGAGGCGCCGCGCGAGGCGCCGAGCACCCCGCGATGAGCCGCGGCGTCGAGGAGGGCGGCGTCGAGGAGGGCGGCCCGCGCGCCGCCGCGCCGCGCCACGTCGTCGTGGTCGGCTGCGGCTTCGCCGGCACGAGCGCGCTGTGGCAGCTCGTCCACCGGCATCCGGTCGAGCGCGTGACCGTGCTGGAGGCGAGCGGCGAGTTCGGCCCGGGCTTCCCGTACCGCGAGCGCGACTGCCCCGACTACCTCGTCAACAACACCACCGACACGATGTGCCTGGTGCCCTCGCACCGCGGCGCCTTCCTCGACTGGCTGCGCGCCACCGGCCATCCCGGCGCGGCCGCGCCGGACGGTCACCTGCCGCGCGCCGAGTTCGGCCGCTTCCTGCGCGAGGTGGTGCGCGCCTCGCTGGTCGGTGCGTCGATCCGCGGCATCCGCGTGGATCGGGTGTCGCAGGAGGCCTTGGGCATCGAGGAGCCCGCCGAAGGCGGCGTGCGGGTCCGCTGGGCCGGCGGCGAGGTCCGGGCCGACGCGGTGCTGCTCGCGACCGGGCGCTGCCCCGAGGCAAGCCGCGTCGCGCCGCCGCCGCCGGGCGCCGCGGCCCGCTTCTTTCCGACCCACGTCTGCAGCGACGGGCTCGACGCGCTGCCGGCGGACGCGACCGTACACCTGCTCGGTGCCTCGCTGAGCGCCTACGACGTGGTCAACCGCCTGTTCTCGCCGCGCACCGGCGCGGCCTTCGTGCGCGCCGCCGACGGCACGCTGCGCTTCGAGGGCGGGCCGAACGCGCGGCGCGTCGTGCTGATGTCGCGCTCCGGGCGCCTGAAGAAGGTGGGCAGCCCCGTGCGTAGGCCGATCCGGCGCACCCGGCTGGTCGAGCCGGTACTCGCGGCGCTGGCCGCCGAACACGGTGGCCTGACGCTCGAGGACGTGGCGCGCCTGGCCGACGAGGAGGCCGCGGCGCACGGCTGCCGCATCGACTGGCCGACCGTGCGCGTGCCCTATGCCGGCTGCACCGACGCCGACGCGCTCGACGCGCGCGCGGGCGCGCTGCTCGCGGCCGACCTCGATGCCGCGCGCACCGGTGCCGGCGCGAACTTCCTCGTCGACCTGGTGGGCGACGCGCAGCTGCTGCTGTGGGACGCGTTCGCGAACCGATGGCTTCGCCCCGACGCGGAGCGGCACTACCGGCGCGAGATCGAGTCGGCGATGCTCGGCTGGGCGGCGACCTGCCCGGTGCCGACCGCCGAGCGCCTGCTCGCCCTGCATCGCGCGGGCCGGCTGGTGGTGCGCGCGGGGGCGGGCACGCCGGCGCTCGATGCCGACGGCGCCGGCTACACCGTGCCGCACCGCTTCGGCGACGAGCGCGCGACGGTGCTCGTCGACTGCTCGGGCGCGCTCGACCGGCGCCTGGACAGCCCCCGCCAGCCGCCGCTCTTCGCGTCGATGCACGCGGCGGGCCTGCTGCGCCCCTTCGAGCTCGACGGCGAGCCGCGCGAGGGCATCGCGGTCGACATGACGAGCTACCGCGCGCACGGCACGCGCGCGGTGCATGTCGCCGGCATGATGCTCTGGGGGCCGGGCTTCTTCACCAGCTCCGCGTACCTGACCGCGCGGGTCGTCGAGCGCGCGCTCGGCGCGATGTTCGAGGCCCCGCTGCGCACCGGGTGATCGCCGATGCGGGGGGCCGCGGCCGATAGACTTCGTCTCCGAATCACGCAGCAGGCCGCCGACGATGAGCACCCCCGAGATTCCCGCGAAGGCCGCCTTCGCGGTCGAGCTCAAGGCCGGCCAGGACTACTGGTGGTGCGCCTGCGGGCGCAGCGCGACGCAGCCGTTCTGCGACGGCAGCCACCGTGGCACCGGCTTCGAGCCGGTGAAGATCACGCAGGCGACCACCGCCATGGCCTGGCTCTGCGGCTGCAAGCACTCGGCGCGCGCGCCGCTGTGCGACGGCACGCACAACCGGCTGTAGCCGGGCCGCGCGTTCAGGCCTTCGGGACGATCGGCTTCAGCGGCCCGGCGAAGCGTTCGCGCTGCGGCGGGCCGGGCAGCGGCGGGAACTCGATCGACTCGGGCGGCACCTCGGTGTCCGGGATCCGGTCGAGCAGGTGGCGGATCAGCGCGAGGCGACCGGCACGCTGATCGTTGAAGTCGATCAGCGTCCAGGGCGCGTGCTTCGTGTGGGTGGCCTCGAGCATCGCGTCGCGGGCCTCGCCGTACTCGCGGTACTTCTCGCGCGACTTCAGGTCGATCGGCGAGAGCTTCCACCGCTTGAGCGGATCCTCCAGGCGCTCGCGGAACCGCGCTTCCTGCTGCCCCTGGTCGACGGTGAGCCAGTACTTGAAGACCAGCACGCCGTCGTCGACCAGCAGCTTCTCGAAGACCGGCGCCTGCTTGAGGAAGCGCCGGTACTCGGGCTCGGTGCACCAGCCCATCACGCGCTCGACGCCGGCGCGGTTGTACCAGCTGCGGTCGAAGAGCGCGATCTGTCCGGCCGCCGGCAGATGCGGCACGTAGCGCTGGAAGTACCACTGGGTGCGCTCGACCTCGGTCGGCTTGGAGAGCGCGACCACGTGGCACTGGCGCGGGTTCAGCGTGTCGGCGATCGCGCTGATCGCGCCGCCCTTGCCGGCGGTGTCACGACCCTCGAAGATCACCAGCAGGCGCTGGCCGGTCTGCTGGATCCAGCGGGCGAGCCGGTTCAGCTCCACCTCGAGCGGTTCGAGCCGCGCCTCGTAGTCCTTGCGCGACAGGCCTGTCGGCGCTTCGGCCGTGGCCACTGCCACTGCCCCTGCCTCGACCGCCTTCGGTTTCTTCCGCTCGTCCTTGCCCATCGCGATGGCTCCCCCGGCTGCACGCTGCGGCGATGCTCGCACGCGCCGTGCATCGGCGTCCACGACAGGCGCCCCGAGGCCGAGGCCCCCGGGCCTGCGGCTCAGCCGCCGAACGGGCTCGCGAAGGCGAACAGCATCGCGATGCCGAGCCCGATGATCACGGCGCGGGCGAGGGGGACGAAGGTGGCGGGGGACATCGGCCTCTCCGGTGGGTGGGCGATGTCTCCATCCTGTGCGTTCCGCGGGCGGGCGTCGATGACCCGCGAGGTCATGGCCGCGCGCCGCGCCGCGTCGCCCGCAGGGCCGGGCCGCGGGAACGGCGCCCGGACGCACGAACGCCCGGAGGCCTGCAGGAGGCGTCCGGGCGTTCGGGTCCGACGCGATCGGGTCGCGTTCGGGTGGGCCGGTCCGTCGGACCGGCCGCGGGCTCAGGCGCCCGGCAGCAGCGTCGCCTTCGCGGCGCTCTGGATCTGCGAGGTCGCGGCGGCGGGCGCGGACTGCGCGGCGGCGGGCGCGACGCGGACGTCGATCGGGCCTTCGCCGGCCTGCGCGCCGAAGGCGGCGAGGGCGAGGGCGGCGGGCAGGGCGATGCGGGCGAGGGTCTTGGTCATGGCGTGGCTCCTTGTGGATCGGTCCGGGGTGGGGCGGCAGGACCTCCTGCCGCCTCGCCGACATCGCGTTTCAGGTGCGGTGTCGATGGGATCCAGTGTGCGCACGCCGTCTGTCGCGCCCGACTCGTCCGGGGATCGGATCCGGTGCGCTTCGGTCTCGATCCGGTCTCGAGCCCGGCCCTGCGGCCGCCCGTTCGCCACGGGCGGCCGCTCGTCGCCGATCAGACCGCGGCGAGCGCCTGCTCGAGGTCCTCGAGCAGGTCGTCGATGTGCTCGATGCCCACCGACAGCCGCACCATGCCCTCGGAGACGCCCGCCTTCGCGAGCTCCGCGGCGTCGAGCTGCCGGTGCGTGGTCGAGGCCGGATGCGTCGCCAGCGAGCGCGCGTCGCCGATGTTCACCAGCCGCGTGAAGAGCTTGAGCGCATCGAGGAAGCGCGCGCCGGACTCGCGGCCCGCCGCGCCCTTGAGCGTGAACGACAGGATCCCGGACGCCTTGCCGCCCATGTACTTCTGCACCAGCGCATGGTCCGGATGGTCGGGCAGGCCGGCGTAGTTCACCGAGGCGACCTTCGCGTGCGACTGCAGGTGCTTCGCGATCGCGACCGCGTTCTCGCAGATGCGGTCCATGCGCAGCGGCAGGGTCTCGATGCCCTGCAGGATCAGGAACGAGTTCATCGGCGCGATCGCCGCGCCCATGTTCCGCAGCGGCACGACACGCGCGCGCCCGATGTAGGCCGCCGGCCCCAGCGCCTGCGTGTAGACCACGCCGTGGTAGCTGACGTCGGGCTCGTTCAGGCGCCGGAAGCGCGCGGCGTGCTCGGCCCACGGGAACTTGCCGCTGTCGACGATCGCGCCGGCCACGCTGTTGCCGTGCCCGCCGAGGTACTTGGTCAGCGAGTGCACGACGATGTCGGCGCCGTGCTCGAACGGCCGGCACAGGTAGGGGCTGGGCACCGTGTTGTCGACGATCAGCGGGATGCCCGCGTCGTGCGCGACCTGCGCGAGCGCCGCGAAATCGGTGACGTTGCCCAGCGGGTTGCCGATCGACTCGCAGAAGATCGCCTTGGTGCGCGCGTCGATCAGCGCGGCGAAGTCCTGCGGACGGCGCGCGTCGGCGAAGCGCGTCTCGATGCCCATCTGCGGCAGCGTGTGCGCGAAGAGGTTGTACGTGCCGCCGTAGAGCTGCGAGGCCGAGACGATGTTGTCGCCGGACTCGGCGATGGTCTGGATCGCGTAGGTGATCGCGGCCATGCCCGAGGCGAGCGCGAGCGCGGCGATGCCGCCCTCGAGCGCGGCGAGCCGCTTCTCGAGCACGTCCTCGGTCGGATTCATGATCCGCGTGTAGATGTTGCCGGCCACCTTCAGGTCAAAGAGGTCGGCGCCGTGCTGCGCGCTGTCGAACGCGTAGGCGACGGTCTGGTAGATCGGCACGGCGACGGCTTTCGTGGTCGGATCCGGCGTCTGGCCGGCGTGCACGGCGAGCGTCTCGATGCGCATGGGAGGTCTCCTCGGGGGGGGCGCTGTGGAACGGGAACGGCCGGCGATTGTGGCATCCTCGAGCGGCACCGGCCCCTTCCCCCGCGGGCCGCGGATCGATCATGCAGAGCTTCTCCTCCATCGCCGCGCGGCCCGCCGAGGTGCGCGCCGACTCCCCCGAAGGCCGCGCCGTGCTGCGCGCCGAGGTCACCGAGGACTGGCTCCAGGGCAAGGCCGCGTTCGGCGGCCTGCAGGGCGCGCTCGGCGTGCTCGCGATGCGCGCGGCCGTCGGCGACGCGCTGCCGCTGCGGGCGCTGCAGGTGACCTTCGTGGCCGCCGTCGGGGGCGAGTCGGTCGCCGACGCGAGCGTGGTGCGGCGCGGCCGCGCCGTCACGCATGCGCAGTGCACGCTGTCGAGCGGCGGACGCGCAGGCGCCCTGATGGTCGGGCTGTTCGGCGCGGCACGCGAGTCCAAGGCGATCGCCGACATGCCGATGCCCGAGCTGCGCGGCCCCGGCGAGCTGCGCGAGGCGCCGTTCCTGCCCGAGCGCATGCCCGGTTTCCTGCGCCACTACCGCCAGCGCTGGGCGGGCGGCGCGATCCCGTACAGCGGCCAGCCGATGAAGCCCTCGTCGATGTGGGTGCGGCTGCGCGAGGCCACCGAGGGCGAGGATGCCGGGCCCGGCGAGGCACCGCTCGCGCCCGCACTCGATGCGCCCGCCGCCCGCGAGGCCAACGTGGTCGCGCTCTGCGACATGCCGCCCTCGCCGGTCATGTCGACGCTGACCCGCCGGGCGCCGGGCGCCTCGCTCACCTGGCTGCTCGAGTTCCTCGCGGACCCGCGCACCGTGGATCCACAGGCCTGGCTGCTGCTGCACACCGAGACGCGCCACGCGGCCGAGGGCTACACCAGCCAGACCGCGCGCGTCTGGGACGCCGATGGCCGACCGGTGGCGGTGAGCCACCAGACCACCGCCATCTTCGACTGACGCCTGTCCCGAGGAGCCGACCACCGTGCCCCGATCCCTCGCGCTGCGCTGCCACCGCCTCGCCGACGATCTCGCCGGCGTCGCCCTCGACCCGCTCGACCGGCTCGATCCAGTGCCGCCCGCCGCGGGCGAGGTCGCCGTGTCGATGCGCGCGGCCGCGCTGAACTTCCCGGACCTGCTGATGACGCGCGGCGGCTACCAGCACAAGCCGACCCTGCCCTTCACGATCGGCATGGAGGGCGCGGGGACGGTCGCGGCGGTGGGCCCGGGCGTGGCCGGCTGGCGGGTCGGCGACGCGGTCTGCGTGTCCGACAAGTCCGGGGCCATCGCGCACCACGCGGTGTTCCCGGCGTCCGCGCTGTCGGCGGTGCCCCCGGGCTGGGACTGGCCGTCCGCCGCGGCCTGGCAGGTCGGCGCCCTGACCGCCTACGTGGCGCTGGTCGTGCGCGGCGGGCTGCGCGCCGGCGAGACGCTGCTGGTCCACGGCGCCACCGGCGGCATGGGCGCCGCCGCGGTGCAGCTCGGCGCCGCGCTCGGCGCCACCGTGATCGCCACCGGCAGCGACCCGGCGTGGCTCGAGCGGCTGCGCCCGATGGGCGCCACCCACCTCGTGTCCTCGCGCGGCGACTTCCACGAACAGGTCAAGGCGCTGACCGGCGGGCGTGGCGCCGATGTGGTCTACGACCCGGTGGGCGGCGACGTGTTCGATCGCTCGACCCGCTGCATCGGCTTCGGCGGGCGGCTGCTGGTGATCGGATTCGCCGCCGGGCGCATCCCCGCGCTCGCCGCCAACCACGTGCTGATCAAGAGCTACGCGGTGATCGGGGTGCGGGCCGGCGAGTGGCTGCGCCAGCGCCCGGCGGACGCGCCGCGCATCCGCGCCGAGCTCGCGCGGCTCGCCGCGCAGGGCACGTTCCGGCCGCTGGTGGGCGCGTGCTTCCCGATCGAGCGGGCGATCGACGCGCTGCGCGCGCTCGAGCGGCGCGAGGCGCCGGGCAAGATCGTGGTGGAGATGGGGGCGGGGTCGGACCCGGCGTAGCCGCCCGGGCCCGCGCTTCTCAACCGAAGGGGCGCACGCCGATGAGCGCACCGTGCAGCCAGAACGCGAAGGCCGCCCAGGCCGCGAGGCCCACGACGATCGCGATCGCGTCGCGCGAGGCCGGGCCGGCGACGTAGCGGGTGCCGGTGCGCCGGTCGCGCTTGCGCGACGCGATGTACAGCAGCACCGCCCACGCGAGGAAGCCGCCGAACAGCACGACGTCGGCGAGCCGGCCGTTGGCGATCAGGTGGGCGAACGCCCAGACCTTGACGCCCATCACCATCGGATGGCCGACGGCGGCCTTGATGGCGGTGCCGGGCACGTAGGCCGCGGCCAGCAGCACGAAGGCGGGTATCGTCAGCAGCGCGGCGAGGTGCCGGGTCCAGACCGGCGGCATCCACAGGTCCACCGGCGCGGTGCGCGCCAGGCCGTAGCCCCAGACGATCAGCACGAAGCCGGCGATCGAGGCCAGCGAGTAGAGCCCCTTGTAGGCCCCGGGGCCGAGGCGCCGGATCAGCGAATCGCGTGCGCCATCCGCGAAGACGCGCACCGAGTGCACCCCCAGGAACAGCACCATACCCAGCAGCATCATGCCCATCGCGGACCTCCGGTTGGCGCCGATGCTAGCACCGAGGCGCCCCGAGCCGGCGGACGGCCCGGTATCGACGGGGCTTCCGGACCCAGGAGCCAGGCGCCTGGATGGCGAAGCGAGCGCTGGCATTCACGGGTACGGCCGGGCGCTCGGGCCCGCGGGTGCACAATCGCGGTCTCCCATCCCACCGACGCGCCGACGCCATGAGCACCGACACCACCCTCCAGACCTTCCAGGCCGACGTCATCGACGCCTCGATGCAGGTGCCGGTGCTGGTCGACTTCTGGGCGCCCTGGTGCGGCCCCTGCAAGTCGCTCGGACCGATGCTCGAGAAGCTCGAGCAGGCCTACGGCGGCCGCTTCAAGCTCGTGAAGATCGACACCGACGCCGAGCAGCAGCTCGCCCAGCACTTCCGCATCAAGTCGATCCCGACGGTCTACGCCTTCGTCGGCGGCCAGCCGGTCGACCAGTTCCAGGGCGCGCTGCCCGAGGGCAAGCTGCGCGAGTTCATCGATCGGCTCATGCCCAACCCCTCGGACGTCGAGCTCGAGCAGGCCGGTGCCGCGCTCGACCGGGGCGACGAGGCCGCGGCCACCGAGCATGCGAAGAAGGCGATCGCCCTCGACCCGTCGAACGACTCGGCCCGCCTGCTGTACGCGCAGCTGCTGCTGGGCGCGGGCGAGCCGGCCGCTGCCCAAGGCCAGCTCGATGCACTGTCGGCCGCCGCGAAGGCCGATCCGCAGGTCGCGGCGCTGATGCAGCAGGTGGCCGAGGCGGCCGAGGCCGCCAAGCCGCCGGTGCCGCACGAGCTGCTCGATCGCGTGGCCGGGCATCCGGCCGACCTGCAGGCGCGGCTCGACCTCGCCGAGTACTGGATCGAGTACAAGGAATGGGAGCCGGCGCTCGAGCAGCTGCTGGAGATCGTGCTGCGTGATCGTGCTTTCCAGGAGGACATCGGCCGGCGGCGGATGGTCCAGGTCTTCGAGCTGGCCGCGGCGCAGCCGCCGCTGGTGTCGGAGTGGCGGCGCAGGCTCGGGGGCGCGCTGAATGTGCGCTGACCGCGCCGCGGCAGTACGCCGCGGCGCCGGACGCTCGGGGTGAGCCCCGCGCCGACGCCCGCCGAGGTCGCCGCCGGCTATCCGGTGGTCGGGCTGGTGCTGCAGGGGGGCGGTGCGCTCGGTGCGTACCAGGGTGGCGTGATCGAGGGCCTCGCGCAGGCGGGCATCGAGCCCAACTGGGTGGCCGGCATCTCGATCGGCGCGCTGAATGCGGCGATCGTCGCGGGCAATCCGCGCGAGACCCGCGTCGAGCGGCTGCGCGAGTTCTGGGAGACGATCTGCCGCCCGCCGGTGATGCCGGCCTCGCCGGTCAATGCGATCCCCGCGATGCTCGAGCCGTGGCTGCAGGCCTTCGAGCCGGCGATGGTCGCGATCAATGCGGGCGAGGCCTGGCGCGCGCTGCTCGAGGGCCAGAACGGCTTCTTCGCGCCCCGCCTGCCGCCGCCGTGGGCGGTGCACCGGCCCGGGCCGGGCGGCGCGAGCTGGTACGACACCGGGCCGCTGCGCGAGACGCTCGAGCGCTTCGTCGACTTCGACCGGATCGCCGCGCCCGACTCGATACGCGTGTCGGTCGGTGTGGTCGATGTCGAGAGCGGCAACTTCCGCTACTTCGACAACCGCGAGGAGCGGCTGGGCCCGGAGCACTTCATGGCCTCGGGCGCGCTGCCGCCGGGCTTTCCGGCGGTGAAGGTCGGCGGGCGCTGGTACTGGGACGGCGGCATCGTGTCGAACACACCGCTGGCGGCGGTGCTCGGCCAGTCGCACCGGCGCGACGCGCTGGTGTTCCAGGTCGACCTCTGGAGCGCGAGCGGCGCGCTGCCGCGCGACCTGTTCGAGGTCGCCAACCGCCAGAAGGACATCCAGTTCTCGAGCCGCACGCGCTTGGTGACCGATGTGCTGCGCGCCGAGGCCGACCAGGCCAAGCTGCTGCGCGAGCTGCTGGAACTGGTGCCTGCCGAGCATCGCGGCCATCCGGCCGCACGGCGCGCGGCGGCGCTCGCCGACGACCGCCGCGTGAACGTCGTGCACCTGATCTTCGACGACAAGGATTTCGAGGGGCACTTCAAGGACTACCAGTTCGGCCTGCTGTCGATGCGCGACCACTGGCGCTCGGGCCTGGCGGACCTGCGCGACACGCTCGCGCATCCGGACTGGCTCGCCCGCCCCACGCCGGGCGCAGGCGACTCGGCGTTCGTCACGCACGACGTGCACCGCGCGCGCAGGAAGCGCTGAGCGAAACGGGGCGCGCGACGGCGGGGCGGCGCGACGACCCGCTGGGCGCCGAGGTCGTCTGACAAAACGGACAGGGCGGGCGTCACTCGAGCGTGACAGTCGTCGGCATGTCGGACTGCACGGACTGACTGCGGGCGCCGCGCGAATCGAAGCGGGGCGCGCACGCGCCGCGGCCTGGCCGGGCGGGGCTGGAACCCGTTGGCACGTGGCATCCGGTGCCGGAAAAGAAAAGGCCCGAACCGTGAGGTTCGGGCCTGAAACCACCATTTGAGGAGGTGGAGGAGACAGCCCGAACTCTACAGGGCCTTCTGGTGCGACGCAACAATCCACTTGGGCGGACCGTCTCGAAAATCATTCAGTCGCCCGATCGGCCGCGTTCCGAGACAGACGAACGGCAGCGCCCGCGTTCTGCTGCATTGCATCAGTCCAAGCTCGGCCTTGGATCCGCGGTGCGCCGCCGGCAGCCTCGTCGGCGCTCGGACTTCCCGGAGAACCGCATGCCGCAAGGGGTTCCCCGCGCAGGATCCCTCCGCGTCCGGGGCCCGGAGCCGGGCGGTTCCGGGGCGCATGCCCGGGGCCGGCACCGCCGTCGCCAGGCCGGCTCCGCGCTGCCCGGGCACGTGTCGCGACCGCGTGCAGTGCCCCGATGTCCGGGTTTTGTCCAGGGTCTTTTCGGCCGGTCAGCGCTCGAGGCCGCGGTCAGGACGCCCTGCCTAGGCGGTTTGTCCAGCCTGCGGCCGGCGCGCCGGCCGCGGCCGAGCGGGTGCCGCCCGGTTCAGTCGGCGACGGCGCCGCTGCGCTTGACCGCTTCGGTCCACTTCACGACGTCGCGCCGCAGCAGTTCGGTGTAGGCCTGGCTGCCGCCGGCGACCACCTCCAGGCCGAGGCCGGCCAGCTTCTCCCGCACCTCGGGCAGGACCAGGGTCGCGTTGACCTCGCGCGCGAGCGTGGCGGCGATGTCGGCCGGCAACCCCGGCGGCGCGAGCAGCGCCAGCCAGTTGTCGGCCTCGCCCCCCTGCACGCCCGCTTCCGCGAGCGTCTGCAGATCGGGCAGCGCAGGCGAGCGCTTGCTCGAGGCGAGCGCGAGCGCGCGGGCGCGGCCGGAGCGGATGTGCGGCAGCGAGGTGTTCACGCTCACCGCGGTCATCTGCACCTCGCCTGCGATCAGCGCCTGGATCGCCGGCGCGCCGCCCTTGTAGGGCACGTGGATCATGTCCAGCCCCCCCGCGGCATGCAGGAAGACGGTCTGCGCGAGGTGCGAGCCGTTGCCGGTGCCGGCCGACGAGAAGGTCAGCTTGCCGGGCTGCGACTTCACCAGCGCGATGAACTCCTGCGCGGTCGTCGCGGGCACCGACGGATGCAGCAGCAGCACGGTCGGGAAGGTCGCGGCCAGCGAGATCGGCGTGAAGTCCTTGAAGACGTCGTACTGCAGCCGGGCGCCGTAGAGCTGCGGCGCGATGGCGTGCGTGCCGGTGTCGGCGACGACGATCTGGTAGCCGTCGGCGGGTGCACGCGCGATGCTCGCGCAGGCGATGGTGCCGCCCGCGCCGGTGCGGTTCTCGACGACCACGGGCTGGCCGATGCGCTCGGCCAGGCGCTGCGCGAGGATCCGGCCGAAGGCGTCGGAGTTGCCGCCGGCTGCATGCGGCACGACGATCCTCAGCGTGCGCGAGGGATAGGCCTGGGCGCGGGCCGCGCCCGGGGCGGCGGCGAGCGCGGCGAGCGCGCGGCGGCGCGCGGGCGCCGGGCCGGACGCGGTGCGGATGCGATCCATGGGGTGTCTCCTCGTGTCGCGCGCGGTGTCGACCGCACCGCGCATCGGGGGCGATGATAGCCTCGGGACCCCGGTCGCGGCCGCGGCTGCGAGGCCCCCGATCGCGGACCGCCCCCGATCAGCGCCCGATCAGCCCGACTCGCCGTCCACGTACAGCCAGCGGCCGTCCTCGCGCACGAAGCGGCTGGTCTCGTGCAGCCGCGTCGCGCGGCCCGCATCCCGGCAGCGCGCGACGAACTCGACCGTGGCGTGGTGCGCGTCGATGCTGCGGCGGGCCCGGATCTCGAGGCCGAGCCACTTCGTCGCCGGGTCGAGCGCCAGGGTGGCGGGCCGCGTGCGGGCATGCCAGGTGTCGAGCAGGTAGGGCACGAGCCCGAGCACGTAGGCGCTGTAGCGCGAGCGCATCAGCGCCTCCGCGTCCGGGGCGCACCGGTGCAGCGGGCCGGCGTGCCAGCGGCCGCAGCAGGCATCGTAGGTGGCATCGAGACCGCAGGGACAGCGCGGGGCAGCGGCGGCGCGGGGCATGGCGCGCATCGTACGCGAGCCGTCGGCGGGCGCTTCGGTCGAGGATCAGGAACGGCTCGCCGCCTGGGCACGCGAGGATCCCGCCCGGGGACCCACCAGCCCGAGCGCCAGGCCGGTGCCGGCGAGGATCACGGCCGCGCCGGCCACCATCTGCACGCCGATCGGCTCGCCGAGATAAAGCGCGCCCGCGATCATCGCCACCGGCGGATTCAGGAAGGTGACCGAGGTCGCGCGCACGGCGCCGACGTTGCGCACCAGCCGGTAGTACAGCAGGAAGCCGAACCCCGAGGACGCGACGCCCAGGAAGGCCACCTCCAGCCATGCGCGCAGGCTCGGCGCCTGCGCGGGCCAGCTCGCCACGGCGAACGGCGCCAGCACCAGCGCGGAGACCGCGAGCGTGCCGACCGAGATCGCCACCGGGCTCAGCCCCGCGAGGCGCACCCGCGTGTAGTGGCCGCCGATGCCCCACAGCAGCGAGGCCACCATCATCGCCAGCAGCGCCCAGCCGCTGCCGCCCGCCCGGAAGCTCACGCCGCCCCAGACCAGCACCAGCACGCCGGCGAAGCCGATCGCCAGCCCCAGCGCGCGCCAGCGCCCGATCCGCTCGGCGAGCCACAGGTGCGCGACGATCGCGGCGAACAGCGGCGCGGTCGCATTGAGGATCGCGGTGAGCCCCGCGGTCATCGACAGCGACGCCCAGGCGAGGAGCACGAAGGGGATCGCGCTGAAGAGGATCCCCTGCACGACGAGCGGCCGGCCCGCGCCGCGCAGCGCGCGCAGCCCGCCGCTCGCCAGCAGCAGCGGCAGCAGCACCAGCGCCGAGATGCCCAGCCGCAGCGCGATCAGTGGCACCGGTCCGAACTCCGGCACCGCGGCG
Source organism: Burkholderiales bacterium (assembly GCA_026399835.1). Classification (GTDB taxonomy): domain Bacteria; phylum Pseudomonadota; class Gammaproteobacteria; order Burkholderiales; family Burkholderiaceae_E; genus UBA4615. The sequence goes on along the minus strand of JAPLQE010000044.1, from coordinate 77,609 downwards.
CGGATGAACAGGTAGGCGCTGCCCCAGAGCAGGGCCAGCACGCAGAGCTCGAGCACATCGCGCCAACGCATCGCTGCAGGGTAGCCCACGTCGGGCCCCCGGCATTGCGCATTCGCCCGTGCGCCGCCAGGCCCTGGAAACGGACACGCCGGGCCCCTCGCGGGACCCGGCGTGCGCGCGGCGCCACCGATCGGGGATCAGGCGGTGCGGAACACCGACACGGTCTTGGCGAGCTGGTGCGCCTGGTCGGAGAGGCTCTCGGCGGCGGCCGCGGCCTGCTCGACGAGCGCGGCGTTCTGCTGCGTCATCTGGTCGATCTGGCCGACCGCCTGGTTGACCTGCGCCACGTTGTTCGACTGCTCGCCCGACGCGTTGCTGATGCCCGAGATCAGGTCGTTGACCGCGTGCACGCGGCGCACCACCTCGTCGATCGCGGTGCCCGCGTCGGCGGCGAGCTTGGTGCCATGGCCGACCTGCTCGACGCTGTCGGTGATCAGGGTCTTGATCTCCTTGGCGGCCTGCGCGCTGCGCTGCGCGAGGTTGCGCACCTCGGTGGCCACGACCGCGAAGCCGCGGCCCTGCTCGCCGGCCCGCGCGGCCTCGACGGCGGCGTTGAGCGCGAGGATGTTGGTCTGGAACGCGATGCCGTCGATCACGCCGATGATGTCGGCGATCCGGCGGCTCTGCGAGGCGATCTCGCCCATCGTCGTCACGACACGGCCGACCACCTCTCCGCCCTGCGCGGCGGCGCGGCTCGCGTCACCGGCCAGCGACGAGGCCTCGCGCGCCGAGCCGCTGTTCTGCGCCACCGCCGAGGTCATCTGCTCCATCGATGCGGCGGTCTGCTGCAGGCTGCTGGCCTGCTCTTCGGTGCGCTGCGACAGGTCCTGGTTGCCGGTGGCGATCTGCGCCGACGCGCCGGCGATCTGGTCCACGCCCACCCGCACCTCGGAGACGATCGAACGCAGCGACGTGGTCATCTCGGCGAGCGCGGCGGTCAGGCTCTGCGTGTCGCCGGCCTTCACGATCACGCTGCGCGACAGGTCGCCTGCGGCGATCGCCCGGGCCAGCTCGACCGCGACCTCGGGCTCGCCGCCGAGCTGGCCGATCAGCCGGCGCGTCACCCAGACCGCCGCGCCCATGCCGGCGATCAAGGCGAGCAGGAACAGCGCGCCCGTCGCGCCGAGCAGCATGCGCTCGGTGGCGCGGCCCTCGTCGTAGGCCTGCTTGGAGACGTCGATCTGCAGCGTGGTCAGCGCGTTGACCTCGGCCGAGACCGGGTCGATCGCGGGATACAGCGCCTTCGCCGCGAACTCGGTGAGTGCTGCGCGGTCGCGCGCGGCGAGGATCTTGAGCAGCGTCTGCGTCGCCGCATCGGCCGCGCCCATCGCAACGCGAGTCTTCTCGATGAGCTTCGTCTCCTCGACCGTCTGCCCGGTGGCCAGATACGACTTCCAGGTCTCGGCGATCGTCTTGCGGGCGGTCTCGACCGAGGCGCTCGCCTGCTCGAAGGTCTGTGCGCCATCACGCGCCTGGTGCGCGGTGTCGACGATGTTGACCGCATACATGTCGGCGATCGTCTTGAGGTTCTTGATCGCGACGACGCGTTCCTCGACGGACTGCAGCGACACCGTGCTGCTGCGCACCGTCCAGGCCGCGAGGGCGGACACCAGCACCAGGCAGGTCATCGGGATGGCTGCCAGCAGCAGCAGGCGGTAGCGGAGAGTGAGTCGGTTCATGGCGCGGTTCAATCCTGTTCGGCTCGCGGGCCGTGGCGGGTTCCAGGCCTGCGACCATCGCATCCGGAACGTGGATCGACGGTATCGATGCCGCCGGGGCGCGCCTACCCGGGTCGCCGCCCGGGCGAGGGCGCCGGACCCGGGTGCACACCCGGGTCGCGGGTGGTGTCGGGGACGTCGGTCATGCACCGCCGACCGTCTGTCTGCGCCGCTCGTCGGGTCACCGGCGGTCGGTGCGCGCGAGACCCTCGGATTCCACGGTGACGGGGGTTCGCACGCGGTCTCGGGCCGGCGCGTGGCCGGCGTGCGGCCGGTGGTTCAGACAGCGCCTTCGGCGCGGAGCGCCGCGATCTCGGCGTCGCGATAGCCGGACTCGCGAAGCACCTCCTCGGTGTGTTCGCCCAGCCGGGGCGGGCGCCTGCGGAACGCGGCAGGCGTGGCGCCCAGCTCGAAGGTCGGCACCGCGACCGGCACCGGCACCGGCGAGTCGGGATGCGCGACCGGGTGCAGGTAGCCGCCGGCCCGCACCTGCTCGTGGTCGAGCGCCTGCTGCGGCGTGAGCACCGGGCCCGCCGGGATCCGGGCCCGGCCGAGTGCCCCGAGCGCCTCGTCGGTGGTGAGCATCGCGCACCACTGCTGCGTGCGTGCCGACAGCAGCTCGCCCTGTTCGCCGCGCGCGAGGTCGTCGACGAAGCGCGGGTCGGCCTTCCAGCCGGGCTCGCCGACCAGCTCGCACCAGCGCCCGAAGATGCCGTCGCCGACCACCTGCAGCACGATCCAGCCGTCGCGCGTGCGGAACAGGTCGACCGGCCCGGCGGTCTGGCCGCGGTTGCCGGTGGCCACGCGGTTCGGCGCGCGCAGCGCCTGCTCGATCAGCAGCGGGTTGTTCGCCATGAGTGCCGAGCGCAGCAGCGAGCCCTCGACGACCTGGCCGCGGCCGGTGCTCGCGCGCGCCATCAGTGCGGCCAGCGTACCGATCGCGCAGTTGGCCGCGGTCATGAAGTCGACCCAGTTGACGTTCGCGCGGTAGGGCTGGTCCTCGGTGCCGGTCATGTGCACGCCGCCCGCCATCACCTGCCCGACGGCATCGAAGCCGACCCGGTCCGCCCAGGGCCCGCGCGAGCCGTAGGCCGACGCCGTCACCAGGATCACCCGCGGGTTGATCGCCGACAGCGTCGGATAGTCGAGGCCGAGCGAGACCAGGCCGGCGCGCGGCAGGTTGGCCACGACGACGTCGGCGCCGGCCACCAGCCGCCGTACCACCTCGCGCCCCGCGGGCGTGCCCGGCGACAGCGTGATGCCGCGCTTGTTGCGGTTGCACTGCAGGTAGGTGCCGCCGTCGCCGCCGTCGGTGACCGGTGCGACGCCGCGGTCCTCGCCGCCGCCGGGGCGCTCGATGCGGATCACGTCGGCGCCGAGGTCGCCGAGCAGCGCGGCGCAGTGCGGGCCGGCGATGTAGCGGCCGAAGTCCAGCACGCGGATGCCGGCGAGCACGCCGTCGGTGGGGGCGGTCATGGGAGGTCTCCTCGATCTCGTTGTCGCGGTCGGTGCCGCGGTCGGTGCCGCGGTCGGTGCCGATACGGTGGCGCAGCATCGCAGGCCGGCCGCCGCCACGCAAACCGGCGAGCCGGCAATGCGCGGTGCGCGGCCGCGCACGGCCGAGGTAGCATCTGGCCGCGCCGTCGGCCCTCGCGGACGGGCACCCGGAGCCGTCGTCCGATGCCGCGCCCGAATCCGAGCTCCCTGCCTGCGGCCCGCGCCTTCTTGCTGGGGGTCGCGGCGATCGTCGCGGTCCTCGCGGGGCGGGCCGGAGCCGCCGAGCGCGGCGAAGCCGCCGAGACCACCCTGCGCGAGCGCCTGGAGGCGCGGGCGCACACGCTGCCCGGCGGCACGCAGTACCTCGTCGGCGCCACGCTGCAGGCCGATGCGATCGCCGCGCGCCGCCGTCAGGACGGCGACGAGCAGGACACGCTGATCGTCTCGTCGACGCCTTTCGGTGCCGCGCCGTCCGCGCAGCGGCTGTCGGTCCGCAGCTCGCAGCTCGACTGGGTCTCGCGCACGCCGCTCGAGGGCGGGCCCTTCCTGTGGACGCGGCTGCAGGCGAACCTCTTCGGCCCGGACGGCACGACGCGACCGCAGCTCACCCAGGCCTGGGTGCGCTGGGGCGATGCCGTGCTGGTCGGCAGGACCTATTCGACCTTCATGGACGACGCGGTGCTGCCCACCACGCTCGACTACAACGGCCCGAGCGGGGTGAGCTTCGTGCGGCAGTGGCTCGCCCGCGTCTCGCTGCCGCTCGGCGGACCGGTGCGGCTCGACGCGTCCGTCGAGCAGGCGCAGGCCGACGCGCGTGCCGAGCTCGACGAGCGGGTGCGCGTGGGCAGTCGCGCGGCGCGCCCCGATCTCGCCGCACGGCTGCGCGTCGAGGGCGAGCGCGCGCACGCACAGCTCGCGGTGCTGTCGCGCCGCCTCGACGTCGAGGCGCAGACCGGCCCCGCCCACGCGCCGACGGCCAGCGTCGGTCGCCGCGTCGCCGGGCAGGGAGTGTCGCTGTCGGCGAGCGTGCCGACCTTCGGCGAGGACACGCTGTCGATGCAGTGGGTGCGGGGCGACGGCATCGGCCGCTACTTCAACGACGGCGTGTCGGCGACCGGGGCCGCGCTCGGCACCGACCTGCGCGTGGTGCCGATCACCCTCGCGGGCACGACGCTCTACTACCGTCGCGCATGGGCCGACGGCGTCTCGAGCACCTTCGGTGCGAGCCGGCTGCGGGTCGACGGCGACGCGTCGCCGCGGGCCCCGGACGCGCTGCGCGCGCTGACGTATGCGAGCGCCAACCTGGTCTGGCGGATCGCGCCGACGGTGTTCGCCGGGGCCGAGCTGCAGTGGGGCGAGGCGGCCGCGGTCGACGGGGCGCGGGCGTCGACCGTGCGCGCACAGCTCTCGGTGCGCTGGCTGCTGCTGTGATCCGCGACCTCGGCAGGGCCGGCGCGGCGCCGCGGTGACGCGCGCGGGGCCCGTCCGGCGCCGCGGCCTTCACCGCTAGAATCGGACGATGGCGAGCATCATTCCCGACGGCTGGCGTGAACTGGCCGACAGCGATTCCACGACCGCGGCGCTGCCCGCGTCCGCGCAGCGGCACCGCGAGACGCTCGAGCTGTTCGCCCGCGGCCTGCCCGACGACTACACCGTCTATCACGCGGTCCACTGGACCACCGTCGAGCGCGGCTTCTCGGTCTACGGAGAGATCGACTTCGTGGTCGTGAACCGGCAGGGCGACGTGCTGCTCGTCGAGCAGAAGACCGGTTTCCTCGAGGAGGGCGGCGACGGCCTCCTCAAGCGCGAGCGCGGCCGCATCCGCAACGTGCCGGTGCAGATCGCGCGCACGGTCACCACGCTGCGCGACAAGCTTGCGCGCCGTCCCGGCTGCGAGTCGATCCGCGTCGAGTACCTGCTCTACTGCCCCGACTACACGGTGCGCCGCATCGAGACCGCCGGCCTGTCGGCCGACCGGCTGGTCGACGCCTCGCGCCGCGACCGGCTCGTGCCGGTGATCCGCGAGGTGCTGCCGCCGGGCCGCGTCGGACCCTCGGGCACGCATGCGCCGGCGTGGCAGCAGGTCGACCGGTTCTTTCGCGACGTGATCGAGCTCGAGACCGACGTCAACGCGCTGGTCGGCCAAGCGCAGGCGCTGGTCACGCGGATCTCCGGCGGGCTCGCGCACTGGGCGCGCCAGCTCGAGTTCACGCCCTTCCGGCTGCACGTCGACGGCACCGCGGGCTCGGGCAAGACGCAGCTCGCGCTCGCCGAGCACCGCGACGCGATCGCCCGCGGCGCCCGCCCGCTCTACGTCTGCTACAACCGCCCGCTGGCCGACCACTTCGCCGCGATCGTGCCGCCCGGCGGCGAGGTCTGCACTTTCCACACGCTGTGCCAGCGGATGCTGCGCGACGCCGGCCGCGCGGTCGACCTGTCGGCGCCAGACGGCTTCGAACGGCTCGAGCGCGAGGCCGCGCAGGTGGCGGTCGATTCACGCTGGCGCTTCGACACCGTCGTCGTCGACGAAGGCCAGGACTTCCCGGCGGCCTGGCGCGACCAGGTGCTGCGCCACGCCAAGCCCGATGCGCGCGTCATCTGGCTGGAAGACGCGATGCAGGCGCTCTACCAGCGCGAGCCCGCGCCGCTGCCCGGCTGGGTCACGCTGCACGCGCGCGCCAACTACCGCAGCCCGCGCGACGTGGTGAAGCTGCTGTCGGCCATCCTGCCGCCCGACGTCGAGATCGAGGCCGCAGGACCGTTCGCCGGTGCCGGCCTCGAGCTGATCGAGTACACCGACACCGAGGGCCTGATGGCCGCCACCAAGGAGGCGATCCGCAAGTGCCTGGCGGAGGGCTTCCGGCGCCACGACATCGCGGTGATCAGCTTCCGAGGCCGCGAGGGCTCGGCGCTGCTCGGGCTCGATGCGCTCGGGCCCCACCCGATCCGCCGCTTCACCGGCCGCTACGACCTGCTCGCGCAGCCGGTCTTCACCGAGGGCGAGCTGCTGGTCGAGTCGGTCTACCGCTTCAAGGGGCAGGCGGCGCCGGCGGTCGTGCTGAGCGAGGTCGACTTCGAGACGCTCGACGAGCGCACGGTGAGGAAGCTCTTCGTCGGCGCCACGCGCGCGACGATGAAGCTCGCGATCGTCGCGAGCGCACGCTCGGCGAAGGCGCTGAGGGCGGCGCTGGGGGTTTAGACGAGACGCCACGGGTACCGTTCGTCGGCGAAAGCGTGGCGCTCGTGAGGCCCGCGACCCCCTGCGGCCCCGCTTGGATCGCGGCGCGCGGATGATTGTTTCACTACGTCGAAGAAACACCGATTCCCGCCGATTGCGCGACCCCCGTGGCCGCCGCTCTCTCTCTCTCTCTTTCTCTCTCTCTCGCTCCCAAGGTCCCCATGTCCCGGTTCCCCCGTCCCGCCGCCGCTGCACTCGGTGGCGCGCTCCTTCTCGCCCTCGTCGCCTGCGGTTCGGGCCTGGACAGCGGCTCGTCCTCCTCCTCCTCGTCCGCATCGAGCGCGAGCTGCTCGCAGTACGTCGACGTGATCCCGAGCAACGTGCGCAGCGCGTCGACTGCGGACGCGCAGTGCTCGTCCTATGTCGCGAACGCCGACATCCTGCTGTCGACCACGAAGTCGGCCTGCGCGTCCGGAAACGCCGCGGGCGCCGCCGCCTACTATGCCCAGTACCAGAAGGCCGCCGACTACGCGGTGTCGACCGTCAAGCTGCTGTGCCCGGTCTCGGGATCGGGCTCGGCCTCGACCGGGCCCAGCCTGAGCACCGGCCTCTACACCCTCTATGTGTGCGCGTCGTCGCCCAGCAGCCCGGTCCAGGCGTCGACCTGCTCGACGTCGACCTCGGCGCCTTCGTCCCGGATCACCTGCAACTGGTACAACGGCGGCAGCAACTTCACGCAGTCGGCCTGCCAGGCCGCGCAGTCGAAGCTGTGAGCGGGTTCGCGTCGACGGCCGCGCGGTGCGCGGTGCGCGCGGCGGCGGGGCTCGCACTGGCCTTCGCCGCGGCCGGCGCGTTCGCGCAGCCGGTGCCGCAGTGCCTCGATCGCCAGTCCGACGGCACCGGCACGGTGCTGCACAACCTCTGCGACCGACCGATCAGCGTCGCGGTCTGCGCCGCCGACAGCGCAGCGGTGGGTGGATTCGTCCGCATCTGCGGCGACGGCGGGACGCTCAACGTCTACTTCACCGACGGCGTGGGGCTCGCCCCGGGCGAGCGGGCCCGGGTCGCCGTCCCGAGGCTGAAGGTGGCGGTCTGCAACGGCACGGGTTCGGTGACCGGGATCGGCGGCTTCAAGAGCGACGAAACCGGCCGCTTCACCTGCCCGCCCCGCCCGCCTTTGGCGCGCAACCCGTTTCCCGACACCGTGCAGGCGACCACGACCGAGTCCGAGGCACGGGCCTGCTCGATGGCGCGCGAGGCCTTCGCTGCGGCCGATCGGGCGCCCGGGGACTGCGACTGCGTCGCGCGGCCTGGCCGCTCGGTGACCGTGCACGCCTGCTCGGCGCGCGGGAAGCTGCCCGAGCGCCCGACCTTCGAGAAGGCCATGGGCGGCCTTCGCGAGCTGCTCGACGAGCTCGTCGGCTGCGACCCTCAGTCCGACACCAGCGGCTGCGAGCGACGCCGGATGACGAACCCGAGCGGCATCCGGGGCTGAGCCGCCGCGCGGCCGTCGTCGCCGCGTGACGATCCACCGTGCGGGCCCCTTCGGGTCCGCACGGCGCTCACCAGCGCCCGACCGCCTCGCCCCGCGTGTCGCCGCGCAGCCAGGCGACGCGCTGCTTCGGGTCCCATTCGAGCCAGTCGCACACCACGGTCGGGCCGCCCGCGGTCGTGTCGACGACGCAGACGTCCTTCCAGGCGAGGCGCCTGTTGACCCACTGCAGCGGCTCGATGCCGAGCGCCTGCCAGCCTTCGACCAGCGTCCGCGCGCTGGCCGGGTCGAGCGCGCCGTCGCGCAGCAGTCGGCCGTCGTGCCACATGCGCCGGCCGATCAGCGGGCGGTGGACGGCCAGGCACTGCGCGAAGCCGCCCGGATACTTCTCCTCGATCACGTGCACCGGCACCAGCACGTCGATGAACTCGAGGCGCACCGCCACGGCTCAGGCCCCCGGCGGCGTCCGGGAGCGGCCGGGCCGCTCGTCCATCCAGGCACCGAGCAGCGTGTAGGTGACCGCCAGCACCACCGGCCCGATGAAGATGCCCACCAGCCCGAAGGCGATCAGCCCGCCGACCACGCCGGCGAAGATCAGCAGCATCGGCAGGTTGGCGCCCTTCTTGATGAGCCACGGGCGCAGGAAGTTGTCCATCGTCCCGACGAAGGTCGTCCAGATCGCCAGCACGATCGCCCAGCCGGTGTCGCCGCTCCAGAACAGCCAGATCACCGCGGGCGCCAGCACCGGGATCACGCCGATCTGCGCGATGGCGAGCAGGAACATCACCGCGCTCAGCAGCGCCACCGCCGGCACGCCGACCACCGCCAGGCCGATGCCGCCGAGCACCGACTGGGCCACCGCGGTCACCACCACGCCGAGCGCGACGCCGCGGATCGAGGCGGCCGCGAGCAGCGCGGTGTCCTCGCCGCGGTGGCCGGCCAGCCGCCGCGCGAAGCGCAGCACCGCCTGGCCGGCGGTCTCGCCGGTCGCGTAGAGGATGGCGGAGATCGCGACGGTCAGCATCAGCTGCAGGCCGATGGCGCCGATGACGCCGGCCTCCCGCAGCACCCTCGAGGCGAAGGTGCCGGCGTAGGGTGCGACCTTGGCGAACAGCGGCCCGGCGCCGCTCTCGGCCAGCTCGCGCCAGTAGGCCGCGGCGCGCGGGCCGACCATCGGCAGGCTCGCCACCCAGGCCGGCGGTTCGCCGAAGCGGTAGCTCGCCACCGCGTTGAACCAGCCCGCCATCGTGTCGACGTTGTCGACGACGGTGAAGATCGCGACCGACAGCGGCACGAAGAACAGCAGCAGCAGGGCGGTGGTCATCACCGCGACCGCGAGGCTGCGTCGTCCCCACAGCAGGCGCTGCGCGGCGATCATCAGCGGCCAGGTCGCGATGACGATGGTCGTCGCCCAGATCAGCGCGGGGATGAAGGGCTGCATCACCCAGAAGCTGCCGCCGATCATCGCGATCAGGAAGATGATCGCCAGCACCGTGCGCGTGAGCTCGGGGGCCGACATCGACAGCGTGAGCGCGGACGGCAGCGGCGCGGGGCGCCCGCCGGCGTCCGGGGCGGGCGTCGGGGCTGCGGGAGGCTCGGGGAGGCGTGCGGTCGGGTCGGTCATCACGAAGGCGCAGGCCGGAATCGTTCGCTCGCGACTGTACCCCACAACGGCCGCGCCCCGGAGGTGCCGACCCCTTGCATGCGCGGCCTCTCGCGGCCCGGCTCAGCCGTACGGATCGGGGAGTCCGGTCGTCGGCGCCGCAGCGCCGCGATCCTGTCCGGCTGCCTCAGCCCGCTTCGAGCCACCGCTCGAGCTGGGCCGCGCTCATCGCGCCGCTCGCGCGACGGACCTCGCGCCCGCCCTGCATCAGCACCAGGGTCGGGATGCTGCGGATGCCGAAGCGCCCGGCGAGCTCGGGCTCGGCGTCGGTGTCGACCTTGGCGAACTGCACGCGGCCGGCGAGCCGCTGCGCGGCCTGCTCGAACTGCGGTGCCATCGCGCGGCAAGGGCCGCACCACTTCGCCCAGAAGTCGACCACCACCGGCAGGTCGTTGCGCTCGGTGAAGCGGTCCCAGGCGGCGGTGGCCAGCGCCACCGGCGCGCCGGGGAAGAGCGCCCGGCCGCAGCGCCCGCAGTCCGGATGCTCGTGGCGGCGCGCGGCCGGGATGCGGTTGACCGCCTCGCAGTGCGGGCAGACGGTGTTCAGCGTGTCGGGGGTGTCTGGGGTGTCGGTCATCGGGGCTCCGGGGACGGTGGGGCCGGTCGGGGGCCGAGTCCCATGCTGCCGATGCAGGTGGGGACGCGGCACGCCGGCTTCAAGGCCGCTCTCGGCACGCCGGCGTGCACCGGCGGCCCCGCTCCTCTACCATCGGCCGATCGGCCCGCACGGGGCCGGATGACCGGAGGGAAGCGATGCAGCAGGGACGCAGGACGATGATGGGCGCGGCGCTGGCCGCGGGGACGCTGGCTGCGACCGGTGCACGTGCGCAGGAGGGCGGGCCGGTGATCGAGCAGATCCGCAAGCGCGGGGCGATGCGCGTCGGCCTCGCCACCTTCATGCCCTGGGTGATGCGCGACCGCGCCGGCGAGCTGATCGGCTACGAGATCGACGTCTCGAACCGGCTCGCGCGTGACCTCGGCGTGAAGGTCGAGTTCGTGCCGACCGCCTGGGACGGCATCATCCCGGCGCTGCAGTCGGGCCGCTTCGACCTGATCATCGGCGGCATGACGCCCACGCCACAGCGCCGCGAGAGCATCGACTTCACCGATCCGTACTCGTACACCGGCATCGGCCTCGTCGCGAACGCCAAGATTGCCGGCGGCCGCAGCAAGCCGGCCGACTTCGACGCGCCGAACGTGACGATCGCGATGCGCCGCGGCATCGCGGCGGTCGCCGACGTGCAGAAGCAGATGCCGCGCGCGCAGATCGTGTTCTTCGACGACGACGCGCAGGCGATCCTCGAGGTGATCAACGGCAAGGCCCACGCCTACGTCTCGAGCGAGCCCAAGCCGACCTTCGCCTTCCTCGACAACCGCGACACGCTGTACAAGCCGTTCAGCACCTTCCTCGCCGACTCCTTCGAGGCGATGGGCATGCGCAAGAACGACCCCGAGACCCAGAAGGTGCTGAACGCCTGGATCGCCGAGCGCTTCAAGGACGGCTTCCTGAAGGAACGCCGGACCTATTGGTTCGCGAGCCGTGACTGGGCGAGGCAGCTTCCCGACGGCGCGAAGTAAGTCACGCGAAGTGAGCGACGTGAAGTGAGCGACGCGGTCCGCGGCGGCGCCCGCCGCGGTCGCCTGCCCGACCTGCTGGCCTATGCGGCGCTGATGGCGCTGCTGGCCGCGCTGCTGTGGCGCGGCGCCACCGGCCTGGGCTACGACTGGCAGTGGCACCGGGTGCTGCGCTACCTCGGTGCCTGGCACGAGGGCGGCTTCGTGCCCGGCACGCTGCTGCGCGGCACCGTGGTGACGCTGCAGCTGGTCGGCGCCGCCTTTGCGCTCACCGTGGCCTTCGGCCTGGCGTCGGCGCTGCTCGCGCGCGGGCCGTCGAGCGTCGGGCGCTGGCTGGCGCGCGGCTACGTCGAGCTGGTGCGCAACACGCCGCTGCTGATCCAGGTCTACCTGGTGTACTTCGCGCTCGGCCCGCTGCTCGGGCTCGACCGCTTCTGGGCGGCGGTGCTGGCGCTCGCGCTGTTCGAGGGCGCGTTCGCCGCCGAGGTGTTCCGCGCGGGGCTCGACGGCGTGGAGCGGGGCCAATGGGAGGCGGCGGCGATGCTGTCGCTGTCGCCGCGCGACACCTATGCGCACGTGGTGCTGCCGCAGGCGGTGCAGCTGGTGCTGCCGCCGCTGGTGAACCTCGCGGTGGCGCTGGTCAAGCACTCGGCGATCGTCAGCGTGATCGCGGTGGCGGAACTCACCACCGCCGGGCGCAATGCGGTGTCCGAGACCTTCCTCGCCTTCGAGATCTGGTTCGCGGTCGCCGGCATCTACCTGGTGCTGATCACGGCGATGTCGGCGGGCGCACGCGCGCTCGAGGCGCGGATGCGCCGGGGGGTACGGTGAGCGCGGAGGCGCCGCGGGCCGCGGTGAGCGCACACGCGCCGCGTCGCCGCGGCTGGCGGCCCTCGTGGCTCGACCTGCTGCTGCTCGCGCTGGTCGCGGGCGCGGTCGGCGTCGTCGCCTGGCGCATCGAGCACCACCTGAACTACCGCTTCCGCTGGGACAGCGTCCCCGGCTTCCTCGTGCGTCAGGATGCGGCCACCGGTCGCTGGGTGCCGAACCTGCTGCTCGCGGGCCTGCTGACCACGCTGCGCCTGACCTTCTGGGCCTCGCTGCTCGCAGGTGCGGTCGGCCTCGTCGTCGGGCTGATGAGCACCTCGGGGCGGCTGCTGCCGAGGCTGCTCGCACGCACCTACGTCGAGTCGATCCGCAACGTCCCGAACCTGGTGTTCCTCTTCGTCTTCTACTACTTCGTGAGCGCGCAGCTGATGCCTGCGCTCGGCATCGAGGCCTGGGCCCGCGCGGCCTCGCCCGCCACGCGCGAGGCGATCGCCTGGCTCGCCGGCCCCCCCGCGCTGCTCGGCAACTTCGCCGCCGGCGTGCTGTGCCTGGCGATGCTCGAGGCCGCCTATGTCGCCGAGATCGTGCGCGCGGGCATCCAGGCGGTGCCGCGCGGCCAGTGGGAGGCCGCGGCCACCGTCGGCCTGTCGCGCACCGCCACGCTGCGCGACGTGGTGCTGCCGCAGGCGGTGGGCCGCGTGCTGCCGCCGCTCGCCGGCCAGTTCATCTCGCTGGTGAAGGACTCCTCGCTGGTGTCGATCATCTCCATCCAGGAGCTGACCTTCATCGCCAACGAGGTGACCGTCTCCACCGGCCGTGTCTTCGAGGTCTGGCTCACCGCCGCGGCCCTGTACTTCCTGCCCTGCCTCGCGCTGTCGCTGGCGTTCCGCCGCTGGGAGCGGCGCGCGCGGCGCGGGGCGCCCGACTCACGCTGAAGAGGTCTTCCCGATGTCCGCATGGATCCGCATGGTGCCGGTCGACGAGGCGAGCGGCACGCTCGCCGAGATGTACGACAAGGCGACGACGCCGCACGGCACGGTCGACAACGTGATGCGCGCGCACAGCCTGCGGCCGCACACGATGGCCGGCCACGTCGCGCTCTACCGCAGCGTGCTGCACAACCCGGACAACGTGCTGCCGTTCTGGTTCCTCGAGGTGGTGGCCTGCTGCACCAGCATCGCCAACCGCTGCGAGTACAGCCTCACGCATCACTTCATGAACGTGCGCCGGCTGTTGAAGGACGATCCTCGCGCGTTCGCGATCCGTGCGGCGCTCGAGGCCGAGCGGCCCGAGGACGCGTTCGGCCCGAAGGAGGCCGCGCTGCTGCGCTACACGCGCAAGCTCACGCTCGCGGTGGGCGCGATGGTGCGCGAGGATGTCGATGCGCTGCGCGCCGCGGGCTGCGACGACGGCGAGATCCTGGAAGTCAACCAGGTCTGCGCGTACTTCAACTATTCGAACCGGCTGCTCAACGGGCTGGGCGTGACCACCGAGGGCGACGTGCTGGGGTACTACTCGCCGGACGAACCCGCCGCACCCGCCGCCTGAGCCGCCTTCGCCCGATACGCGAACGATGCGTCGTAGCGGCCGCGGATGTAGTCGCCGACCTGCACCGGCGCATGGCGCGGCGCCTCGCCGGGGCGGCACACCGGCTCGACGAGCGCCGTGTCGTCGGGGTCCACGAACATCGCGATCGACAGCCGCTCGCGGCCCGAGCGGTTCACCACGCGGTGCGGCGTGGAGCGGAAGCGGTCGTTGGTCCAGCGCGCGAGCAGGTCGCCGACGTTGACGACGAAGGTCCCGTCGATCGGCGGTGCCTCGACCCAGGTGCGCTCGCGGCCGAACACCTCGAGGCCGCCGACGTCGGCCTGGTAGACGAAGGTCAGGCAGCCGTAGTCGGTGTGCGGCGCGACGCCGAACTGCTCGTCGTGCGCGGCGGCCGGCTGCGGCGGGTACCAGACCGAGGCGCCGCGCGACACCGGTCGGCCGATGTGCCGCACGAAGTGCGCCGGGTCGATGCCGAGCGCCACCGCGAACGCGCGCATCAGCGGCCAGGCGATCGCGTGGCAGGCGTCGAAGTGCGCGCACAGCGCGTCCCGCAGGCCGGGCTGGAACGCGGGCCAGCGGTTGGGCGCGAGCAGCGTGCGACCCTCGACGACGTCGGGGTCGCTGTCGGCGACGTCGAGCCCCCAGACGAAGCTCTCCTTGAGGTCGATGCGCGCGCCCGGATACATCTTCGCCTCGCCGACCGGGATGAAGCCGCGGTGCTTGGGCGACACCCGCACCTGCAGCTTGTCCTCGGCGGGCCGGCGGAAGAGTGCGAGCGACTGCGCGACCGCGGCATCGAGCACCGCGCGCGGCACGCCGTGGTTCGCGATGTAGAAGAAGCCGATGCGCTCGGACGCGTCGAGGATCTGGCGGCCGATGCGCGCGGGCGCGTCCGGGTCGCCGCCGAGCAGTGCGGCGACGTCGATGACCGGGATGAGGTCGGCGTCGATGACGGCGGCGGGGGCGTTGGTGATGGCCATGGCGGAGTCCGTGCGGTGGGGCGAGGCAGTTCGGGGCGTGACGGCTGCGGGCGGGGTCGCCGGGCCGGCTCAGTGGGCCAGGATGCGCGACAGGAACAGCCGGCAGCGCTCGCTGCGCGGCCGCTCGAAGAACTCGGCGGGCGGCGCGGTCTCGACCACCTCGCCGCGGTCCATGAACACCACGCGGTCGGCCACGCGGCGCGCGAAGCCCATCTCGTGCGTGACGACGACCATGGTCATGCCGTCGAGCGCGAGCGACTCCATGGTCTCGAGCACCTCGTTGATCATCTCCGGGTCGAGCGCCGAGGTCGGCTCGTCGAACAGCATCAGCCGCGGCTGCATGCACAGCGCGCGCGCGATCGCCACGCGCTGCTGCTGCCCGCCCGAGAGCTGCGCCGGGTACTTGCCCGCCTGCTCGGGGATGCGCACCCGCTCGAGCATCGCCATCGCGCGCGTCTCGGCGTCGGCCTGCGACAGGCCGCGCACGCGCATCGGCCCGAGCGTGAGGTTGCGCAGCACCGTCAGGTGCGGGAACAGGTTGAACTGCTGGAACACCATGCCGATCTCGCCACGCAGCGCGGCCGGCGCGCTGCCGTCGGCGGGCAGCTCGACGCCGTCGATCTCGATGCGACCGGCGTCGTGGCGCTCGAGCCGCGCGATGCAGCGGATCAGCGTCGACTTGCCCGATCCCGAGGGCCCGCAGACCACCACCTTCTCGCCCTGGCCGACGTCGAGCGAGACCTCGTTCAGCGCCCGGAAGCCGCCGAAGGACTTGCCGACGCGCTCGAGGCGCACGAGCGGCGTGCCGCTCGCCGCGTCGTTCGTCGCGCCGTGCGCGGCGGGGATCGTCGGGCCGTTCGCGCCGCTCACTTCGGCCCCCCCGCCACCGCGGCCAGATCGCCGCGCTCGAGCGCCCACGACACCGCGAAGCCGATCACCAGCCCCCAGAACGGCGCGCCGATGCCGGCGATCGGCAGGTCGGCCACGGTCACGAGGAAGGTGGCGAGCGCGCCGAGCGGGAACCGGTCGCGGAACGCGGTGGCGAACGCGCCGTGCAGCACCCGCAGCATCGCCAGGCCCGCGAGCGTCGCGATGAAGGCCTTGGGCAGCGCGAGCATCACCGCGGTCACGCCGGCCGAGGCCAGGCCGAAGGCCAGCGCCAGCAGACCGACCACGATCGCGCCGGTGTAGTGGCGCGGGCGCTCGCCCGACGAGGCCACCAGCGCGTTGGTCGGGCCGGTCAGGCACGAGGACACCGCACCCACGAAGGCCACGCCGATCGACACCAGGCCGCAGGCGAGCGTGACTACGTTGACCGGCGGCTCGTGGCCGGCGGCCTTGAGCACCGCGAACCCCTGGCCGTTCTGCACGACCAGGACCGTGATCGCCAGCGGCACGACCAGCTCGAGCATGACCGGCCACGAGAACGCCGGTACGAAGAGCGTGGGCGGCACGATCGCCAGGCTCGCCGAGTCCGGCCAGCTCACGCGGCCGACGAGCGCGACCGCGAGCGCGCCCACCAGCAGCGTGCCGATCATCGGCGGCATCGCGCGCGCGGCCCGCGGGAGCGCGGTGAGCGCGACGAAGGCGAGCACCATCGGGCCTGCGACCGCCAGGTCCTGGTGGACCGCACGCACCAGGTCCAGGCCGAAGCGCAGGAACACGCCCGCGACCATCGCCATCACCAGCGGCATCGGCACCGCGGCCAGCCCGCGTCGCACCCAGCCCGACAGGCCGAGCACCGCCATCAGCACCCCGGTCGCGACGAACGCGCCGAGCACCTCGGCGTGGCTGGCATGGCCGAGCGCGGGACCCACCAGCACCGTGCCCGGGATGGTCCAGAAGAACACCAGCGGCGTGCGGTAGCGCCACGACAGTGCGATCGTCAGCAGGCCGTTGACGAAGAACACGCCGAACAGCCAGGACGCGAGCTCGGCCGCCCCCAGGCCGCCGAGCTGGCCGGCGCTCAGGATCACCGCGACCGGCCCCGAGGCGGCGAAGATGAAGCCGATCAGCCCGTTGATGCCGTAGACCGCGCCGAAGTCGGCGAGCACGCGGGCTGGCGAGGGCGCCGGGCCGGCGGGGCGTTCCAGGGTCGGGGGGGCGGTGGCGGACATCGTCGGCGGCGGGCGGGTCGCCGGATCATACGGGGCCGGAGCACGCGCCGTGCGGGTGCGGGGTGGGGCCCGGAACGCGACCGCCGGTGCCGCGCCTCGCCGCCCCGCTCGCTCGGGCCGCCCGGATCGCTCAGACGGCCAGGCGCCCGTCCACCAGCTCGATCACCCGGTCGCAGCGGTCCGCGATCCGCGGATCGTGGGTGACGATCAGGAACGCGGTGCCCGACTCGCGGTTGAAGCGTCGCATCAGCTCGAACACCGCGGTCGACGACGCCGTGTCGAGGTTGCCGGTCGGCTCGTCGGCCAGCACCAGCGGCGGGTCGTGCATCAGCGCCCGCGCGATCGCCACCCGCTGCTGCATGCCGCCCGAGAGCTGCGAGGGCCGCCGATGCGCCGCGTCGGCGAGGCCCACCGCCTCGAGCAGCGAGGTGGCCCGCGCGCGGGCCGCCGCGTCGATGCGCCCGTCGCGGATCAGTGCGGGCATCGCCACGTTCTCCAGCGCGTCGAACGCGGGAATCAGGTGATGGAACTGGAACACGAAGCCGAGCGTGTCGAGCCGTGCGCGCGTGAGCGCGTCGTCGTCGAGCGTGTCGATGCGCCGGCCCAGCAGCCGGTACTCGCCCGAGGTCGGCCGTTCGAGCAGCCCGATCAGCGTGAGCAGCGTGCTCTTGCCCGAGCCCGAGGGGCCGATCATCGCGGCGAACTCGCCGCGGGCGAGCACGAGGTCGATGCCGTGCAGCACCTCGACCTCGATCGGCGTGCCGATGTCGTAGGACTTGCGCACCGCGCTCATCGCGACGATCGGCGCGTCGCCTCGTGCGGCCGTCGCGGCGGCGGCCCGGGCCGGGGCCGGGGCGCTCACAGCCGGATCGCCTGCGCGGGGTCGAGCGCCGCGGCGCGCCGTGCGGGCGCGACCGCCGCCAGCACGCCCGCGAGCGTGGCCCCCGCCGCGACCCAGGCGAAGGTCTCGAAGTCGAGCACGATCGGGAACAGCGGCCGGCCGTCCGCACCCTTCACCAGCGCGGTGAACGCGGCGACCATCGCCCAGGCGATCGCGGCGCCGAGCACCGAGCCCGCCGCGCTCACCAGCGCGCCCTGCAGCAGGAAGACCCGCGTCATCTGCGCGCGCGAGGCGCCCATCGCGCGCAGGATCCCGATCTCCTTGCGCTTCTGCACGACCGACACCACCAGCACGCTCGCGATGCCGAGCACCACCACCAGCATCACCACGCCGCGGATCAGCCGCGTCGACAGCGTCTGCGCGTCGAGGGCCGACAGCAGCTGGCTGTTGGTCTGCATCCAGCTCTCGATCTCGTAGGGCAGGCGCGCCCGCAGCCGGCCGGCGATGCGTTCGGCGTCGAAGACCTCGGTCACCGTCAGGTCGAGCTGCGTGACGCCGCCCGGGATGCCGAGCAGGTTCTGCGCGGTCCGCAGCGGCAGGTAGACGTTGCGCCGGTTCACGTCGCGCACGCCGACGTCGAAGATCGCGACCGCACGCAGCGATTCGGTGGTGTCGCGCGAGATCGACAGCGAGAACCGGTCGCCGAGCCGCACGCCGAGGTCCTCGGCGAGCTCGCGCCCGACGATCGCCTCGCCCGGGCCCAGGCGTGCCGTGCCCTCGACGATCTTCCCGGACAGCCCGGCGATCCGGTCGTAGCGCTCGAGCTCGACGCCGACGATGGCGACCGCACGGCTGCCCTCGCCGCGCAGCGCGATCGCGGTGCCGCCGGCCATCGGCGAGACCGCGACGACGCCGGGCGCGTCCTCGAGCGAGCGCGCCAGCGGCGTCCAGTTCTCGATCGAGCGGGTGCGCTGCGCGCGCGGCTGCTCCTGCGCGGCGGCGTCGACGCCCGGCGTGGCGAGCCGCCCGGCGAGCGGCACGTCCTTCACCGGACGGATCGTGAGGTGCGGCTGCACGCCGAGCGTGCGACGGATGGTGTTGCCCTGCAGGCCGTCGATCAGCGCGGTGATGTAGGTGACGACCGCCACGCCCATCGCCACGCCGACGATCAGCAGCAGCGTCTGCATCTTCCCCTCGACGAGGAAGCGGACCGCGATGCGCCAGGCGAAGCCCACGTCCGGGGCCCGGCGCTCAGCGGCCGCCGCCGACGGCGGTGCCCGTCGCCGGGGCCGCGCCGTTCGCGGGGGCCTCGCCGGAGCGCGCCGCGCCCGTGCCTGCCGCACCGGCGCCCGAGCCCGAGCCCGTTCCCGTTCCCGCGCGTCCCGTCGTCTCGCCGTCACGGGCCGCCCGCGCCCGTGCGCCGGGCGCGACGGCGAGCGGATCGGCCAGCACCGTGTCGCCGACCGCCAGCCCGTCGGCGATCTCGACGCGATCGAGCGTGCGCAGCCCCACCCGCACCGACTGCTCGAGCACGCGGCCGTCCGCCAGCCGCCGCACCCGTCCGTCCACGCCCGCGCCGATCACCGCCGCTGCCGGCAGCGTGAGCGCGCGATCGCGCCGACCGGTGGCGACCTGCATCGACAGCGTCATGTCCTCGCGCAGGAAGGGCGGGGGGGCTGCGACCTCGAACTTCACCTCGACCGTGCCGCGCTGCGCGTCGACACCGGGCGCGATGCGCAGCACCCGCGCCTCGAACGGCTGCTGCGGGAAGGCGTCGGCGACGACCCGCGCGAGCTGCCCGACGGCCAGCTGCGAGAGGAACTTCTCGTCCGCCTGGCCGACGAGCTGCGCGGCGCCGGTGGCGGCGAATGCGAACAGCGCGCGGCCGGGCTGCACGATCTGCCCGGGCTCGACCAGCCGCGTGACGATGCGCCCGTCCGCGGGGGCGACGATCCGGGCCTGCGCGAGCCGGGCCTGTGCGAGCGATGCCGCGGCCCGCGCCTCGTCGACCCGCAGGCGGGCCTGCTCGACCTCGGTGCCGCGGCCCGCATTGGCCCGCGCGGAGGCGCCGGCGGCTTCGATCTGCGCCTGCGCGATACGCACCGCACGGTCGGTCTCGTCGATCCGGGCCTGCGACACGTAGCCGCGGTCGAACAGGTCGCGGCTGCGGCGGGACTCGCGCTGCGCCGCGTCGAGCGTGGCACGTGCGGACTCCAGGGCCGCATCGGCGGTCGGCACGCCGACCTCGCGCTGGCCGACCACCCGGGCCTCGGCGAGCCGCAGCGCGGCCTGCGTCTGGGACAGCTGGGCCTGCAGCTCCGCAGACTCGAGCCGTGCGAGGGGATCGCCCGTACGGACCGAGTCGCCCTCGCGGACCGCGACCTCGACCACGCGTCCGGTGACCGTCGCGCCGAGGTCCACGCGCACGGGCGCGGCCACGCGCCCGGAGAACACCAGGGTCTGCACCAGGGGCGCTTCGGCGACCGCGACCAGGGCGACCGGTTCCGGGCGCCACGCACGCCAGGCGAGTCCGCCGGCGATGGCGAGTACCACGATGACCGCGCCGATCCGGCGCCACGCTTTCATGGCCCGGATTCTACCGGGCCGGCCTCAGCCCGCCGCCGCCGTGCGCAGCGCGGACACCGCCCGGATCGCGTCGGCGAGCGCCGGCGCGCGCACCGGCTTCGCGAGGAAGCCGTTCATGCCAGCCGCGATGCAGCGCTCGCGATCGGCGTCCATCGCGTTCGCGGTCATCGCGACGATCGGCAGGCGATGGCCGGCATCGCGGATGCATCGGGTGGCCTCGATGCCGTCCATCTCGGGCATCTGCATGTCCATCAACACGAGGTCGAAGTCGCCCTGCGCCACCTGTTCGCAGGCCTGGCGCCCGTCGCCGGCGACGACCACCTCGTGGCCGAGCTTGCGCAGCATCAGCGAGGCCAGCTTCTGGTTGACGGCGTTGTCCTCGGCGAGCAGCACGCGCAGCGGGCGGCCCGAAGCCGGGTCGTCCGCGTCGGCGGCCGCATCGGCAGGGAGGAGACCGGGGATGTCGCCCGCCTCGGCCGCGCCGGGCGATGCGGTGGCTTCGGACGCCGGCCGCAGCGCGACCGTGAAGCGGAACCGGCTGCCGAGGCCGGGCGTGCTGCTCACCGAGATCGTGCCCCCCATCGTCTCGACCAGGCGCCGAGTGATCGCCAGACCCAGTCCGGTCCCGCCGAATCGGCGCGTGGTCGAGCTGTCCGCCTGGGCGAACGCGTCGAACACCAGCCCCTGCTTGTCGGCGGGGATGCCCACGCCGGTGTCGCCGACCTCGCAGTCGAGCACGATCGAGGTCTCGCCGCCCGGCGCCGACCCGGTCCGCGCGTCGACCTTCAGCGTCACCGAGCCTCGCTGCGTGAACTTCACCGCGTTGCCCAGCAGGTTGACCAGGACCTGCCGCAGCCGCCCGGGGTCGCCCCGGGCGAGGGCGGGCACGCCCGCGCCCAATTCGAGCGCGAAGGCGAGCGACTTGCGCTGCGCGGACAGTGCGATCGGCCGGCACAGATGCTCGAGCAGCGCGCGTGGCCCGAAGTCGATCGACTCGAGCTCCATGCGCCCGGCCTCGATCTTGGACAGGTCGAGCAGGTCGTTGATGATGTCCATCAGCGCGTCGGCCGACTGGCGCACCGTCTCGAGGTAGTCGCGCTGGTGCTGCGTGAGCGCGGTGTCGAGCACCAGCTCGGTCATGCCGATGATCCCGTTCATCGGCGTGCGGATCTCGTGGCTCATGTTCGCGAGGAACTGGCTCTTGGCGAGGCTCGCCGCCTCGGCCGCGTCCTTCGCCTCGCCGAGCCGCCGCTCGAGCGACTTGCGCTCGGTGGTGTCCAAGATCACGCCGATCATGCCGGTGACCGTGCCGCCGGCGTCGGTCATCGAGGCCTTGCTGTAGTACAGCGTGCGTGGCGTGCCGTCGGGCAGCGGCATCTCCATCTCGTAAGACTGGCGCGTCGGCCGCGCGAGCACCTCGCGGTCGCGCTCGATGTGCACGTCGGCATAGCCGTTGGAGAAGACCTCGGCCGAGGTCTTCCCGATCGCCGTGTGCCGGTCGATGTCGAACAGCCACTCCAGCGCACGGTTCATGCCGACGAAGCGGCCGCGCGCGTCCTTGTAGTAGATCGCCACCGGGATCGCGTCGAGCAGCTCGGCGCGGAAGTGCAGCTGCTGGCGCAGGGCCGCCTCGGCGCGCTTCCTCTCGGTGATGTCGGTGCGGATCGCGACGAAGCGCTCGGGTCGCCCGTCGGCGCCGGCCATCGGGACGATCGACGCGTCGACCCAGTGCAGCGAGCCGTCCTTCGAGCGGTTGCAGATCTCGCCGTGCCAGACCTCGCCCGCGCCGATGGTTCGCCACATGGCCGCGAAGAATTCGGGCGGATGCGCGCCGCTGCCGACGATCCGGTGGTTCGCCCCGATCAGTTCGTCGAGCGTGTAGCCGGTCAGCGCGCAGAACTTCGCATTGGCGTCGAGGATCCGCCCGGTGGTGTCGGTGACGCTGACGATGGCGTGCTGATCGAGCGCGAACTTCTGCGACTCCAGGTCGCGCTGCAGGTCGGTGCGGCGCTGCGCGTCGGCGGCGTCGGCCACGTCCGCAGCGAGCTCGTCGAGCAGGCCGCGCAGCCCGCCGAGCACCCCGGCGAGCGGCCCCGATTCGCGAGCGGCGGCGGCCTCGCAGGCGGCGAGGGCGGCGTCGAGCGAGGCGCGGTCGGGTGTGCCGAGGTGGCGGGCCAGCCGGGCGGCGAGCTGGGAGTTCATCGGTTCATGGACCCGCGCCGCGTCTGGCGGTGCCCGGTGCGGGCATCGGTGCGCGGGCCGTGCAGGCAGCAGGGGCGGGGGCGCATAGGCGGATGGGTCGGGGTCTGCCGCGCCGGTTCGGGGAAGCCGGCTTCTGTCCGGATTATCGGACGCCGGTCCGCCCGCTTCACAGGCCTGCCGGTCGGGCCGACACGCGGCGTATGGGCTGCGCCGTGCCTGGAAAAGAAAAGGGCCGGTCCGAGACGACCGGCCCAAGGCTCCAGCGGAGGGTGTCATGGAGCTGAGGAGAGAACCTGGAGACGAGTGTGCGCAGCCGAGATCACGGCGCGATGGATCCAGGTCTCGCACGGGGTGGGATCGCGTCCCGGTTCCATCACGGCGACCGCGGGCGGGCGGCGCCCGCCGGGCTCAGTCGCAGCCGGTCTCGAGCAGGCGGCGGCCGACCGTGCCCAGATGGGGGCAGTGCACGCCGTGCGCCGCGAGGCTGTGCCAGGTGCGGATCGCGTACTCGCGGTTGCGTCCGCGCTGGCCGCAGCAGGCGCTCAGGCGGCGGACGATCTCGTCGTCGTTCAGACGTTCGTAGGACGCGCTGGAGCGGTTCGCAACGAAAGCGAGCGCCTGCACACGTCGACCATCCGCGAGGATGGCCGACAGCTGCCGGGCGACATAGACGCCGCCGGTCATCTCGCGTTCGTACAGGGCATCGACCGCGGCGCGCCGCGACTCGGGCCGTAGCCGGAACGCCATGCCGATGCACGAGCCGCCCCGGTCGAGTCCGAGGACCACACCGGGCTGCTCGGGGGTACCGCGGTAGCGGGTCGAGCGGATGCAGAAGGTCCGGTGGTAGCCGTGGACCTGAGCGAGGCCGGCTTCGTGGAAATCGAAACCCGGATCCCAGATGAGCGAGCCGTAGCCGAAGACCCAGTCGGCGAGCGGGCGGGAGGGGGCCGGCTCGGAGGGGTCAGCGGCGACGACGGCACCGTGCAGGCTGTCGAACGCGGTCATGGTGAGGACATTAACGGTCGAGACCGGTTCGGGGTTCACGGCGGCGGCCGGACGTCACGGAAAAGCCTACGACCGGTGTGCTACCGTCGACCGATGGTCCATCCCACGCCCCGCGTCCCCGCGTCGTGAGCCCTCGCCGCATCTCGATCGCCGAGCTCGAGGCCGCGATCAACCGTGCCCGCGCGGCACAGCCCGCCAGCGGCGCCGAGTCGTCACTGACGCTGGAGGTCGCCACGCTCGGGGCGCTCTACGGCCGGCTGATCTGGGAGCGACTCGACGGCGTCGACGTCGACGCGCTCACGGATGCCGAACGGGTCGCCCTGGGGCTGTGGCTGCGGCCCGCCTGAGCGGGTCCTGAGCCCGGCGCCGGGCCCGGCCGGCGCCATCAGGGCGGCCTCTGCTTCATCAGGCGGCCTGCGGCCAGGGCAGGATCGAGGCGCCGGCGTCGAAGCGCACGCCCGCCCGCAGGCAGAACAGCGGGCGCAGCAGCCGCTCGGCGACGAGCTGCGTGCCCTCGTTGTCGCGCAGCGCCCAGCGCCCGGTCTCGTCGGCCAGCACGGTGACGTCGGCCACGCCGCCGACCTTCAGCGTCCCCAGCTCGCCCTCGAGGCCGACCATCCTCGCCGCGTTGCGGGTCACCATGTCGACCACGTGAGCGAGCGGCAGTCCGAGCGCCAGCATGCTCGTCATCGCCGAGACCAGGCTGAAGCGGACTGCGCCCTTGAACAGGTGATCGCCCTCGTCCGGATGGACCTCGGGTGTGCCCGGGGGCGCGGCCACCGTCGTGTTGTAGCCGTGCATGTCCGCGCCCAGCGTGTCCGGAAGCACGCCCGCGTCGAGCACGATGCGCGCGGTCCGGTAACTGAAGTGCGAGCCGTGGCCGACGTCGATCTTCAGGCCGCGCGCCACCGCCTCGTGCACCAGCGGGTGCAAGCGGCCGTCGAGCTCGACGAAGCCGCCCGGATGGCGGCTGAACGGATGGGCGAGAACGTCGCCGGGCTTGAGGGTCTCGACCACCTGCCCGAAGATCGAGTCGGGATCGACCGCGAGGCCGCCCTGCTCCGGCCGCGGCCAGAGCTGCCCGAAGTGGATGTAGAGCGGCAGCGAGGCCTCGCGCCCCATCCGCGAGGCCAGGCGCATCACGTCCAGCCCCCAGCGCGCGAAGCCGCCGATCTCGGCGTGCGCCTTCAGGCCGCGCACGAGGTCGGGATTGCTGCGCGCGGCCTTCACGGTGGCTGCGACATCCAGGCAGTCCGGGCGATAGAGCTCCGGGTAGTAGTGCCCCTCCAGGCCGCCCACCAGGTAGGCCGACAGGAACGACAGCACGCGGGTGTGCGAGGGCTCGGCCACGAAGCGCCTGAAGCCCGGCAGCGTGATGCAGCTCGCCCCGCCCTGGTCGATCAGTGTCGTCACGCCCGACTGCACGCCGCACAGGTCCGCGTTCAGGCCGAAGCGGCCGGTGACGCCCTCGTAGACGTGCGCGTGGGTGTCGATCAGACCCGGCAGCACGAGCCGGCCGCTGCAGTCGACGACCTCGGTGCCCGGGCCGGGCGGCACGGGCAGCCCAGGGCCGATCGCGGCGATGCGGCCGTCCTCGACCAGCAGGTCGAAACGGCCGTCACGGTCGCAGCCGGGGTCGATGACCCGACCGCCCTTGAGCAGAGTCTTCTTCATCACGGGACGCGCAGGCGCCGGTTCACGGAGACGGAGGCGTCACGCAGGAACCGTGCCAAACGAGCGCGCCGCACAGGCCGGAGGGGATCTGCCGCGCGCCACCGCAATGCGGGCACGGGGCTGGCGGATCGTAGAGGCGGCTTGCCCGACGGCCCGCTGCCCGGCCGGCATGCCCCAGCACGGGGCCTCGGCACCATGCCGGCCCCGCACCGCGGTCGGCGGCGGTGCGGTCGGGGGCAGGCAGGCGCGGACAGCCGCGGACAGCCGCGGACAGCCGAAGACAGCCGAGGACAGCCGAGGACAGGCCGCCCCGGGCCCTCAGCCAGCCTTGCGCAGTCGTGGCACGGCGGTTCGGATCGCCGCGCCGGTGGCTGAAGCCTTGGTCGCGGCGGGCTTCTTCGCGGCCGGGGTCTTCGCTGCTGCGGTCTTCGCTGCGGCGGTCTTGGCCGCAGGCGTGCGAGCTGCCGGCTTCCTGGCGGCCGCCGGCTTCGCAGCCGGCTTGGCTGCCGGTGCCGCCTTCGCCGGCGCGGCGCGGGCCGCGGCCGCCCTGGCGGGGGCGACCTTCGTGACCTTGGCCGTTGCGACGGCGCCGCCGACGTCCTGCCCCTCGACGCCGTCCGCAGCCGCCGCGGGCTTGGCCCCCGGCTTGCCCGGGCGCGGTGCCGATGCCTGGAACTCGAAGCCGACCTTGCCGTCGGGCTGGCGAACCAGGAAGGCCTTGAAGCGCCGACGCGTGCGCGAGGAGACGAAGCCGTCGAGCAGCGCGGTGCGGCCCTCCGACAGCAGCTTGGCCATCTGCTCGCGCTCGACAGGCTGCTGCAGGATCACCTTGCCGGAGCGGAAGTCGCAGGTGCGCCCCGCGCCGACCGATTTCTCGCAGACGTAGCTCATCCCGTGCTCGTAGACCCGCGACTGGCAGCGCGGGCAGGCGCCCACCGGCTCCTGGGCCGAGAAGTCGACCGGCTCGTCGTCATCGCCCGCGTCGGACTGGCCGAAGTCGAACTCGAGCTTCCAGTCCGGCTCGGCGAGCTTGATGATCGCCGAGAACGGCCGCCCCATCTTGCTGCGGAAGCCGTGCAGCGGGCCGATCGTCTTGTCGCGCATCAGCTGCTCGGCCTCGCTCGGCTCGAGCAGGCGCGAGGACGGCGACTTGGTGATCGACCAGTCGCAGGCCGTGCACGCGAAGCGCCGGTAGTTCTCCTTGGCCACGCTGCCGCAGCGCGGGCACGGCTCGGTCAGCGTCGCGTAGTCGCCGGGCACGTCCGTCGGGCCGTAGCCCTTGGCGCGCGCGACGATGTGCTCGGTCATCTCCGCGATCTCGCGCATGAACGCATCGCGATCGAGCTGGCCGCGCTCCATCTGCGAGAGCTTGTACTCCCACTCGCCGGTCAGCTCGGGCATCGTGAGCTCGGCCACGCCCAGGCCGCGGAGCAGCGTCAGCAGCTGGAACGCCTTGGCCGTCGGGATCAGGTCCCGGCCCTCGCGGATCAGGTAGTTCTCGTTGATCAGGCCCTCGATCACCTGCGCCCGCGTCGCCGGCGTGCCCAGACCCTTGGTGCCCATGGCCTCGCGCAGGTCCTCGTCGTCGACGAGCTTGCCCGCGCCTTCCATCGCAGACAGCAGCGTCGCCTCGTTGAAGCGCGCCGGCGGCCGGGTGGCCAGCGACAGCGCCTCGATGGCGTCGGTGCGCACGATCTCGTCCGGCTCGACCGCGACCAGCGTGCCCGAGCCTTCCTCGGCGTCCTTGCCCGACTTCTGCTCGATCGCCTCGCGGCCGTGGATCGCGAGCCAGCCGGCGTTGACCAGGACCTTGCCCTCGGTCTTGAACGCGTGTGTCTCGACCGTGGTGATCCGCGTCGTGATGCGGAACTCGGCCGACGGGAAGAACACCGACAGGAAGCGCTTGACCACCAGGTCGTAGACCTTCTGCTCGGCGTCCGACAGCGCCTTGGGCGCCTGCAGCGTCGGGATGATCGCGTGGTGGTCGGAGATCTTCGTGTTGTCGAAGATGCGCTTGTTGGCGGGCTTGATCCAGTCGTTCTTGAGGACCTGCTTCGAGAACTGCCCGTACGGATGCACGTCGGCCAGCATCTCCATCGTCTGGCGGACGGTGCCGACGTAGTCCTCGGGCAGTGCCTTGGAGTCGGTCCGCGGGTAGGTCAGGACCTTGTGCTTCTCGTACAGCGCCTGGGCCAGCGACAGCGTGGTCTTCGCCGAGAAGCCGAAGCGTCCGTTGGCGTCGCGCTGCAGGCTGGTCAGGTCGAAGAGCGCCGGCGCGGCCTGCGTGGTCGGGCGCGACTCCTCGGTGACGGTACCGGCCTTGCCCTCGCAGTCGGCGACGATCGAGCGCGCACGGTCGCCGTCCCAGAGCCGCTCGGCCCGCAGGTCGGCGTCGGCCGGATTGCGCTGGAACGCCGGATCGAACCAGCGTCCCTCGTAGGTGCCGGCCTTCGCACCGAAGGTCGCCTTGACCTCGAAGTAGGCCCGCGGCACGAACTTGCGGATCCGCTCCTCGCGCTCGACGACGATCGTCAGCGTCGGGGTCTGCACCCGGCCAACGGTGGTCAGGTAGAAGCCGCCGTCACGCGAGTTGAACGCGGTCATCGCGCGCGTGCCGTTGATGCCGACCAGCCAGTCGGCCTCGGAGCGGCAGCGGGCGGCGTCGGCGAGCGGCAGCATCTGCCCGTCCTCGCGCAGCGAGTTGAAGCCGTCGCGGATCGCGCCGGTCGTCATCGACTGCAGCCAGAGGCGGCGGATCGGCTGCCGGGCGTTCGCGTGCTGGACGATCAGCCGGAAGATCAGCTCGCCCTCGCGCCCGGCGTCGCAGGCGTTGACCAGCGCGTCGACGTCCTTGCGCTTGATCAGTCGGGTCAGCAGCTTGAGCCGGTCCGCGCTCTTCTCGATCGGCTTGAGATCGAACTCGGGCGGGATGACCGGCAAATTGGCGAAAGACCACTTCCCGCGCTTGACCTCGTACTGCTCCGGCGCGGCGATCTCGACCAGGTGGCCGACCGCCGACGACAGGACGAACTCGTCGCTCTCGAAGTAGTCGCCCTGCTTGGTGAAGCCGCCCAGCGCCCGCGCGATGTCGGCGGCCACGGAGGGCTTCTCGGCGATGATCAGGGCTTTTCCCATCGGATCCTGGTGAGTGAGAACCGGCCGTCTGCAGCGCTCGGCTACAAGGGGTCGACCGGTTTCAGGGGGCGCCAATCATAAGAGCCGGATCGGCGCGGAAGCAAGTCAGCCGATGGGAGGGGGTCGGACCACCCGCCCGTCGGGCAGCCGCTGCAGCCGCCCGGAGAGCTCCAGCACGACCAGCCGCGCGACCATGTCCCCCGCCGCCAGCCCGAGGTGTTCGGCGAGCGTGTCCGGCAGGACCGGTTCATGGCCGACTGCAGCCAGGATCGGATCCTGTTCCGGGATCTCGATGCGCTCGGTGAGGAGCTCGGGGCCACTGTGAGCGCTTGCTGACATCGGGCGTGTCCGGAGGTGCTCGTCGGTGTCCTGCCGGGGCAACTCGTCGAGCAGGTCTTCCGCGCTCTCCACCAGCACCGCGCCCTGGCGGATCAGGGCATGGCAGCCCCGGGAGAGCGGGGAATGGATGGAGCCCGGGATCGCGAAGACGTCGCGGCCGAACTCGCCGGCCTGACGCGCGGTGATCAGCGAGCCGCTGTGCAGCGCGGCTTCGACCACCAGCACGCCATGCGACATGCCTGCGATCAGCCGGTTGCGCCTCGGAAACTGTCCGGCCGAGGGCTCGGTGCCGAGCGGGAACTCGGAGACGACCGCGCCATCGTCCGCGATCCGCTCGGCGAGCCGACGGTGGCGCGACGGATAGACGACGTCGGCGCCTGTGCCCACGACTGCGATCGTTCCAGCGCCGCCTTCGAGCGCCCCGTCGTGCGCGGCGCCGTCGACACCGAGCGCCAGGCCGCTGGCCACTGTCCAGCCTGCGCGGGACAGCGCATGCCCGAAGGCCCGTGCATTGGCGACGCCGGCCGCGGTGGGATTGCGCGACCCGACGATCGCGACCGCCGGCCGCGTCAGCGCCTCGCGCTGTCCGACCACGTAGAGCAGCGGCGGCGCATCGGCGATCCGCAGCAGCATCGGCGGATAGTCGGCGTCGGCGAGCGTGACCAGATGGTGCCGGGCGGCTTGCGCCCATTCGAGGGCATGCTCGATGCGCCGCTCGCGCTCGGGGTCCCGCGCACGCAGCGCTGCGGCGAGCCGGCCGCCGGCCACCTCGTCGAGCAGCCCGCCGCCGGACTCGAAGATCGCATGCGGCAGGCCGAACTGCTCGAGCAAGGCACGGGCACCGACCGGCCCGACGCCGGGCGTCAGTGCCAGGCGGAGCCAGTGCTCGAGGTCTTGTGCGTCGTCCGGCGCGAGGGGCACGTCCGGCCCTCCCCGAGGAGGCTCAGGGATTGGTGACCGTCGCTCCGACGGAGATCGGCATCGACGCGGCGACGATCAGGCCGTAGGCGACCCGGTCGAAGACGCGGAACACCAGCAGTTGCCCGATCGGTTCGTTGGGCAGTCGCACCTGCTCCTTGGTGTCCCGGTCGAGCACCGTGCGGCCGGTGCTCTGGACCTGCAGCACGTGGCCGACTTCCAGGCCCTGCTGCTGGCCGAGCGACAGGCCCACGACGCTGAACTTCCCGACCTGGTCGACGCCCCGGTAGACCGACACGATGCGGCCGTCGACCGGCACCGCCGGC
Source organism: Burkholderiales bacterium (assembly GCA_026399835.1). Lineage (GTDB taxonomy): Bacteria > Pseudomonadota > Gammaproteobacteria > Burkholderiales > Burkholderiaceae_E > UBA4615. The sequence continues at coordinate 47,927 of JAPLQE010000044.1, read as the reverse complement.
GGACGCGGCGCGACCGTGGGGACCTGGGCACGGGTCGCGGGCATCAGCCGGTCGCCCTCGCCGATCTCCTCGGAGTTGGACTGGATGCGGAAGGTCGCCGGATCGCCCGGGCGGACCATTTCGGCTGCGCCGACGTACAGCGTCTCCCAGCCGAGCGGCTGGCGGGTGCTCGGGTCGATCAGCGGCTTGGCGGGACGGTAGACGTGCCAGTCCCTGACCGTCGCGTCGGTGACGCCGCGCGCGTAGGCGACGTCGCCCCGGCTCAGGTAGACCCGGCCGTCCTGGGTGGCGATGACCCGCGGGTGCGACTTCAGTCCCTGTTCCTCGACGATCATCGGCCGGTTCAGGAAGACCTGGATCGCGGCGAGGTTCATCGTCGGGATGGCGTTGCGGTCGAGCGGCGCGGAGCGGACCATCGGCTCGGCCCGTTGCGTGGTCTCGCCGCTGGCCGAGGCCACGCCGTCCACCGATCGGCCGAGCCGCAGCCGGGGCTCGGCGCCCGTGCGGTCGAGGTAGACGATGTCACCGGGGTAGATCAGGTGCGGATTGGCGATCTGCTCGCGGTTCAGCTGCCAGACCTCGGGCCAGCGCCACGGGGTCTTGAGGAACTTGCCGGAGATGTCCCAGAGGGTGTCGCCTCGCACGACCACGTGCTTGTCGGGCGCATCGGGTGCGAGCTCCAGCGGCGCGGTCGCGCTCTGCGCGAAAGCGGCTCCGGCCAGCAGCCAGGCTGCGCAGCCGAGGACCCGCGTGATAGACTTTTTGAGCATGTTCGCGCTGCCTGATCAACTTTCGTGGTGCGTGCCCGGATCCGTGCCGGAGGGCGGAGTCCTCTCCCGACGATGGGTCCGGTCGGCTTCGGGGTCATCGGCCGGAAGTTGAATCGCGCCGGTCCCGCCCCGAATTCCCCCGATAGTACGTCGATTCAGAAACGGTTTCGCGCACCCGAGTTCGAACGGTAGGTCTAGTCCGATGGCCGTGCTTGACATCCTTCGCTACCCCGACGCCCGCCTCCACAAGGTGGCGAGCCCCGTATCGTCCGTCGACGACCGCATCCGACGCCTGGTGCAGGACATGGCCGACACCATGTACGCCGCACCCGGCATCGGGCTGGCCGCCACGCAGGTCGACGTGCACGAGCGCGTGATCGTGATCGACACGTCGGAGGACAAGAACGACCTGCTCGTCCTCATCAACCCCGAGATTGTCGCGAGCGGGGGCGAGAAGAAGACCTACGAGGAAGGCTGTCTGTCGGTACCCGGCATCTACGACGACGTCGAGCGTCCCGGGCACATCACCGTGCGCGCGCTGAACGTGCGCGGCGAGACCTTCGAGCTCGAGGCCGAGGGGCTGCTCGCGGTCTGCATCCAGCACGAGATGGACCACCTGCAGGGCAAGGTGTTCGTGCAGTACCTGTCGCGCCTGAAGCAGAGCCGCATCAAGAGCAAGATGGCCAAGCTCGACCGGCAGGTTGCCTGAGCGCCGCAGCGCCCCGCGCCGCCCCCGCAGCGGGCGGCGCCCCACCCGCCCGTCCTCGACGATGAACCTGGTCTTCGCCGGAACGCCGGTGTTCGCGCAGCGCGCGCTCGCGGCGCTGGTCGAGGCCGGTCACGAGATCGTGCTCGTGCTGACCCGGCCCGACAAGCCGGCGCAGCGCGGCCAGCAGCTGCTCGCGAGCCCGGTCAAGCAGTGGGCGCTCGAGCACGGCCTGCAGGTGTGGCAGCCGGCGACCCTTCGCGATGCCGAGGCCTGGGAGCGGCTGCGCGCGGTGGGCGCCGACGCGATGGTGGTCGCCGCCTACGGCCTGATCCTGCCGGCCGAGGTGCTCGCGATCCCGCCGCTGGGCTGCCTGAACATCCACGCGTCGCTGCTGCCCCGCTGGCGCGGCGCGGCACCGATCCAGCGTGCCGTGCAGGCGGGCGATGCGTCCACGGGCATCACGATCATGCAGATGGACGCGGGCCTCGACACCGGCCCGATGCGGCTCGTGCACACCTGCCCGATCGGCCCCGAGGACACCGGCGGCATGGTGCACGATGCGCTCGCCGTGCTCGGCGCGCAGGCGATCGTCGAGGCGATCGACCGGCTGGCCGCGGGCACGCTGCCGCTGCAGCCTCAGCCCGCCGAGGGCGTGACCTACGCGCAGAAGCTCGGCCGTGCCGACTCGCCGATCGACTGGTCGGGCCCGACGCGCGCGATCGTCGACCAGATCCGCGCGTTCGACCCGGTGCCGGGCAGCACCACCGCGGCCGCGGGCACGCCGGGCACCGTGCTCAAGGTCTGGAAGGCGCGCGCGGCCACCCGTCCCGACGGGGCGGCCGACGCGGTGCCCGGCACCGTGCTGGCGGCCGGCGGTGACGCGGTGACCGTGGCCTGCGGCGGCGGCGGTGCGGTCGCGCTCCTCGAGCTGCAGCGTCCCGGCGGGCGGCGTCTGCCGGCACGCGAGTTCCTCGCCGGCTTCCCGCTGCGCGCGGGCGATCGCCTCGGGCCAGCCGGACCTTGAACCCTGCTCGGCCGGGCACCATCTGTCCCAGGGTACGGGCGTTCGGCCGGGCGAGATGCCCGGGCCGCCGCCCGCCTTCCAGGAGGCCGTGCCGATGACGACGCGCTGCAGATGAGCGATCCCCACACGCTGCAGGAGCCGGAGGGCGCGCGCGGGCCGGGCGCCGCGCGCGTGCCCGTCGCGCGAAGCGAAGCCGGTGCACCGCGCGCGGCGCTGTCGCGCGAGATGCTCGCCGCCGCCGAGGCGGTGTCGGACCTGCTCGCGGGGCACCGGTTGCCCGACGCGCTCGATGCACGGACCGCGTCGCTGCCGCCCGCCTCGCGAGCGCCGGCCCGGGACATGGCGTACCACGCGGTGCGCCGGCTCGGCCGACTGCAGGCGCTCGCCGCCCGTCTGAACTCGCGCCGGCCGATGCCGAGGATGGCCGCGCTGCAGCTGGTCGCGCTCGCGCAGCTGCTCGAGCCGATCCGGCCCGCCGCGATCGTCGTGGACCAGGCGGTGGCCGCGGCCCGCAGCCTGTCGCGCGGTCCGGGGGGCGCTGCCGCCGGTTTCCTGAATGCGACCCTGCGCCGCTTCGGCCGCGAGCGCGATGCCCTGCTCGCCGAGCTCGCGGACGATCCGGTCGCCCGCTTCGACCATCCCGACTGGTGGCTGCGGATGCTGGCCGAGGCCTGGCCGGATCGCTGGCAGTCGATCGCCGAGGCCGGCAACCTGCAGGCGCCGATGGTGCTGCGGGCGAACCGCCGCCGCGGCGAGCCCGAGACCCTTGCCGCACGGCTCGCGGCCGCCGGCGTGCCGACGCGGCGCGTCGGGCCCGAGGCCCTCGCGCTCGAGCGGGCGCTGCCGGTCGACGCCATTCCCGGTTTCGCCGAAGGCGAGCTGTCCGTGCAGGACGCGGGCGCGCAGCTCGCCGCCCGCCTGCTCGACCTCGCGCCCGGCCAGCGCGTGCTCGACGCCTGCGCCGCGCCCGGCGGCAAGACCGCCCACCTGCTCGAGCTGGCGGACATCGATCTGCTGGCGATCGACGTCGACGCGGCTCGCTGCCAGCGGATCGAGCAGACGCTCGCACGGCTGCGGCTGCCGGCCGCCGGGGGCCGTGTCGAGGTGCGGGCCGCCGATGCGTCGCGCCCGCAGTCCTGGTGGGACGGACGGCCGTTCGACCGGATCCTGCTCGATGCCCCGTGCAGCGCATCGGGCATCGTGCGCCGCCACCCGGATGCGAGGTGGCTGCGGCGGCGTCGCGATATCGCCACACTCGTCCTGCAGCAGGGGCGAATGCTGGAGGCGCTTTGGCCCCTTCTGGGTCCGAATGGTAAATTGCTCTACGTCACCTGCTCGGTGTTTCCGGACGAGGGCGAAGCGGTTGTGCAGCGCTTCTTCGAGTCCCGCACGGATTGCGTGCGCCAGCCGCTCGACTGGGTCTGGCCCGATGGACTCAGGGAGCCAGTCGCCCAATTGCTGCCACAGTCCGGGGCGATGCGAGAGCACGATGGCTTCTTCTATGCCTGCCTGACCAGACGACAGTGAAGCGACGCACCGCCATCGCGGCGCTGTCGACGGCAGCGCTGCTGGCGTGGTTGCCCGCCGCCCGATCCGCCGACACGATCGACGTGCTCAACGTCGGAGTCGAGCCGTCCTCGGACGGCGAGGCCTGGCTGCTGTCGGCCGATTTCGCGCTGTCGCTGAGCCCGCAGCTCGAGGAGGCAGTCAACAAGGGCGTCCCGCTGTACTTCCTGGTCGAGTTCGAGCTGCTGCGCCCGCGCTGGTACTGGTGGGACGAGCGGACCGCGCTGGCGACCCAGACTCACCGTCTGTCCTATCATGCGCTGACCCGCCAGTACCGGGTGCTCCTCAACGGGGTGCCCCAGGCCCACGGGTCGCTGCCCGAGGCCCTCGACGCGATGTCGCGTCTGCGGGGGTGGCGGGTGATGCCGCGGGACCGTACCCGCGGCGGCGTTTCCTACGAGGGCTGGCTGCGGCTGCGGCTCGATACCAACCAGCTGCCCAAGCCCTTCCAGATCACCGCGCTCACCAACCGGGACTGGAACCCGCAATCTGAATGGAAGCGGTTCCCCTTCACGCCGGAGACCCCTCGAAGCGCACCGTGACGCGGGCGCTGCGCTATGCGCTCTTCGTGTCGGTCGCGCTCGCCGCGGTCCTGCTCGCGATGCTCGCGGTGGCCAGCGGCAACGACCGGCTGCTCGAGAGCCACTACGGGCTGCTGCTCGGGCTGAACGTCGCCATCGGCATCGCGCTGCTGCTGCTGGCCGCCGAGCTCGCTCGGCGGCTGTGGCAGCGCTGGCGGGCCGGCCTGTTCGGCACCCGGCTGATGGTGCGGCTCGCGCTCGCCTTCGTGGTGATGACGCTGGTGCCGGTCGGGCTGATCTTCGCGGTGGCCGTGCAGTTCCTCGGCCGCTCGGTCGAGTCCTGGTACGACGTGCCGATGGAGCGCGCGCTCGAGTCGGGCCTGTCGCTCGGGCGCGCGTCGCTCGACTCCCTGCTCGTGGACCTGCAGGCCAAGACCCGCTCGATGGCGGGCGAGCTCGCCGACGTGCCGCAGAACCAGTGGGCGCCGACGCTCAACCGGATGCGCGAGCGGGCCGGCGCGCAGGAGGCGGTCATCCTCACCGGCAGCGGCCGCATCCTGGTGGCGAGCGGCGGCGCGTACGCCAGCCTGGTGCCGGACCTGCCGTCGCCGACGGCGCTTCGCCAGGCGCGCGGGGCCCGGCTGTACGCGGCGGTCGAGCCGGCCGAGGCGGCCGAGGCGGGTACCGGCGGCGAGCCGCGCGGGCTCAAGCTGCGCGTCGTGCAGTCGATCCCGCTGGGCGGGCAGCTCGGCGAGGAGCTGAGGCTGCTGCAGCTGGTGCAGCCCGTGCCGCCCACCCTCGCCGAGAACGCGGAGGCGATCCAGCAGGGCTGGCGCGACTACCAGCAGCTGTCGCTGTCGCGGGCCGGGCTCAAGCGGATCTTCCGCATCACGATGACCGTGACGCTGCTGCTGACGGTCTTCTCGTCGATCGCCGCGTCGTTCCTGCTGGCCGGCTGGATGACCGGCCCGCTGTCGATGATCGCCGCGGGCACGCGCGCGGTCGCCGAGGGCGACTTCCGGCCGGTCAAGGACTACACCGGACGCGACGAGCTCGGCGTCCTCACGCAGTCGTTCAACGCGATGACCCGCCAGCTCGAGGAGGCGCGCGCGCTGGTCGAGCGCAACCAGGACGAGCTCGAGCGAGCGAACACGCGGCTCGCCAGCGTGCTCGCCAACCTGACCGCCGGTGTCATCGTGCTCGACGAGGACTTCCGCGTGTCGCTCGCCAACGTGGGCGCCGAGCGCATCCTCGAGGTCGGCGCGCAGGGCATGGCGGGGCGCCGGCTCGAAGAGGTGCCCCGACTGGCCGAGGCCGCGCCGCAGATCCTCGCGGCCTTCGCCGAGCTCGACGAGGGCGCCCACCTCGGCTGGCAGCGCCAGCTCGTCTTCCGGCGCGACGGGCCGGGCTCCGAGCGCCGCGCCGAGGCCCGCCCCGACGACGCGCCGGCGCTGACGCTGCTGGTGCGCGGCGCGCGCCTGCCCAGCCCGCAGCGCGGCTGGCTGGTGGTGTTCGACGACGTGAGCGAGGTGGTGTCCGCACAGCGCGCGGTCGCCTGGAGCGAGGTGGCTCGGCGCCTCGCCCATGAGATCAAGAATCCGCTGACCCCGATCCAGCTCGCCGCCGAGCGCCTGCAGCACCGGCTCGCCGACAAGCTCCCGCCCGCCGAGGCCGAGCTGCTGGCGCGCAGTTCGCAAACGATTGTCAATCAGGTGGGTGCGCTGAAGCTGATGGTCGACGAGTTCCGTGACTACGCGCGGCTGCCCGCAGCCCGCCTCGCGCCGCTCGACCTGAACGTGCTGGTGCAGGACGTGCTGGGGCTCTACGCGCCGATCGAGGCCTCCGGCGGGCTCCACGCAGAGCTCGCGCCGGGCCTGCCCGCGATCCTCGGCGATGCCTCGCAGCTTCGGCAGGTGATCCACAACCTCGTCAAGAATGCGCTCGAAGCCACGGAGAAGCAGCCACGGCGCGCGATCGAGGTGCTCACCGAGCCGGTCCGCCGCAGCGGGGCGATCGCGGGGGTTCGGCTGGTGGTCCGCGACGACGGCCCGGGCTTCCCGACCGGCTCGCTCGCCCGCGTGTTCGAGCCCTATGTGACGACCAAGCCCAAGGGCACCGGACTCGGCCTGGCCATCGTCCGCAAGATCGTCGAGGAGCACGGTGCGCGCATCGACGCGGTGAATCGCGCGGACGCCGAGGGCGGCATCACCGGCGCCTCGGTCAGCCTGCTATTTACGAGATTGGCCAAAAGCGACGACAATTGCGGCGCGCACACAACACTTGAAACGAGTCAGCCGCCGGCCGTCGGTCCGGTCAGGCCGGCCGACAGCTAGGAAGCCATGGCGGAAATTCTGGTCGTTGACGACGAGGTCGGGATCCGGGAGTTGCTGTCCGAGATCCTCGGTGACGAGGGACACTCGGTCCATCTCGCCGAAAACGCACAACAGGCCCGCGAGTCGCGGGAGCACACCCCGATCGACCTCGTGCTGCTCGACATCTGGATGCCCGACACCGACGGCGTGACGCTGCTCAAGGAATGGGCAAACGGCGGCAAGCTGACGATGCCGGTGATCATGATGTCCGGCCACGCCACGATCGACACCGCGGTCGAGGCCACCCGCATCGGTGCGCTCGATTTCCTCGAGAAGCCGATCGCCCTGCAGAAGCTGCTCAAGGCGGTCGAGCAGGGGCTCGCGCGGGGCCGTGCGCAGAGCGCCCCCAAGGTCGCGCCCCAGGTCTACCACCCGCTGGCCGCCAGCAGCGCCGGCGTGCCGATGATCACCATGCTGCCGGTCGGCGCCAACAGCGGCCCGAACGTGCCGCTGATGTCGCCCTCGGCCCAGTTCCTGACCGCACCGGTGGCCGGCCCCGGCGGCTCGCCCGCGGCGGTCCGCGAACTGCCGCTCGACCTGCCGCTGCGCGAGGCGCGCGATGCCTTCGAGCGTGCCTATTTCGAGCACCACCTGTCGCGCGAGCACGGCTCGATGACGCGGGTGGCCGAGAAGACCGGGCTCGAGCGCACGCACCTGTACCGCAAGCTCAAGCAGCTCGGCATCGACCTGTCGAAGGGCGCGTACCGCAAGGGTGCGCAGACCCCGCAGTGATGACTTGAAGATCGTCATCCTCGGCGCCGGGCGGGTCGGCGCGTCGGTCGCGGAGAGCCTCGTCTCCGAACAGAACGACATCACCGTCATCGACACCGATGCGGCGCGTCTGGCCGAGCTGCAGGACCGGCTCGACCTGCGCACGGTGGTGGGCAACGCCGCGCAGCCCTCGACGCTGCGCGCGGCCGGCACCGACGACGCCGACATGGTGATCGCCACGACGCAGAGCGACGAGACCAACCTCGTCGCCTGCCACCTCGCGGCCCAGGTCTTCAACGTGCCGACACGCATCGCGCGGGTCCGGGCCGCCGACTTCCAGGACAACCCCGAGCTGGTCGGCGACGGCGCGTTCTCGGTGAATCACCTGATCGTCCCCGAGAAGACCGTCACCGACTACGTCGCGAAGCTGGTCGAGTTCCCCGAGGCGCTGCAGGTGCTGGAGTTCGCAGGCGGCGCGGCCTGCCTGATCGCGGTGCGCGCGCATCCGGGCGGCCTGCTGGTGGGCAAGCCGATCCGGGACATCAAGTCGCACATTCCACAGGTCGACTCGCGGATCGTCGCGATCTTCCGCGGGGAGGGGGCGGTCTACCCCGACGGCGACACGATGATCGAGCCGGGCGACGAGGTGTTCGTGCTGGCCGCGACCGAGCACATCCGCACGGTGATGACCGAGCTGCGCAAGATGGACAAGCCGGTGCGCCGGGTGATGCTCGCCGGTGGCGGGCGCATCGGGATGCGGCTCGCGCAGCGGTTGGCGGGCCGCATCGACGTGCGGATCATCGAGCCCGACGTCAAGCGCTGCGAGCAGCTCGCCGCGATGCTGCCCTCGAACGTGCTGGTGCTCAACGGCGACGCGACCGACGAGGACCTCCTCGAGGAGGAGAGCGTCGGCGAGATGGACCTGTTCTGCGCGCTCACCTCCGACGACGAGGACAACATCATGTCCTCGCTGCTCGCGAAGAAGATGGGCGCGCGCCGCGTGATCGCGCTGATCAACCGGCGCGCCTACGCCGACCTGGTGGAGGGCGGCAAGATCGACATCGCGATCGTGCCGGCGCAGGCGACGATCGGCGAACTGCTCGCGCACGTGCGGCGCGGCGACGTGGCCGCCGTGCATTCGCTGCGGCGCGGGGCGGCCGAGGCGCTCGAGGCGATCGCGCATGGCGATCCGCGCTCGAGCAAGGTGGTCGGGCGGCGCATCGAGCAGCTCGACCTGCCGCCGGGCACCACCATCGGGGCGATCGTCCGACAGGCGCCGGGCAACCGCTCCGAGGTGATCATCGCCCACCACGACACGGTGATCGAGCCCGAGGACCATGTCATCGTCTTCGTCGCCAACAAGCGGATGATCCCGCGCGTCGAGAAGCTCTTCCAGGTGGGCGTGGGCTTCTTCTGAGCGCCGATCGGCCCGCGGCGGGGCGTCTCCGGCGGCCATGGCCCGCCGGCGCGCTCGGGATCTGCGTGACAGCCGGGCCGGCCGCGCCTACCATTCGCATCCCACCACGGAGACATTCCATGACCCAGCAGACCGGCATGCGTCGGCGGTTCATCGCGACCGCAGGCGCCGCGAGCGGCGCGGCCGCCCTCGGCTTCCCCGCCATCGTCAAGGCGCAGACCACCTCGCTTCGCTTCCAGAGCACCTGGCCGGCGAAGGACATCTTCCACGAGTACGCGAACGACTTCGCCAAGAAGGTCAACGACATGACCGGTGGCGAGCTCAAGATCGAGGTGCTGCCGGCGGGTTCCGTCGTGCCGGCCTTCGGCCTGCTCGACGCGGTCTCCAAGGGCACGCTCGACGGCGGCCACGGCGTGCTCGCCTACCACTACGGCAAGAACAACGCGCTCGCGCTCTGGGGCTCGGGCCCGGCCTTCGGCATGGACTCGAACATGCTGCTGTCCTGGCACAAGTACGGCGGCGGCAAGGAGCTGCTGGACAAGCTGTACGCCGCGGTCGGCGCCAGCGTGTACTCCTACGTGTACGGCCCGATGCCGACCCAGCCGCTCGGCTGGTTCAAGAAGCCGATCGCCAAGGTCGAGGACATCAAGGGCCTGAAGTACCGGACCGTCGGCATCTCGATCGACGTGTTCACGAAGATGGGGGCCTCGGTCAACGCGCTGCCCGGCGGCGAGATCATCCCGGCGATGGACCGCGGTCTGCTGGATGCGGCCGAGTTCAACAACGCCTCGTCGGACCGCCTGCTCGGCTTCCCGGACGTGGCCAAGGTCTGCATGCTGCAGAGCTTCCACCAGAACGCCGAGCAGTTCGAGATCATGTTCAACAAGGGCAAGCTCGATTCGCTGCCGCCCAAGATGAAGGCGATCATCGACAACGCCGTCGAGGCCGCCTCGGCCGACATGTCCTGGAAGGCGGCCGACCGCTACTCCAAGGACTACGCGGAGATGCAGACCAAGCAGGGCGTGAAGTTCTACAAGACGCCCGACGCGATCCTGCAGCAGCAGCTCAAGACCTACGACGAGGTCGTCAAGGCCAAGTCGAGCGATCCGCTGTTCGCCGAGATCGTCGCGTCGCAGCGTGCGTTCGCCGAGCGCGTCGTGCGCTGGGACATGGACACCAACGTCAACCGGCGCATGGCGTACACGCACTACTTCGGCAAGAAGGGCTGACGCCCGCGCGGGCGGCGCGCACGCGCCGCTCGCGATACCGCCGCGCACGGCCCGAGCGCCGCGTGCGGCGGCCCGGATCCAGACCCCCGGCGCGCCTGCGGCGGGGCGTATCGCAGCAGGTGCCGGTGCCTTCACCGGCCACTAGATGTTCGGGCGACGTCCGCGAGTGCGGGGCGGTCGCCCCGGGGTTCCGTCCATGCAGAAATTCTTCCTCGCCGTCGACCGCGTCTCCACGTACGCGGGCCAGGCATTCGCCTGGCTGATCGTCGCGCTGACCGGCCTCATCTGCTGGGAGGTGTTCTCCCGTTACGTGATGAACAGCCCGCACGCCTGGGCGTTCGACGTGCAGATCCAGATGTACGGTGCGCTGTTCATGATGGCGGGCGCCTACACGCTGTCCAAGAACGGGCACGTGCGCGGCGACATCCTGTACGGCTTCTTCAAGCCCCGCACGCAGGCCTTCTTCGACCTGCTGCTCTACATCGTCTTCTTCCTGCCCGGCGTGTGCGCGCTCGCCTGGGCCGGCTACTCGTTCGCGGGCGAGTCCTGGGCCATCAAGGAGCATTCGTCGATCACCGCCGACGGGCCGCCCCTGTACTTCTTCAAGTCGGTCATCCCGGTCGCCGGCGGCCTGCTGCTGATGCAGGGCATCGTCGAGATCCTGCGCTGCATCGTCTGCCTGCGCGACGGCGAGTGGCCCTCGCGCGAGCAGGACGTCGAGGAGGTCGACGTCGAGAAGCTCAAGGCGATGGTGACGCGCGACGGCGAGGCGCCGCACGCGGTCGGCCCCGTCAGCGCCGCCGGGGAGCGCTGAGCCATGCGTCGCGAAATGTATTTCGGCCTGGCGATCATGGGGATGATCGTCGCGGGCGTGCTCTTCCTGATGCCCTGGAGCAACCTCACCAGCGGCCACCTCGGCCTGCTGATGCTCGGCCTGGTCGTCGTGGCGATCATGCTCGGCTTCCCGACGGCGTTCACGCTGATGGGCATGGGGATGATCTTCGCGTTCATCGCCTACCGGATGCGATCGCCCGATCTCGCGCTCGGCCAGACGCTCGACCTGATGGTCCAGCGCGCGTATGCGGTGATGGGCAACGACGTGCTGATCTCGATCCCGCTGTTCGTGTTCATGGGGTACCTGGTCGAGCGCGCGAACCTGATCGAGAAGCTGTTCCGCAGCCTGCACCTGTCGCTCGCGCGCGTGCCGGGCTCGCTCGCGGTCGCCACGCTGTTCACCTGCGCGGTGTTCGCGACGGCCACCGGCATCGTGGGCGCGGTGGTGACGCTGATGGGCCTGCTCGCGCTGCCGGCGATGCTGCGTGCCGGCTACTCGGTGCAGGTGTCGGCGGGCGTGATCACCGCCGGCGGCTGCCTGGGCATCCTGATCCCGCCGTCGGTGATGCTGATCGTGTACGGCGCCACCGCCGGCGTGTCGGTCGTGCAGCTGTACGCGGGTGCGTTCTTCCCCGGGATCATGCTGGCCGGCCTGTACGTGGTCTACGTCATCGTGCTCGCCAAGCTGCGCCCGGACCTGATGCCGCCGCTGACCGCGGCCGAACGCCACGTGCCGCTGACGCCGACCGCGCAGGCCCTGCAGGACCGCGTCAGCACGAAGGTGCTGCCCGGCCTGGTCGGTGCCCTCAAGGGCTCGCGCAACGCCGGCGTGCCCTTCCTCGAGGTGATGCGCCAGGCGCTGATCGCCGCGCTGCCGGCGATCTTCCTCGCGGTGCTGCTGACGGTGATGTGGCGCAGCGCCACCGCGCCGGACGTCGTGGCCGACACCGCGGGCCTGGTCGAGATGGGGGCGGGCGGATCGGACGCCGCCCCGCAGGGCGGCGGGCTGGCCGAGCCGCCTGGAAGCGAGGGCGACAAGGTCGAGGGCGGGCTCGCCGAGCCGCCGTCCGAGGACGCACCCAAGTCCGTCGAAGGCGCGAAGGAGCCGGCCGCCGCGGAGGCGCCGTCGTCCGCCGCCGTGCCGGCCGCGCCGCCTTCGGGCGCGGCGTCGGTGCCGGCCCCGGCCGCCGAGTCGGCGACGACCCCGGCGACCGACGCCGTGGCGGCCGAGCGCAAGCCTGCGCCGCTGTGGTTCTGGATCGTCGCCGGCGTGCTGTCGGCCGTCGTGGTCGGCTACTACGCGGTGCTGACGTTCACGCGGCTCGAAGTCTTCAAGATGCTGCTGTCGTCGTTCTTCCCGCTGGCCTTCATGATCCTCGCGGTGCTGGGCACGATCGTCTTCGGTCTGGCCACGCCGACCGAGGCGGCTGCGGTGGGATCGCTGGGCGGCGTGCTGCTCGCGGGCGCCTACCGCCAGCTCAACATGAGCGTGGTCAAGGAGTCGGTGTTCCTGACCGCCAAGACCAGCGCGATGGTCTGCTGGCTGTTCGTCGGCTCGTCGATCTTCTCGGCGGCGTTCGCGCTGCTGGGCGGCCAGGAGCTGATCGAGAACTGGGTGATGTCGCTCGGGCTGTCGAAGGTGCAGTTCCTGCTGCTGTCGCAGGCGATCATCTTCCTGCTCGGTTGGCCGCTCGAGTGGACGGAGATCATCGTCATCTTCATGCCGATCTTCATCCCGCTGCTCGACAACTTCGGCGTCGATCCGCTGTTCTTCGGCCTGCTGGTGGCGCTGAACCTGCAGACGGCGTTCCTGTCGCCGCCGGTGGCGATGGCCGCCTTCTACCTGAAGGGCGTGGCGCCGCCGCACGTGACCCTCAACCAGATCTTCATGGGCATGATCCCGTTCATGCTGATCCAGGTCATCGCGCTGGCGCTGCTGTACGTGTTCCCCGAGATCGGACTCTGGCTGCCGGCGGTGCTCTACAAGTGACGCTCGACGTCGCCCTGCTGCCGCGAGGGCTTAGCACTCCTTGACGGTTGCGGACAGCCGGCGTGCCGCGGGGAGGCCGACAATGTGCCCCCACCAGACGTGGAGCGGCGATGGTGAAGGCGGACCGATGCATCGAGAGGGCGATCCGGGCAGGCATGACCTGCCTGGTCGCGCTCTCGTGCGGTACGGCCCGCGCGGCCCCCGCAGGCGCACCGGGCGGTGACCCGATGAGCGCCGTCCTCGCCGTGCTGGTCGCCACGCTCGTGGTCGCCCTGGGCGTCGTCGGCTGGTCGCTGCGCCGCGAGCGGGCCGCTCGCCTCGGGGCCGAGAGCCTGCTGCAGCGGGAGCGTGCGGCGCTGCGGGCGGCGGCCGAGCGGCGTGCGCGCCACTTCTCGGCGATGGGCCGCGAAGGCTGCGAGGAACTCGGCGGGCTGGATGCCGCGATCGACCTGCTCGGCGGGCTGCGGCTCGAGCCCGCCACCCGCATGCACCTGGCCGCCATCCGGCGCGCCGCGGCGGCCCTGGGCGCGCAGCTCTCGCATGCGCTCGACTACGAGGCGATCGAGCAGGGCCGCGTGCATCCGCGGCCGCAGCGTGCCGACGTCGTCGCGCTGATGCGCGAGGTCGCTTCGCAGTCGTCCTCCGAGGCGGCCGACCGGCGGGTCGCGTTCGCGCTGTTCGTGCCTCAGCATCCGTTCCCCTCCATGCGCATCGATCCGCTCCGGGTGCGGCAGATCGCCGACGCGATGATCCGCGAGGCGATCCTGCGGCTCGGGCAGGGCGAGGTCCGCGTCGAGCTGCGCTACCGTCGCATCACCGCGGGCGGCATCGACGCCTGGCTGACGGTCACGGTGCACGACGACGGCCCGACGCCCGAGGCCGGCATGCTCGGGCGGCTGCAGGCCGCGATCGACGACACGCTCCACGTCAGCGCCGACGCGAGCCTGTCCAGCGATCCGGCGGCCGGGGTCGGCCTGTGGCGGGCCGGCCGCCTCGCCCGCGCGCTCGGGGGGGCGCTGCAGCTGAGCGCCGGGCCGTCGGCGCGCGGCCTGACGCGCGAGCTGCGGCTGCCGGTGCGGCTCGACGATGGCGAGGCGCGGGGCGCGCTGCTCGAGGACCTGAACGCCGGATTCGTGCGTCCGCAGCTGCCGGCCGGCGGGCCCACGCGCGGCCGGCTGCTGCTGGTCGAGGACGATCGCGTCGTGCAGTTCACCCTCGAGCACCAGATGGTCCGGCTCGGCTACGACGTGTGCACCGCGGACGACGCCGAGGACGCGCTGGACCTCTGGATGGCCTCGCCGACGCCCTTCGTGGTGACCGACCTCGGTCTGCCCGGCCGCGACGGCGTGACGCTGATCGCGGCCATCCGCGAGGCCGAGCGCGTGCGCGGGCTGCCGCGCTCGCGCGTGGTGGTGCTCACCGGCGAGGTGACACAGGTCGCGCGCTCGTACGAGGCTGGTGCCGACGAGGTGCTGGCCAAGCCGGCGACCGGCGAGCGCCTGGAGCAGGTGCTGTCGCAGGCGACGACGGCCGCGTCCACCGCGGGCGTGCGGCCGGCGGCGGTCGCGACGCCGCTGCGCAGCGCCGCACCGGCGCAGAGCCCGTCCCCGAGCCCGTCCGTGTACCCGACGCGGCCGATCGGGAACTAGGGCGGCCCGGCGACCGGGCGCTCGCCCGGACGGGGCGGTGCGTCCGGTCCGCGCGAATACAGCAGCAGGCCCACCGCCAGGCTCGCGCCGATGACCGCGAACATCGCCCGGTAGGCGGGCTCCGGATAGCCGTCCGCGGCATCGGCGGCGAAGGCCGCGGCCACCGCGCCGGTCGCCACCGGCATCACCGAGGCGCCGACCACCTGGGCGAGGTTCAGCGTGGTCATCCCGCGCCCGAGGAGCCGATCGGGAAAGAGGCTGCGGCCGTGCGCGACGATGGTCACGCCGTAGCTGGCGACGCCGCACAGCGCGATCAGCAGCCCGATCGCGACCGCCACCGGCGGTCTCGGCCAGAGCGCCAGCAGCGCCAGCGTCGCCAGCGTCAGCGTGCCGCCGGTCAGCACGACGCGCTTGCGCGTGTTGAAGCGCGCATCGAGCGGTCCGCAGACGAGCACGCCGATCACCTGCGCGATGGTCATCGCCGCCAGCACCTGCCCGCGCTCGCCGCCGTCGAGCCCGTGCACGTCGTGCAGGTAGGGGCCCGCCCACAGGCCGAGCACCGTCGAGACGACGGCATAGGCCACGGTCTGGATCGCCACCACCGGGACCAGGCCGGGTGCGCGCAGCACCTCGCCGATGCCGCGCAGCACGACGCCGAGCGACTCGGGCACGGGGGGCGGGGTTCCGACGGCATCCGGCCGGTCCTGCCGGATGCCGAACCAGAACGCCGCGCCCGCGGCCGCGGTCGTCGCCGCCGCCAGCACGAAGGCGGTCCGCCAGCCGGCGGCCGCGGCCAGGGCGGCGAGCGGCCAGCCCGCGAGCAGGTTGCCGAGCTGGCTGAGCGCGAACACGCGCGACAGCGCGGTGCCCAGCCGCTCGCCGGAGAACCAGCGCGAGCACATCAGCACGGCCGCCATGAAGTGGGCCGCGCAGCCCAGGCCGACGACGGCACGCGCCGCGATCAGCGAGGCCTCGCTGCGGGCGGCGGCGGTCATCAGCGAGCCCACCACCGCGATCACCGTCAGTCCGGCCACCAGCCGCCGCGGGCCGATCCAGTCGAGCAGCACGCCGATCGGCAGCTGCACCGCGATCAGCACGACGAAGAACATGCCGCCGGCGAGGCCCAGGGCCTGTGGTCCGATCGACAACTCGCGGACCAGCTCGGGCGCGATGACGCCCAGCGAGGAGCGGTGGAACTGGGAGACGGCGGTGATCGCCGCCAGGACGGCGATCAGGCGCCCGGTCGCGGCGCCCGGGGCGGCGCTCAGCGCAGCGCGGCCCGCCGGGCGGCGTCGCGCACGGGCTCGGCCATCAGGGCCGGCACGGCGAACGGAGCCGCGTCGTCGGGCTCCAGGCGGCCGCGGCGCAGCGGCGCCAGGGGGTCGGCATCGCGAACGAGCACGGCGGTCTCGGGCCATTCGTCGTTGCCGGCGATCTCGGGCACGAAGACCGGCGGCTCGACGGGCTCGGGCCGGGCAGCGGGCGCACGGACCGGCACCGTCGCGGGGTCACCGGCCTGGAGCGGCGCGGCCTGGGTCGACCGGGTCTGCTCGCCCTCGGCGGGCTGCGGGGCCGTCTCGGCGACGACTCGGGCCGGGACCTGCGCGACGGGCGTCACGAGTTCGGCGAGCGCGAGCGCGTGGACCGCCGCCGCCTCGGCGTCACGCCGCACCACCGCCAGTCCGAGTGCGCTCTGCAGCGTCAGCGTGCGGACGAGGTCGGGGCCAGCGCCGTCACGGGTGAGCTGGGTCGCGGCCAGCCGCTGCCGGTGGGCGGCGCGGACCGGCTCGAGTGCATGGTCGACCGAGCGCAGCAGGCGGTTGCCGCAGGCGTCGGCGAGGGCTGCGTAGAGCGCGGCGTCGGCCGCGGTCCAGGCGGCGGCGTCGGCCGAGCCGACCGCGCCGGCCAAGGCTCGCACCGACTGCAGGATCGTCGCGTGCTGACTGCGGCCGGCTTCGCGCGCGGCGTCGGCGGCGAGCGCCGGCTCGATGATGCGGCGCAGCGCCGTGGCCTCGGCCAGCATCGAGTCGGGTCCGGGCTCGGTGATCGCGACCGCGATCAGCACCGGGTCGAGCAGGTTCCAGGCCGCCTCGGGAGCGACCGTCGTGCCGACCTTGGGCCGTGCGACGACCAGCCCCTTGCCGCCCAGGTCGGCCAGCGCCTCGCGCACCACCGTTCGGCTGACGCCGTGGCGTCGGCCGAGCGCGGGCACGTCGATGGGGTCGCCAGGGCGCAGTTCGCGCCGGGCGATGCGCCCGAGGAGGTCGCGGGCGAGCAGCGTGCTGCGGGACAGGGTCTTGGCCATGCCGCAATTGTATGACCAACCCGCGACAAGGTCCTTGCCGAATGGGTCGGACCGACACGGCCGGATGCGTGGGTGCGCGCGCCTCGCCGCCGTTTCCGGAGCGTGCCGGTTGCACGCCGTGCGACCGCTGTCCCCGTCGGCCTCGCCATCCGGCGGCCGCAGCGCACGCGCAGAGGCCCTGATCGGCGCCGGCTGGGAGGGGTCGATCAATCCGGATGCGAGCGCTCACTGCTTCCGGATGTGCCGCTGTTCAGAGGTATTCACCCCCAAGCACTTGGCGCTGTGGCCGGGTCGAGCGAGGCGTCGAGGTCTTGCCGAGGGCCCGCCGTCCTGGCCGGACCCCCATGTATCCCAGCGCCGGCCGAGGCCGGGCCGGTGATCCGATCAATCGTGCCCGCGGTCCTGCGCGGCGCGCAGCTCGGCGAGCACGCGCGGGTCGTGCGCGGCCAGCTCGACCATCGCGGCCGCGTTGTGCGCGTCGATGCGGGCTTCGCGCCAGACGTCCAGACCGCGGATGCCGACCGCGACCAGTCGGGAGAGCAGGGCCACGCCGGTGGTCATCCGGTCGATGCCGCCGTGGGTGGTGCCGGTGATCACGTTCGCGCCGGGGGCCATATGGATCGTCGTCATGTTCGGTGCTCCTGGGTCGGGTCGCCCGCAATCGGGTGACCACGCAGTCACGATGCGGCAGCGCAGCAATCTTTTCCAATGGATGTTCGGAATCCATACCATTCGCCATTAGAATGATTGAATGGACAAGCCATTCATCCTCGCGGGTCGACCGTCCGTCCCCGACACCCGGCCGCCGGTCTCGGTGAACTTCCGGACGCTCGACCTGAACCTGTTGCGCGTCTTCGACGAAGTGATGGCCGAGCGCAACCTGACCCGCGCCGGCGCCCACCTGGCGATGACGCAGCCGGCGGTCAGCAATGCGCTCAGGCGGCTGCGCGACGCGCTGCACGACGAGCTGGTGGTGCGCGCCGGCTATGGCGTGCAGCCCACGCCGCGGGCGCTCGAGCTGTGGCCTGCGGTGCGGGCCGCGCTCGACACGCTGCGCTCGGCGATGCAGACCGGCGAGTTCGACGCGGCCGGCTCGCGCGAGAGCTTCGTGCTGGCCATGGCCGATGCGACGGCCGCACTGCTGATGCCCCCGCTGGTGCGGCGGCTCGAGGCCGACGCGCCCGGCCTGTCGCTGCGGGTGCGGCCGCTCCTCACCCGCGACCCTCGCGGCCTGCTGTCCTCGGGAGAGCTGGACCTGGCGATCGGCTACTTCCCGGCTGCGGTCGCGGCGATCGACATGGCGTCGATGCAGGAGGGCGGGCCCGAGCCGATCGAGCACGGGCGCCTGTACGACAGCCGCTACGTCTGCGTGATGCGAGCCGGTCATCCGCTGGCCGCCGGGCCGCTCGACCTCGACCGGTACTGCGCCGCGCGTCACCTGCTCGTCAGCTTCTCGGGCCGCCCGTTCGGCTTCGTCGACGAGTCGCTCGCCGCGATCGGCCGGCGACGGCGGGTGGTGCTGACGGTGAACCAGTTCTTCACCGCCGGCCAGGTGGTCGCCTCGACCGACCTGCTGACCGTGCTGCCCGAGCGCTTCGTGCCGACCGCCGGCATCGCGCCGGGGCTCGTGATGCGGGCGCTGCCGATGGACCTGCCGATCGTCCACGTCGACCAGCTGTGGCATCGGCGCAGCGTTGCCCGGCCGGCCCACGCGTGGCTGCGGCGCGCGGTGAGCGACGCGGCGCGCGAGGCCTTCGAGCCGCCGGGCGATGAGGCGGGGGTGGTCCCGCCGCCGGCCTGACCGCGGCGGGCCGCCGCGTATCATCGCCGGCATGCGCCCCGTCCGAGCGGCCGCCCCGGACCCCGGCCCGCTGTCGCTGCCGGCGTACCGCATCTACTGGCTGTCGCGCCTCGCCGCGACCCTGGCCGCGCAGATCCAGGTGGTCGCCGTCGGCTGGCAGATGTACGAGCTGACCGGCAGCGCGCTCGACCTCGGCCTGGTCGGTCTCGTGCAGTTCCTGCCGAGCGTCCTGCTGCTGTTCGTGGTCGGCCCGATCGTCGACCGCCGGGATCGGCGGCTGATCCTCGCCGGATGCCGCCTGCTGCAGGGGGCGGCGACGCTCGCGCTGGCCGCCGCCATCGTCGGCGGCTGGGCGAGCCGCGAGGCGCTGTTCGCGTTCGTGTTCGTGCTGGGTGCCACCCGCGCCTTCGAGATGCCGGCTGCCCAGTCGTTGCTGCCGACGCTGGTGCCGGCCTCGATGCTGTCGCGGGCGGTCGCGATCGCGAGCTCAGCCCACCAGGCCGCCACCATCGGCGGACCCGCGCTCGGCGGGTTCCTCTACGTCGCCGGCGCGCAGGCGACCTACGCGGTCGCGGGCGTCATGTACCTGCTGTCGGGCCTGATGGCGCTGCGTGTCCCCGAGCGGCGCGACGCCGATGCGCCGCGCCCCGAGATCACCCGCGCGTACCTGTTCGCCGGCATCGGCTTCATCCGCTCGCGACCGGCGCTGCTCGGCGCGATCTCGCTCGACATGGTCGCCGTGCTGCTCGGTGGCGCGACCGCGCTGCTGCCGATCTACGCGCGCGACATCCTGCTCACCGGTCCGTGGGGGCTGGGGCTGCTTCGCTCGGCGCCCGCGGTGGGTGCGCTCGCGGTCGCGCTGTGGCTGTCCCGCCGGCCGCTCGACCGCCGCATCGGGCCGCTGCTGTTCGGCGCGGTGGCGGTGTTCGGCGCGGCCACCGTGGTGTTCGGCCTGTCCACGTCGCTGCCGCTGTCGTTCGCCGCGCTGGTGATGCTGGGGGCGGGCGACATGGTGAGCGTCGTGATCCGCATGTCGATCGTCCAGCTCGAGACGCCCGACGACATGCGCGGACGCGTCGGTGCGGTCAACTCGGTGTTCATCGGCGCGTCCAACCAGATCGGCGAGTTCGAGTCCGGGGTCGTGGCAGCCTGGCTCGGGCCGGTTGCGGCGGTGGTGCTCGGCGGCCTCGGCACGCTCGCGGTGGTCGGCCTGTGGATGCGGCTCTTCCCGAGCCTCGCGCAGCGCGACCGCTTGGACCCGGGCGACGGCGGTCGGACCGGGCACACCTAGCGCAGCGAGCGGTTCACGCCCTCGAGCGCGCCCGCGCCCGGGATCAGCTCGGCCTCGCCGAGCCGGTTGAACGGCGTGCCGGTGGTGTTCAGGTGCGCGTGCATGTCCACCGGATGCGGGTCGACGTACAGCAGCCCGGTCACCACCTCGCCGCGCGCCTGGTGCTGCGCGATGTAGTTCATCGCGCCGACGCGGTCGGTCGGGTCGTAGCCCTCGGCGATCCGGCGCAGCCGCATCATCGAGCCGTCGGCCTGCGGCACGTCGACGTAGCCGCCCGGCGCCGCCTCGGCCTTGACCTCCTCGGCGAGGTCGATGAAGTCGATGCGGTTGACCGCCTCGTTGTGCGCCCGCACGTACTCGTAGCTCTTGGTGCTGCCCGCATGGTTGTTGAACGCCACGCAGGGGCTCACCACGTCGATGAAGGCCGCGCCGCGGTGCTCGATCGCGCCCTTGATCAGCGGCACGAGCTGCGCCTTGTCGCCGGAGAAGCCGCGCGCGACGTAGGTGGCGCCGAGCTGCAGCGCGAGCGAGACCATGTCGATCGGCGCATCCGAGTTGACGATGCCGCGCTTGGACTTGGACCCCTGGTCGGCGGTCGCCGAGAACTGCCCCTTGGTCAGGCCGTACACGCCGTTGTTCTCGACGATGTAGACCATGTCGACGCCGCGCCGCATGACGTGCGCGAACTGCCCGAGGCCGATCGAGGCCGAGTCGCCGTCGCCGGACACGCCGAGGTACAGCAGCTCGCGGTTGGCGAGGTTCGCACCGGTCAGCACCGAGGGCATGCGGCCGTGCACGGTGTTGAAGCCGTGCGAGTTGCCGAGGAAGTAGTCGGGCGTCTTGCTCGAGCAGCCGATGCCGGAGAGCTTGGCGACGCGGTGCGGCTCGATGTCGAGCTCCCAGCAGGCCTGCACCAGCGCGGCCGAGATCGAGTCGTGGCCGCAGCCGGCACACAGCGTCGAGATCGCGCCCTCGTAGTCGCGGCGCAGGTAGCCGACCTTGTTGCGCGCGAGCGTGGGATGGTGCAGGCGGGGCTTGGCGAGATAGGTCATGAGGCGCTCCGGGTGGTCGCCGCGGTGATGCGTCCGATGATGAAGCGCGCGGTGATCGGCGTGCCGTCGTAGTGCAGCACCGACACCAGCCGCTGCGGGTCGACCTGCAGCTCGTTGACGAGCATCGACTTCATCTGCGCGTCACGGTTCTGCTCGACCACGAAGACCGTCTCGTGCGCGTCGATGAAGGCCTTCACCGAGTCGGGGAAGGGGAAGGCCCGCAGCCGCATCGTGTCGAGCGCCACGCCGTGCTCGTCGAGCACCTCGAGCGCCTCGTCCATCGCGGGGCTGGTCGAGCCGAAGTAGATCGCGCCGAGCGCGGCCTTCTTGCGGGCCTTCTTCACCACGGGCTGGGGAACCAGCGACTTCGCGGTGTCGAACTTCCGCAGCAGCCGCTCCATGTTGTAGACGTAGTCCTGCCCGGTCTCGCTGTACTTCGCGTACGGATTGCGGGTGGTGCCGCGCGTGAAGTAGGCGCCCTTGGTCGGATGCGTGCCGGGGTAGGTGCGGAACGGGATGCCGTCGCCGTCGACGTCCAGATAGCGGCCGAAGTCGCGGCCGGACTCGAGCATGTCGAAGTCCATCACCTTGCCGCGGTCCATGCGCTTGGTGTCGTCCCAGGCGAGCGGCCGGCACAGCCGCGTGTTCATGCCGATGTCGAGGTCGGTCATCACGAACACCGGGGTCTGCAGCCGGTCGGCCAGGTCGAGCGCCGCGGCCGTGTGCTCGAAGCACTCGGTCGGATCCTCGGGCAGCAGCAGCACGTGCTTGGTGTCGCCGTGCGAGGCGTACGCGCAGGCGATCAGGTCGGCCTGCTGGGTGCGTGTCGGCATGCCGGTGGACGGCCCGCCGCGCTGCACGTTGACGATGGTCACCGGGATCTCGGCGAAGTAGGCCAGGCCGATGAACTCGGTCATCAGCGAGATGCCCGGGCCGCTGGTGGCGGTGAACGCGCGCGCGCCGTTCCAGCCGGCGCCGACCACCATGCCGATCGAGGCGAGCTCGTCCTCGGCCTGCACGATCGCCACGCGCGAGCGCCCGGTCTCGGGGTCGATGCGGAACTTCTTGCACCACGCGGTGAACGCCTCGGCCACCGAGGAGCTCGGCGTGATCGGGTACCAGGCGCAGACGCTCGCGCCGCCGTACACCGCGCCGAGCGCCGCCGCCGCGTTGCCCTCCATGAAGATGCGGTCGCCGACCGCGTCGCGCCGCTCGATGCGCAGGCCGATCGACTCGAGGCACTGGGTCGCGTAGTCGCGGCCCAGGTGCAGGGCCTTCACGTTGGAGTCGAGCAGCCGCTCCTTGCCCTTGTACTGCTCGCCGAAGAGCTGCTCGATCACCGCCGACTCGATGCCGAGCAGCACCGACAGCGCGCCCAGGCAGACGATGTTCTTCATCAGCTGCCGCTCGCGCGACTCGCCGTAGGTGGCGTTGCAGATCTCGGTGAGCGGCATGCCGATCGCGATCACGTCGTCGCGGAAGCGCTCGGGCGGCAGGAACTTCGTCGAGTCGTAGAACAGGTAGCCGCCGGGCTCGATCTCCTTGACGTCGCGCTCCCAGGTCTGCGGGTTCATCGCGACCATCATGTCGACGCCGCCGCGCCGGCCGAGCCAGCCCTTCTCGGAGACCCGCACTTCGTACCAGGTCGGCAGCCCCTGGATGTTGGAGGGGAAGATGTTGCGCGGGCTGACCGGCACGCCCATGCGCAGGATGGCGCGGGCGAACAGCTCGTTGGCCGAGGCCGAGCCCGAGCCGTTGACGTTGGCGAACTTCACGACGAAGTCGTTGACCGCGGCCAGCGGGCGCACGGCGCCTGCCGGTCGCACCTGCCCCGCGTTGATCGGCGCGTTCATGCGTGCCTCCGTTGCGCGGGCGCGGCCAGCACGGCACCGCCACCGCCCTTGCCGCCACCGGCCGATGTCGCGGCCACCTTGTACGGCGCGCGGTTCACGCCCGCGCCCGCCCGCCCGGGCACCTCGCCCGCATGCGTCATGTTCAGCAGGAACTTCTGCATGTCCCAGGCCCCGGTCGGGCAGCGCTCGGCGCACAGCCCGCAGTGCAGGCAGACGTCCTCGTCCTTGACCATCACGCGCCCGGTCTTGAGCGCGCCGGACACGTACAGCGCCTGCTCGAGGTTCAGCGCCGGCGCGCTCAGCCGGCCACGCACCTCGGCCTCCTCGCCGTCGGCGGTGAAGGTGATGCAGTCGGTCGGGCAGATGTCGACGCAGGCGTCGCACTCGATGCACTGCGAGCCGGTGAACACCGTCTGCACGTCGCAGTTCAGGCAGCGCTGCGTCTCCCGGTAGGCGGTCGCCGCATCGAAGCCGAGCTCGACCTCGATCTTGATGCTGCGCAGCGCCTGCTCGGCCGCGGCGAGCGGCACCTTCTGGCGCAGGTCGTTGGCGACGTCGTTGTCGTACGCCCACTCGTGGATGCCCATCTTCTGCGAGACGAGCGTCACGCCGGGTGCGGGCCGCTTCGCCACGTCCTCGCCGTCGAGGTGACGGTGGATCGAGATCGCCGCGTCGTGGCCGTGCGCCACCGCCCAGATGATGTTCTTCGGGCCGAGCGCAGCGTCGCCGCCGAAGAACACGTTCGGGATCGTCGACTGCAGCGTCGTCGCGTCGAGCTTCGGCAGCCCCCAGCGGTCGAACTCCAGGCCCGTGTCGCGCTCGATCCACGGGAAGGCGTTCTCCTGGCCGATGGCGACCAGGACGTCGTCGCACTCGATGCGCTCGTCGGGCTCGCCGGTGGGCACCAGCGAGCGCGAGCGGCGCCCGTTCGCGTCGGTCGACCAGACCGCCTTCACCGTCTCGAAGGTCATCGCGACCAGTCGGCCCTCGACATGCTCGACCGTCTTGGGCACCCGGTAGTCGAGGATCGGGATGCCTTCGTGCATCGCGTCCTCCTTCTCCCAGGGCGAGGCCTTCATCTCGTCGAAGCCGGAGCGCACCACGACCTTGACGTCCTCGCCGCCCAGGCGCCGGGCCGAGCGGCAGCAGTCCATCGCGGTGTTGCCGCCGCCGAGCACCAGCACGCGGCGCCCGACGCTCGTGACATGGCCGAAGGACACCGAGCTCAGCCAGTCGATGCCGATGTGGATGTTCGCTGCGGCCTCGGCGCGCCCGGGCACGTCGAGGTCGCGGCCGCGGGGCGCGCCGGAGCCGATGAAGACCGCGTCCCAGCCTTCGGCGAGCAGCCCCTCGAGCGAGTCGATGCGACGCTGCACGAAGCGCACGTCGCCCAGCCGCGTGACCCAGCCCACCTCCTCGTCGATCACCGACTCCGGCAGCCGGAAGCGCGGGATCTGCGAGCGGATGAAGCCGCCCATCTTCGGCTCCTGGTCGAAGATCGTGACGTGGTAGCCGAGCGGCGCGAGGTCGCGCGCGACGGTGAGCGAGGCGGGCCCGCCGCCGACGCAGGCGATGCGCCGTCCGTTGGACGACGCGGCCGGCGGCGGCATCATCGCGGTGACGTCGCCCTTGTGGTCGGCGGCGACGCGCTTCAAGCGGCAGATCGCGACCGGCTCGGGCGCGGCCTGGTTCGCCTCCTCGACGCGGCCGCGGCGGCACGCAGGCTCGCAGGGCCGGTCGCAGGTCCGCCCGAGGATCCCGGGGAAGACGTTCGACTTCCAGTTGACCATGTAGGCGTCGGCGTGGCGGCCCGACGCGATCATCCGGATGTACTCCGGGACCGGGGTGTGGGCCGGACAGGCCCATTGGCAATCGACGACCTTGTGGAAATGGTCGGGATCGCGGATGTCCGTGGGACGCACTGTCTCCTCCCTGCGCCCGCCGCGGCCGGAACGGTGCGGCGTTCGCGACTGTGCCCCGGATCGAGTCGCGCGCCGGTGGGGCTGGCCGGGCGCCGGTTTTGTCCAGGGATACTAGCATCGGTCGCGGCCGGTAGAATGGCCGTTTCCCCCGGAGTCTCCCCAGTGCAGCGCGTCCTCGCCATCGCCCACGTGCTGGGTGGCATGCTGATGGTGATGGCGGCGACCTACCTGCTGCCGATCGGCTGGTCGCTCGCCGTGCACGACGGCACCTCGGGCAGCTTCATCCAGGCCGCGATCGGCACCGCGGTGTGCGGGCTGGCGCTGTGGGCGCCGACCCGGCGCTGGCGGCGCGAGCTGCAGTCGCGCGACGGCTGCTTGCTCGTCGTGCTGGCCTGGGTCTCGATGGCGGGCGCGGCCACCGTGCCGCTGCGGCTCGAGATCGAGGGCCTGAGCTTCACCGACGCCTTCTTCGAGACCATCTCGGCGGTGACCACGACGGGCGGGACGGTGCTGGTCGGCCTGGACACGCTGCCGCAGAGCCTGAACGTCTGGCGCTGCGCGCTGCAGTGGTTCGGCGGCATGGGGCTCATCGTGCTGGCGGTCGCGATCCTGCCGCTGCTGGGCGTCGGCGGCATGCAGCTCTTCAAGGCCGAGACGCCGGGGCCGATGAAGGAGTCCAAGCTCACGCCGCGGATCACCCAGACCGCGAAGTACCTGTGGTTCGTCTACACCGCGCTGACCGCGCTGTGCATCGTCGCGCTGCGGTTGGCCGGCATGGACTGGTACGAAGCGGTCTGCCACGGGTTCGCGACGCTGTCGCTCGGGGGCTTCTCCACGCGTGACGCCAGCATCGCCGCCTGGAACTCCCCGGCCATCGAGGCGGTCCTGATCGTCTTCATGCTGCTGGCCGTGCTCAATTTCGTCACCCACTTCACCGCGTTGCGCGACCGCTCGTTCCAGGCCTACGGGCGCGACCCCGAGGCACGCTGGGCGCTGGGCATCATCGTCGGCAGCGGCATCGCGATCGCCTCCTACCTCGTCTGGCAGGGCACGATCCCGCAGCCCGCCACGGCGCTGCGTCATGCGATGTTCAACACAGTGTCGATCGCCACCACCACCGGCTACGCGAGCATCGACTACGACGCCTGGCCGCTGTTCGCCGGGCTCTGGATGCTGCTGCTGTGCGTGGTCTCCTCGTCGTCGGGATCGACCGGCGGCGGCATCAAGATGGTCCGCACGCTGATCCTGTTCCGCCAGGCTACCCGCGAGATGCTGCGCACCAGCCATCCGCGCGCGGTGCGGCCGCTGCTGCTGTCCGGTCAGATCGTCTCGCCGCAGGTGATCCAGGCGGTGCTCGGCTTCATGCTGCTCTACGGCGCGACGCTGGTCGGGCTCACCCTGCTGCTGATCGCCACCGGCCTCGACTTCACCTCGGCGGTCACCGGCATCGTGGCCTGCCTGAACAACACCGGCCCGGGGCTGGCCAAGCTCGGTCCGGCGCAGAACTACCAGGGACTGACCGACTTCCAGACCTGGGTCTGCACCTTCGCGATGCTGGTCGGGCGGCTCGAGCTGCTCACGGTCTTCGTGCTGCTGACGCCGGCCTTCTGGCGTCGCTGATGGCGGCGCTGAAGGCGTCCGTGGACGGCCCGGCCGTGGCGCCCGTCGACACGCTGCTGGTCACCGGCTTCCTCGGGGCGGGCAAGACCACCCTGCTGTCCGGCTGGCTGGCCGAGCGCCCGCCGCAGGAGCGCTGGGCCGTGCTGGTCAACGAGAGCGGCGCCCTGGGCATCGACCACGCCCTGCTGGGCGGCGACGGGCCCGATGCGCGGGTGGCGATCGCCGAGATCGCCGGCGGCTGCGCCTGCTGCGCGGCGCGCGTCGCGTTCGGCGCCACGCTGACCCGGCTGCTGCGCCGCGGCCCGTGGGACCGGCTGATCGTCGAGACCACCGGCCTCGGTCATCCGGCCGAGCTGGTGGACCAGCTGCGCGCGATGTCGGCCGCGGCCACCGGCCCGGCCGGACGGCTGAGGCTGCGCCCGCCGGTCGCGGTGGTCGACGCGAGCCGGGCAGGGCTCTACGTCGACCCGTCGCGGCCCGGCCACGCGATCGCCGCCGACCAGGTGGCGCTCGCCCGGCTGCTGGTGCTGAATCGGACGGCGGGGCTCGACGCCGACGCGCTCGCCGCGCTGGCGCAGTCGCTGGGCGGGCTGCCGCCCTGGCCGCGGCCGGTGCTGCCGACCGCGACCGGACGGGTGCCGCTGGCGCAGGTGCTGGCGGCGCTGGAGGACGTGGAGGCGCTTGCCCGGAGGGGCGCGCAGCCGGACCCGGAGGCGGCGGGGACCGTGCCGCAGCCGTCCGTGGCCGCCCCGAACGACGCCTTGCCGTTCGCCGGCGTCCTGCGCGGCCCGGGAGCCTTCGCCCCGCGGTCCCGGTCGGCCGCCGCCGCCCCGGTCAGGTCCGCCGCGCGCCGCTGGTCGCCCGACACCGTCTTCGACCGCCCCGCGCTGCAGGCCGCGCTCGAGGCGATGGTCGCCCTCGACGGGCCGCTGCGGGGCTACGGCCTGCTGCGCGGCAAAGGGGTCTTCAGGACCGAGCGGGCCTGGTACGGCTGGCAGTGGGTCGACGGTCGCGTCGACTGGCAGGAGAGCGCCTGGCGCGCCGACAGCCGCGTCGAGCTGCTCGCAAACGGGTCGATCGACCCACAAGCGGTCGATCGCGCGCTCCGGGCGGCCGTCTCGAAAGGATGAGTGGCACGGACCCGACGGAAGGTGACGAACCGTCGACGCCTGTCGGTCGGCGCCGCACGACTGTCTGTGGGCGCTTCGCCCATGCCCCGGGCTCGTCCAACCTTGTGGTGTCCCCAGCGAGGTTCCGCTCGATGAACATGATCTACAACAGCCCCAACTACTGCGTCGTGGAGTTCAAGTCCGCGGAGGGAGAGCCTTTCGGGGGCGGGTACGAGATCATGGACAAGACCGCCAAGCGCGAGATCTTCCTGGGCGGCGTGCTCGCCGAGAAGTTCCGCTTCGACGTCACGCAGCTCATCTCGACCGAGCCGTCGATCGAGGAGGTCGACGACTTCCTGAGCGGCTTCGAGGGGCTGATGCAGCAACCGCTGGTGCTGCACTGAGGGGCGCTCCCGCGCGCCCGAGCCGACCCGCCTAGAGCTGCTCCCACGGCAGCCCCGCCAGCCGCCACCCGCCCAGGGTGCTGCGCCGGTAGCGCTCGTCGAGCGGGCCCTCGAAGCCCTCCTGCACGTTGTAGACATCGACCCAGCCGGCCGCCTCGAGGGCCTCGCCGGCGCTGACCGAGCGGCGGCCCGAGCGGCAGATCAGCACCAGCGGGCGGTCCCGCGCGTCGCTCACCTGCGCCACCTCCTCGACGAAGCGCTCGTTCATCTCGGCCTTCAGGTCGTCCGCCCAGCAGACGTGATGCGGGCGCACCGGCTCGGCGCCATCGCGCTCGACGATCGGATGGCCGACGAGGAAGTACTCGGCCTCGCTGCGGCAGTCGATGAAGACGGCGTCCGGACGGGCGCTCAGGAAGGCGTAGGCCGCCTTCGGATCCAGGTGCTTCATGCCGACGGCCCGCCGAGCGGAAAGCCCACGTGCCGCTCGAGCTCGACCAGCGCGGGCGCCGCGTCGCCGACCTTGATGGTGCGCATGCCCAGGTCGCGCGCCGGCTTGAGGTTGATGCCGAGGTCGTCGAGGTACACGCAGTGCGCCGGCGCCACGCCGAGCGCATCGGTCATCATCGTGTAGATCCGCGGATCGGGCTTGCGCACGCCCGCGCGTGCGCTCTCGATCACGTGATGGAAGAGCCGCATGATCTCGGCCTTGTACAGCCCGCCCATCGGGCTGATCTCCATCGCCGTGAAGTTGTTGGTGATGCAGCCGGTCTTCATGCGGGCGCCGATGCGGCGCAGCGCCTCGACCATCTCGGGCCGGATCTCGCCGGCCAGCAGCGGCAGCACCTCGGCGCCGCGCACCTCGTGGCCGAGCGCGCGGCTCTCGGCGGCGAAGGCCTCGTCGAAGGCCTCGACGCCGAACTCGCTGCGTTCGAGCTTCGCCCAGGCGTTGTCGTGCGGGTTGGTCGCGTTGACGGTACGCAGGAAGTTCGCGGGCAGGCCGCGCGCGGCCTCGTAGCGCGCGAACGCCTCGAAGGGGCTCGACGAGATGACGCCGCCGAAGTCCCAGATGACGGCCTGGATGTCGCTCATCGGTTCACGTGCTCGCGGGAGAAGCCGGCGAGCTGCTTGTAGCGCGCGGAGATCGCCTCGAGCTCCTCGCGGGGGATGACGTCGTGGATGTGCGCGAAGCCCTGCGGCGCGCGCTCCTCGGCCATCTGCATGACCTGGTCGGGGCCGTTCTGGCGGTTCGACAGCACGATCTTCCCGGTGGCCTCGCGGCGGGCGGCCTCGTAGCGCGCGAACGCGTCCGTCGGGTCGGTGCCGCGCGCGGGGAAGCCGGCTTCGACCATCGCCCGCGCCATCGCCTCGGCGTCGAGGATGCCCTGCGAGGCGCCGTTGCTGCCGATCGGGTACATCGGATGCGCGGCATCGCCGAGCAGCGTCGTGCGCCCGTGCGTCCAGCGCGGCAGCGGGTTGCGGTCGACCATCGGGAACTCGAAGATCGACTCCGCGCCGTCGATCAGCGCGGGGATGTCGAGCCAGTCGAAGCGCCAGCCTGCGAAGGGCTCGCGGAACACCGACTTGTCGACCTTCTTGTTCCAGTCCTCGCGCGACGGCATCGTGTCGGCGGGCACGGTCAGCTCGGCGATCCAGTTGATGGTCTCCAGGCCGTCGGCGTCCGGCTCGCGCTGGATCGGGTAGCAGACGAACTTCTGGTCCTGGTGGCCGGCCTGGATCATCGAGCGCCCGGTGAGGAAGGGCTTCGCACGGGTGGTGGCGCGCCACAGCATCCGGCCCGAGAAGCGTGCCGGGCCTTCGGCCGGGAAGAAGGTGCGGCGGACCACCGAGTGGATGCCGTCGGCACCGATCACGGCGCGGGCGCGCACCGGCGGGCGCGGCGTACCCGCCCGGTCGGCGAAGTGCAGCAGCACGTGGTCGCCGCGGTCCTCGAAGCCGGCGAGCGCGTGCGCGGTGCGGATCGCGCCCTCGGGCAGCCGCTCGCGCGCCGTCTCGAACAGGATCATCTGCAGCTCGCCGCGATGGATCGAGAACTGCGGGAACGCGTAGCCGCCGGCCAGGCCGCGCGGCTCGGACCAGATGAGCTGGCCGTGCTTGTTGTGGAAGGCGAGCTCGGCGGTCTCGACCGCGGTCGCGGCCAGCCGCGGCTGCAGCCCGAGCCCGGCCAGCACCCGCACCGAGTGCGGCAGCAGGTTGATGCCCACGCCGAGCGGGCGCACCTGCTCGACCGCCTCGAACACCGTGCAGGCGATGCCGTTCGCGTGCAGCGACAGTGCGGTCGCGAGGCCGCCGATGCCGCCGCCCACGATCGCCACGTCGATCGTCTCGATCCCGTCGTGCTTCGTGTCCATGTCCGTCTCCTCGATGTCAGGCCGACGCCTTGCGGGCGGCCTCGCGTTCGGCCAGCAGCTCGGAGGCCACCTTGAAGCCGGTGACCGAGGTCGGCACGCCGGCGTAGATCGCCGCCTGCTGCAGCAGCTCCTTGAGCTCGGTCGGCGACAGCTCGCGCTCGAGGCCGGCCTTGGCGTGCAGCTTGAATTCCTCCCAGCGCGCGAGCGAGCCCGTGATCGCCAGCACGATCAGCCGGCGGGTGCGGTCATCGAAGACCGGGCGGGTCCAGACGTCCTGCCAGGCCCAGCGGGTGATCATGTTCTGGAACTCGGCGGTGAACGGATCGGCCTTCTCGATGCGCGCGTTGACGTAGGCCTCGCCGAGCGCCTGCTTGCGGCGCGCGATGCCGCGCTGGTACTGCTCGACGAGGGTCGCGTGGGCCGCCACGCCGGTCACCGGCGCGGCGCCCGCGGGCAGTGCGCCGCTGGCGACGTGGGCCCCGGGTGCGGGCTCGCCCTGCGAGCGTTGCGGCTCGAGCGCGGCCATCAGCATCGCGACGAAGGCCGGCGGGTCCTCGGAGTGCGGGATGTGCGCGCAGTCGAGCTCGACGAGCCGCGCGCCGGGAATCGCGGCGGCGATCGCCTCGCCCATCGCCGGCGGCGTCGACAGGTCGTGGCGCCCGACGACGACCGTGGTCGGCACGTCGATCCCGGGCAGCGCCGCCAGCAGGTCGTGGTCGCGGACCGCGGCGCAGCAGCCGGCATAGCCGACGGGGTCGAGCGCGAGCACGGTCTGCGCGACCGAGTGCAGGTGCGCGGTGCCGCGTGCGCGGAAGCGTGCGGTGAAGAAGCGCCCGAGCACGGTGTCGATCACCGCCGCCATGCCCTGCGCCTTCACGGTCGCGATGCGCGCGACCTGCGGCGCCGGGTCGGCGCGCCCGGTGGTGTTGCACAGCACGAGGCGGCGCAGGCGCGCGCCCGCGTGGATGCCGATCCACTGGCCGATCATGCCGCCGAGCGAGATGCCGCAGCAGTCGAAGGTCTCGAGACCGGCGGCGTCGGCGACCGCGAGCACGTCGCGCGCGAGCAGCTCCACCGTGTACTCGCCGGCCGGCGCGTCGGAGGCACCGTGGCCGCGCATGTCCATGCGGATCACGCGGAAGAAGTCGGCCAGGCGCGGCATCACCGGATCCCACAGGCAGTGGTCGGTGCCGAGCGAGTTGACGAGCACCAGCGGCGGCAGCGCGGGGTCGCCGTCGGTGCGCCAGTAGAGGCGGGCGCCGGCATGGGTGACGAAGGGCATGGTGTCTCGTGTCGTCCGGAAATGGGCGCGTGGATTATCTCAGGCTCAGGCGGCGCGCCACCGCGCGAGCGTGCCGTCGATCATCGCGTCGGCATCGCCGCGCTGCGCCTGCGGGTCGAAGAGCGCATCGAGCGTGCCCTCGGGCAGCGCCTGCGCCAGCACAGGGCTCGCCAGACGGGCGCGTGCGATCGCCTCGCGCAGCGGCTCGCCGCGGTCGATCGCGTCGCGGCACAGCCGCTCCATCTGCGCCTGCGCAGCGGGCCGCCCGAGCGTGCCGGCCAGCGCCAGGGTGACCGCTTCGGCGTACACGAAGCCGCCAGTGCGCTCGAGGTTCGCGCGCATCGCATCGGCATCGACGTGCAGGTCCTCGAGGGCCTCGCCGATGGCCGCGGTCGCGCTGCCCGCGCACTCGAAGAGCGCGCCGATCGTCCACCAGTCGGCCTGCCAGGTGCCGAGGC
Organism: Burkholderiales bacterium; assembly: GCA_026399835.1. Lineage (GTDB taxonomy): Bacteria > Pseudomonadota > Gammaproteobacteria > Burkholderiales > Burkholderiaceae_E > UBA4615. The sequence goes on along the minus strand of JAPLQE010000044.1, from coordinate 15,669 downwards.
CGCGCTCGTGCTCGCCGGGCAGCTGCGCGAGCAGGGTCGACACCAGGCCGGGGGCGCGAAGCCCCGCCTGGAGCGCCAGCATCGAGGCGACCGGGTTGCGCTTGTGCGGCATCGCCGAGGAGCCGCCGCGGCCTGCGCCGCCGGGCTCGAACACCTCGGCGACCTCGCCCTGCATCAGCAGCGACACGTCGCGGCCGATCCGCGCCATCGCGCCTGCGAGCAGCGCGAGCTCGGCGCCCAGGCGCGCGACGCGGTCGCGGCTGCCGTGCCAGGAGATCTCCGGCGCGGTGAGCCCGAGCCGGGCGGCGAGCGCCTCGGCCACCGCGTCGCCGCGCCCGCCGAGCGCGGCGCGGATGCCGCTCGCGCCACCGAGCTGCAGCACCCGCGCGGCCTCGAGCGCTCCCGCCAGGCCCGCGCGCGAGCGCACCAGCGGCGACAGCCAGCAGGCGAGCTTCCAGCCGAAGGGCACCGGCGTGGCCGGCTGCAGCAGCGTGCGGCCGGTGACCGTCGTCGCCCGGTGCGCGTCGGCCAGGCGGGCCAGCGCGTCGCCCGCGCGGGCGAGCTGCGCCTGCAGCTCGGCGCCGGCCGCCGCGGCCGCGAGCGCGAGCGCCGTGTCGGCGACGTCCTGGCTGGTCGCGCCCCAGTGCACCCAGCGCGCGGCCTGTGCGTCCTCGCGGCCGACCGCCTCGGTCAGGGCCCGCACGAACGGGATCGCGAGCGTGCCGGCGTGGCGGGCGGCGGCGGCCAGTGCTGCGGGTGCGAAGGGGTCGGCGGCGTCGGCGGCGTCGGCGGGCGCCACCGTGCCCGCGGGCCGCGTGCCGTGGTCGCTGCCGTCGGTGCGCGCATCGGCGCCGGCGGCCACGCCCGCCACCGACGCGGCCGGCCCGAAGCGGGCCGTGCAGACCGCCTCGATGCGTGCGGCGGCGGCGCGCGGCACGAGACCGGCATCGGCCTGCGCGGCGGCCAGCGCCGCCTCGAAGCGAGCCATCGCCGCGAGCAGCGCGGCGTCGTCGAAGTGGCGCGAGACGGGGTCGCTCGCGAAGAGGCCGCGCAGGGTGTCGCTCATGTCGTCCGGGCCGGGGAGTGCGGGACGGCCCGCGGGGCGCCGCATCATCGCCCCGGCGCGCTGCGGCGCGCAAGCCCGCGCGCGCTAGAATTCCCGGGCAGCACGATGTGCCCGGGGAGACGCCGCGATGATCAGCGCCGAGCAGAACGACCGCATCACGCGCACCGGCCCCGGCATGCCGGCGGGGGCGCTGCTGCGGCGCTACTGGCAGCCGGTCGCGCTGCGCGAGGAGCTCGAGGGCGAGCGGCCGCTGCGCCCGGTGAAGGTCCTCGGCCAGGACCTGGTGCTGTTCCGCGACGATCACGGCCGGCTCGGCCTCGTCGACCGGGACTGCCCGCATCGCGGCGCCGACCTCGCCTTCGGGCGGCTCGAGGACGGCGGCCTGCGCTGCCCGTTCCATGGCTGGCTGTTCGACGTCGAGGGTCGGCTGCGCGAGGCGCCCGCCGAGCCCGACGACTCGCCGCTGCTGTCGCGGCTGCGCCAGCGCGCCTACCCCGTCGTCGAGCGCGCGGGCGCGATCTGGGGCTACCTCGGCCCGGGCGAGCCGCCGCCGTTCCCGGCCCTCGATCCCTTCGTCGCGCCCGACTCGCACGTCTTCGCGTTCAAGGGCTGGATCGAGTGCAACTGGCTGCAGGCGCTCGAGGTCGGCATCGATCCGGCGCACGCCTCGTTCCTGCACCGCTTCTTCGAGGACGAGGACCCGTCCGCGGCCTACGGCAAGCAGTTCCGCAGTGCCTCCGCCGACTCCTCGATCCCGATGACCCGCGTGATGCGCGAGGCCTGTCGGCCACGGATCTCGGTCGAGCCCTCCGAGCACGGGCTGCGGCTGACCGCGCTGCGCGAGGTCGACGCCGACCGGCTGCACGTGCGGATCACCAACCTGGTGTTCCCGCAGGCCTTCGTGATCCCGCTGTCGCAGGAGATGGCGATCATGCAGTACCACGTGCCGGTCGACGACACCCACAACTACTGGTACGCGTTCTTCACCAGCTTCGGCGCGCCGGTGGACAAGGCGACGATGCGCGCCCAGCGCCTGGCGCTCTACGAGCTGCCCGACTACCGCCCGCGCAGGCACCGCGGCAACCAGTGGGGGTTCGATGCGTCCGAGCAGCGCACCCGCACGTACACCGGCATGGGCGAGGACATCAACGTCCACGACCAGTGGGCGATCGAGTCGCAGGGCCCCATCCAGGACCGCACCCGCGAGCACCTCGCCACCAGCGACCGCGCGATCAGCGCGAACCGGCGGCTGCTGAACCGCGCGATCGACACCGTCGCCGCCGGCGGCACGCCGCCCGGCATCCTCGACGCCGAGGCTGCCGCGCGGCTGCGCGGGCCGGTCACCGTCGACGGGCTGTGCGCACCCGAGGACTGGCCGCAGTACTGGCGCGACGTGGATGCGCGCCGGCGCGCGGGCTGCGACTGGTGGCGGGCGTCGGGGGCGCCGGCGGAGCTGGTGGAGCCCGTCCCCGAACCCGCGCACCGCGACCGATGAGCGCCGCCTTCGTCGAGCGCCACGCCCTCTGGAGCGACGCGCAGCGCGACGCCGCGCGCCGCATGCTCGCCACCGTCGCCGAGCGCGGGCTGCACTCGGTGCGCTTCGGCTTCGCCGACCAGCACGGGATCGTGCGCGGCAAGACGCTCGTGGCCGGCGAGGCCGCGGGCGCGCTCGCCTCGGGCGTCGGCGTGACCACCACGCTGCTCGCGAAGGACACCGCGCACCGCACGGTGTTCCCGGTCTTCAGCGCCGGCGGGGGCTTCGGGCTGCGCGAGATGCAGGGCGCGGCCGACATGCTGATGGTCGCCGACCCGACGAGCTTCCGCGTGCTGCCCTGGGCGCCCGGCACCGGCTGGGTGCTGTGCGACCTGTACTTCCACGACGGCCGTCCCGTCCCCTTCGACACCCGCCGCGTGCTGCGCGAGCAGGCGGCGCGCCTCGCCCGCGCCGGCCACGGCTTCCTCGCGGGGCTGGAGGTCGAGTTCCACCTGTTCCGGCTGCTCGATCCGCGCCTGGCGCCCGCCGACGCCGGCACCCCCGGCGTGCCGGGTGCGCCGCCCGAGGTCGCGCTGCTCCACCAGGGCTACCAGTACCTGACCGAGCTGCGCTACGACCAGATCGAGCCGGCGCTCGAGCCGCTGCGCGCGGGGCTGCTCGGCCTCGGCCTGCCGCTGCGCTCGCTCGAGGTCGAGTTCGGGCCGAGCCAGTGCGAGCTGACCTTCCGCCCGCTGCCCGCGCTCGAGGCGGCCGACGCGATGGTGCTGCTGCGCGGCGCCGTCAAGCAGATCGCGCGGCGCCACGGGCTGCATGCGAGCTTCATGTGCCGCCCGCGCATCCCGAACGCGATGTTCTCGGGCTGGCACCTGCACCAGTCGCTGGTGCGCGAGGCCGACGGTGCGAACGCCTTCGTCCCCGCGGCCAGCGGGGCCGCGGACATGCCGCTGTCGGCGACCGGCCGCCACTGGCTGGCGGGCCTGCTCGCGCACGCCGAGGGCGCCACGCCCTTCACCACGCCGACCGTCAACGGCTACAAGCGCTACCGCCCGAACTCGCTCGCCCCCGACCGCGTCGCCTGGGCACGCGACAACCGCGCCGCGATGCTGCGCGTGCTGGGCGGTGCGGGCGACGCGGCCACGCGGATCGAGAACCGCGTCGGCGAACCGGCCGCCAATCCCTACCTGTACCTCGGCGCGCAGATCGTCGCCGGCATGGACGGCCTCGCCCGCGGCCTCGAGCCCGGGGCCTCGGCCGACGCGCCCTACGAGGCCGACGCGCGCCGCCTGCCCGCGAGCCTGGACGCCGCGCTCGATGCGCTGCTGGCCGACCCGGTGCTGGTCGAGGGCTTCGGCCGCGGCCTCGTCGACTGGCTGGTGCAGATCAAGCGCGCCGAGCTCGCGCGCTTCGCCGCCGAGGTCAGCGACTGGGAGCACCGCGAGTACTTCGACCTCTTCTGACTTACGCCCGTATCCGACCCCGACTCCGACCCCGACTCCGAGCCCGAATCCCATGCCCACCGTGACCTTCGTGCTGCCCGACGGCAGCGAACGCCGCATCGACTTCGCCGCCGGCACCAGCGTGATGCTCGCCGCCGTCCAGCACGACCTGCCCGGCATCGTCGGCGAATGCGGCGGCTGCGCGTCCTGCGCGACCTGCCACGTGTACGTCGACGACGCCTGGGCCGCGCGCCTGGCGCCGGTCGACGAGGTCGAGGACGACCTGCTCGGATTCGCCGCCGCGCCGCGCCGCGCGGGCAGCCGCCTGGCCTGCCAGATCGAGATGGACGCCTCGCTCGACGGACTGCGGGTCGAGATCCCGCCCGAGGCCTGAGTCTCGCGTCATCCCGCGCCGTGCCGCGGCCCGCGGGCGTATTCCAGGCAAAGCTTTCGGTGTAGGCTTCCGATCCTTCGAGGGGCACCGCCCCCGGGCGCGCCCGCGTGGCGCACGACCTCAACGAGGAGACACCCCATGAACTTCCGCTCGATCGCGACCGCCGCGGCGCTGACCTTCGGCCTGGTGGCCGGCGCGCACGCCCAGCAGACGGTGACCCTGAAGTTCCACACCTTCATGGCGCCCCAGTCCAACGTCTGGAAGTCGATGCTGCTGCCGTGGATGGAGAAGGTCGAGAAGGACTCCGGCGGGCGCATCCAGTTCGAGAAGTACCCGGCGATGCAGCTCGGCGGCACCCCGCTGCAGCTCTACGACCAGGCCCGCGACGGCGTCGTCGACGTGGTCTGGACGCTGCAGGGCAACACCCCGGGCCGCTTCCCGCGCTTCGAGGCCTTCGAGCTGCCGTTCATGATGACCAATGCCGAGGCCACCTCGCGCGCCTACTGGGAGTACTCGCAGACCTGCGCGCAGGGCGAGATCAAGGACACCCAGCTGATCGCGGTGAACGTCCACGGCCCGGGCATGTTCCACTCGCGCGAGAAGCCGATCCGCACCGTCGCCGACCTCAAGGGCATGAAGGTGCGCGGCCCGACCCGCACGATCACCAAGCTGCTCGGCTCGCTCGGCGCAACGCCGGTGGGCATGCCGCTGCCGCAGATCCCCGACGCGATGTCCAAGGGCGTGATCGACGCGGCCGTCGTGCCGTGGGAGGTCACCACCGCGGTGAAGATCGACGAGCTCGCCAAGTTCCACAGCGAGTTCGAGGCCAAGGCCGGCGGCCTGTACACCACCGCGTTCGTCATCGTGATGAACAAGGCGAAGTACGACGCGCTGCCCGCCGACCTGAAGAAGATCATCGACCAGAACTCGGGCATCGACGCATCGGCCGCGCTCGGCCGCGCGCAGCAGGCGGGCGATGCACCGGCGCGCAAGGTCGCCGCCGAGGAGCGCAAGAACACCATCATCACCATCTCCGGTGCCGACGTCGACGCGTTCCGCAAGGCCGCCGACCTGGTCGACGACGAGTGGATGAAGGACATGGACAAGCGCGGCTTCAACGGCAAGCAGCTGCTGGACTGCGCCAAGGGCCTGATCCAGAAGCACACCAAGTGACCCGGACGGGCCCGTCCGCGCGGCGGGCCCGGCACCCCTCATGACCTACTCGGATCCGGTCGGCCGACTGCTCGAGCGGCTGGCCCAGGGCCTCGCGATCATCGGAGGCCTGGCGCTCACCGGCGTCGCGCTGATGTCGCTCTACAGCGTGGTGATGCGCAACCTCGTCGGCGCGCCCATCCAGGGCGACTTCGAGCTCGCGCAGATGGGCTGCGCGGTGTCGGTGGCCGCGTTCCTGCCGTTCACGCAACTGCGCAACGGCAACATCTTCGTCGACTTCTTCACGCAGCGCGCCTCGGCGGGCACCAAGGCCGCGCTCGACGGGTTCGGTGCCCTCGCCGTCGGCGTCGCGCTCGCCCTGATCGCCTGGCGCACCGGCGCGGGCGGGCTCGACGCGCTGCGCAACGACGAGAGCACGATGATCATGGGCCTGCCGCTCTGGTACGGCTACGTGCTGATGACGCCGTCCTTCGCGGTCGCCGCGCTCGCCGCGTTCTACAGCGCATGGCGGCACTGGGCGCTGCACGAGGTCGCCGAGTCCGAGGAGCGCTCCTGATGGGCGGCACCGGGATCGCGCTGGTGCTGTTCGCCGGCATGCTGGTGCTGATGGCCGCCCGCGTGCCGATCGCGCTGGCGATGCTGATCCCGGGCGCGGTCGGCTACGTGCTGCTGGCGGGCTGGATGCCGTTCTCCGCCTACCTCAAGGGCCTGGCCTGGGCGCGGCTCGCCAACTACGACCTGACGGTGATCCCGCTGTTCCTGCTGATGGGCGCGTTCGCGACCCAGGGCGGGCTGTCGAGGAGCCTGTTCGCCGCGGCGAGCGCGATGATCGGCCACCTGCGCGGCGGCCTCGCGATGGCCGCGGTGATGGCCTGCGCCGCATTCGGCTCGGTCTGCGGCTCCTCGGTGGCCACCGCCGCGACGATGGCCAAGGTCGCGCTGCCCGAGATGACGCGCCACGGCTACTCGGGTCGCCTCGCCACCGCGACGCTCGCCGCCGGCGGCACGCTCGGCATCATGATCCCGCCCTCGGTGGTGCTGGTGATCTACGGCATCCTCGCCGAGCAGAACATCGCCAAGCTCTTCGCCGCAGCCATCCTGCCGGGCCTGATCGCGACGGTCGGCTACATCGTCGCCATCGGCATCTACGTGCGCCTGTTCCCCGGCCACGGTCCGGCCACCGAGCGTGCGAGCCGCCGCCAGCTGCTGGTCGCGCTGCGCGACGTGTGGCCGATCGCGGCCATCTTCTTCGTCGTGTTCGGCGGCATCTACGGCGGCTGGTTCACGCCCACCGAGGCCGCCTCCATCGGTGCCTCCGCCACCTTCCTCGCGGCGCTGCTGCGCGGCGAGCTGACGCGCTCGAAGTTCTTCGAGTGCTTCTACGACACCGCCGTCACCACCGGGATGATCTTCATGATCTTCCTCGGCGCCGACGTCATGAACTCCACGCTCGCGCTGTCGCAGTTCCCTGCGGCACTGTCGGCGATCGTCAAGGACCTCGGCATGCCGCCGCTCGCGGTCATCGCCGGCATCCTGGTGTTCTACGTGATCCTCGGCTGCGTGATGGACGAGCTGTCGATGATCCTGCTGACCCTGCCGATCTTCCTGCCGACCGTCATCGGCCTGGACCTCTTCAGCCTGCCGACCGACCTCAAGCTGATCTGGTTCGGCATCCTCGTGCTGATGGTGGTCGAGATCGGACTGATCGCGCCGCCGGTGGGGCTCAACGTCTACGTGATCAACGGGCTCGCGAAGAACGTGCCGATCGGCGAGAGCTACCGAGGGGTGGTGCCGTTCCTGATCAGCGATGTGCTGAGGACGACGCTGCTGCTGCTGTTCCCCGGGGTGAGCCTGTGGCTGGTGGGCGTGCTGGTGAAGTGAGCGGGCGTTGCCCGACAGCCGTCGGAGGCGCTCAGCCGGGCCAGCCGCGCACGATCATCGCCGCCCCCGAGGCGGCGAGCAGCATCAGCACCCAGCGTGCGAACTGACGCTCGTCCAGCCGAGCGAACAGCCGCATCCCGATGCGCGCGCCGAGCAGGGCCGCGACGACGGCGGCCGTCACCGGCAGCAGCGGCAGTTCGGCGCCGTCGAAGCCATCGAATCCGCCCTGCGCGGCGAGGCTCGCGAGACTCAGGACCTGCATGACCAGGATGTACGGCTGGAAGGTCGCGCGCTGGCGCGCCTTGCTCCAGCCGCGCAGCCCGAGCAGCAGCACCGGCACCGCACCCGGGAAGGCTGCCACGCCGCCTGTCACGCCGCCGAGCGCACCGGCCGCCACGTCGCCCGCGAAGCTGCTCCTCAGCGTCCAGCCCGGGCGTCGCGCGAGCATGAACACGCACCAGCCGAGCAGCATCGCGCCCAGGAACGCGGCCAGCCGCGTCGCATCGAGATGCAGCAGCATCAAGGTGCCCAGCGGCGTGCCGGCGAGTCCGCCGAGCACGAAGGGCGCGACGCTCCTGGGATCGATCTCCGCCCGCAGCCGGATCACCGCGTAGACCTGGATCGCGAGGCTGCAGACGAGGAAGGTGCCGACCATCGCGACCGGGTCGCGAAAGCACCAGCCCGAGACCGCGAGCGCGAGCGCGCTGAACGCGAAGCCGGCGACGCTCGAGACCGCCGCCGCGGCGAACAGGGCCGGAATCGCGAAGCGCCAGTTCGCCGATCCGCCCGGTTCGGCGGCGAGCGCCACCGCGACGCAGGCCGCGAAGGCCAGTGCGACCGCCAGCGTGCGCATCGCGGCCGCGAGTTCGGGGCGGGACCGACCGTCCCGCAGGGCCACCCATCGTGCGTTCATCGCCGCGCTGCCTGTCCGTGTCCGCGAGTGCGCCACTACGCACCGGGCCGGCGGACGGGGCAATCCCGCGGAGGCGGTAGCGACGGTGCGGTGGGGCAGGGTGCCGCAGCCGTGCCTGCGGCTGCGGGGACGACGGGGTCAGGCGGGCAGCACCCCAGGCAGCGTGGCGCGCCGCGACAGCAGCCCCTCCCCCGGCTCGTACAGCCGCCAGTTCAGCACGTACCGCCCCTCTGGCGCCGGCAGCCAGTTCGCGCGGCCGCGCGCGTCCTCCGGCGTCGCATGCTGCAGCCTCACCACCAGCGAGCCGTCCGCCTCCCGCCCGATCCCCGGCGTGCGGTCACCGATCGTGTAGCGATCGATCGGGTTGTCGACGAAGAAGCCGCGGCCATCGGGCTCCATCCGGTACATCGACAGTGACCAGAAGGCGCCCACCGGCAGGTCGGCGGGCACGGTGAGCGTGCACGGACGCGTGCCGTCGAGCGTGTGGCCGGCGGCGTCCTGGCCGCAGGTCGCGTAGATCGCCTCGGCGCGTTCGAGTGCGCCCAGGCCGAGCAGCGCGATCATCGCGCGGTAGCCGTGGTCCTCGCCGAAGCGGCCGATGTGGTCGAGGCCCGAGAACCAGTTGGGGCCGACGACCGAGCGGCGCGACGGATCGCCCGGGCGCAGCCGGCGCCGCAGCTCGGGCATCAGCCGCGTCCAGGACTCGCGCATCGGCTCGTCGAGGCGCGACCACGGGTCGGTCTCGCCGGGCACGAGGCCGACGGCGGCCACGCGATCGAGCAGTGCCGTGTCGCGCGCCGGCACCGGGTTGCGCCCGAGCGCCTCGGCGGCGAACGCGAGGAAGGCGCGCGCGTCGCGCTCGGCGGGGACTGCGGTCCAGGGCCGCGACACCGCGGGCGCCTCGAGCCGCATCGCGTCCTGCAGCGCGTGCACGGCGGGCACGTCGGCGGCACCGTCGACCAGCACTCGGCCGAGCAGCCACAGGTCGTTCGAGGCCATGCGCATCGGCACGACGTCCGCCGGCGCCTCGCCCGTCCAGCCGGGCGGCGCGAGCCACAGCGTGCGCGCCTCGCCCCCCGTGGTGCGGCGCGACACGCAGGCGACGTTGTCGGTCCACGGGTCGAGGAAGGCGAAGCTGAAGTAGCGCTCGTCCATCGCCGGATACCTGAAGCGCACCGGGCCGCCCGACAGGTCGAGCCAGGCGATCGAGTACAGCGTGTCGTTGTTCGGCATCGTGATCCAGCGGTCGCGATGGTCGAGCAGCCGGCGCGCGTGCGACAGCGTGTTCACGTCGAAGCGGTTCGGGTTCGCGGTGTGCTGCGTCGCGTTCCAGCGGGTGCGCGCGAGGTCGTGGACGGCGAAGGCGTAGCGGTAGGCCTCGGCGATGCGCTCGTCGAGGACCGCGGGGTCGGTCGGTGTCTGCATCGGCCGATCATACGGACGGTCCTGGCGCTGCAGCGCGCGCCGTTCCGCGGACGGCCCGTCGCCCCGATGGCGCGGCGGCATCGCCCCCGCAGGCGGACTGCGCCCCCGGCTATCATCGGGGCCCATGAAGATCGCCCTCCTCGACGACTACGCCGACCTCGTCCGTACGCTCGACTGCTTCTCGAAGCTCGCCGGGCACGACGTGCTCGTGCTGGACGAGACCCTCGACGAGGACGCACTCGCCGCGCGCCTGGCCGATCGCGAGGCGTTGGTGCTGATCCGCGAGCGCACGCCGATCCCGCGCTCGCTGATCGAGCGGCTGCCCGCGCTGCGGATCATCAGCCAGACCGGGCGCGCCGGCACGCACGTCGACGTCACCGCCTGCGAGGCCCGCGGCATCCGGCTGGTGGCGGGCACCGGTTCGCCTCATGCGCCGGCCGAGCTGACCTTCGCGCTGATCCTCGACTGCATGCGGCAGGTGACGGTCGAGCACCGGGCGCTGCGCGCCGGCCACTGGCAGACCGCGCTGGGCACGACGCTGCGCGGACGAACGCTCGGCGTGCTCGGCTACGGCAGCATCGGGCGGCTGGTCGCGGGCTTCGGGCGGGCCTTCGGCATGGCGCCGCTCGCCTGGGGCCGCGAGGGCTCGGCGGCGCGCGCGGCGGCCGACGGCGTGCCGATGGCCGGCTCGATGCGCGAGCTCTTCGAGCGCAGCGACGTGCTCACCGTGCACCTGCGGCTGGGCTCGGACACGCGCGGCCTGATCGGCGCGGCCGAGTTCGCGTCGATGAAGCCGGGCACGATCTTCGTGAACACCTCGCGGGCGGGGCTGGTCGTGCCGGGGGCGCTGCTCGCAGGTCTCGACGCGCACCGGCCGGAGCGCGCCGCGCTCGACGTGTTCGAGCACGAACCCGCCCTGGACGACCCGCTGGTGCGCCATCAGCGCGTGCTCGCCACGCCGCACCTGGGCTACGTCGAGCGCGACAGCTACGAGGCCTACTTCGGGCAGGCGTTCGACAACCTGCTGGCGGCGGCCGCCGCGGGCTGAGGGCGCCGCGCCGGCAACCCGAGCGCGGCCGCACCCGCTGCGCTACAGTGACGACACCTTCGCAGATCCCCGGAGTCACGCCATGGGCGCCCGATCCGCCACGCTTCTCCCGACCGGGTGTGTCGCGCCCGGGCGCTCCGTCGTCACGGTCTTCGTCGCCCTGCTCCTCGTCCTCGCCGCCGGCACCGCGGTCGCGCAGGACCTGCCCGCGCGCAAGGCCGGCCTGTGGGAGATCACGATGCAGGTGACCAACTCGCCGTCGCAGACGATGCGGCAGTGCATCGACGAGAAGACCGACCAGCAGATGCAGCGCTTCGGTCAGGGCCTGAGCCAGCAGCAGTGCACGAAGAACACGATGCAGCGCGACGGCGACCGGTATGTCTCCGAGTCGGAGTGCAAGCTCGGGCCGACGGTGGCCACCAGCCGAGGCGTCTTCGGCGGCGATTTCGACAAGGCCTACCGGGGCGAGGTCGACACCCGCTACGTGCCGCCGATGGCCGGCATGTCGCAGAGCAAGATGACGATGTCGGCGAAATGGGCCGGTGCCTGCCCCGCCGGCTGGAAGCCGGGCGACATGGAGATGCCCGGCATGGGCCGGGTCAACGTCAACGAGATGATGTCGGCGATGCCGGGCAAGCCGCCTAGGAAGTGAGGGCGCGCAGCCGCTCGACGACGTCGGCGACCGGCTGGCCGGCCCGCAGGCCGGCGCGCATCGCCGAATCGTTGACGCGGCTGATCCGCCCGCTGTCGAGTCCGTCGGCGCCGTCTCCGATGCGGGCCGACTCGTGCGAGTACGCGGCGGCGATCACGCCCACCTGCTCGAGCATCGCGAGCCCGACGATGCCGGCCTGATCCTTGCCGATCCCGGCATCGTTGAAGAACACCGCGTAGGGCCGGCTGGGCAGCGCCAGCACGTAGCGGGCGGCCGAGACCCCACCGTGCGAGCCGCAGACCACCACCGCCCCGGCCATCGCGGGTTCGGCCACCGCGATCGAATCGACGACGAAGAGCGCGCGATGCATCGGAACCTCCGGACGGTACGATGTAGTCTAGCCCTGCCCCTGTCGCGCTGCTGAGTTTTCCCATGAGTACATTCCCGCTTCGTACCGCCGACGGCATCGAGCTCGCCGGTCTGGCGCTTCGCCCGCACGGCCCGCCCCGGGCGGCAGTCGCGATGGTCCACGGCTTCGGCGAGCACGCGGGGCGCTACGGCGGGCTGCATCAGGCGCTGCTCGGTGCCGGCTATGCGATCGCCTCGGCGGACCTGCGCGGCTTCGGCCTGTCCCCTGGCATCCGCGGCCACATCGAGGGCTGGGACGACTACCGCGCCGACACGGCGGCGATCGTCGGGCAGGCCCGAGCGCTCGCGCCCGGCCGGCCGGTGTTCCTGTTCGGGCACAGCATGGGCGGGCTGATCGTGCTGGACTACGCGCTGCGCCGGCCCGAGGGCCTGGCCGGCGTGATCGCCAGCGGTCCGGCGCTGCAGCAGGCCGGACCGCGTCGGCCGCTGCGCGAGTGGGGCGCGCGGGTGATGTCGCAGCTGGCGCCGCGCTCCAGCACCGATCTCGGCCTGGACCCGGCGGGCATCTCCTCGGTGGCGGCGGAGGTCGCGGCCTACCTGTCCGATCCGCTGGTGCACGGGCGCGCCACGATGCGCTGGGGCGCCGAGATCCTGCGCACGATGGCCGACACGCTGGCGCGCGCCGGCGAGTTCCCGCTGCCGCTGCTGCTGCTGCACGGCGCGGACGACCCGATCAACGCCCCGGAGGGCAGCCGCGCGTTCTTCGAGGCCTGCGGCCACCCCGACCGCGTGCTGCGCCTGTATCCGGGCTGCCGCCACGAGGTCCATCACGACGTCGAGCGCAAGCGCTTCGAGCGCGACCTGCTGCGCTGGATCGCCGAGCGCTCGCAGCGCTCGCACGTGCCGGCGCCGGCGCCGCGCCGGGTGCCGCCCGGCGTGCGGCCCGGGGCGCGCGACGACGAGGGCCCCACCTCCGCGCCTGCGGGCGCGGGCTCGTGAACCGGCGCTGGGCGGCGCTGGGCGCGCTGTCGGCCCTGGTCGCGGTCGGGGCGGGTGCCTTCGGCGCGCATGCGCTCAAGGCCCGGCTCGGCGTCGACGCGCTGGCGGTCTGGGAGACCGCTGCACGCTACCAGACGGTCCATGCGCTGGGGCTGCTCGCGGTGGCGCAGGCCACGGTCACCTGGCACTCGCGCGCGCTGCAGGCCGCCGGCTGGCTGTTCGTCGCCGGTACGGTGCTGTTCTGCGGCAGCCTCTACGCGCTGGCGCTGACCGGCGTGCGGGGGCTGGGTGCGGTCACGCCGCTGGGCGGCGTCGCGTTCCTCGCGGGCTGGGCCTGCCTGGCCTGGGCGGCGCTGCGCGGACGCTGAGCACGGCGCGCCCGCCGCCGCCGCCCATCCCCCGGTGGTCGACCGCCGGCCCCCGCGCGGCCGGTCCGCCCTCAGACCCGGTGCTGCACCGCCGAAACTCTGCGGACCGGCCGCGTGCATTCCCATGCGGTCCGTGATCCGTTCAGGAGCCTCCATGCAGCACGAATCCGCTCTCGCAGAACGCGGCGCCGCCCGCACCCACGACAAGACACCCGCCCAGAAAGCGGTCGAGTTCATGAGTCAGCTGGCCGGCTTCGCGCCGATCCGCTCGGCCCGTTCGCACGAGGTCGAGTCGGTCCGCAACCTGGTCCACGGCCACCTGGTCGCGGCGGTCCATCCGATGGCCGACCTGTCGTCGGCGCCCGAGGGCGTGGACCAGCTGCGCGTGCGCTGGGGCGGTGCCGGCGCCGAGTCGAGCGAGCACTTCAGCGAGATGCTGGCGGTCGCGATCGTCCAGTCGGCGCGCCACGAGGAGACGATCGGCGAGGTGGACGACGCCCGCGTGCGCGCGCGGCAGCTCGCCGCCCATTTCCGCGACACCTACGGCGTGCAGGACTTCGTGCTGTTCTGAGTCCGGCGCGCAGGCTCAGCCGAGCGTGATCCGGGCGATCCGCTCGGCCGGATCGTCCGGATTGAGCGTGATGCTGAAGCCCAGCCGTTCGCAGAAGCGCAGCATCGACACGTTCTCGCCGAGGATGATCCCTTCGATCACCGAATACCCACGCATGCGGCCGGCCTCCAGCAGCCGATGCATCAGCTCGCGGCCCAGCCCCGAATGCTGCAGCCAGTCGCCGACGACGATCGCGAATTCGGCGGTGCCGTCCTCCCAGGTCGGGATGATCCGCGCCACGCCCACCAGCCGCGAGCCGGGCGCGCCCGGCGTGCCGCCCGACTCGTTGCGCAGCGCGACCAGCGCGAGCTCGCGGTCGTAGTCGATCTGCGTGAAGCGCTCGATCATCGCGTCCGACAGCTCCTTGACCGGCATCATGAAGCGGCGGTAGAGCGTCTGCGGCGACAGCGCCGCGACGAACTCGCGCTCGAGCTCGGCGTCTTCCGGACGGATCGGCCGCAGCAGCACCGGGTCGCCGTTCTTGAGCGTCACCAGCGCCTCGAGCTCGCGCGGATACGGATGGATCGCCAGGTGGCCGTAGGCGCCGCGCCAGTGCACCTTCAGCATGTCGGCCGGCGCCTTGACCGCGATCCGCGCGTCGAGCGCGGTCACCCGATCCTCGTCGACCACCAGCGGGTTGATGTCCAGGCTCTCGATCCAAGGGCAGGCGCAGACCAGCGCCGAGAAGCGCACCAGCGTCTGTTCGAGCTTCTGGAAGTCGATGCCGGGCACGTTGCGGTAGGCACGCAGCAGGCGCGCCACGCGCGTGCGCTGGACCATCGAGCGTGCGAGCAGCCCGTTGAGCGGCGGCAGCCCGATGGCGACGTCGTCGATCTGCTCGACCGCGACGCCGCCCGCGCCGAAGGCGATCACCGCGCCGAACATCGGGTCGGTCGCCATGCCGACGTAGACCTCGCGCTGGTGGCGCGTCCGGATCATCGGCTGCACGACGACGCCGGCGATGCGCGCATCGGGCCGAAGCCGCGCCACGCTCTCGAGGATGTCCTCGGCGGCCGCGCGCGCCGCGCCCGCCGACTGCACGTTGATGCGCACGCCGCCGACGTCCGACTTGTGCACGATGTCGGGCGACAGCACCTTGAGCACCACCGGAAAGCCCAGCTGCGAGGCGGCCTGCGCCGCGTCCGCGGGCGTGGCCGCGACGATCGAGGGCGGCGCCTCGATGCCGAAGTGCGCCAGCAGCGCCTTGGACTCGACCTCGTCGAGCAGCGTGCGCCCCGAGGCGATGACGCTGCGGTACATCGCCTCGGCGGCGGCGACATCCGGCTCGAAGCCGACGTCGACCGCGACCGGCACCTGGCGCAGCTTCTGCTGGTTGATCGCGAAGCTCTGCAGCAGCGCGAGGGCGTCGACCGCGTTCTCGGGCGACAGGAACTGCGGGATGCCCGCCTCGTCGAGCCGACGCTGCCCGGCCGCGGCCGAGGCGCCGCCGGCGATCACCGCGGCCACCAGCTTGGGCTGCCCGCCCGCGGCCCGCACGATCGCCTCGGCCGCCTGCTCGGAGGTGGTGACCGTCTGCGGCACGAAGAGCGTGAGCGCCGCGTCCACCGCCGGATCGGCGAGCACGGCCTTCAGAGCCGCCTCGATGCGGGCCGGATCGGCATCGGTCAGCAGGTTCACCGGGTTGCGCCGCGAGCCGTGGGCGGGCAGGCCGCTCCCGAGGGTGGCGACCGTCGCCGGCGACAGCTCGGCGAGCTCCAGGCCGCTGGCGGCCACCGCGTCGGCCGCGATCACGCCCGGTCCGCCGCCGTTGGCCACGATCGCGAGCCGCGGCCCGCCGGGGCGCTTGCGCAGCGCCAGCAGCCGCGCCGCCGCCAGCAGC
>JAPLQE010000006.1 GCA_026399835.1 Burkholderiales bacterium | reverse complement strand
CCCTACAAGGGCACGGGCCCGGCGATCGCCGACCTGCTCGGCGGCCAGATCCAGACCGCGTTCGCGACGCTGGCCTCGGTGGCGCCGCACGTGCAGGCCGGCAAGCTGCGCGCGCTCGCGGTCGCCACCGGCCGGCGCTCGCCGCTGCTGCCCGAGGTGCCGACGGTCGCCGAATCGGGCGTGCCGGGCTACGACGTGCCGCTCTGGTACTCGATCCTCGCGCCGGCCGCCACGCCGCGCGAGATCACCGCGCGGATCGCCGCCGAGCTGCGCCGCGTGACCGAGTCGGCCGAGGTCCGCGAGCGGATGGTCTCGCAGGGCTTCGAGCCCTCGTTCCTCGGGCCCGACGAGCTGCAGGGGCTGATCCAGCGCGACGTCGCCCGCTGGCAGCGGATCGGCCGCGAGACCGGCATCCGGATCGAGTGACGCCATGGGACTCGGCACGGCGCTCGAGGGCTTGAAGGTCCTGGACTTCTCGCAGATCGGGGCGGGCCCGACGATCGGCATGCTGCTCGGCGACATGGGCGCGGAGGTCGTGAAGATCGAGTCGCCCGGCGGCGACCTCGGCCGCGCCCTCGGGCCGCCCTGGCTCGACGGCGACTCGGTGGTCGCGATGAGCTTCAACCGCAACAAGCGCGGCCTGTCGCTCGACCTCAAGCAGCCGGCCGCGGTCGACGTGGTGCGGCGGATGGCGGCGCACGCCGACATCGTGGTCGAGAGCTTCCGGCCGGGCGTGATGGCGAAGCTCGGCGTGGGCTACGACGCGCTCGCCGCGATCAATGCTCGGCTGGTCTGGGTCGCGGTCACCGCGTTCGGGCAGGACGGCCCGTGGGCCGACCGGCCGGGGGTCGACGGCGTCGTGCAGGCGCTCTCCGGGCTGATGAGCCAGATTGGCGTCGAGGGCGCCGAGCCCTGCAAGGTCCAGGTGCCGGCGGTGGACCTGACCACCGGCTTCCTGGGGACGATGGCGGTGCTGGCCGCGCTGCGCGAGCGCGACCGCACGGGGCGCGGCCAGTACCTCGACGTGAGCATGTACAACGCGAGCCTGATGCTGCAGGCCAGCGGCCTCGCGTCGTACATGGCGAGCGGCGAGGTGCCGAAGCGGATCGGCAGTGCCGCGCCGTACGCGGCGCCCAACGAGGCCTACCGGACGGCCGACGGCTGGATGATGGTCGCGGCCTACCAGCCGCCGCGCTGGAAGGCGCTGTGCGGGCTGCTCGGGCTGGAGGCGCTCGTCGAGGATCCGCGCTTCGCGGGCAACGATGCGCGCGTGCGCAACCGGGCCGCGCTGCGCGAGGCGCTGGAGGCGCGGCTCGCCGCGCGCAGCACCGCCGACTGGCTGCCCGAGATGGAGCGGCTCGACATCATGTGCGCGCCGGTCGCCGACTACGCGCAGGTGGTGGCCTCCGAGCAGTTCGCGCATGCGCGCGCCGCGGTCGAGGTGCCGCACCGGACCGGCCCGGTGCGGCTCGCCGGCTTCCTGGTCGGCGACCGCGACACCCAGGCGCGGGTGCGGCACGCGCCGCCCGCGCTCGGCGAGCACACCCGCGAGGTCCTCGCGGACTACGGATTCGATGCGACCGAGATCGACGCGCTGCTCGCCACGCGCGCCGCGATCGGGCCGCAGGGGGCGCAGGGGGCGCAACGATGAAGCACAGGGCGATCCGGACCTTCCGCGACGACGCGGGCGCGCGCATCAGCCGCTGGGTCGAGGTCGGCGCCGACGAGGTCGGTGCGGGCGAGGTGCTGATCCGCAGCCGCTTCGCCGCGATCAACTACAAGGACGCGCGCGCCGTCAGCGGCGCCGGCAACGTGATCAAGCGCTTCCCCTGCATCCCCGGCATCGAGGTGTCGGGTGTGGTCGAGTCCTCGGCCGATGCGCGCTTTCGGGCCGGCGACGAGGTCACCGTGCAGGGCGGGCAGGAATTCGGCATCCGCCACGACGGCGCCTTCTCCGAGGTGGTCCGCGTGCCGGCCGACTGGGTGCACCGGATCCCGGAGGGCTTCGACGCGTTCTCGGTGGTCGCGCTCGGCATCGGCGCCTATACCTCGGCGGTCGCCGTCGAGACGCTCGAGCGCCACGGCGTCGTGCCCGGCGATGGCGAGGTGATCGTCACCGGCGCCACCGGCGGCTGCTCGAGCTTCGCCATCGACATGCTCGCCGGCCTCGGTCATCGCGTCGTCGCGATGACCGGCAAGGCCTCCGAGCATGCGTACCTGAAGACGATCGGCGCGGCGCGCGTCGTCGGCCGCGAGATCCAGCAGCAGCACACGAAGCCGCTCGACGAGCAGCTCTGGTCGGGGGCCATCGACGCGGTGGGCGGCGCGCCGCTCGACTTCGTGCTGCGCACGATGCGCAAGGGTGGCGTCGTCGCGCCCTTCGGCAACGCCGCCGGCGAGACCTTCGCCACGTCCATCTATCCGTTCATCCTGCGCAGCGTCGTGCTCGCCGGCGTCAACGCCAACCATCCGCTCGACCGGCGCACCGGCGCGTGGCGGCGGATGACCACCGACCTCAGGCCGCGCGCGCTCGAGACGATCGTGCACCGCGTGCCGTTCGCGCGGCTCGTCGAGCACTGCCAGGCGCTCATCGCCGGCGGCGTGCGGGGCCGCGGCGTCGTCGTGTTCGACTGACCGGAGCCTGGATCATGCCGCTGCCCGACCGCTACGAGACCCTGCGCCTGTCGACCCCCGAGCCGCATCTGCTGCTCGTCGAGCTCGACCGCCCCGAGGCGATGAACGCACTGAACACCCGGATGGGGCGCGACCTGCTCGAGCTCTGGACACGGCTCACCGAGGACCCCGAGGACCTGCGCTGCGTGGTGCTCACCGGCACCGGCGAGCGCGCGTTCTGCGCCGGCGGCGACCTCAAGGAGCGCAACGGCATGACCGACGAGCAATGGCGTCGACAGCACGAGGTCTTCGAGCGCCAGCACTGGACGCTCGCCGACCTGCCGCTGCCGGTGATCGCCGCGGTCAACGGTCACGCCTACGGCGGCGGCTTCGAGATGGTGCTGTCCTGCGACTTCGTCTACGCCGCGCGCCATGCGCGCTTCGCGCTGCCCGAGGTGGGCCTCGGCATCATGCCCGGCGCCGGCGGCACGCAGAACCTGCCGCGCGCGGTCGGCGAGCGCCGCGCCAAGGAGATCGTGCTGACCGGACGGCCCTTCTCTGCGCAGCAGGCGGCCGACTGGGGCCTCGTCAGCGCGCTCGCCGACGATGTCGCCGCGCTGCGCGCCCTGGCGCTGGACACCGCGCGCACGATCGCCGGCAATGCGCCGCTGTCGGTGCGGCAGGCCAAGAAGTCGATCCGCTACGGGATGCAGATGGAGCTGCGCACCGCGTTCCGCTTCGAGGTCGAGGCCTACAACGCGCTCGTCGGCACCGCCGACCGGCACGAAGGCGTGCGCGCGTTCAACGAGAAGCGGCGGCCCCGGTTCGAGGGGCGCTGAGCCGCGCCGAGTCGCGGGCACACGTTCGCATGCGTGCCGACTGCGCGGGCTCAGGCGGCGTCTTGCCCGTCGTGGCGCGGGCCGCCGGGCTGCCGGGTGATGCGGATCCGCCAGACCTCGGGCCCGCCTTCGAGCACCTCCCAGCCGAACTGGCCGGGCAGCGCGACCTGGAACGACTGGTGCAGCGGGTCGGTGTCCAGGTCGTTGAGCAGTTCCATCGACGCGCCCGGCGCGAGGGCGACGAAGGTCGAGAAGACCAGCGGATGCCGATCGCGCGGCGCGAGCCGACGGACGTCGACGACGGGAACGGTGGCGTGCATGGGCATGTGGGTCCGGGTACCGGGAACGGGTGCAGGGGCTATGCATCCATCCTACGAGCCGGAGCGGACAGCGTCTTGATGCAGGTCAGGTCGCTGCGCGTGGGTCGCTTTCGGCGGGTCGCACGAGGTGTCTCCTGCGCGCCGTCACGCACTCACCGTCACGCACTCACTGCGCCGCGCACAGGCTGCGCGCCGTGGCGGCCGACACGCGGCCTGCGGTCCGGTCCTTCACGCATTGCTGCGTTCGCTCGGACGCCTCCCTGGCGCACCGGCTCTCGAACGCGTCCGCGGCTTCGCTGGTGTGACGCGGCGCACAGAGCCTCGCGGCAAGGGAGCCGCCGTGCGCGATCTGACCCGGCGTGATCTCCAGCCCGCCCGCGACTGGCGCGCCGTGACTCGCCGACGCGGCCTTGCCGACCCCGGCCGCGGCGTCATAGCCGACCCGGGCGCCCGCGCGCGCCACGCCCTCGATCGCCTCGAGAAGCAGCTTCGCGGCGCCGGCGTGCGCAGGCAGCGTCATGCAGGCGAGCAGCAGCGCGGCGGACCGGCGAAATGGCATGTGCTGCATGGCGGGTCACGGCGGGTGTCGGTGCGCGGATGCTCCCGTGGCGCGGGGCGACCTGCCACGCCGGCCCGACCGGTGGATGCCGCCGCAGGCCACGCGCGACACGTCGGCATGCATTCAGGCCTCGAACTGAAGTCTAGGTGGCGCGAGGAGCGGCGCAGCCGGTCGTGCAACCGGCTGCGAGGCCGTATCTCAGGCCGGACAGCTGCCCCGTTGCGAGCTGGAGCAGCCGACCTCGCAGCCGCTGCACTTGGCTGGCAGATCCAGCTTGACGTCCGCAACCACCGATGGCGGTTGCGGACCCAACACGCTGGTGAACAGAGGCTTTACCACAGCCCTCTTACAGGTAGAGGCGCTGGAGGCGCCGGTTTCACCGCAGGGGGCGCAATGTCATCAAGTGCGCTTTGGACTTGATTGCTCACATCGGGGGGGGGGCGCTATTTCTGCCAAGGCGAAAAGCCAGGAAAAATTCTGGATCTCGCTGACGACCGTCATGATTGTCACTGAAAAATGCCTGTCTGACGCCAGCCGCGATTTCACGGCGATCATCGATTCTGTGGATAACTTCGGCCTGTACAGTCGGTAAGACTGCACCTGAGCCGTAGTCTTGAGTGACGGCTCCTTTAAGACCAAACAGAGTATTTTTGGTGATATTTTGAATTAAGACAACGGTAACTGCGCCGCCCAAGAAACTGATCGATGCGGCCTCGGAAGAAATCGGCGGTATCGCTCACCTAATAACTCCCGGAAAGCCGCAGAGAACAGGCCGGAAACTAAGGGGCGTGCTGTCGGAAAAACAGTTCAAAGTCGTCTTCGATCAATGCGGTATGGACTCATCAGGGCCAACCAGGCCTCGTCATTTGGCTGTGCATGGGTGGGAGCACAACGGCCCCCGCGGGTGGCTACAACCCTGACACAGAGGGTCCGCGAGCCCGCACCGGCTCGCAAGCTAGGGGCGACCCGAGGCTGACGAAGCCTGCACGTCAATTTGCCCATCGAAAACCAGGCAATCGGGCCACCCGAGTTCGACAGATGTTCGCGTAAGTCGTTGATATGTCGATGCTCAGCTCGACGGTTTTGGCACTACAGGGCGTTTCTGACGGGTACAGGCAGATCGACGGCGTCGAATAGTTCGCGCTGCTGGTCGCTGAGCGTAGTGAGCCCGGCGGCGCTGTG
>JAPLQE010000066.1 GCA_026399835.1 Burkholderiales bacterium | reverse complement strand
CCAGTCTCACCGCCGCTGCGGGAGAGACCGGCCCCCGGACGTCCGCGTCCGGCCAGGCGCCGGCGCCGAAGGTGTATCGCCCCGGAAACTCTCAGGCAAAAGGACCGCAGCGGATCGGACTCTCTGGAGAGTAGGCGTCGCGACGCGAGTCGCGAACGTCTCGCCGAAGGTCAATCTCTCAGGCAAACGGACAGAGGGGGCGCAGCGGACCACCACAGCGGGGGGTCCGTCGGCGTTCCCGCGTCGTCACGTCCCGTGCCGGCGTCCTCCCGCCCGAGAATACCTTCCTCCGGAGCCCACCTTGGCCAGCCCTTCCGACCTCCGCTACACCGACACCCACGAGTGGGTCCGCGACAACGGCGACGACACCGTCACCATCGGGATCACCGAGCATGCCCAGGAGGCGCTCGGCGAGCTGGTCTACGCCGAGCTGCCGCAGCCGGGCCGCAGCGTCGCGAAGGGCGAGGCGGTCGCGGTCGTCGAGTCCACCAAGGCGGCCTCCGACGTCTACGCGCCGCTCGCCGGCGAGGTGCTGGTGGCCAACGAGGCGCTCGCCGACGCGCCGCAGACGGTCAACACCGCGCCGTACACCGAGGGCTGGCTCTACACGCTGCGCCCCGCCGATCCCGCCGCGCTCGCCGGCCTGCTGACCGCGGCCGCGTACGACGCCGGCCCCGGCGCCTGAGCGGAGGCCCGCGATGATCCACGGCGAGACCCTCGGGCAGGACCTGCAGGCCCTGCTCGGCGACGACGAGTTCCATGCCCGCCACATCGGACCGGGCGTCGCCCAGGAGGCGGCGATGCTGGCCGAGATCGGCTACGCGTCGCGCCAGGCGCTGATCCGCGACACCGTGCCCGCGTCGATCCTGCGCGACGCGCCGCTCGCCATGGTGGCGCCGACCACCGAGGCGGCCGCGCTCGACGAGCTGCGCGCGATCGCGCAGCGCAACCAGGTCTGGCGCAGCTACATCGGCGCCGGCTACCACGGCACGCTGACGCCCGAACCGATCCGGCGCAACGTGCTGGAGAACCCGGGCTGGTACACCGCGTACACGCCCTACCAGGCCGAGGTCGCGCAGGGCCGTCTGGAGTCGCTGCTGAACTTCCAGCAGATGGTCGTCGACCTGACCGGCCTGCCGATGGCCAACGCGTCGCTGCTCGACGAGGCGACCGCCGCGGCCGAGGCGCTCGGCGTGCTGCGCCGCGCGTCGCGCCACGTCTCGAAGCGCTTCCTCGTCGACGCCTCGGTCCATCCGCAGGTCATCGCGGTCATCCGCACCCGCGCGAAGTGGATGGGCATCGAGGTGGTGGTGGCCGACGCGGCCGCGTTCGACGCGTCGACCGTCTTCGGCGCACACGTGCAGTGCCCGGACACCGAGGGTCGGCTGCGCGACTTCTCGGCGCTCGCCGCGGCCCTGCACGCCGGCGGCGCCCGTCTGTCGATCGGCGTCGACCCGCTGGCCGCGATGCTGGTGAAGTCCGCCGGCGCGATGGGGGCGGACATCGCCATCGGCTCGGCACAGCGCTTCGGCGTGCCGCTCGGCTGCGGCGGCCCGCATGCCGCGTTCATGGCGGTGCGCGAGGACCTGGTGCGGATGATGCCGGGCCGCATCATCGGCGTCTCGAAGGACGCGGCGGGCAACCTCGCCTACCGGATGTCGCTGCAGACCCGCGAGCAGCACATCCGCCGCGACAAGGCGACCAGCAACATCTGCACCGCGCAGGCGCTGCTCGCCAACATGGCCGCGTTCTATGCGGTCTACCACGGGCCTCAGGGGCTGCTGCGGATCGCGCTGCGCACGCACGCGATGGCCCGGCTGCTGCTGGCAGCCACGGGTCTCGCGCCGGTGCACGCGGCCTTCTTCGACACCGTCGTCATCGATCCGGCCGCCGCCGGCCTCGACGCGGCGGGCATCGCCGCGCGCGCCGCAGCGCAGCGCATCAACCTGCGCACGCTCGCGGGCGGGCGCCTCGCGATCGCCTTCGACGAGACCGTCGGCACCGCCGACGTCGCCGACGTGGCCTTCGTGCTGACCGGCACGCGCGCCGACGCCGGCGCCCTCGCCCGCGACGGCGGCCTCGGCATCGAGCCGGCGGCCGTTCCCGCCGCGCTGCGCCGCGACAGCGCGGTGCTCGCACATCCGGTGTTCAACCGCTACCACAGCGAGACCGAGTTCGTCCGCTACGTGAAGAAGCTCGAGAACCGCGACATCTCGCTGGTCCACTCGATGATCCCGCTCGGCTCGTGCACGATGAAGCTGAACGCGGCCGCCGAGATGGCACCGGTCACCTGGCCGGAGTTCGCGGCGATCCATCCGTTCGCGCCCACGGCGCAGGCCGCCGGCTACGCCGAGATGCTGCGCCAGCTCGGCGACTGGCTGGCCGAGATCACCGGCTTCGACAGCGTGTCGTTCCAGCCGAACTCCGGCGCCCAGGGCGAGTACGCGGGCCTGCTCGCGATCCGCCGCTGGCACGCCTCGCGCGGCGAGGGCCACCGCGACGTCTGCCTGATCCCGTCGTCGGCGCACGGCACCAATCCGGCGAGCGCGCAGATGATGGGGATGCGGATCGTCGTCGTCGCCTGCGACGCGGACGGCAACATCGACGTCGCCGACCTGAAGGCGAAGGTCGACGCGCACCGCGACGCGCTCGGTGCGCTGATGGTCACCTACCCGTCGACGCACGGCGTCTTCGAGGCGTCGATCAAGGACGTCTGCGCGATGGTCCACGCCGCCGGCGGCCAGGTCTACATGGACGGCGCGAACCTCAACGCGCAGGCGGGGCTCACGCGGCCCGGCGACATCGGCGCCGACGTCTGCCACATGAACCTGCACAAGACCTTCTGCATCCCGCACGGCGGCGGCGGTCCGGGCATGGGCCCGATCGCGGTCGCCGCGCATCTCGCGCCGCACCTGGCGAGCGACCCGTACACCGCCTCCGACGAGGCCAACAGCGTGTCGGCCGCGCCCTTCGGCAGCGCGCTGATCACCACCATCTCGTGGATGTACATCCGCATGATGGGCGCCTCCGGCATCCGCCGCGCCACCGAGGTGGCGATCCTGAACGCCAACTACATGGCCGCCCGCCTGCAGGGTCACTTCCCGATCCTCTACACCGGCGCCAACGGGCGGGTCGCGCACGAGTGCATCCTCGACGTGCGGCACCTGAAGGCCGAGTGCGGCATCACCGCCGAGGACATCGCCAAGCGGCTGATGGACTACGGCTTCCATGCGCCGACCCTGTCGTTCCCGGTCGCCGACACGCTGATGGTCGAGCCGACCGAGAGCGAGTCCAAGGCCGAGCTCGACCGGTTCTGCGACGCGATGATCGCCATCGCGGGCGAGATCGCGCGCGTGAAGTCCGGCGACTGGGACCGTCTCGACAACCCGCTGAAGAACGCGCCGCACACCGCGTTCGAGGTGGCCGGCGACTGGACCCATCCGTACCCGCGCGAGCTCGCGGTCTATCCGCTGCCCTGGGTGCGGGACGCGAAGTTCTGGCCGCACGTCAAGCGCATCGACAACGCCGCGGGCGACCGCAACCTGGTCTGCACCTGCCCGCCGATCGAGGACTACGCATGAGCGGCACCGTGCGCCACATCCCGCTCGAGGCGCTGCACCGCGAGCTGGGTGCGAAGTTCGGTCCGTTCGCCGGCTACGAGATGCCGATCCAGTACCCGGCGGGCCTGAAGGCCGAGCATTCGGCCACCCGCGAGCGCGCCGGCCTGTTCGACGTCTCCCACATGGGCCAGGTGCGGATCCGCGCGAAGGACGGCAGCGCCGCCGCGCTTGCGCGCGGCCTGGAGGCCGCCCTGCCGCTCGACTTCGACGGCTGGCCCCCGGGGCTGCAGAAGTACTCGCTGCTGCTGAACGAGGCCGGCGGCATCGAGGACGACCTGATGCTGGTCAACCTCGGCGACGAGGTCCGCATGGTGGTCAACGCCGGCAACCGCGATGCCGACTTCGCGCGGCTCGTCGCGGCCTGCCCGACGCTGTCGATCGAGTGGGTCGACGCGGCGCTGATCGCGCTGCAGGGCCCGGCGGCCGAGTCGGTGCTCGCCGCGCTCGATCCGTCGGCCGCGGCGATGACCTTCATGCAGGCGCGCACGCTGACGCTCGAGGGCGCGGCGTGCTTCACCAGCCGCTCGGGCTACACCGGCGAGGACGGCTACGAGATCTCGCTGCCGCTCGAGGCCGCCCTGCGCGTGACGCGCCGGCTGCTCGCCGACCCCCGGGTGGCACCGGTGGGGCTGGGCGCGCGCGACACGCTGCGCCTGGAGGCCGGGCTGCCGCTGCACGGCAACGACATCTCGCCGACCGTCACGCCCATCGAGGCCGGGCTCGCGTTCGCGATCCCGAAATCGCGCCGCGCGCAGGGTGCGAAGGCGGGCGGCTTTCCGGGTGCGGCGACGGTCCTCGCACAGCTCGCCGACGGCCCGCCGCGACGGCTGGTCGCCCTGGTCTCGGCCGAGCCGGTCCCGGTACGGGCGCATGCGGCCATCCTGGACGCGGCCGACGTGCAGGTCGGCGAGGTCACCAGCGGCACGGTGTCGCCGACCCTGAGCAAGCCGGTGATGCTCGCGCTGGTGCAGGCTGCGGCGCTCGACGGCCGCCCGCTGCGCGCCGCGGTGCGCGACAAGCGGCCGGCGCTCGAGGTGGTGCGGCTGCCGTTCGTGCCGAAGCGCTACAAGCGCTGAGTCCGGGCCGGGCCGCGCCGGCCCGGCCGGCGGACGATCAGCTCCCGCCGAACCCGACCTGGCTCGCGAGTGCCACCGCCTCGGTGCGGTTGCGCGCACGCAGTGCCCGCAGCACCGCGCCGATGTGGATCTTCACCGTGTTCTCGGACAGCCCGAGCTCGCGGCAGATCTCCTTGTTCGGCAGCCCGCGCACCAGCATGCGCAGCACCTGCATCTGGCGCGGCGACATGGCCGACAGCGCCTCGTGCACGAGGTCATCGTCGCGCGGGCGCCGCCCGGGCTGCGGCAAGTCGCCCTCGCCGGGCGTCGCGGCGATGCCGAGCAGGCTCTTGAGCGACTCGAGCAGCGCGATCCGGTCGGTCGACTTCGGCACGAACGCGACGGCCCCCGCGCTCAGCACGCGTTCGACGGTGTCGCGGTCCTCGGTCGCCGACAGCACGGCCACCTTCGCGTCGGGGGCGCGGATCCGCACGCGGGTCAGCGCATCGATGCCCCGTGCATCGGGCAGCCCGAGATCGAGCACCACCAGGTCCCAGGCCACCGGCTCCTCGAGGCGGTCGAGCGCCTGGCGCGCGGTGGCTGCGACGCCGATCTCGCAGTCGGGCACGATGGCGCGCAGGCAGACCGCGATCGCGTCGCGGATGACCGGATGGTCATCGCAGAGCAGCACTCGCGGCATCGTCAGGCGGCCAGCAGCGTCCAGGCGAAGGCGCCCGCATAGCCCGCCGCGGTCCAGC
Organism: Burkholderiales bacterium; assembly: GCA_026399835.1. GTDB lineage: Bacteria > Pseudomonadota > Gammaproteobacteria > Burkholderiales > Burkholderiaceae_E > UBA4615. The sequence continues at coordinate 232,257 of JAPLQE010000066.1, read as the reverse complement.
CGCGGGCGGTCGCGGCGCGCGCGCCGCCCTGACGCGCGACCGCATGCGCGGCGAGCGCACCGACGGCGAACAGCGCGGCGCTCGCGGCGGCGAGGCCGACGAAGAAGGCCGGACCGCTGCCTTCGGAGGCATGCAGCCAGCCATGCGGCAACGCAACCGCAAGCGCCACCACCGCGAGGCCGCCGGCACCGAGACGCTCGGCCTGCAGCAGCGCGAACGCCACCGCGAGCAGCCCGAGCGCGGCGGCCGGCTCGACGACCCCGGCGCCGAGCGGCGGCAGGCCGGGCAGCGTGCCGGCGAACATCGCCCACAGCGCGCCCGCGAGCAGCCCCAGCACCCCGGCCACGCCGATGCGCGACGGCACCGACGCACCGCCCGCCGTGCGCCCGCGCACCGAGGCCGCGACGCCGGCGAGCAGGCCGATGCCGAGCGTCGCGAGCAGGTGGTCGGCACCGCCGAGCGGATGCGCGAGGCCGGCCAGGAGGCCGTCGTGCAGGTGGCCCTCGTGGGCGGCGGCGGGCAGGCAGACGGTCGCCAGCGCCGCGGCGCCGAGGAGGGAGACGATGGGAGGGCGCATGGAGGAAGCCTTTCGGATCGGACGGGCGTGGACGGTCAGGCGAACAGGCCGCGGTGCTCGATGAACGACACGATGTCGTCGAGCCCCGTGCCGACCTTGAGGTTGGAGAACACGAACGGACGCTCGCCGCGCATGGCCCGCGCGTCGCGCTCCATCACCTCGAGCGAGGCGCCCACGTAGGGCGCCAGATCGATCTTGTTGATCACCAGCAGGTCGGACTTCATGATGCCGGGCCCGCCCTTGCGAGGGATCTTCTCGCCGGCGGCCACGTCGATCACGTAGATCGTGAGGTCGGACAGCTCGGGCGAGAAGGTCGCCGCGAGGTTGTCGCCGCCGGATTCGACGAAGACGATCTGCAGCCCCGGGAAGGCGCGGGCGAGGCGGTCGACCGCCTCGAGGTTGATCGAGGCGTCCTCGCGGATGGCGGTGTGCGGGCAGCCGCCGGTCTCGACACCGAGGATCCGCTCCTTGGGCAGCGCATCGTTCTTGACGAGGAACTCGGCGTCCTCGCGCGTGTAGATGTCGTTGGTGACCGCGGCGATGTCGTACTTCTCGCGCAGCCGCTGGCACAGCGCCAGCGTCAGCGCGGTCTTGCCGGAGCCGACCGGCCCGCCGATGCCCACCCTCAGGGGTCCGTGTGCACTCATGTCCGTCTACGACCTGAACAGTCTGGAATACTGCGTTTCGTGGCGGGCCGACGCGATCGCCAGCCCGGGTGCGGCGCTCGACCAGTCGTCGCGCTCGAGTGCGAGCGCGCGGTCGACGGCGGCGACGAGGTCAGGCGTCAGCGCGCGCAGCAGGCGCTGCGCGGCGACCTGGCCCATCGGCACCGCCTTCATCAGGACCATCGCCTGGTTCTCGGCGAAGGTCCAGAACAGCCCGAGCAGCGCGTCGCGCTCGGAGAGCCCGAGCCGGGTCGCGGCGATCGCCCAGGCGACCGGCAGCGACAGCGGCGCGAGCCGCGCGGCGATCGCGGCGTCGCCCTCGGCGTCCGGGCAGACCGCGGCCAGCCAGCGGCCGAGCGAGAAGCCCATCTGGTCGGACTCCTGCCGCAGTTCGGCGGTCTCGCGCGCGGCGCGCGCATCGGCGTTCAGCGAGGCCAGCGCCTCGAGCGCCGCCGCCTCGGGCAGGGCGCGCGCCGCACGCATCGCGTCGCGCATCAGCGGCCCCTCGAAGGACGCGAGCGAGAGCGCCAGCGCGTCGGCGATCCATTCGCGGGCGGCCGGCTCGGTGCGCACCGCGCCGCTGTCGATGCCCCACTCCAGCCCGCTCGAGTAGCTGTAGCCGCCGATCGGCAGCGCCGGGCTCGCGAGCTGCAGCAGCGCGACGACGCCCGCGCTCATCGGCGCGGGCGCTTCGGCATCGGGACGACGACCGGCGCGGGCTCATGCGCGTGATCGTGGCCGCAGCCCGGGCCGTGGACGTGGGGCGCCGCGGGCGCGTGATCGTGCGCGTGATCGTGCGCGTGATCGTGCGCGTGATCGTGCCCGTGATCGTGCCCGTGGTCGTGCCCGTGGTCATGCCCGTGGTCGTGCCCGTGGTCGTGCGAATGCCCGTGCGAAGCCTCCTGCCCAGACGGGCCCGCCGAGTCGTGCCTCGGATCGAACACATGGATCCGCCCGCCGTGCCCCTGGTCGTCGTGCTGGTGGTGGACGTGGCTGTGGCCGTAGGCGCCCGACTCTGGCTGGAAGCCCTCCTCCACCGCATGAACGTGCCCGCCCAGGCGCTCGATCATCGCCTGCAGCACATGGTCGGGCAGCAGCCGGATCCAGCCCTCGCCGAGCTGCAGCGGCACGTGCCGGTTGCCCACGTGATAGGCGATCCGCGCCAGGCCGATCGCATCGTGCGCACGCACCTCGATCAGCCGCTCGGGCGCCGCCTCGACCGCCACCACCCGGCCGTCGCCCAGCCGGATGCGGTCACCCTGGCGCAGCAGCGTGCCCGGCGGCAGGTCGACGCCGATCTCCTCGCCCGACAGCAGACGGGCGCGGAAGCGCGACTTCTCGCGCTGCTCGAACGCCAGTTCGATCACCTCGTCGGCACGCTCTTGCGCGCCGGCCAGGCGGGTGGCCACCACGATTGCCATGCGCCGTTCGCCTCGTCAGAACAGGAAGTAACGCTGCGCCATCGGCAGGCTGGTCGCCGGCTCGCAGGTCAGCAGCATGCCGTCGGCGCGGACCTCGTAGGTCTCCGGATCCACCGACATCTTGGGGGTATAGCCGTTCAGCACCATGTCGGCCTTGCTCAGGCTGCGGATGCCCTTGACCGCCTCGAGCGTCTTGGCCAGCCCCAGGCGCGTGCCGATGCCGGCCGCGAGGGCCGCCTGCGACACGAAGGTCAGCGAGCCGGCGGCGATCGCGCCGCCGAAGCCGCCGAACATCGGCCGGTAGTGCACCGGCTGCGGCGTCGGGATGGAGGCGTTCGGGTCGCCCATCAGCGCCATCGCGATCGTGCCGCCCTTGAGCACGATCGAGGGCTTGACGCCGAAGAAGGCCGGCCGCCACAGCACCAGGTCCGCCCACTTGCCGACCTCGACCGAGCCGACCGCGTGCGACACGCCGTGGGTGATCGCGGGGTTGATGGTGTACTTCGCGATGTAGCGCTTGATGCGCCAGTTGTCGTTGCGCTCGCCGTCGGCGCGCGATTCGTCGATCTTCAGCGCACCACGCTGCTGCTTCATCTTGTGCGCGGTCTGCCAGGTGCGCAGGATGACCTCGCCCGGCCGGCCCATGGCCTGGCTGTCCGACGACATCATCGAGATCGCGCCGAGGTCGTGCAGGATGTCCTCGGCGGCGATGGTCTCGCGGCGGATCCGGCTCTCGGCGAATGCGAGGTCCTCGGCGATCGACGGGTCCAGGTGATGGCACACCATCAGCATGTCGAGGTGCTCGTCGAGCGTGTTCACCGTGTACGGCCGCGTCGGGTTCGTCGACGAGGGCAGCACGTTGGATTCGCCGACCACCTTGATGATGTCGGGCGCATGGCCGCCGCCCGCCCCTTCGGTGTGGTACGTGTGGATGACGCGGCCCTTCATCGCGGCGACCGAGGCCTCGACGAAGCCCGACTCGTTCAGCGTGTCGGTGTGGATCGCGACCTGCACGTCATAGCGGTCGGCGACCTCGAGGCAGTTGTCGATCGCCGCCGGCGTCGTGCCCCAGTCCTCGTGCAGCTTCAGGCCGATCGCGCCGGCGAGGATCTGCTCCTCGATCGGCACGGGCAGCGACACGTTGCCCTTGCCGGTGAAGCCGATGTTCATCGGGAAGCCGTCGGCGGCCTTGAGCATCTGCGCCAGGTGCCAGGCGCCGGGCGTGACCGTGGTCGCGTTGGTGCCGGTGGCCGGGCCGGTGCCGCCGCCGATCATCGTGGTGATGCCGGAGGCGAGCGCCTCCTCGATCTGCTGCGGGCAGATGAAGTGGATGTGCGAATCGATGCCGCCGGCGGTGACGATCATTCCCTCGCCCGCGATGACCTCGGTGGCCGCGCCGATGGCGATGGTGACGCCGGGCTGGATGTCCGGATTGCCGGCCTTGCCGATGCCGGCGATGCGGCCGTCCTTCAGGCCGATGTCGGCCTTCAGGATGCCGGCGATCGCATCGACGATCAGCGCGTTGGTGATGACCGTGTCGACGACGTCGCGCCGGGTGAGCTGCGACTGGCCCATGCCGTCGCGGATCACCTTGCCGCCGCCGAACTTGACCTCCTCGCCGTAGACCGTGCGATCCGCTTCGACCTCGATCACCAGGTCGGTGTCGGCGAGCCGCAGCCGGTCGCCGACGGTCGGGCCGTACATCTCCGCATACGCGCGGCGCGAGAGCTTAGCCATGGTCAGGCCTTCTTCCGGGTGGCGGCGGGTTGATTCGCGGCCGCGTTCTTCGCCGGTGCGTCGAGCGGCCCCATCACCATCTGTCTGAACCCGTACACCGTGCGGGTGCCGGCGAGCGCCACCAGGTCGACGGTGCGCGACTGGCCCGGCTCGAAGCGCACCGCGGTGCCCGAGGCGATGTCGAGCCGGAAGCCGCGCGCGGCGTCGCGGTCGAACTCGAGCGCCGCGTTGGTCTCGCCGAAGTGGTAGTGCGAGCCGACCTGGATCGGCCGGTCGCCCGCGTTCTTCACGGTGAGCGTGATCCGTCGTCGCCCGACGTTGAGTTCGATCTCTCCGTCGTCGACCAGCAGCTCGCCAGGGGTCATCGTCGCTCGCATCCCGTGGGCGCGGCCCGCGCTCCGTCAGGGATCGCGTCGGCCGCCTCAGCCGTTAGCGTACACCGACCGCAGCCGGTCCCGCGTCGAGGCATGCGGGTTTCAGACCGCGAGCAGCCCGCGGACCCCGTCCTCGTCCATCTTCTTGCCTTCGCCGGCCTGCAGCACCTCGCCGCGCTGGAGCACGACGTAGCGGTCGGCGAGCTCGCGGGCGAAGTCGTAGTACTGCTCCACCAGCAGGATCGCCATGGTCCGCTGCGCCGCCAGCCCCGCGATCACGTGCTCGATGTCCTTGATGACGTTCGGCTGGATGCCCTCGGTCGGCTCGTCGAGGATCAGCAGCCGCGGCCTGGTGACCAGGGCCCGCGCGATCGCCAGCTGCTGCTGCTGGCCGCCCGAGAGGTCGCCGCCGCGCCGCCGCACGAACTGCTCGAGGATCGGGAAGGTCTCGTAGACCCAGCCCGGCACCGAGCGCTCCTTCTGGTGCGTCGCCGCCATCGCGATCTTCAGGTTCTCCTCGACGGTCAGCCGCGGGAAGATCTCGCGCCCTTGCGGCACCAGCGCAATGCCGAGCTGGGCCCGCTGGTGGGGCTTCATCCGGGTGATGTCCCGCCCCTCGAACTCGATGCGGCCGGACTTCACCGGCAGCAGCCCCATCATGCACTTGAGCAGCGTCGTCTTGCCCATGCCGTTGCGCCCGAGGACGGCGGTCACCGCCCCGGTCTCGGCCACGAGCGACACGTCGCGCAGCGTGTGGCTGCCGCCGTAGTACTGGTTCAGTCCCTCGATCTTCAGCATGCGGCTCAGCGTCCCAGGTAGACCTCGATCACGCGCGGGTCGCGGCGCACGACGTCCATCGCGCCCTCGGCGAGTACGCTGCCCTCGCAGAGCACCGTGACCTTGCGCGCGATCTTGGCGACGAACTCCATGTCGTGCTCGACCACCACCACGGTGTGCTTCTTCTCGAGCTGCAGGCACAGCTCGGCGGTCTTGTCGGTCTCGGCGTCGGTCATGCCGGCGACCGGCTCGTCGAGCAGCACCACGCGCGGCTCCTGGGACAGCAGCATGCCGATCTCGAGCCACTGCTTCTGGCCGTGCGAGAGGACGCCGGCGATCCGGTCGACCTCGCCGCGCAGGTTGGTCAGCTCGAGGATCGACTCGATGCGGCCGAGCTGCTCGGAATCGAGCTTCGCACGCAGGCTGGCGAAGCCGCGCTTGTCGGTCTTGAGCGCGAGCTCCATGTTCTCGAAGACGGTCATCGTCTCGAACACCGTCGGGCGCTGGAACTTGCGGCCGATCCCGGCCTGGGCGATCTGCGACTCGTTGAGCCGCGTGAGGTCGATGGTCTGGCCGAAGAAGACCCGACCGGTGTCGGGCCGCGTCTTGCCGGTGATGACGTCCATCATCGTGGTCTTGCCGGCGCCGTTCGGTCCGATGATGCAGCGCAGCTCGCCGTCGTCGAGGGTCAGCGACAGGTCGTTCAGCGCCCGGAAGCCGTCGAAGCTGACGGTCACGCCCTCGAGGTACAGGATCGGGCCGTGCGAGACGTCGACACCGGGCGTGACAAGGTGACCGAAGGCCTGCGAGCTGCCTTCGCCGGGGCGCGCGGCGCCGTCGGCGGCGCCGGAGCGGGCCGCGCTGCCCGCGGACGACAGGGGCGGGCTCATGCGCGGCCCTCGGCGGAGCCGGCGGCGGCACGGGCGGGCGCGGCGGCCGCCTGCGGGGCCTCGTCCGCGTCGGCCTTCGCGGCCGGCCGGATCCGGTCGAACAGCGCGATCACGCCGCGCGGCAGGAACAGCGTCACCAGCACGAACAGCAGGCCCAGGAAGAACAGCCAGTACTCGGGGAAGGCCTGCGTGAACCAGCTCTTGGCGCCGTTGACCAGGAAGGCGCCGATGATCGGGCCGATCAGCGTGCCGCGCCCGCCGACCGCGGTCCAGATCGCGACCTCGATCGAGTTCGCCGGCGACATCTCGCTCGGGTTGATGATGCCGACCTGCGGCACGTAGAGCGCACCGGCCACGCCGCTGATGACCGCGGCGAGCGTCCAGATGCCGAGCTTGTAGCCCAGCGTGTCGTAGCCGCAGAAACGCGCGCGCGACTCCGCGTCGCGGATCGCCTGCAGCACGCGGCCGAACTTGCGCGTGACCAGCCAGCGCGCCAGCACGAAGGTGCCGAACAGCCCGACGGCGGTCGCCGACAGCAGTGCGGCCTTGGTCGACGGGTCGGTGATCCGGAAGCCCAGGATCGTCTTGAAGTCGGTGAAGCCGTTGTTGCCGCCGAAGCCGGTCTCGTTGCGGAAGAACAGCAGCATGAAGGCGAAGGTCAGCGCCTGCGTGATGATCGAGAAGTACACGCCCTTGATCCGCGAGCGGAACGCGAAGAAGCCGAACACGAAGGCGAGCGCGCCGGGCACCGCGACCACCAGGAACATCGTCCACAGGAAGCTGTCGCTGTTCCACCAGGTCCAGGGCAGCGTCTTCCAGTCGAGGAACACCATGAAGTCGGGCAGCTCGCTCTGGTACTGGCCCTCGCGCCCGATGCCGCGCATCAGGTACATGCCGAACGCATAGCCGCCGAGCGCGAAGAACAGCGACTGGCCGAGCGACAGGATGCCGGTGAAGCCCCAGATCAGGTCCATCGCGACGGCGACCATCGCGTAGCACATGAACTTGCCCGACAGCGTCATCGTGTAGGTCGACGGGCGCAGCGCGTGCTCGGTGGGCAGCCACGCATGCGCGAGCGGCACCGCGACGCCGACGAAGATGAAGGCGAGGCCGAGGATCACCCACTGCACGGGGGTGAACAGGCTGCGGCGGGGGGCGGTCAGCATCTCAGTTCTCCACCGCGCGGCCCTTCAGGGCGAACAGGCCCGACGGACGCTTCTGGATGAAGGCGATGATCAGCGCGAGGATCAGGATCTTGGCGATGACGGCGCCGAGCCAGGGCTCGAGCAGCTTGTTCGCGACGCCCAGCCCGAAGCCCGCGACCACCGTGCCGAGGAGCTGGCCGACACCGCCGAGCACCACGACGATGAACGAGTCGATGATGTAGGACTGGCCGAGCTCGGGGCCGACGTTGCCGACCTGCGAGAGCGCGACGCCCGCGAGCCCGGCGATGCCGGAGCCCAGCCCGAAGGCCATCATGTCCACCCGGTCGGTCGGCACGCCGACGGCCGAGGCCATCGGCCGATTCTGCGTGACGCCGCGCACGAACAGGCCGAGCCGCGTGCGGTTCAGCACCAGCGCCACCGCGCCGAGCACCGCCAGCGCGAAGACGATGATGACGATCCGGTTGTAGGGCAGCACCAGCGAGCCGAACTGCACGCCGCCGGACAGCCAGACCGGGTTCTCGATCTCGACGTTCTGGGGACCGAAGATCTGGCGCACCGCCTGGATCAGGATCAGGCTCACGCCCCAGGTCGCCAGCAGCGTCTCGAGCGGGCGGCCGTACAGCCAGCGGATGACGGTGCGCTCGATCACGATGCCGATCGACGCGGCCACGACGAAGGCCACCGGGAGCGCCGCGACCGGATACCACGCGATCGCGTCGGGCATCGCGGCGCGGAACACCGACTGCGTCGCGTAGGTCGCGTACGCCCCGATCATGATCATCTCGCCGTGCGCCATGTTGATGACGCCGAGCAGGCCGTAGGTGATCGCCAGGCCGATCGCCGCGAGCATCAGGATGCTGCCGAGCGACAGCCCCGCGAAGATCCGGCCGAACCACTCGGCGCGCGCCAGCCGGCCCGACACCTCGGACAGCGACGCACGGGCCGCGGTGCGCACCGCGTCGTCGGTCTCGGCCCACGAGCCGTCGGGACGCTGTTCGACCATCGCCGCGAGCATCGTGCGCATCTCGGCCCGGTCGCTCGCCGCGAGCACCTGCACCGCGGCAAGGCGCAGCTTCGGATCCTCGGCTCGGACGTCGATCGCCGCGAGCGCAAGCGCGATGGCGGCCTTCACGTCGGCATCGGTCTCCTTCTCCAGCGCGCCGGCAAGCGTGTCGCGCAGCGCGTCGTCCTCCCCGCCCTGCAGCGAACGGGCGGCCGCGAGCCGCAGGCCGCGCTCGGGCGCGAACAGCTTGAGCGCGGCCATCGCCGCATCGATCTGCCCGCGCAGGTTGTTGTTGATCGTGACCTCGTCGGGCTCGGGCGAGGGCAACTCGGCCGGCTTGCCGGTCGCCGCGTCGACGACGCCCGACTCGGACTTGATCCAGCCGGCGCCCTGTCCGTCGACGCGCAGCGTGCCGTCCTGCAGCGCCTTGAGCAGAGGCAGGGTCATCGGATCGGGCTTCGCGACGATCGACTCGATCGCGGCCGCCTTCTCGTCGAAGTCGTCGGACGCGAGCTTCTTGAGCGCGTCTGCATCGACCGCGGCCGCGGGCATCGCGAACACGGCGAGCAGCACGGCGGCGCAGGCGGCGCGCCACGCGCGCCTCCAGGAGGGTCGGGTCATCGGGTGTGCTCGTGGTCCATGGGTCCGGCGGTGCAACGACGCAAAAAAGGAGGGGGCGACGGCGTACGTCGCCCCCGAATCGCTGCTGCATTGCCCCAGGAAACCGATCTGGCACGGCGCGCCGCGCGATCCGCGGCGCGTCGTGCCGGGCGCATCAGGCGCCCTGCTTGCTCTCGTTGCCGGCAATGAAGGGCGACCACGGGTTCGCGCGGATCGGCTCCTTCGTCTTGTAGACGACCGAGAACTGCCCATTGCCCTGGATCTCGCCGATCATCACCGGCTTGTGCAGGTGGTGGTTCGACTTGTCCATCGTCAGCGTGAAGCCGCAGGGCGCCTTGAAGGTCTGGCCGTACATCGCCGGACGGACCTTGTCGACCTCGATCGACTTGGCCTTCTCGACCGCCTGCTTCCACATGTACATGCCGACGTAGGTCGCTTCCATCGGGTCGTTGGTGACCGAGGTCGACGCGTTGGCGATCTTGTTCTTCTCGGCCCACGCCTTGTAGGTCTTGATGAACTTCTCGTTCTCGGGGTTCTTTACCGACATGAAGTAGTTCCACGCGGCGAGGTGACCGACCAGCGGCTTGGTGTCGATGCCGCGCAGCTCTTCCTCACCGACCGAGAACGCCACCACCGGCACGTCCTTGGCCTTCAGGCCCTGGTTGCCCAGCTCCTTGTAGAACGGCACGTTCGAGTCGCCGTTGATCGTCGAGATGACCGCGGTGCGGCCGCCGGCGGCGAACTTCTTCACGTTCGCGACGATGGTCTGGTAGTCCGAGTGGCCGAACGGGGTGTAGGACTCGTCGATGTCCTTCTCGGCGACGCCCTTCGACTTCAGGAAGGCGCGCAGGATCTTGTTCGTGGTGCGCGGGTACACGTAGTCGGTGCCCAGCAGGACCCAGCGCTTGGCATTGCCGCCGCCCTTGCCCATCAGGTACTCGACGGCCGGGATGGCCTGCTGGTTCGGCGCCGCGCCGGTGTAGAACACGTTCTTCGACAGCTCCTCGCCCTCGTACTGCACCGGGTAGAACAGCAGGCCGTTGAGCTCCTCGTAGACCGGCAGCACCGACTTGCGCGACACCGAGGTCCAGCAGCCGAAGGTGGCGGCGACCTTGTCCTGCGACAGCAGCTGGCGGGCCTTCTCGGCGAACAGCGGCCAGTTCGAGGCCGGGTCGACGATCACCGCCTCGAGCGGACGGCCCATCACGCCGCCCTTCGCGTTCATCTCCTCGATGGTCATGAGGACGGTGTTCTTGAGCGCGGTCTCGGAGATCGCCATCGTGCCCGACAGCGAGTGCAGCACGCCGACCTTGATCGGGGTCTTGTCCTGCGCGAACACCAGGTTCGAGGCGGTCAGCCCCGGCAGCGTGACGGCGGCGCCGGCGGTGGCGGCCTTGATGAAATCGCGACGTTGGGTCATCGGGGTCCTCTGTGAGCTGGGGGATGTAGACGGGTCTGTCGGCGGCGCGGTGCGGCCGCGCTCGGGGACAGGATTCGCAACAACCGTGCCACCGCCTCGGATGGCAACTCGCACAGGAACGGTGCGGCTCACGCACCGCCGGACCCTGGGACGGGCGGGTCAGCCCACGGGATGGTGGACGGTCACCAGCTTGGTGCCGTCCGGGAAGGTCGCCTCGACCTGGATGTCAGGGATCATCTCCGGCACGCCGTCCATCACGTCCTCGCGCGAGAGCAGCGTGGTGCCGTAGTGCATCAGGTCGGCCACCGAGCGCCCGTCGCGCGCGCCCTCGAGGACCGCCGCGGTGATGTAGGCGATCGTCTCGGGGTAGTTGAGCTTCAGGCCGCGGGCGCGCCGGCGCTCGGCGAGCAGTGCGGCGGTGAAGATCAGCAGCTTGTCCTTCTCTCGGGGCGACAGGTCCATCTGGGATTCCGGTGGGTGCGGGCCGTCAGGTGGCCCAGATCCGTGGTGGCGCGCTCGCCGCGCCGAGGACGGCGGGACGCGCACGCGCCCACAGCGACTGCGCGACGCGCATCGCGACCTGCGAATCATCCGCGAGCAGGCGGGCACCGAGCAAGCCCGGCGTGGGCCGGGTCGCCCCGGCCTCGAGGCGCGCGGCGCGCCCGTCCGCCGAGGCGCAGGCCTCGTCGAGCAGCGCGCGCCAGGCGTCGCGCAGGTCGTCGTCGAGGGCGTCGGCGGGCGCGGCGGCCCACACAGTGCAGGCGACGGTGCGCCCGCCCCAGCCGAGCGGCGAGGCGAACAGCCGGTCGCCGGCTTCGGCGGCGGTGTGCTCGGCCCAGCGCGCGCCGCCCTCGACCGACAGGGACAGCCGCTGGTGCAGCGCGCCGGTGGCGAAGCGCTCGCCCATCGCCGCGCGTCCGAGCACCAGGCACTCCCAGCCGATCATCCGGGCATCGGCGGCGAGCGTGAAGTCGATCGACTGCCGCACGCGCGCCCGGTCGTACACGATGGCGGGCTGCGGCAGCCACTCGAGCGCGCCGCCCGCCCCGACCGACACCCGGGTCCGCGCGACCGCGGCTTCGGCCGGGCTGCGGTACCACTTCTGCGCGCCCGGCGTCGTGCAGAGCACGCGCGCGCCGGCACCGAGCTCGACGTCGAGCTCGAGCCGGTCGCCGCCCACCAGCCCGCCGGGCGGATGCACGATCACCGCCTGGACGCGGCCGTCGCTCAGGGGCAGCGCCTTGATCAGCCGCAGCGGCCCCTCGTGCCGGTTGTGCACGAGGCGGGTCGTGCCGTCGCGCGCAGCGAAGCGCAGCGCCAGGCGCGCGAGCCAGCCGGCGGCGCGCGGCACCGTCGTCGCGGGAACGGCGGCCATCCGGCTCAGGCGCGGAAGATCTTGCCGGGATTCATGATCCCGTCGGGGTCGAGCGCCCGCTTGATCCGGCGCATCAGGTCGACCGCGTCGTCGCCCGCTTCCTCGACCAGATAGCCGATCTTGTGCAGGCCGATGCCGTGCTCGCCGGTGCAGGTGCCGCCCATCGCGAGCGCGAGCCGCACGATCTCGTCGTTGAGCGCCTCGGCCAGCTCGATCTCGGCGGGATTCTCGGGGTCGATCAGCAGGATGGCGTGGAAGTTGCCGTCGCCGACGTGCCCGACGATCGCGGTGGGGCACGGCGCGCGGTCGAGGATCGCGCGCGCGCCTTCGATCGACTCGGCCAGGCGGCTGATCGGCACGCAGGTGTCGGTGGTCACGGCGCGGCAGCCCGGGCGGATCTGCAGCGCGGCGAAGTAGGCGTTGTGGCGCGCGTTCCAGAGGCGGGTACGGTCCTCGGGGCGGTCCGCCCACTCGAAGTCTCGGCCGCCGTGCGAGCGCGACACCTCCTGCACCGTCTCGGCCTGCTCGCGGGCCGAGGCCGTCGAGCCGTGGAACTCGAAGAACACCGTCGGCGCCTCGGGCAGCGTCGTCTTCGAGTGCGCGTTGATCGCGCGGATCATCACGTCGTCGACGAAGTCGCAGCGCGCCACCGGCACGCCGAGCTGGATGGTCTCGATCACCGCGGCCACCGCGTCGGCGAGCGTGGGGAAGTGACAGACCGCGGCCGTCATCGCCTCGGGCACGGGGTACAGCCGCAGCGTCACCTCGGTGACGATGCCGAGCGTGCCCTCGGAACCGACGAACAGTCGCGTGAGGTCGTAGCCGGCCGACGACTTGCGGGCCCGCGTGCCGGTGCGGATCACCTTGCCCTCGGCGGTGACGACCGTCAGCGCGAGGACGTTCTCGCGCATCGTGCCGTAGCGGACCGTCGTGGTGCCGGAGGCGCGCGTCGCGGCCATGCCGCCGAGCGACGCATCGGCGCCCGGGTCGACCGGGAAGAAGAGCCCGGTGTCCTTGATCTCGGCGTTGAGCTGCTTGCGGGTGACGCCCGCCTGCACCGTGCACAGCAGGTCCTCGCCGGCGATCTCGAGCACGCGGTTCATCCGCGAGACGTCGATCGTGAGGCCCCCCTGCACCGCGAGCAGGTGGCCCTCGAGCGAGGAGCCGACACCGAACGGGATGATCGGGAACGTGTGCTCGCGGCAGGCGAGCACCGCCTCGACCACGTCCTCGGTCGACTCGGCGAACACCACCGCGTCGGGCGGCGTGACCGGGAACGGCGACTCGTCGCGGCCATGGTGCTCGCGCACCGCCAGCGCGGTGCTGAAGCGGTCGCCGAAGCGCGCGCGCAGGCGCTCCGCGAGGGCGTCGGGCAGCGGGCGCTTGAACGCCGAGGACAGGGCGTACGGATGGTTCATGGCGGCAGGCGTCGGGTTGCCGGGGAGGGTCCGATCATACGCGCCGGACCAGAAGCGTGTGCCGGTGAACCCGGCGGCTGCGAGCGTCGCCAGCACCTCGGCGACATGCGCCTCGCCGCGCGTCTGCACCACCAGCTCGACCGCAGCGAGCTCGGCCTGCAGCCTCGGGGAACCCGTGCCTTCGGAACGTCCAGCCCGTGCCTGCCCGCCCCGGGGTGGCAGTCGCTCGTCAGTCGTAGCGTTCGGTTAGGGCGGCGACCCGCTGCTGTAGGCGCACCCTGACTCGCCCTGCGCGGGCCCAGCGGCTCGTGGTCGGGTCGACAGCACACACGCCCTCAAGAATCGACTCCTCCAGCGCCCGCGCCTGCGCCCGGTACACGTCGGGGTCGAAGCGCACCTCGACCTCCAGCACCGCCACGCGCTGCTCGAGCGCGACACGCCAGCGAGGCGGGCCGACGTCGATGCTGTCGACGAGCCCCAGGCGCGTCATCGGGTGCGGTGTTCGCGAGACGAGTGGCGAGCTCTCGAGAACGTCGCGCACGGCAACCGGGTTCAAGACAAACTGACCGCGCACCGCGAGGCCGTGCCGCAAGCGCCCCAGCACCTGATACCCCCGCAGCCGGGTGAGGCGGCAGATCGGGCCCTCAAGGCCGACGTCGCCGCTGTCGTAGCGGATGAGCGGCATCACCTGCGTGAAGGGATAGAGCGTGGTGAAGACGAGGCGACCCGGCGTGCCGCGCGGCGCCGGCCCCGGGCCATCGAGCGCCAACACCTCGATGGCCAGCGGGGGATGCCCCATGTGAAGCAGCCCGCACGCATCACAGGACGTGAACGGGGTGCCCAGTTCGGACAGGCTGTAGTTGTCGTAGACGCGTGCCTCGAAGCGCTCCTCGACGAGGCTCTGCCACTGTGGGCTCAACCGGTAGGAATAGGTACCGATGAGCCGAACGCCAAACTTGCGGGGTTCGAGGCCTCGCTGAGCCAGCCAGGAAGTGAAGACCTTGAGTGGGCCCGAGCCGATGGTCATCGCCGTCACCTGACGACCGTCGGGCTGAGGCTGACGCAGCACGGTCTCGAGCATCGACAGGGCGTTGAGGTCGTGAAGCCAAGGTACCCGCAGCTCGTCAGGCCCCGGAGTCGTCCGAGGTAGCCCGTGGTGCACGGAGATGACTGACAGCTTCCATCCAGGATAGCCGTCGTCGACTAATTCGTCGGGCAACGCCGCGGCGCGGGCCTCGCGCTCGACCGCGGTCACCGGCACATGCAGCGGATCGCTATAGGCCTCCCCTCGCGTCGTGCCCGACGAAAAGGTGCCGACGCCAGCCGGCCGGGGAGACGTCAACAGCGCCGCCTGATGCCGGCTGGCCAGCGCCTTGTCGAGCAGGGGCAGCCGGGAAAGCTCCTCGACTGTCGTCACCCGCTTCCACTTGGAGCCCCATCGGCGCTTGTAGAAGGGCGCGCCGGCCGCGTGGGCCAGGGTCTGGGCGAGCGTCTCTTCGACGCGCCGCCGCTCGAGGGGACTCACGGCGTTGCGCGAACGGCGCGCGGCGAACCCACTCCTTGCGGGTTGCTATGTCTCGTCGGAGGCATCGAAGGCTTCGGAGGCTCTGACCTTGCTAAGCAACTGGGGCCATCTTTAGACTGGATCGGAGTCTCACCGGTCTCGCAAGTGCGGATCGACAGGGGAAAGACAACGGCCGGGCGCTTCGGGGTCAATTCGAAGGTAGGCGTAATCTCGAACATCTTTGCCTGGCCGGGGGGAGTCAGGCGAGGCATGCGCATTTTTAAACTCCTCGGGCGAGCTCATGGCGCGCAACTAGAAAATCGAAGGTTAAGGGCGCCTGTTGTTCGAGCCCGAACCGAAATCGTAACGTTGCCTCGAGCATCGGAGCATGAAAAACCGCACAGTCGGCACACATCTTCCGCCGCAAAACCCGGGCCTCGCTGGTTGACGCACGCCGCCGGGGTGCGTTTTGCGGGTGGGTTTCTACAGTGGTTGCCTTCGAGAGGAAGGCGATGACGGTGCTGCCGTCGCAACGCCCACCGCGCCACTGGCGAACCCGGGCCGACCCGTTGGCTGGCGTGCGGGACATGGAGGGGGTGCCGGTCGCCCTCGTGCTCGCGAACAAGATCGACTGGGGTCCGGGGCTGCGCATCTACCTGGCCAAGGACGGTCTGAAGATCATCATCCTGATCGGCGGCGGAACCAAGAAGCGCCAGCAGCAGGACATCGATCAGGCGCTGGCGCTGTGGGAGGACCACAAGCGCCGCAAGGCATCCACCCCGAAAGGAGCGAAGTGACATGGCACTGACCCGTGACTTCAAAGAGACCGTGGCGGCGCGCGTCAAGAACGATCCGGCCTTCGCCCAGGCCCTGCTTGATGAGGCCATCACCCTGTTCGTCAACGGCGAGCCGGACTCCGCCAAGCTGATCCTGCGCGACCTCGTCAACGCGACCGTGGGCTTCGAGGCGCTGGCCGACGAGATCCACAAGCCGGCCAAGAGCCTGCACCGGATGCTGTCGAAGTCGGGCAATCCGACCATGAGCAATGTGTCTGCGGTCTTCGCTGCCATCAAGCGCGCCCTGAAGGTCGAGGTGCGCGCCCAGGTCGTGATGGCCTGAGCCGAATTCATGGCATCACACGTCGAACCGCGCCACAACCACGCGCTGCGCCGGTTCGCATACCGCCCTGCATGGGGTTGCCCCTAGCTTGATGCGCCATGCGGCCTGCGCTCCAATGTGTCCGTCGCCCACATAGCCGCTGTTCGATGCATCGGTTTCAACGGGTGGTCTCGCCGCCTTGTGTCCGGTGAGCGATGCATGCCTTCAGCCCGGCGGAGCATGTCCGGGCTGGCAGACGCAACCCGTTCGATCCCGGTGAACGCCATGACCCGTATCGTTGTATCTGGCGGCTCGCCAATCTCGCGCGGTGCCGACGTCCTGCGCTCCCTCGACGACGCGTCGTCGCCGATCGGTGCGA
The DNA here is from genome assembly GCA_026399835.1 of Burkholderiales bacterium. GTDB lineage: Bacteria > Pseudomonadota > Gammaproteobacteria > Burkholderiales > Burkholderiaceae_E > UBA4615. The sequence continues at coordinate 215,832 of JAPLQE010000066.1, read as the reverse complement.
GCCGATTCGCGCCGACCGACAGCGCACCTGCGGAACTTGCCGCACTGCCGTTGGCGGTGCCGGTGGTCGCTGGGTGGGCAGTGGAGCAGACGGCTGTGCGGGTGATCGGCGCAGGGCTACTGGCGTGGCAATCTGCCGCGAGCGGGGAGCGCACCCGCGATCGGGATGCGGTGCTGCTGGGCATCCTCCGGCAGCTGAGCCCGCTGCTGAGCTGGGGACGACGACAGCAGGCGGCCGCGCTGAACAACCTCCGGCGCACCGTGCCGCTGCTGCTGCAGCAAAGCGGCGCCGACCTGCAGTCCGCGGCGCTGCTGCTGTTTCGCGGTCTGACGACAAATGGGGCCGCGAGTCCGGAGCGCGACCGCGCGGGGTCGCGGCCAGCCGTTGCGCCCGACGGGGTGGCCGGCCGACGGACGCGAGGCGAGCCGCCCAGGGGGCGTGGCCCCCGGGGTGGACCCGAGGGGCCGCCGGTGATGCTCATGCCGCCGGGGTCCAGGCAGTCGTCTCCGGCCACCGGCGTGCTGCAGCGTCTGCAAGCGGCGCGCGCACAACTCGACACATTGAGCACGAGGTGGCACAAGGCCCCGTGGCCCATGCCCGCGAAGGACATCCATGCCGGTGCCCGCTTCGTGCCCACCGGTCTGCAGCGACAGCTCGATGCGTTGACAGTCGAGGCGCCAACCGGGGCGACCTACGGCCCGGCGCTCGGCGCCGTGCAGCGGCTGGCGCAGACGCTGGAGCAGGGCGCTGTACGCTTCACGGTCCACCAGGCGGTCGCCGGCCGGACATCGTATTCGCCTGCCACGCTCCAGGCGCTGCAGCGGCTGGCCGAAGCCAGGCTGGCTGGAGCCGGTGATGCGCCCCTGCGTAATGCCCTATCGGGCCGGCTTGCGCGAAGCGGTGCGTTGGTCAACCACACCCAACGCGGACGGACAGCGCACGGCGCAGAGGCGGCCAAGATCGAGCAAGATTACTGGCTGCGCCAGCGAGATGCCGTGACGAGGGTCCGCGACTGGCTATACCGTCAGCGCAACCTGCAGCTGCCCGCCGGTGCCGACAGCGAAGCGCAGCTCGAGCGGATTGACCTTCTGGCGGCTCAGTCCGGGCTGCAAGCGCATGTGTTGCGACCTACGGCGGCTGGCTGGTTCGTCCTGAAGCCGCACGCTGCCGCCTCCGGTACCGGTGCAACGCGTGCTTCGCTGCAAACGCGCGGTGGCGGATCGAACCCCGGGGCGGGGTCGGGCGGTGGCTACGTCGTGTATCAGCAGCTGGAGCAGCAACCGCAGCAGCAGGCGAGCAGGCCGGACGGGTCCAGCGGTGAGGCGTTGCAGGCGCGGTTGAACGCCTACCTGAAAGCTGCCGGGCAGCCAAAACATCTGCGTTCGGTCTCTGTCGAGGGCGGTCAGCCGCGACTCGAGGTCGATGTCACCCGGCTGAAACCGAAAGTTCGTGAAGCATATGAGGCGCTGCTGACATCGCGGGGCCCGACTGAGACGGGCCGGCCGATGAATGCGCTGGTGAATGCGCTGGTGAATGCGCTGGTCTTGGGGCACGGCGACCAATGGGGACTGAGGGCGCTGTGCGAGGCGTGGAAAGAGCAGTTGCCCTCGACGCCGCTCACCGTTCCCACGCTCCTCAATATCGCTCGGGTGGTCTTCAACGCCCCCGAATTCGGACGCCTGACCGATCTGGAAAGTCTGAGCGGACTGAACGCCCCGAATCATCTCGGCATCTTGCCTCCGAGCGAATACCTCGGTTCGGTCAAGCCCTGGATAGACTGGTCTTTAGGCGGCCTCGACCGCTTTATAGGTCTAACGCCGAATCCGCAGGCCAAGGACATCGAGCAAGCTTACGGGATGCTGGAGCACCTCCGCGCGATCCAGCTCAACTACGACGCCTACCCGGATCAGAACGTCTCCGTTTTCAGGCCCTGGCCCCGGTCGAATACCCCGGGGTTCGTCGAAACGGTCGCCGCACAGGAGGCGTTCTGGCTCGCCCTGTGGTCCGGGGGGCTGACCGTCGATGCGATGAATCAGCTCACTCGGTGGGACGGCAGTAACTGGGAGGCCGCCGTCGACCAAGCCCCGGCGCTGGCTAAGTTGGACTTCGCCCAAGCCTACAGATTGAGCCACGACACATTGCTCACGAGCCTGACCAGGATCATGGGCGGGTTCGATGCAAGTAACGACGATGCCCGGCTTCAACAGTCTTTGAAACGGGTGAAAGAAGCGGGACGGATAGCCGGAGAGACGTTCCTTGACAAAGGCCTGTCCGCCAGCCTCGCAGAGCACTTGACCGCCAACTTCATGGATCCGAGATCCATTTCGGCGTACGCGAGGAGCCCGGAATTCGAGGCCATTGCGACGCTGCTTGTCATGGACCAGCTCGAGAAAACCTGCCTGCGGGAGGGTGGGGGTGGGCTCTTGTTTCCCTGGGTAAAGGAGCACTTCCGACGCGCCGCCATTGACTGGGCCGTAGACGCAACCGCTCAGTCAGGGCCCAGTTCCCGTTTCACCAGCAAGTTCCAGGCGTTGGAGTCCCTGGCGCTCGATCCCTCTGCAGCCGGCGAGCGACGGCGGCTCGGGGATGCATCCCTTCGCAAGGAGATGTCGGACGGACTACTGATCGGCAGGATCGACCAGATGCTCAGCGAGCTTGCAGCCGATCCTGCTACCGAAGGCCAGCGTGCTGATCGCGGTCAGACAGCGACGACGATCGGCAGCACGGTCCACGAGACGGTCCTCGGCATCCTTCGTCGCCGGGGCGTCGTTGCCACGCTGGAGCGCGATCCCGCGCACACGGACGGCATGGTGTTCGTCGTCGATCCGGCGCAGTCGGTCGGACCACGAGGGGCCCTGTCGGGTCAAGCCGACACGCCGTCGCCACCGATGGACCCTCGCTTGCTCGACCGCTTGATGCACGGCGTTTGTGAACGGCTGGATCAGGGGCACTACATGACCCGTTTCAGCCTGTCCAGATCATCCCCTTGGAGATGAGCGCCATCGCGCGGCGCGCCGAGGCACCACTGACCGCCGGCACCTCAGGTGTCGAACAGCCAGCGCTCGACGTGGCGCGCGACGATGCCGGCGCCGTCGCCGAGCATCGGGCAGTGGCCGGCGTGCGGCACCACGTGCGCGACCGCGTCCCAGGCGACCGCGGTGCGGCGCAGCGCGGCCGGCGTCACCAGCGGGTCGTCGCGGCCGGAGATCGCCAGCGCCGGCACCCCGGCGTCACGCTGCACCTCGTGCGGCCGCAGCCAGTCGAGGCAGGCGGCGAAGGACTCGTCGCGCAGCGCGGCCGCGACGCGCGCCACCAGCGCATCGGACGCCCGGGCCCCGAGCAGCAGCTCGCGCACGCGGGCCGGATCGGGCTGGCCGGGCTCGCCGAGCAGCAGCAGCGGGCGGCGCGCGAGCAGCGCGCGGGCGAACGCCGCGGGGTGGCGGGCGGCCAGGCCGCGGGCGGCCGCCTCCAGCCCGTCGGGCGGGGTCGGCGAGATCAGCACCGCACCGTCGTGCGCGCCGCGTGCGATCAGGCCCTCGACCACGCGCGCGCCCATCGAATGGCCGACCAGGATCTTCGGGCCCTCGATGTGCATGAGCATCGCGTGCAGCCGGTCGACGTAGCGCGCAAGCGGCAGGTGCGCCACGCGACGCGACCCCTGCCCGGCGGGCCAGGCCTCGTGCAGGTCGGGGGCGAAGCAGCGCAGTCCGAGCGACTCGAGGCGCGGGCGCAGCCCGGCTGGCCCGTCGTCCCACACCCAGGGCCCGAGGCAGGGTCCGTGCACGAGGACGACGACGGCCTTCGGCACGAAGGCGGCTCCGCTCAGGCTCGGGCGACGGGTGCCGCGCCCGCGCGGCGATGCACCGGCTTGCCCGCCGCCCAGGTCTCCAGCACGCCACGGTCGTCGGCGAGCGTGGCGAGCGCGAAGAAGGTGTCGAGCGGATCGTCGCGCAGCGCCGTGCGGCGCGCCAGCAGCGGCGTGCCCGCCGGGTCGAGGACCGCGAGGTCGGCATCGCGCCCGGGCTGCAGGCTGCCGATGCGCTCGCCCAGGTACATCGAGCGCGCACCGCCCAGCGTCGCGAGGTACAGCGCGTAGGCCGGGTGCAGCGAGATGCCGAGCAGCTGCTGCACCTTGTACGCCTCGCCGAGCGTGCGCAGCATCGAGTAGCCGGTGCCGCCGCCGACGTCGGTGCCGAGCCCGAGCGGATGGCCGGCCGCGATCGCCTGGCGCAGGTCGTACAGGCCGCTGCCGATGAACAGGTTCGAGGTCGGGCAGAACGAGGCGGCCGTGCCGGAGGCGGCCAGCCGCGCGCGGTCCGCGTCGTCGAGCCAGATGCAGTGCGCGTAGACGGCCCGCTCGCGCAGCAGGCCGTAGTGGTCGTAGACGTCCAGGTAGCTGCGCCGCTCGGGGAACAGCCGCGCCACCCAGGCGACCTCGTCGCGGTTCTCGGCGACGTGGCTCTGCACGTGGACCGTCGGATGCTCGGCGGCGAGCCGTCCGGCCGCCTCGAGCTGGGCCTCGGTCGAGGTGACGGCGAAGCGCACGGTGATCGCGTAGCGCGAGCGGCCGCGGCCGTGCCAGCGCTCGATCAGCGCGCGGCTGTCGTCGATGCCGCCCGGCGTGGTGTCGCGCAGCCCGTCGGGCGCGTGCCGGTCCATCAGGCACTTGCCGGCGACCATCAGCAGGCCGCGGGCCTCGGACGCCTCGAAGAAGGCGTCGACCGAGCCCGGATGCACGGTGCAGAAGACGCTCGCGGTCGTGGTGCCGTTCTCGAGCAGCCGGTCGAGGAAGAACGATGCGGCCGCCCGCGCGTGCGCCGCGTCGGCGAAGCGCTGCTCCTCGGGGAAGGTGTAGCGCTCCAGCCAGTCGAGCAGCTGCGTGCCGTAGCTGGCGATCACGTCGACCTGCGGGAAGTGCACGTGCGTGTCGACGAAGCCGGGCACGACCAGCGTGCCGCGCCGGTCGTGCACCACGACGTCCGGGCCGAGCTGCGGCAGCAGCGCGGCCGCCGGCGCGAGGCGCTCGATGCGCCCGTCGCGGATCAGCAGCACGCCGTCGCGCACATGCTCGACCGCGCCCGCGTCTGCGCCGTCGAGGCCTGGGTCGCGCAGGCAGTGCAGGAAGTCGGCTCGGATCGCGACGTCGGCCACGGTGCTCAGCTCCTGGGGATCTTTCCGACGACGCCCTCGACCAGCCAGTCGATGCGGTTGAGGTCCTCGTCGCCCATCGTGCCCTGCTGCAGGCGGACCCGGCCCTCGTTGTCGCGGATCGGGCCGGTGAACGGATGCAGCCTGCCGGCGACCAGGTCGGCCTCGCGGGCGCGCAGCAGCGTCGCGGTGTCGCCGGGCAGGTCCGGGGCGAGCGGCCCGACGCGCACCATGCCGTCCTTCAGGCCGCCCCAGGTGGTCCGGCTGCGCCAGGTGCCGTCGAGCACGGCCTGGGTGCGCTGCACGCAGTAGCGGCCCCAGTGGTGAGTCACCGAGGCGAGGTGGGCCTTCGGCGCGGCGCGGCTCATGTCGGAATGGTAGCCGACGACCCGCAGCCCGCGGGCCTCGGCCGCCTGCGGCACGGCCGACGAATCGGTGTGGTGGGTCAGCACGTCGGCGCCCTGCCCGGCCAGCGTGAAGGCGGCATCGCGTTCCAGGCCCGGGTCGAACCAGCTGCTGGTCCAGACGACCCGCAGCTGCGCCTTCGGGTTCACCGCGCGCGCGCCGAGCATGAAGGCGTTGATGCCCTGCAGGACCTCGGGAATCGGGAAGGCGGCGACGTAGCCGATGACGTTCGAGCGCGTCGCGCGTCCGGCGACGAGCCCGCCGAGGTAGCGGCCCTCGTAGAAGCGCGCGTTGTAGGTCGCCACGTTGGTCGCGGTCTTGTACCCGGACGCATGTTCGAAGGCGATGGCGGGGAAGTCGCGGGCGACGCGCAGCGTCGGCTCCATGTAGCCGAACGAGGTCGTGAAGATCAGGCGGTGGTCCTGCGCCGCGAGGTCGCGGATGACGCGCTCGGCGTCGGCACCCTCGGCGACCTTCTCGACGAAACGGGTGGCGATGCGCGCGCCGAACGTCTGCTCGAGCTCGAGGCGGCCGAGGTCGTGCTGGTGCGTCCAGCCGGCGTCGGACAGCGGGCTCACGTAGACGAAGCCGACCTTCAGCGGCGCCTTCGCGGGGGCGCTCGCCTGGGCGGCGGCCGGAGCGGGCATCGCGGCGCCGAGCGCGGCGGCGGCGAGCGAATGCAGTGCAGCCCGCCGAGGCGGGGCGGCGGGCCCTGCGACGGCGAGGTTTTCGACGAGACGGTCGTCGTTCACGTGGTTGGTCCTCGAACACGGCTGCAGGCAGGCCGGCTGCAGCGCCCGGTGGCCCGCGAGAGCGGGCCGGGCGGCGATTCTACGTGGGGGGCCGCGCACGGCCCCAAAGGACACGGGCGCGACTCGCGTCGCGCCCGTCGGCGCCCGACGACCCGGTCAGGCCGGGCGTCGTGCCTTACTTCAGCGCCTGCAGCGCGGCGATGCGCTGCTCCATCGGCGGGTGGGAGGAGAACAGCGCCATGATGCTGCTCGGACGGCCGCTGATCCCCATCGTCTGCACGGTCTTGGGCATCTCGCCGGGATCGAGGCCGCCCAGGCGCGCGAGCGCGCCCATCATCGGCTCCTTGCGGCCCATCAGCTGGGCGGCGCCCGCATCGGCCCGGAACTCGCGCTGCCGCGAGAACCAGGCGACGACGATCGCGGCCAGCACGCCGAGCAGGATGTCCATGACCACGGTCGTCACGTAGTAGCCGATGCCGGGACCGTCGTTCTGGTTGCGCAGCACCACCTTGTCGACGAAGTAGCCGACCACCCGGGAGATGAACACGACGAAGGTGTTCATCACGCCCTGGATCAGCGTCATCGTGACCATGTCCCCGTTGGCGACGTGGGCGACCTCGTGGCCGATCACCGCCTCGACCTCCTGGCGCTGCATCGACTGCAGCAGCCCGGTGGAGACCGCGACCAGCGCCGAGTTCTTGAACGCGCCGGTGGCGAAGGCGTTGGGCTCGCCCTCGTAGATCGCGACCTCGGGCATCTTGATGCCGGCCTTGTCGGCGAAGCGGGCGACGGTCTGCACGATCCACATGTGGGTGGGATCCTGCGAGTCGTTGATGACGACCGCACCGACCGAGCGCTTGGCCATCGGCTTGCTGATCAACAGCGAGATGAACGCGCCGCCGAAGCCCATGATCAGCGAGAAGCCGAGCAGCTGCCCGAGGTTCAGGCCGTTGGCGCTCAGGAACCCGTTCAGGCCGAGCAGGTTCACGGCGAGGCCGAGCACCAGCATCACAGCGAGGTTGGTCAGGAGGAAGAGGGCGATGCGCTTCATGATGGTCGATGACTCCCGGCTGGGGATGAAGGCGTTGGTCGTGCATGCTAGCCCAGCCTTGCATCCCGGCGCGCATGACCCCACCCCGCCCCGGAGTTCGGCGTCTGGCGCCGGTTCAGCAGGTGCCGAAGGACACGCCGATCCGGCCGAGGTAGCGGCGGTAGGCGGCCGAGGCCTTGTCGGCCGCGCAGTGCAGCTCGGCCCTGGGATCGAGCGGCAGGCGCTTCGGGCGCTGCGACTCGAGCACCGGCAGGTCCTCGCCGAAGACCGCGTCCTGGAAGACCCGCATCGCGGCGTCGGGCGATTCGAAGTCGGTCATCGCCATCCGGATCCAGACACGGCAGGACTCGGGTCCGGTCGGGCAGACGAAGAGGGCGATCGACTCGCGGAAGCCGTCGATCGCGACACGCTCGGCCTCGGGTGCCTTGGTCAGCACGCAGCAGTAGGGGCCGACGACCTCGTAGGTGTAGTCGACCATCGCGCCGCCCGTGGCGTGGATGCTCGAGACCGGCTGCCAGGCGCGGCAGCCGGTCGCCAGCAGGCCGGTCGGCGTGTCCTCGACCCGGTAGTCGGGGATCTCGGGATGGTCGCGATCACCGAGGCTGCCCTCGTGGACGAACCCGAAGTGGGACATGTCGAGGAAGTTCTCGACGACGCGCGGCGCGCTCGTCGAGACCTCGTACGGCCCGCAGTTGACCTTGCGCAGCCGCGAATCGTCCTCGGCCGCGAAGGCCGGAAGGTCGAGTTCGCCCGGCTCGAGCCGCACCCAGACGAGGCCGTTGCGCTCGAGCACCTCGTGCGCGTGCGCCCGGTGTGTCGCCGGCGGCACGAAGTCGGGCAGCGCCGGGACGCGGGCCACGCGGGCGTCGGCCGCGAACGACCAGCCGTGGTACGGGCATTCGAGTCGCGCACCGCCCGGCGACTCGGGCGCCGGCACGACACGGCCGCGGGACAGGCTCGCCCCGCGGTGGGGGCAGCGATCGGACCACGCGTGGGCCGCCCCCTGCCCGTCGCGCCACAGCACGAGCGCGTGCCCGAGCAGCGTGGCGGCGAGCGGGGTGTCGCGCAGGTCCTCGACCTGCGCGACCGGATGCCAGTGCGTGGCCTCGATCATCGCGCCTTACTTGCCGCTGGGGATCTTGCCCTCGACACCCTTCACGAAGAAGTTGATGCCGCCCTTCCACGCGTCGTCGCCGACCACGTCGCGGGCCAGCTGCTCCTTGCCGGTGTTGTCGACGATCGGGCCCTTGAAGACCGAGAACGAGCCGTCCTTCAGGCCCGCCTTGATCTTCTCGACCTCGGCCTTGACCTCGGCGGGCACGAACTCGGCGACCTTCGCGAAGTCGTTGATGCCCTCCTTGGTGCCCCACTTCGTGACCTCGGTCTTCCACGTCTTGTTCAGGACGTCGTTGACCGTCTTCTCGTAGTACGGCGCCCACAGCACCACGCACGATGCGAGGTGGGCCTTCGGCGCGAACGCGCTCATGTCGCTGTCCCAGCCGAACGCGTACTTGCCGTTCTTCTCGGCGGTCTGCAGCACGGCGGTCGAGTCGGTGTTCTGCAGCAGCACGTCGGCCTTGGCGTTGATCAGCGACTGCGCGGCCTCGCTCTCCTTCGGCGGATCGAACCAGGTGTTCACCCAGACCACCTTGGTGGTGACCTTCGGGTTCACGCTCAGCGCGCCCAGCGTGTACGCGTTGATGTTGCGCAGCACCTCGGGAATCGGGAACGAGCCGACGAAGCCGAGCACGTTGGTCTTGGTCATGCGGCCGGCGACGACACCCGCCATGTACGCGTCCTCGTAGAACCGGGCCTCGTACACGCGGAAGTTCTCGGCGGTCTTGTAGCCGGTGGCGTGCTCGAACTTGACGTCCGGATGGTCGCGGGCGACCTTCTCCATCGCGTCCATGTAGCCGAAGCTGGTCGCGAAGATCACCTTGTTGCCCTGGGCCACCAGGTCGCGGATCACGCGCTCGGCGTCCGGGCCTTCCGGCACCTTCTCGACGAAGGTGGTCTTGATCTTGTCGCCGAACTTCTCCTCGATCGCCTTGCGGCCGAGGTCGTGGGCGAAGGTCCAGCCGGCGTCACCGACCGGGCCGACGTAGACGAAGCCGATCTTCAGCGGCTCCGGGGCGGGCGCGGGCGCGGGCGCGGGCGCGGCGACCGGCGCCGGCGCCGGCGCCGCGGCGGGCTTGGGCTCTTCCTTCTTGCTGCAGCCCGCGAGGGCGGCCACGGCGATCACGGCCGACAGGGCCGCGTGCTTCATCAGGGAACGACGTGCGAGGTGCTTCATCCTGGCTCCTGGGGGATTCTCGTCGGATGGACTTGAGATGACGATGGGCGGCGAACTTCAAAGACGAAGGATACCGCCCGGGGCTCAGTGCCCCGGGTGGAACGGCTTGCCCAGCGACGCGGGCATGTTGATCCGGATCCAGGTCGGATTCCGGGAGATCAGCACGAGCACCACGATCGTCGCGAGGTAGGGCAGCATCGACATGAACTGGCTGGGGAACTGCACCCCCTGCCCCTGCAGGTGGAGCTGCAGCATCGTGACGCCGCCGAACAGGTACGCACCGAGCAAGACGCGTGCCGGGCGCCAGGTCGCGAAGGTGGTGAGCGCCAGCGCGATCCAGCCCCGACCGGCCACCATGCCTTCGACCCAGAGCGGCGCGTAGACCACCGACAGGTACGCACCGGACACGCCGCACAGCGCACCGCCGGTCATCACCGCCGCGAGCCGCAGCGGGCGCACCGGATAGCCGAGCGCATGCGCCGATTCGGGCGACTCGCCGACCGCGCGCAGCACCAGACCGGTGCGGGTACGGTAGAGCACCCAGGCGGTGAACGCGGTCACGAGGATCGTCAGGTAGACCATCGGATGCTGGCGGAACAGCGCCACGCCGACCAGCGGCAGGTCGGCCAGCCAGGGCAGCTCGAACGCGGTGCGCTCGGCCAGCTTCTTGCCGACGTAGCCGATGCCGACGAAGGCCGAGAAGCCCGCGCCGAACAGCGACAGCGCCAGGCCGGTGGCGTACTGGTTGGTGTTCATCCAGATCACCAGCACGCCGAACACCGCCGCCGACAGCGCACCGGCCACGGCGCCCGCCGCGAAGGCGAGCGTGTCGCTGCCGGTGTGGAAGGCGACCGCGAAGCCTGCGACCGCCGCGATGAGCATCATCCCCTCGGCGCCGAGGTTCAGCACCCCCGCCCGCTCGTTGATCAGCAGCCCCAGGCCGGCGATGGCCAGCGGCGTGCCGGCCGACAGCGTGGCCGCGATCAGCAGCGCGATCTCGTTCATGCGCCCGCCCCTCGGGCGAGCGCCGGGCCGCGCCACCTGAACCGGTAGGTGATCAGCGTGTCGCAGGCGAGCAGCGAGAACAGCAGCACCCCCTGGAACACGCCGGTGAGCGCGGAAGGCAGGCCGATCCGCGACTGCGAGAGCTCGCCGCCGATGATGAACATCGACAGCAGCACGCTGCCGAGCACGCAGCCCACCGGATGCAGCCGCCCGACGAAGGCGACGATGATCGCGGTGAAGCCGTAGCCGGTCGACAGGTGCGGCGTGAGCTGTCCGGCGGGACCCACCGCCTCGAAGGCGCCGGCGACGCCAGCCAGGCCGCCGGACACCAGCAGCGCCGTCCACAGCGCGCGCCGCGACGAGAAGCCGGCGTAGCGCGCCGCGGCCGGGGCGAGCCCACCGACCTGCAGCTGGTAGCCGCGAAAGGTGCGGAACATGAACACCCACACGACGGCCGCCGCGAGCAGCGCGACAGCGAGGCCCCAGTGCGCCCGCAGTCCGGTGACGATGCGCGGCAGCGTGGTGCCCGACGCGAAGCTCATGGTCTGCGGGAAGTTGAAGCCCTTCGGATCCTTCCAGGGCCCGAATACCAGGTAGGACAGGTACAGGTTCGCGACATAGACCAGCATCAGGCTGACCAGGATCTCGCTCGCGTTGAACCGGTCGCGCAGCATCGCGACGATGCCCGCCCAGAACATGCCGCCCAGGGCGCCCGCGACGATCGCCAGCGGGAAGAAGACCCAGCGGTCGATCGCGATCTGGTTGGCGGTGAAGAACAGCGCGAGCCCGCCACCGGTGATCGCGCCGAGCAGGAACTGCCCCTCGGCGCCGATGTTCCAGACGTTGGAGCGGAAGCACACCGCGAGGCCGAGCGCGCACAGGATCAGCGGCGTGGACTTCAGGGCGACCTCGCTGAGGCCGCGCGCGCCGTTGAGCGGCTCGTAGAGGAACATCCGCAGGCCCTGCACCGGATCGCGGCCGAGCGCGGCGAAGAGTGCCGCGGCGACGACGACCGTGATCGCGAGCGCGATCAGCGGCGACAGCCAGGCGAGCGCGCGCGAGGGCTCGGGGCGTGCCTCGAGCGCGATCATGCGGCGGACTCCGCGGCCGGCGCCTCGGCGGGTGCGACCGCGCCCGGCCACAGCCCGCTCATCCATTCGCCGACCTGCCCGACGCTCGCCTCGGCGCGCGCGATCGGCGGCGACATCCGCCCGCGGGCGATCACCATCAGCCGGTCGGACAGCTCGAAGAGCTCGTCGAGTTCCTCGGATACCACCAGCACCGCGCAGCCGGCGTCGCGCAGCGACAGCAGCGCCGCGCGGATCTGGGCGGCGGCGCCGACGTCCACGCCCCAGGTGGGCTGCGCCACGATCAGCACCTTCGGGTTCGCGTCGATCTCGCGGCCCATGATGAACTTCTGCAGGTTGCCGCCGGACAGGCTGCGGGCCAGCGAATGCGGGCCGCCCGCCTTCACGCGGAACCGGCCGATGATCGAGCCGGCCTGCGCGGCGAGCGGCGCGCGCGCGATCCAGCCGCCCGAGCGCAGCGACTCGCGCCGGGTCAGCAGCAGGTTGGCCGCGAGCGACAGCGTCGGCACGGCGCCGCGCCCGAGCCGTTCCTCGGGAACGAAATGCAGGCCGAGGTCGCGGCGGCGGCGCGGCGAGGCGCGGCTGGCCTGCTCGCCGAGCAGCTCGATCGCGGTGGCGGGGGCACGCGGATCCTCGCCCGACAGGGCCGCGAGCAGCTCCTGCTGGCCGTTGCCCGAGACGCCCGCGATGCCGAGCACCTCGCCCGCGCGCAGCTCGAGCGAGACCTCGGCGAGGTCCACGCCGAAGGGCGAGAGCCGGGGCAGCGACAGCCCGCGCACCGCGAGCGCCACGGCGCCGGCACGCGACGGCCGGTGCTGCAGCGGCGGCGGCTCGGCGCCGATCATCAGCCGCGACAGCGAGGCGTTGCTCTCCTGGCGCGGGTCGACCACGCCGGTGACCTTGCCCCCCCGCATGACGGTGCAGGCGCTGCACAGCGCGCGGATCTCGTCGAGCTTGTGGCTGATGTAGAGGATCGAGCAGCCGGTGGACGCGAGCTGGCGCAGCGTCACGAACAGCCGCTCGACCGCCTGCGGCGTCAGCACCGAGGTCGGCTCGTCGAGGATGAGCAGCCGCGGGTCGGTGAGCAGCGCACGCACGATCTCCACGCGCTGGCGCTCGCCGACCGACAGCGTGTGCACCGGACGCTCGGGGTCGAGCTCGAGCCCGTACTCCCCGGCCTTCGAGCGGATCCGTGCGGCGACCTGGGCGAGCGACAGCGAGCGGTCCAGGCCGAGCCAGACGTTCTCGGCGACGGTGACCGTCTCGAACAGGCTGAAGTGCTGGAACACCATGCTGACGCCGAGCCTGCGCGCCTCCTGCGGGTTGCGCACCGCGACCGGCGCGCCGTCGAAGCGGATCTCGCCCGCGTCGGGCCGCACCGCGCCGTAGATGACCTTCATCAGCGTCGACTTGCCCGCGCCGTTCTCGCCGAGCACCGCATGGATCTCGCCCGGCGCGACGCGCAGCGACACGCCGTCGTTGGCGACGACCGAGGGATAGCGCTTGGTGATGCCCGAGAGCGCGAGCCGGTCGGTCATCGACCGGCTCCGGCGACCGGGACGGCCTCGGCGGCCGGTCCGCTCGCGGGCGCGGCCGCGCGCCGGCGCTCCCAGAGGTCGAAGCCGACCGCCACCGCGATCGCGCCCGGATGGCGGTCGAGCCGGTGGCGCCCGCCGGTGCCGCGCGGCACGGCGCCGATCGGGCACTGCAGGCGCGCGAGCGCCTCGGTGCCGACGCCGCGGCGTGCCAGGCGGGCACGGAAGCTCGCCGCCTTGGTCTCGGACCCGATCAGGCCGACCAGGCCGAGGTCCTCGCGTGCCAGCAGCACGAGGCACAGCTCGAAGTCCAGCCCGTGGCTGTGGGTCATCACCAGCACGTCGGCGCCGGACGGGATCGCGGCGACCTCGTGGGCCGGCGAGTCGGACTCGAGCACCGAGACGTTCGCGGGGAGCCCGGCGGGGAAGCGGTTCTCGCGCGGATCGACCCAGGTGGCGCACAGCGGCAAGGTCGCGAGCACGCGCACCACCGCCTCGCCGACGTGGCCCGCACCGAACACCCACACGTTCCAGGGCGCGCCATCGACCCGCGAGATCCGATGCGGCACCGCGCCCCCCGCGTCTCGTGGCGCGTCCGCCGGCCGCCCGGGCGAGGCGACCGTGTGCGGCGCGCCCTCCGCCCCGGGCCGGGTGTCGAGCCACACCGTGCCGGCCTCGCGGTCCAGGGGCCGCAGCGCCTCGATCCATGCGGTCTCGCGCGCGTCGATCCGGCGCAGGGACAGCTCGACCGCGCCCCCGCAGCACTGCCCGAGCGCCGCGCCCAGCACGAAGTCGGCCCCCGCCACGCGCTCGCCCGAGACGAGCATGCGGCGCGCCTGCGCGATCGCCTCGAGCTCGAGGTGGCCGCCGCCGATCGTGCCTTCCTCGAGCCGGGCATGGACCAGCATCGAGGCGCCCGGCTCGCGCGGCGCCGAGCCCCGCACGGTCTCGACGCGGACCCAGATCGCCGGCGCATCGGCGCGGGCGATCTCGAGCAGGCGGGACGCGGGGATGGACATGGGCGCGGTCAGCGGAGGCGGCCGATCATCGCACACGCGCCTGCCGCACGGCCCGCAGCACCGCCTCGGGCGTGGCCGGCGCGACGAGCTCGACCCGCTCGCCCGGACGCGCCAGGCCCGCGACCGCATCGCGCAGCGCGTGGTACACCGCGAGCCCGAGCATCAGCGGCGGCTCGCCCACCGCCTTGCTGCGGTGGATCGTGGGCGAGCGGTTCGGCGAGCCGGCCAGCAGCTCGACGTGCAGGCGCTCGGGCACGTCGCCCGCGGTGGGGATCTTGTAGGTCGACGGTGCATGGGTCGCGAGCCGCCCGCGCGCATCCCACACCAGCTCCTCGCTGGTCAGCCAGCCCGCGCCCTGCACGAAGCCGCCCTCGATCTGGCCGATGTCGATCGCGGGATTCAGCGAGGTGCCGACGTCATGGACGATGTCGACCGCGAGCGTGCGGTGCTCGCCGGTCAGCGTGTCGATCGCGACCTCGGCGACCGCCGCGCCGTAGGCGAAGTAGAAGAACGGCCGGCCGCGGAACGCGGCACCGTCCCAATGGATCTCGGGCGTGCGGTAGAACCCCTGCGTGGACAGGGAGACGCGCGCCATGTACGCGCGCTGCGCGAGCTCGGGGAGGGCGATCGCGCACGCCGTGCCGTCGACGTCCGCGTGCGCCGAGCCGTCGTGCCAGCGCACCGCGTCGGGCGTCGTGCCCCACTCGCCGGCGATGAAGGCGGCCAGCCGCTCCTTGAGCGCGAGGCAGGCGTTGCGCGCGGCCATGCCGTTCAGGTCCGAGCCCGAGGACGCGGCGGTCGCCGAGGTGTTCGGCACGCGCGCGGTGTCGGTCGCCGACACGCGCACGCGCTCGACGGCGATGTCGAACTCGCGGGCCACCACCTGCGCGACCTTGGTGAACAGGCCCTGACCCATCTCGGTGCCGCCGTGGTTCACCAGCAGGCTGCCGTCGGCGTACAGGTGGAGCAGCGCGCCCGCCTGGTTCAGGTGGACCGCGTTGAACGAGATGCCGAACTTCACCGGCACCAGCGCCAGACCGCGGCGCACGATGCCGCCGCCCACGTTGGCCGCATCGACCGCGGCGCGACGCGCGGCGTAGCCGGAGACGGTCTCGAGCCGCGCGAGCAGCTCGGGCAGCACGTTGTCGGTGATCGTCTGGCCGTAGTGGGTCTCGCAGCGCTCGGTCGTGCCGTACAGGTTCGCGTGACGGATCTCGAGCGCATCGCGGCCCAGCGCGCGGGCGATGGCGTCGATCACCTCCTCGATGACGAACATGCCCTGCGGGCCGCCGAAGCCGCGGAACGCGGTGTTCGAGACCTTGTGCGTGCGGCAGCGCAGGCTGCGGATCCGCAGGTTGGGCAGCCAGTAGGCGTTGTCGACATGACAGACCGCGCGGTCGTTCACCGGGCCGGAGAGGTCGGCCGAGTAGCCGCAGTCGGAGGCGAGCGTGAGGTCCAGCGCGAGGATGCGGCCGTCGGCGTCGAAGCCGACCGACCAGTCCGCCTCGAACGGATGCCGCTTGCCGGTGATCGTCATGTCGTCGTCGCGGTCGAGCCGGATCTTCACGGCACGCCCGGTGCGCCGCGCGGCGATCGCGGCCAGCGCCGACAGCAGCGCGGGCTGGCTCTCCTTGCCGCCGAAGCCGCCGCCCATCCGGCGGCATTCGACGCGCACCCACGCGCCCGGCACGCCGAGCGCCTCGGACACGATGTGCTGGACCTCGGTGGGATGCTGGGTCGAGGCATGGACGACGACGCCGCCGTCGTCCTGCGGCACGGCGAGCGAGACCTGGCCCTCGAGATAGAAGTGGTCCTGGCCGCCGACCACCGAGCGTCCGGCGAGACGGTGCGGCGCCGCGTCGAGCGCGGCGGGCGCGTCGCCGCGGGCGACCTCCACCGGCGGCAGGATCCACGAGCGCGCGGCGATCGCCTCGGCGACGGTGAGGATCGCGGGCAGCGGCACGGCCTCGATCCGGGCGCGCCGCGCGGCCACGCGCGCGGCGCGGTGGGAGGTGGCGAGCACCAGGAACAGCGGCTGCGCGTCGTACATCGTCTCGCCGTCGGCGAGCAGCGGGTCGTCATGGACGATGCCGCCGTAGTTGTTGGCCGCCGGCAGGTCGGCCGCGAGCAGCACGTCGACCACGCCCGGGCTCGCGCGGACCGCGGACAGGTCGATCGCGTCGATGCGGGCATGCGCGAGGCCGGCGACACCGAACGCGCCGTGCAGGGTGCCCACGGGCTCGGGGATGTCGTCGGTGTAGCGGGCCGCGCCGCTCACGTGCAGCGCCGCGCTCTCGTGCGCCACCGACGGCGCGAAGCCGGGCATCGGCTCGTTCATGGCAGGCTCCCCCTGACGAGCGCGTCGAGCGCGGGATCGTCGACGCCGGCCGGCCCGTCGCCATTCCAGGCGTGCCAGGCCCGCTCGAGGAGGCCCGCGGCCGCGGCCAGCCGATACGCGCGACTCGCGCGCATGTCGTCGAGCGGCGAGAAGTCGGCAGCGAGCGCGGCGCCGGCGCGGGCGAAGGTCTCGAGCTCCGGGGCGGCGCCCTCGAGCACCGCTTCGGCCGCCGGCGCGCGCCGCACGACGCCGGCCATGCCGCCGAGCGCGATCCGCACCCCGGTGAGCGTGCCCTGGGCGAGCTCGCACGACAGGGCCAGGCTGACCGCCGAGATGTCCTGCTCGAAGCGCTTGGACAGCTTGGCGGCGATCACGCGCTGGCCGGGCCGGCGGCGCGGGATCCGCACCCGCTCGATCCATTCGCCGGGCGCGCGGTCCTGGACGCGGTAGTCGCGGTACAGCGCCTCGAGCGGCAGCTCGCGCATCAGCGGGCCGTCGTCACCGGCGCGCCGCAGCACGACGCGCGCGCCGAGCGCGATCAGCACCGGCGCGGCGTCGCCGATCGGCGAGCCGTTGGCGATATTGCCGACCAGGGTGCCGGACGCGCGGATGGCCGGGGACGCGAAGCGCGCCCAGTAGCGATCGAGCTCGGGATGGTCGGCGCGCAGCAGCGCGAAGGCGTCGGCGAGCGAGACGGCCGCGCCGATCTCGAAGCCTGTCGCCGTCGCCTCGCGCACCTGCAGCGCTCCGACCGCGCCCAGCCGGATCCAGCGACGCGGCTCGCGCAACTGCTTGGTCACCCACAGGCCGATGTCGGTGCCGCCGGCCAGCAGCCAGGCGTCGGGGGTCTCGGCGAGCAGGGCATCCACCGCCTCGGGGGTCTGCGGCGACACCCATTCGACCCCGCCCGCCGCGAAGGCGAGCGGCGCCGCCTCGGGCGCGGGCAGCGCCTTCACCCAGGCCGGCAGCCCGGCGGCCTCGCCGGCCGCGCCCCCCGGGTGCAGCGTGTCCGACGCCTCGCGCAGCGCGGCGACGATCGGCCGGTAGCCGGTGCATCGGCAGAGGTTGCCGGCCAGCGCCTCGCAGGCCTGCGTGTGATCGGACACCGGCCCCGTGGCGAGCCGCGCGGCCATCGCGGTGACGAAGCCGGGCGTGCAGAACCCGCACTGCGAGCCGTGGCAGGCGACCATCGCCTGCTGCACGGGATGGGTGCCGCCCAGGCCCTCGACCGTCAGCACGCCCAGGCCGTCGACGCTGGCCAGCGGCCGGATGCAGGCGTTGCACGGCTCGGTGCGCAGCGCGCCGTCCGCATCGCGGCGCGCCAGCACGACGGTGCAGGCGCCGCAGTCGCCCTCGGCGCAGCCTTCCTTGGTGCCGGTGGCCTGCGCGCGAATGCGCAGCCAGTCGAGCAGCATGGTCGAGGGGGGCGCATCGTCGACGGCGACCGGGGTGCCGTCGAGGACGAACCGGATCGAGCGCTGGGAAGGGATCATCGGGTGACGCGGCTCGGGTGGGTCGGCGGCAGAGGGGTCGGGACAGGCGGCATTCGGCCGCACGCGCTCACTCTAGCAAGGCTCGTACCGGACGGCCACGGCGCCCCTCGGCGGGGCATCCGCAGCGAATGCGCCAACTGCCGGGATAGCCGCCGCTTCTCGCTGCACCGGGCGGCGGCACGCGCGCCTAAGCTCGGTGCAACCCGTCCAGACCCAGCCGCGCACTGCGCACCGGGCCGCCCGATGTCCCGCCTCATCGAGTCCGAGCCGCACCTCGAATCGCCGCCGCCCCGCACACCCGGGCCGGACGAGCGGCTGCTCGACGTCGCTCGCGAGCTCCCGGCCTTCCTGATCGAGCTGCGGCATTCCGAACGGGGCGAGTTCCGGTTCGGCTTCATCGGCGAAGGCATCCGCGCGGTGCTGCCGATCCAGGCCGACGAGGCGACGGCCGACCCCGCGCGCCTGCTGTCGATGATCCATCCCGAGGACCTCGACCGGCTGCGCGCGGCGATGACCTGCGCCGCGCGCGAGCGCACCCCGCTGCACGACGAGTTCCGCGTCTGCCCGGCACCGGACCGCGCCGTGTGGCTGGCGATCCATGCCCACTGCACGCTGCAGGCCGACGGCGCGCAGCTCTGGCAGGGCTGGCTCGCCGACGTCACCGAGCGCCGGCTCGCCCAGGCCGCACTCGCCGACAGCGAGCTGCGCCACCGCAAGCTGTTCGATGCGAACCCCATCCCGATGTGGGTGCACGACCGCCTGACCCTGCACTTCATCACGGTCAACGACGCGGCGGTCGCACGGTACGGCTGGTCACGCGAGGAGTTCCTGTCGATGACGCTGGTCGACCTGCGCCATCCCGGCCCGGACGGCAGCGATCCGGGCGATGCGCCGTCGCAGGACGGTGGCGTGCGCCCCGCGACCGCGCACCACCGGCTGCGCGACGGCAGCCTCATCGAGGTCGAGCTGAGCTCGCAGCCCCTCACCTGGAACGGGCGCCCGGCGCGCATGGTCATGGCGCTCGACGTGACGGCCCGACGGCGTGCCGAGGCCGAGATCCAGCGCCTCGCCTACTACGACACCCTGACCCGGCTGCCGAACCGGCGGCTGCTGACCGACCGCCTGCGCCAGTCGGTGGCCGCGGGGGTGCGCGGCGGACGGCACGGCGCCGTGCTGTGCATCGACCTCGACGACTTCAAGCGCGTCAACGACACCCGAGGTCACCCGGCCGGCGACGAGGTGCTGCTGCAGGCGGCGGCGCGCATCCGCGCCAGCGTGCGGACCGAGGACACCGTCGCCCGGCTCGGCGGCGACGAGTTCGTGGTGGTGCTCGAGCGGCTCGACGGCGATGCGCGGCAGGCCGCGGCCCAGGCCGACGAGACCGCGCAGCGCCTCATGAGCACGCTCGCCACGCCGTTCGAGATCACCGACATGCGCTTCCACAGTTCGGCCTCGATCGGGGTCGCGATGTTCGGCGGCGCCGGGATCAGCGACGAGGACGTGCTGA
Source organism: Burkholderiales bacterium (assembly GCA_026399835.1). Classification (GTDB taxonomy): domain Bacteria; phylum Pseudomonadota; class Gammaproteobacteria; order Burkholderiales; family Burkholderiaceae_E; genus UBA4615. The sequence goes on along the minus strand of JAPLQE010000066.1, from coordinate 196,198 downwards.
TGCACGCCGACTCGGCGATGTACCGCGCCAAGGCCGCCGGCCGCGGCACCGTGCGCTTCTACGATCCGGCCATGCAGGTCGCCCTGCAGACGCGCGCGGCGCTCGAGACCGACCTGCGCCGCGCGCTGTCCGAGGGTCAGCTGCGGCTCGCCTACCAGGCGCAGGTCGAGGCCAGCGGCCGCATCGTCGGCGCCGAGGTGCTGCTGCGCTGGCAGCATCCGGTGCGCGGTCCGATCCCGCCGATGGACTTCATCCCGATGGCCGAGGAGACCGGCCTGATCGTGCCGATCGGCCAGTGGGTGCTCGAGACCGCCTGCATGCAGCTCGCCGGCTGGGCGCGCAAGCCGCAGACCCGCGCGCTGCGGCTGTCGGTGAACGTCAGCGCGCGCCAGTTCCGCCAGCCCGACTTCGTCCAGCGCGTCGAGCGCGCGCTGTCGGATTCGGGCGCCGATCCGGCGCGACTGCGCCTCGAGCTGACCGAGAGCCTGCTGCTCGACAACATCAACGACTGCATCGCCAAGATGCAGTCGCTGCAGGCGATGGGGGTCGGCTTCTCGCTCGACGACTTCGGCACCGGCTACTCGTCGCTGTCGTACCTCAAGCGGCTGCCGCTCGAGGAGCTCAAGATCGACCGATCGTTCATCCGCGACATCGCCACCGACCCGAGCGACGCGGTGATCGTGCAGACGATCATCGGCATGGCCCGCAACCTCGGACTGACGGTGATCGCGGAAGGCGTCGAGACGGCCGAGCAGCTGGCCTTCCTCGACCGGCACGGCTGCGGCGCCTACCAGGGCTGGTACTTCGGCCGCCCGGTGCCCCTGCCCGACTTCGAGGCGTCGCTGCTGCCGGCCGCGCCACGGGACGAGGCGCTGCGTCCTGCCGCCGTCCCGGCCGGCCCGAGCCCCGAGGCCTGAGGCCCGCTCCCGCGGATCCGATCCGCGAAACCGCGCGCCGGCGCGGGCGCGACGCTGTGTTAGCGTTGCCCTCCCCCCTGATCCCGCCCGGAGTCGTCGCGATGGCCGACGAGTCGCTCTGCCGGCTCGATGCGCTCGAGCTGTCCCGCGTGCTGCACCGTCGCGAGGCCTCGTGCCGCGACCTGATGGCCGCGAGCCTGGCCCGGATCGGCCGGCTCAATCCGCGCTTCAACGCGATCGTGTCGCTGCGCGACGAGGCCGAGCTGCTCGACGAGGCGCAGCACTGCGACGCCGAGCTCGCGCGCGGCGAGTCGCGCGGCTGGATGCACGGCTTCCCGCAGGCCATCAAGGACCTCGCGCCGACCCGCGGCGTTCGGACCACCTTCGGCTCGCCGCTGTTCCGCGGCTTCGTGCCCGAGGCCGACGGGCTGGTGGTCGAACGGATCCGGCGTGCCGGCGGCATCGTGATCGGCAAGACCAACGTGCCCGAGTGGGGCCTGGGCTCGCAGAGCTACAACCCGGTGTTCGGCGTCACCCGCAACGCCTACGACCCGTCGCGCACCTGCGGCGGCTCGAGCGGCGGCGCGGCGGTGGCGCTCGCGCTGCGGCTGCTGCCGGTGGCCGACGGCAGCGACATGGGCGGCTCGCTGCGCAACCCCGCGGCCTGGGGCAACGTGTTCGGGCTGCGGCCCTCGCGCGGACGCGTGCCGATGTGGCCGGCCGAGGACGCCTTCTTCGCGCAACTCGGCACCGAAGGACCGATGGCGCGCACCGTGGCGGACCTGGCCGCGCTGCTGCGCACGCTGTCCGGCCCCGATGCGCGCGCGCCGCTCGCCCTGGGCGCCGACCCGGCGGTCTTCGGCGAGCCGCTCGAGTCCGACGTCACCGGCACGCGCGTCGGCTGGCTGGGGGACTTCGGCGGGCACCTGGCGACCGAACCGGGCGTGCTCGCGCTGTGCGAATCGGCCCTGCGCGACCTGGCCGGCGTCGGCTGCACCGTCGAGCCGCTCGCACTCGGCTTCGATCCGGAGCGGATCTGGCGCGCATTCATGACATTGCGCGCGATGAGCTTCGCGGGCCGCTTCGAGGCGCTGCGCGCCGATCCGGCGAAATGGGGACTGCTCAAGCCCGAGGCGCAGTGGGAGGTCGAGCAGGGCGCGGGCGTGGGCGCCGTCGACGTGCATCGGGCCTCGGTCTCGCGCACCGCATGGTTCCATCACGTGCGCGGCCTGCTCGAGCGCTTCGACGTGCTCGCGCTGCCGGTCACGCAGGTCTTCCCGTTCGACGCCGGCACGCACTGGCCCGCCGAGATCGCCGGCCGGCGCATGGACAGCTACCACCGCTGGATGGAGGTCGTCGCCGGCCCGACCCTGGCCGGCCTGCCCGCGATCAGCGTGCCGGCGGGCTTCGATGCCCGCGGTCTGCCGATGGGCCTGCAGCTGGTCGGCCGGCCCGACGGCGAGCTCGCGCTGCTGCGGATCGCCCGCGCCTACGAGCTCGCCACGCAGTGGGTGCAGCGGCGCCCGCCCCCCGTCACCCTCACCGGAGATCCCGCATGATCCTCGACCACCGCACCTACACGCTGCACCCCGGCAAGATCGCCGAGTTCCTCAAGCTCTACGGCGCCGAGGGCTATCCGGTGCAGACCGAGCACCTCGGCAAGCCCTACGGCTGGTTCTCGTCGATGGACATCGGCGAGCTCAACCAGGTCGTGCACATCTGGCAGTACACCGACCTGATGGACCGCGAGCAGCGCCGGGCGAAGCTCGCGGCCGACCCGCGCTGGCAGGCCTACCTGGCGAAGGCCGCGCCGTTCTTCCAGAAGATGGAGAACAAGATCCTGCGCGGCACGCCGTTCTTCCCGCTCTGAGCGGCCTCGTCCGAGGCGCGCCGCGTCAGCGCGCCGCGGGCGGGTGGTTCGCGATCCAGTGCCGCGCGATGTCGACGCGGCGGCACACCCAGACGCGGTCGTGCCGCTGGACGTGGTCCAGGAAGCGCTGCAGCGCCCGGAAGCGTCCGGGACGCCCGAGCAGCCGGCAGTGCATGCCGACCGACATCATTTTCGGCGCCTCGGCGCCCTCCTCGTACAGCACGTCGAAGGTGTCGGTCAGGTAGCGCAGGAACTGCTCGCCGGTGTTGAAGCCCTGCGGCGTGGCGAAGCGCATGTCGTTCGAGTCGAGCGTGTACGGCACGACGAGGTGGTCGACCTCGGTACCGTCGGTCTTCGCGACGCGCGTCCAGAACGGCAGGTCGTCGCCGTAGTAGTCCGAGTCGTAGAGGAAGCCGCCGTGGTCGGCGACCAGGCGCCGGGTGTTCGGGCTGTCCCGGCCGGTGTACCAGCCCAGCGCGCGCTGGCCGGTCAGGCGCTCGATGATCTCCATGCCGCGGCGCAGGTGCTCGCGCTCGGTCGCCTCGTCCATCGACTGGTAGTGGATCCAGCGCCAGCCGTGGCAGGCGATCTCGTGACCGAGCTCGACGAAGGCGCGCGTCAGCTCGGGATGGCGCTCGAGCGCCATCGACACGCCGAAGACCGTCAGCGGCAGGCCGCGCCGCTCGAACTCGCGCAGGATCCGCCAGACGCCGGCGCGCGAGCCGTACTCGTAGATCGACTCCATCGACAGGTGCCGGTCGGGGTAGGCGGCGGCGCCGACGATCTCGGACAGGAACTGCTCCGAGCCGGCATCGCCGTGGAGCACGCTGTTCTCGCCGCCCTCCTCGTAGTTGAGGACGAACTGGACGGCGACGCGCGCGTCGCCGGGCCAGCGGGCATGGGGCGGGGTGCGGCCGTAGCCGACGAGGTCACGGGGGTAGTCGGTCATCTCGCGCGGCGGCTCGGATCGGGATTCATCGCGGAATCGGTGAGTCGGGAGGTCCGCGGGACGCTGCCGCGGGGCTTCGATCGAGTGTAGCGCACGGCCCGGGGCGCGCCGCTACACTGGCGACCAGGAGGACGAAGCGATGCCGGGCATCTCGATTCACGTGGTCGACGTCAGCCGGGGCGCCCCCGCGCGCGGCATGGCGGTCGAGGTCTTCCGCACCGGCGCCGACGGCACGCGCCGCCGCGTCGGCGGCGGACGGGTCGGCGATGGCGGACTGGTGCAGGACGTCGCGACGGGCCGCGGCGACGGCATCGACGCCGGCACCTACGAGATCGAGCTGGCGGCCGGACCGTGGTTCCGGGCCGAGGGTCTTGATGTCGGGACGCCGGCCTTCCAGGAGCGGATCGTCTACCGCTTCGAGCTCGTCGATCCGGCGGCGCACCTGCACCTGCCGTTCAAGCTGACGCCCTGGGGCGTGTCGGTGTGGCGCGGGATCTGAGCCCGCTTCAGACTGCCGACAGCACCGCGACCGCCGCGCGCTGACGGCGCGTCAGGTCGCGCACGTCGACCGTCGCGAGCCGGCCCTCGTCGACGACGACCCGCCCGCCGACCACGGTGAAGCGCGCCCGCACCGGCGAGGCGAACAGCAGCCCGGCGACCGCGTCGTGCACGCCGGCATGCTCCAGGCCGCCGGTGTCGAACACCGCCAGGTCGGCCGCCATGCCGGGCGCGAGCGCGCCGATGTCGTCGCGGCCCAGGACCGCCGCGCCGCCCAGCGTCGCCATCTCCAGCGCGTCGCGCGCCCGCAGGGCCGCGGGGCCGTGCCCCACGCGCGCCAGCAGCATCGCCTGGCGCGCCTCGCCCAGCAGGTGAGCGCCGTCGTTGGAGGCCGAGCCGTCGACGCCGAGGCCGACCCGCAGGCCCGCACGGCGCCAGGCCGGCGTCGGCGCGATGCCCGAGGCCAGCCGCATGTTCGAGCACGGGCAGTGCGCGATGCCGGTCCGGGTCGCGCCGAAGCGCGCGATGCCGGCGGCATCGAGCTTCACGCAGTGCGCGTGCCAGACGTCGTCGCCCAGCCAGCCGACCGACTCGGCGTACTCGGCCGGCGTCATGCCGAATGTCTCGCGGCTGTAGGCGACGTCGTCGTCGTTCTCGGCGAGGTGGGTGTGCAGCCGCACGCCGAGGCGGCGCGCCAGGGTCGCGGCCTCGCGCATCAGCCGCGGGCTCACCGAGAACGGCGAGCAGGGCGCGAGCGCGACGCGGATCATCGCACCGTGCGAGGCATCGTGCCAGCGGCGCACGACGCGCTCGCTGTCCTCGAGGATCGCGTCCTCGTCCTCGACGACCGAGTCGGGCGGCAGGCCGCCAGCGCTCTCGCCGACGCTCATCGCGCCGCGGCAGGCGTGGAAGCGCAGGCCGATGCGGCGGGCGACCTCGATCGTGTCGTCGAGGCGCGCGCCGTTCGGGAAGATGTACTGGTGGTCGCTGGAGGTGGTGCAGCCCGAGACCAGCAGCTCGGCCATCGCGACCTCGGCCGCGGTCGCGAACATCTCGGGGGTGTAGCGGGCCCAGATCGGGTAGAGCGTGCGCAGCCAGCCGAAGAGGTCAGCGTCCTGCGCGGCGGGCACCGCGCGGGTCAGCGACTGGTACATGTGGTGATGGGTGTTCACCAGACCGGGCGTCACCACACAGCCCGAGGCGTCGATGCGCCGCAGGCGCGCGCCGACCCGCCCCGAGGCACGGGCCGCGGCGAGCGCGGCCTCGACCTCGGCGCGGGGCCCGACGGCCTCGATGCGGCCGTCGACGGCGAGCACGGCGGCGTCGCGCAGTTCGCGGCGGGCGGCGTCCATGGTGACGACGACGTCGGCACGTTCGACGAGGAGGGCGCAGGGGGGGGCGGTCGTGTCCATCGCGGCATTATCCGCGAGCGGCGGCGGCACGGGACCGTTCCGGGGTTCGCGAAGGATGCGTGGCGCCGGCCCGCGTCGCCGGGCATGATCGGCCGATGCGCACCCTCGTCGCCACGGTCGTCGCGATGCTCGCGTTCGCGGGCAACTCGCTGCTGTGCCGCGTGGCGCTGCGCGACACCGCGATCGATCCGGTGAGCTTCACGACGCTGCGGATCGCGGCCGGGGCGCTGGCGCTGTGGGCGATCGTGCGCTGGCGCGACGGGCGCGTGCCGCTGGCGGGCAGCTGGGGATCGGGGGCGGCGCTCTTCGCCTACGCAGTCCTGTTCTCGCTCGCCTACGTGTCGCTCGGCGCCGCCACCGGCGCGCTGCTGCTGTTCGGCGCGGTGCAGGCGACGATGATCGGCACGGGCCTGGCGCGCGGCGACCGCCTGCGGCCGCTGCAGTGGGCCGGATTCGCCTGCGCGCTGGGCGGCCTGCTCGTGCTGCTCGCCCCGGGTCTCGAGGCCCCGCCGCTGCCGGCCGCCGCCGCGATGCTCGGCGCAGGCGCCGCCTGGGGCGTGTATTCGCTGCGCGCACGCCGTGGCGAGGATCCGACTGCGGCGACTGCGGGCAACTTCGCGCGCGCGATGCCGCTGGCGCTCGTCTCCGGCGGCCTCGCCCTGCCTTGGGCGTCGATCGACGCCGCGGGCGCCGGCTGGGCGATCGCCTCCGGCGCGCTGACCTCGGGCCTGGGGTATTCGGTCTGGTACGCGGCCCTGCGCGGGCTGTCGCCGACGGTCGCGGCCACGGTCCAGCTGAGCGTGCCCGCGATCGCCGCGGCCGGCGGCGTCGCCTGGCTCGGCGAGGCAGCGAGCCTGCGGCTCGTCGGCGCCTCGGCCGCGGTGCTGGGCGGCATCGCGGTGGTGGTGCTGGCGCGGGCGCAGGTTCGAAGCTCATGACGCGCGGTGCGCAGCGGCGAGGCGTGCCGCACGGTATCCTCGACGCCCTCCTCCTCCTTCGCTCGGGATCCGCCATGCGCCTCGGCACGCCCTTCCACCGCGTCGCGCGAGCCGCCGCCGCCCTCGCAGCGGCCGCGCTCATCGCCGCCGGCCCCGCCGCCGCACAGCCCGCCGCACCCTTCCCCGGCGACCGACCCGTCACGATCGTGATGACCTTCCCGGCCGGCTCGGGCGTCGACGTGGTCGGCCGGCTGATCCAGGAGCCGCTGGCGAAGCTGCTCGGCACGCAGGTGCTGATCGACTACAAGGTCGGCGCGGCCGGCAACATCGCGTCGGAGACCGTCTCGCGCGCCAGGCCCGACGGCCACACGCTGGTGCTCGGCACCTCGGGCACGCATGCGATCAATGCGGCGCTCTACCGCAAGCTGCCGTTCGACGTCGAGGCCGACTTCACGCCGGTCGCCACGCTGGTCGACGTGTCGAACGTCCTGACGATCAACCCCGAGGTCATCGACGTGAAGACGGTGCAGGAGCGCGCGCGCGGGCCTCGACATCGTGCACGTGCCCTACAAGGGCGGTCCCGAGGCGATGACCGCGGTGCTGTCCGGACAGGTCTGCTGCATCATGAACCAGGTCCAGACGGTGCTGCCGCAGTGGAAGGCCGGCAAGGTGCGGCTGCTCGGCGTGACCACGCCCAGGCGCGTGGCGGTGGTGCCCGAGGTGCCGACGATCGCGGAGTCCGGCTACCCGGGCTTCACCAGCTACATCTGGTTCGGGCTGCTCGGCCCGAAGGCGATGGACGCGCAGACGGTCGAGCGCCTGAACGCGGCGGTGCGCCAGGTGCTGGAGATGCCCGAGATCGCCGGCCGCCTGACCGCATCCGGCAACACCGTGCGCATCGAGTCGCCGCAGCAGTTCCGCGAGACAGTGAAGGCCGACCGCGCCCGCTGGGCGGGCGTCGTCAGGCAGGTCGGCGTGACCGTCGACTGATCCGGCGCGGACCCGCCTGCCGCAGCGCGTCGGATCGACGGCACGTCGTCGTGCAGGACGCTGCGGCCGCCCGGGTCGAGCAGACCGTTCCTTCAGACAGAACGTTCAGTGCGATGCACCGCCTCAACTACCACCACCTCCACTACTTCTGGGCCGTCGCCAAGGAGGGCAACCTCACCCGCGCCGCCCACCGCCTGCACGTCTCGCAGTCGGCGCTGTCGGTGCAGATCCGCAGCCTCGAGGCCTCGGTCGGCCAGCCGCTGTTCGAGCGGCGCGGACGCACGCTCGAGCTGACCGAGGCGGGACGCGTCGCGCTGTCGTACGCCGAGTCGATCTTCGCGACCGGCACGGAGATGATGGCGCTGCTGCAGGGCGGGCACCGCCAGGAGCGGCAGGTGCTGCGGATCGGCGCGGTCGCGACGCTGTCGCGCAACTTCCAGGAGAACTTCCTGCGCCCGCTGCTCGAGCGCGACGACGTCGAGCTGGCGCTGCAGTCGGGGGCACTCGCCGACCTGCTCACGCGGCTGCGCTTGCACACGCTCGACCTGGTGCTGTCGAACCGGCGCGTGCACGGCACGGCCGACGATCCCTGGCGCACCCGACGCATCGCCCGCCAGCCGGTCAGCCTGGTCGGGCGGCCGCGGCCCAAGCGTCGCGCGTTCCGCTTCCCCGACGAACTCGCGGAGGTGCCGCTGCTGCTGCCCGGCCCCGACAACGACATCCGAGCCGGCTTCGACCTGATGTGCGAGCAGCTCGGCATCCGCTACCGGCTGCGCGCCGAGGTCGACGACATGGCGATGCTGCGGCTGCTTGCGCGCGACTCCGACAGCGTGGCGCTGCTGCCGACGATCGTCGTGCAGGACGAGCTGCGCGCGGGCCGGCTGGTCGAGTACGCGGTGGTGCCCGAGCTGAGCGAGACCTTCTATGCGATCACGGTGAAGCGGCACTTCGAGCCACCGCTCCTCAAGGCGCTGCTGCGGCGCCCCGAAGCGGAGGTGCTGGGTCCGCCGGAGGGCTGAGGCCCCGGCAGAGGCCGCCCCTCAGGCCGTCCCCTCGGCCAGCCCCCTCGGCCAGCCCCCTCAGCCAGCCCCCTCAGGCCGTCCCCGCCGGCCCCGCTCCGGCGTCGCCGCCCCACCAGCGGGTCGGCCGCAGCTCCTGCTCGTCATGCGCGAGCAGCCGCTCGTGGTGGCGCTCCGCGTCCTCGACGAACAGGTCGCGCACGATCGCGCCGGACAGGCGCGTGGCGCCGATCGCGAGGCCGGGAATGTCACCCGCCACCGCGCCGTGGCTGAGCGTGCTGCCCCACGAGAACAGGTGGATGCGCCCGAGCGCCTCGGCGACCGCCGCATCGCTGCCGTCCTTCGCGATCAGCTGGAAGCCGTCGCCGAGGTAGGGGAAGCGCGACAGCTCGGCACCGACCGCGCTGCCGTCGGGAGCGAGGCGATCGCCCCAGGCGAGCACGCTCGCGGCGAGCGCACCGAGCTCCGGCCGGTCGACGAGGTTCACGTCGAAGCCGGTGCCGAAGATCACCGCGTCGAACCGGTGCTCGCCCGAAGGTGTCGTCACGCGCACGCCCTGCGCTTCGGCGGCGACGTCGAGCCAGGGCTCGCCGAGCCGCAGCGCGAAACCGGGATGCCGGTCGCAGCGCAGCACGCTCTCGAAGGGCGGCGGCACCTGCTCGTCGAACACGTGGGCGTAGAAGCGCTGGCGCTCGGCATCGGGCAGCGCCGGATAGCCGCGGAAGAAGCCGGTGAACGAGGTCCACTTCGACTTGTTGACCTGCGGCAGGCGCGCACGCCGCGCGAACATCGTCACCGACGAGGCACCGTGCTCGAGCGCGAGGCCGGCGTTGTCGAAGGCCGAAGCGCCGACCCCGAGCACGCCGATGCGCGCGCCCGACAGCGACGCGAAGTCGATCTCGTCCATCGAATGGAAGACGCGACCGCGTGCCGCCGCCGGATCGGCGGCGAGCGAGGGGAACCCGGGTCGGCGCGGCTGGCCGCTGCCCTCGCGGCCGAGCGCGAGCACGAGCTTTCGCGCATGCACGACGTGCACCTTGCCGCCGGGCCCGGCGACGCTCAGCGCGAGCGCGCCCCGCGCGGGCGCCACCGAGACCAGCCCGACCCCGCCGTCGACCGCGACGCCGACCTGGCGGCGGACCCACAGCAGGTAGTCGCGCCAGTCGAGCCGCCAGACCTTGTGCAGCGCGCCCCAGGCCTCGAGCCCGAATCGCGCCTCGTACCAGGCGCGGAAGGTCAGCGATGGCACACCCAGGTCGGGGCCGGTGAGGTGCTTGGGCGAGCGCAGCATCTCCATGCGGGCGAAGGTCGCCCACGGGCCCTCGAACCCTTCGCCGCGCGCGTCGATCGTGCGCACGCGGTGCAGGCCCTCGCGGCGCAGCGCATAGGCGGCGGTCTGCCCGCACATGCCGCCGCCGGCGACCAGCACGTCGAGCACCGGCGCGCCGTCGGGCCCGGCGCGGGGCGGTACCCAATCGGCGGGCGGATAGTTCAGGCAGGCGAGGTCGTGCGCGACGCGCGCCTCGAGCACGCGCAGCGCGGCAGGGTCCTCGCGCCGTGCGCGCCGGAAGGCGTCGGCGCCCGGCGACGAGGCGAGCAGGCCGAAGTCGCGCGTAGCGCCTGCGGAGGACACGCGGGGCACGCCGGGTGCGTCGGACGTCGGATCGGGTCGGGCCATAATGACCGCCATTCTGCCTGCGCCGCCGCCATGACCGACACCGACCTGCACTGCTTCTACAGCCTGTCATCGCCCTGGGCCTATCTCGGCGGCCCGCAGCTGCAGGACATCGTGCGCCGCCATCGGGTGCGGCTGCTGCTCAAGCCGTACGACTTCCAGGCCGTCGTGCCGCGCACCGGCGGCATCCCGCTGCGCACGCGCCCCGAACCGCGCCGCAGCTATCACGCCCTCGAGCTCGACCGCTGGCGCCGCCACCTCGGCCTGCCGCTGAACCTCGTGCCGAAGCACTACCGGTCCGACGGCCAGCCGCCCGACTGGAACAAGCGCCCGGGCTGGACGGTGATCGCCGCGCAGCTGCGCGGCGAGGACGCCTTCGTGCTGTCGCACGCGCTGCTGCGCGCGCTGTGGGCCGAGGAGCGTGACACCTCGGAGGCGGCCGAGCGGATCGCGATCGCCGACGAGAACGGCTACGACGGTGCCGCGCTGCACGCGATGGAGGGCAGTGCCGAGGTGCAGGCCGCCTATGCCGCCAACACCGCCGAGGCCGAGCGGCTGGGCGTGTTCGGCTCGCCGACCTTCGTGCTCGACGGCGAGCGCTTCTGGGGCCAGGACCGGCTCGACTTCGTCGACCGGGCGCTGGCGATGCGCACGGCCGCCCGCCCCGGGGCATAGCGGCCGCGCCGCGCACCCGCCCGGCCGGGCGTCGACCGGGCACCTCCCCCGGGCGGGCCGGGCTGCCACGGCAGGCGCACGAGGTCGATAACAGGCGTGCCGCGGAAGCGCCTCCGACGCCCGGGCCTCGATGAGAGGGCGCCATGAGATCACCCCGAACCACCTCACGATGGGTCGCGGCCCTGCTGTCTGCCTCGCTCGCCGCCTGCGGCGGCGGATCGGGTACGGATGCGACCGGCGCGGCAACCGCCGCAGCGACCCCCGCCGCGACCCCCGCCGCAGCCCCGGCCCCGGCCCCGGCCGCCGCGCCGCCCGCGCCGTACACCACGTCCTACGCCGCCTTCAAGGCGGTCGGCCTCGTGCCGCAGGCGATTCCCGAGCCCTTCGACCTGGCCCGCACCTATCTCGACGTCGACGGCGACGGCGTCGTGGAGGTCTTCAGCGCCAGCCTGCGCTACGACGTGTCCCGCAGCACTCCGGCCACCGCGCCCCCCTCGCACTTCGCGTTCTACCGGCGTCAGCCCGACGGCAGCTTCATCGAATCGGTGGCGCTGCTGCCCGAAGGCAGCGCCGGCTGCATCCATCCGCGCAAGGCCGTGCTCGGCGACTTCAACGGCGACGGACGGCTCGACGTGTTCGTGGCCTGCCACGGCTTCGACGCGGCGCCGTTCCCGGGCGAGCGCAACAAGGTCGTGCTCAGCCGCGCCGACGGCACCTACGTGATCCGCGACGCGAGCGCCTCGGTCGGCTTCTTCCATGGCGCCGCGGCCGCCGACTTCGATCGCGACGGCAGGATCGACGTCGTGGTGACCGACAACATGTCGAACCCGTCGGTCCGCGTCTGGCTCGGCGACGGCAAGGGCGGCTTCACGCCCACCGACGGCCTGCTGCCGCCGGCGCTGGCCGTGCAGGCAGGCTTCTTCACCGTCGACCTGCCGGACGTCGACGGCGACGGGCGATTCGACCTGTTCGTCGCCGGCCACGAGTGGGAGGGCGGCGCGCCCGTGGTGTTCCTGAACCCCGGCTCGAACGACTTCTCGTCGGCCGTGGGACGGACCCTGCCCGCCGTGCCGTCGGAAGGCGTGGTGCTGGACATCACGGTCACCGGCCCGGTCGATGCCCGCTCGGTGTGGCTGCTGCGGACCTCGGGCGGCGACGGCACCTTCTACCAGAGCGCGACAGTGCAGAAGGTCGGCTGGCCGGGCCTCGCCTCGAGCGTGCCGCTGCAGCGGCGCGGCGCGCAGTGGCTGCCGTGGATGATCCCGACGACCCGGGGCGGCCAGCCGCTGCTGGTCAGCGACGACCTGACCGCAACGATCCTGTCGCTGCCCTACTGACCTGCCGGGGTGGCGCACGGCCACGCCCCCGGGCCCGGCTACAGCACGATGCATGCCCGGGGAGCGTCGGCGCCGCGCGTGGCATCATCCTTGCTCGACCTTGGCCGCAGCCCCGCGCCGACCGGGCCTCCCCCGAACCCTGCACCGAACGATGGCAAAACTCTCCACCCACGTGCTCGACACCGCCCGCGGCCGCCCGGCGCCCGGCGTGTCGATCGAGCTGTCCGCCGCCGACGGCGAGCGCTGGACGCCGCTCGTGCGCACGCTCACCAACGCCGACGGCCGCACCGATGCGCCGCTGCTGGCCGGCGATGCCGTCCGCCCCGGGCGCTACCGCCTGAGCTTCGCCGCCGGCGACTACTTCCGCGCCACCGGCGTCGAACTGCCCGAGCCGCCCTTCGTCGACGTGGTCGTCATCGACTTCGGCATCGCCGAGGCCGGCGGCAACTACCACGTGCCGCTGCTGGTCTCGCCCTGGGCCTGGTCGACCTACCGCGGCAGCTGAGCGCATGGAGCCCTATGTCCTCGAGTGGCTGAACCTCCTCGGCCGCTGGTTCCACCTGATCGCCGGCATCGCCTGGATCGGATCCTCGTTCTACTTCGTGTGGCTCGACGCGCACCTGCACGCACCGCGCGACCGCGAGGAAGGCACGCGCCTCGACCTGGCCGGCGAGGTCTGGTCGGTGCACGGCGGCGGCTTCTATCGCGCGCAGAAGTTCCGGGTCGCGCCGCCCGAGCTGCCCGAGCCGCTGCACTGGTTCAAGTGGGAGGCCTACAGCACCTGGATGTCCGGCATGTTCATGCTGGTGCTCGTCTACTGGCTGGGCGCGGGCGTCTACCTGGTCGATCCGGCGGTCGCCGCACTCGCCCCGGGCACCGCGGTCGCGATCGCCGCGGCCTTCCTGGTCGGCGGCTGGCTGGTCTACGACGCGCTGTGCCGATCGCGCCTGGGCGACGACGAACCGGTGCTCGCCGCGATCCTCTTCCTGCTGTGCTCGCTCGCCGCCTGGGGGCTGTGCCAGCTCTTCTCGGGCCGCGGCGCGTTCATCCACTTCGGCGCGATGCTCGGCACGATCATGGCCGCCAACGTGTTCTTCGTGATCATCCCGGGTCAGAAGGCGCTGGTGCGCGCCAAGCAGGAGGGCCGCGCGCCCGACCCGATCCACGGCCTGCGCGGCAAGCAGCGCAGCGTGCACAACACCTACTTCACGCTGCCGGTGCTGTTCACGATGATCAGCAACCATTACGCGGTGCTGACCCAGCACCGCTTCGCGTGGCTGGCGCTGGTGGGCATGGCGCTGGCGGGCGCGACGATCCGGCTGTACCTGGTGCTGCGACACCGCGGGCAGTCCAGGCCGCTGCTGCTGGCGGTGGGCCTCGCGTCGCTCGCGGGCACCTTCGTGCTCGCGATGCCGCGCCCCGCGCCGACACAGGCCGGCGCCGCCGTGCCCACGCTCGCCGAGGTGCGCACGGTCGTCGAGCAGCGCTGCGTGAGCTGCCACGCGGCCCAGCCCACGTACCCTGGCTTCGCATCGCCGCCCAAGAACGTGGTGCTCGACTCGGCCGACGCGATCGTGCGTCAGGCGCAGGCGATCCATCAGCAGACGGTGGTCACGAAGGCGATGCCGATCGGCAACCTCACGCAGATCACCGAGGCCGAGCGGGCGGTGATCGACGGCTGGTACCGGGCGGGCGCGAAGCCCTAGCGGGCACCGGGCGCCCGGCGTGCGCCACCGGGCGCCGAACGCCGGCGCACCGGAACGCCGCGGCGACAGCGCGCCACCGCGCGCCGATAATCCGGCCTGCGTCGCACCGGAGACCGCCATGACCGATCCGCATCCCGCCACCCGCGGCCGCCGTGCCGTCCTGCGCGGCCTCGCCGCGGCCTCGCTCGCCCAGGCGGTCCCGAACGCTGCGCTCGCCCAGTCCGCCTGGCCCGCCGGCCCGGTCCGCTTCATCGTCCCCTTCCCCGCCGGCAGCGGCACCGACCTCAACGCGCGTCTCGTCGGCGAGCGGCTGTCGGCGGCCCTCGGCGTGCCGGTGGTGGTCGACAACCGCCCCGGCGCCGACGGCTCGATCGCCGCCGAGGCGGCCGCGCGCAGCAAGCCCGATGGCCAGACGGTGTTCGTCACCTCCAACAGCACGCACGCCTCGAACCTGGCGCTGCGCCGCAAGCTGCCCTACGACCCGGTCAAGGACTTCGCGCCCGTCACGCTGCTGGGCACCGCACCGCTGCTGGTGCTGGTGCATCCGTCGCTGCCGATCCGCACGATTCCCGAGTTCAACATGACCAACGTCAGCTACAAGGGCAACCCGCAGGCGATCGCCGACCTCGCCGCCGGCCAGGTGCAGGCGATGTTCTGCGACGCCGGCACCGCGCTGCCGCAGGTGCAAGGCGCACGCGTGCGCGCGCTCGCGGTCACCAGCCTCGCGCGCTCGCCCTCGGTACCCGATCTGCCGACGGTGGCCGAGTCCGGCCTGCCCGGCTACGAGATGGTCGCCTGGTTCGCGGTGTTCCTGCCCGCGGGCACGCCCGAGCCGATCGTCACCGCGCTCAACCAGAAGATCGTCGACATCGTGCGTTCGCCCGAGTTCCGCGCGAAGACCGGACCGGGCGCCGACTGGGCACCGGGCACGCCGCAGCAGCTCGCCGCCTTCGTCGATGCCGAGATCGCGAAGTGGAAGCGCGTCGTCGCGCAGGCGAAGATCGAGGTGGAATGACGATGACCACGCCCATGCCGCTGCCGCTCGCCGGCCTCACCGTCGTCGAGCTCGGCCAGGTGCTGGCCGGCCCGTTCGCCGGCGCGATCTTCGCCGACCTCGGCGCCGAGGTGATCAAGATCGAGCGGCCCGAGGTCGGCGACGACGCGCGCCAGATGGGCCCGCCGTTTCGCGACGGCGACTCGCTCGCCTTCCAGGTGTTCAACCGCGGCAAGCAGTCGGTGATCGTCGACCTGAAGACGCCGCAGGGGCTGGCCGCGCTCGACACCATCGTCGCGGGCGCCGACATCCTGGTGCACAACCTGCGCCCCGGCGTGCCCGAGTCGCTCGGCCTCGACGGCGCGACGCTGTGCGCCCGCCATCCGCGGCTGATCTACTGCGGCATGTCGGCGTTCGGCCACACGGGCCCGCTCGCGCAGCGCCCCGGCTACGAGCCGCTGCTGCAGGCCTGGAGCGGGCTGTCGAGCATCAACGGCGAACCCGACGGCCCGCCGATCCGCAGCGGCGCGTCGATCTGCGACCAGGGCACCGGCATGTGGATCGTCATCGGCGCGCTGTCGCTGCTGCACCGGCGCACGCTGACCGGCCGCGGCGGCGTCGTGCAGGGCTCGCTCGCCGAGACCGCGCTCGCCTGGATCGCGCAGAAGAGCGACGCGTTCGCCAACGAGGGCAAGCTCCCCGAGCGCCATGCCTCCGGTCACCCGAGCTTCGTCCCCTACGAGGCCTTCGACGGCTCGGACGGCCCGTTCCTGCTGTGCGTCGGCAACGACCGGCTGTTCGTGAAGTTCGCCCAGGTGCTCGGCCGCCCCGACTGGCCGGCGGACGCGCGCTTTCGCAGCAACCGCGACCGCCTCGTCAACACGGCCGAGCTGCTCGGGCAGATCCGCGCGGTGCTGCGCACGCGGCCCCGCGCAGACTGGATGGCCGCGCTCGAGGCCGCGGGCGTGCCCTGCGCACCGATCCACTCGGTGCCCGAGGCGCTCGCCCAGCCGCAGGTGGCCGCGCTCGGCATCGTGCAGGCCGTGCCCGGCACCGACTTCGCGCTGACCGGGCTGCCGCTGTCCTTCGACGGCGAGCGGCCGGCCATCCGCGGGCCGGCACCCGCGCTCGGGGCGGATACCTCGCGGCACATCCCCGACTGAGACCGGCCCGGACCGGCCCGCTCCGGCCCGCTCCGGGTCCGGACCCGACGCGGTGGTCCGAATCCGGTGCAACGGCGCACCAGAACGGCGCGGGGCGGCGGCATAATCCGCGCCGGCACAAGTCTTGCAGCCTCGCCCGACCGACCCGCCGCAGCCGACGTGCCCCCCCGGACCGCGGCCGCCCCACCCCAGGAGTTCCCGCCGATGCTCGCCCGCCTCGTTCCCGCCCGACTGATGCCCACCCGGCTCGTCGCCGCCCTCGTCCTCGGCGCCGGTCTGGTGGCCGCCGTCCCCGCCGCCGCCCAGGAGACCCGCATCCGCTTCCAGCTCGACTGGCGCTTCGAGGGCCCCGCCGCGCTGTTCACGCTGCCGGCCAAGAAGGGCTACTTCAAGGACGAGAAGCTCGACGTCGTCATCGACGCGGGCAACGGCTCGGGCGGCACGATCACCCGCGTGGCCACCGGCACCTACGACATGGGCTTCGCCGACATGGCGGCGCTGATGGAGTTCTGGGGCAACAACCCGACCGCGCCGTCCAAGCCGGTCGCGGTGATGATGGTCTACAACAACACGCCGGCCGCGGTGCTCGCGCTCAAGAAGTCGGGCATCAAGACCCCGGCCGACCTGGTCGGCAAGAAGCTCGGCGCGCCGGTGTTCGACGCGGGCCGCAAGGCCTTCCCGATCTTCGCCAAGGCCAACGGCATCGACCTCGCCAAGATCAACTGGACGGCGATGGACCCACCGCTGCGCGAGACGATGCTGGTGCGCGGCGACATCGACGCGATCACCGGCTTCTACTTCACCTCGCTGCTGAACCTGAATGCGCGCGGTGTGAAGGACGAGGACATCGTCGTGCTGCCCTACCCGCAGTTCGGCGTGAAGCTCTACGGCAACGTGGTCATCGTCGCCGAGGACTTCCTCAAGAAGAATCCGGAGGCGGTCAAGGCGTTCCTGCGCGCGTTCACCAAGGGCGTCAAGGACGTGATCGCCGACCCGGCCGCGGGCGTGGCCAGCGTCAAGGACCGCGACGCGCTGATCGACACCGCGCTCGAGACGCGGCGACTGAAGCTGGCGCTGGCCGGCAGCGTCGTGACCCCCGATGCGAAGGCCGAGGGCTTCGGCGACATCAACGGCCCGCGCATGGCGCTGATGGCCTCGCAGGTCAACGACGCGTTCGGCCTGAAGGAGCGCATCCAGCCGGACCGCCTGTTCGTCACCGGACTGCTGCCCGCGAAGGACCTGCGCAACATCTTCGCGAAGTGAGGCGGCGCGCATGAGCACCGCGCCCGCGTTCGTCGACTTCAAGGACGTCTGGCTCGCCTATTCCGACGAACTGGCTGCCCGCAACGACTTCGCGATCGAGGACATCACGCTGTCGACGCGCGACGGCGAGTTCATCGCGATCGTCGGGCCCTCGGGCTGCGGCAAGTCGACCTTCATGAAGCTCGCGACCGGGCTCAAGAAGCCCACGAAGGGCAGCGTCGCGATCGCCGGCCAGAACGTGACCGGCCCGCTGAAGATCGTCGGCATGGCGTTCCAGGCGCCGACGCTGCTGCCGTGGCGCACCACGCTCGACAACGTGCTGCTGCCGCTGGAGATCGTCGAGCCGTACCGCTCGAGCTTCAAGGCCAAGCGCGAGGAGTACGCGGCGCGCGCCCGCAAGCTGCTGGCGACGGTCGGACTGCAGGGCTACGAGGACAAGTTCCCGTGGCAGCTGTCGGGCGGCATGCAGCAGCGGGCGTCGATCTGCCGCGCGCTGATCCACGAGCCGCGGATGCTGCTGCTCGACGAGCCCTTCGGCGCGCTCGACGCGTTCACCCGCGAGGAGCTGTGGAACGTGCTGCGCGACCTCTGGACCGTGCAGCGCTTCAACGTGATCCTGGTCACGCACGACCTTCGCGAGGCCGTCTACCTCGCCGACACCGTCTACGTGATGAGCAAACGCCCGGGTCGCATCCTCGCCACCCGGCAGATCGACCTGCCGCGCCCGCGCGACCTCGAGATCACCTACACCGAGCCGTTCACCGCGCTGGTGCTCGAGCTGCGCGAGCGGATCGGCTCGATCCGCAAGAGCTGAGGACCCGCCGATGGCCGCCCCCACCCCCGCCGAGCGCTACGCGCCGCTGCTGCTGCTCTCGGCGATCCTGATCGTCTGGGAGCTGCTGTGCCGCGGCCTGAACGTCAGCGACTACATCCTGCCCTCGCCGTCGTCGATCCTGGTGGCACTCGTCGAGTACGCCGGCCCGATCATGACCAACGCGTGGCGCACCTTCTGGACGACGATGATCGGCTTCGCGATCTCGATCGTCGTGGGCGTGGCGCTCGGCTTCCTGATCGGCTCGTCGAAGTTCGCCTACTCGGCGATGTATCCGCTGATGACCGCGTTCAACGCGGTGCCCAAGGCCGCGCTCGTGCCGATCCTCGTGGTCTGGTTCGGCATCGGCGCGGGACCGGCGATCCTCACCGCGTTCCTGATCTCGTTCTTCCCGATCATGGTGAACATCGCCACCGGGCTGGCCACGCTCGAACCCGAGCTCGAGGACGTGCTGCGGGTGCTCGGCGCCAAGCGGCTCGACGTGCTGCTGAAGGTCGGCCTGCCGCGCTCCATGCCCTACTTCTTCGCGTCGCTGAAGGTCGCGATCACGCTCGCCTTCGTCGGCACCACGGTCTCGGAGATGAGCGCGTCGAACGAGGGCATCGGCCAGCTGCTGCTGACCGCAGGCTCGCAGTCGCGCATGCCGCTCGCCTTCGCCGGGCTGGTGGTGATCGGCGCGATGGCGATGGCGATGTACGAGCTGTTCTCGTACATCGAGCGCCACACGACCGCGTGGGCCCATCGCGGCCAGCACTCGTCGTGAGCGCCTCCCCGGACGCCGGCCCCGCCGAGCTCGCCGCACTGCGCGAGGCGATCGGCCTGGCGCGCGCGGCCCGAGCGGCGGGCCGTCATCCGTTCGGCGCGATGGTCGTGGCGGCCGATGGCCGCGTGCTCGCGCGCGCCGGCAACGAGTCCGCCACCGGCGAGGATCCGACGGCCCACGCCGAGACCCTCGCGATCCGGATGGCCGCGGCCGCGCACGGCGGCGCGGCGCTCGCCGGCGGCGCGCTGGTCACCAGCGCCGAACCCTGCGCGATGTGCGCGGGTGCGGTGTACTGGGCGGGCCTGTCGACGGTGGTCTACGGGCTGTCGGAGACACGGCTGCGCACGCTGACCGGCGCGCATCCCGAGAACCCGACCCTCGACCTGCCCTGCCGCCAGGTGTTCGCCAGCGGCCAGCGCCGCGTCGACGTCTTCGGACCGCTGCTCGAGGACGAGGCCGCGGCCGTTCACGACGGGTTCTGGTCGGCGCGCTGAGCGCACCGGTACGTCGTCGAGCGGCCCGGAATGCGAACGGCCCGCTCGCGCGGGCCGTCCTGTCTGTCCGGGCAACACACACGCGCGCCGCAGCGCGCGTCGGCCGATCAGAAGTGGAATTCGGCGACCAGGACCGGCACCGAGTTCTTCGAGCCCGTCGAGCCCGACCGATTGCCGAACTTGTTCTTCCAGTACTCGTAGCCGACGCCAGCGAAGAACGTGCCCTTGTTCAGGCCCGCCAGCGTGCCGAGGTCCCACTGGACCGAGGTGCGCATCAGCGTCTCGGTCTCGGTCTCGACGCCGAAGCCGTCCTTGCCCTTCGCACCGGTGATCGACATGAAGCCGGTGAACTTGGCCGGGGTACCGAGGTTGAAGAACATGCCCCACAGCGCGCCGAACTGGTAGGTCGTGTCGAACTGGACCTTCTTGCCGACGATGCCGTTGTTGTTGGTCTCGTTGTACGCCAGCAGGCTGAGGTCCAGGAAGCCCATCGGGATGTTGAGGTTCACGGTCGGGCCGATCAGCAGCTTCAGGGGCTTCGGCGCGAAGGCCGTGTCCTTGGTGCCGGCGTCGAAGCCGAAGGTCAGCGAGAAGTCGCGCACCGGACCCAGGTCGTACTTCATGCCCAGGGTCTTCGACGACGAGACCGAGCTGCGGTACGCGACGTAGAGCTCCTGCGCCTGGCTGGTGCTGTTGCGGTTCGCCGGGTCGTTCTCGAGCGAGCGCAGGATGTCCAGGGAGAAGAAGTTCGTGCCGTACTTGTACCCGCTGAAGTGAGCCAGCGTGTAGATGTTCTTCGGCACATCGGCGGCGATCGCCGGCTCGGCGTAGCCGCTGCTGTACCGGTAGCCGATCCAGGTGTCGCTGAAGTCGGCGGCGAAGGTGCTGCCGGTCGCGGCGATCAGGCCGGCTGCGACCAGGGAGGCGAGTTTCATTGGGGTTCTCCGGAAAAAGTGAACATCGAACAGGGAAGGACGGGCACGTGTCGTTCCGCGCCGCATCGGTGCATCGGCCCGATCGCGGTGCGGACGGCAGGATAAGGCAAGATGCGTTCCAAGCTGGACCATTCGGAGCGCCCCGGCGGAAGCCCCTTAGAATCCGGAACCACACGACGTACCGGACCACACATGGGACACCGCCTCACGCAGATCGCCACCCGCACCGGCGACGACGGCACCACCGGCCTGGGCGACGGCAGCCGCACCTCCAAGGACAGCCTGCGCGTCGAAGCGATGGGCGACGTCGACGAGCTCAACTCCACGATCGGCGTGCTGCTGTGCGAGCCGCTGCCCGACGACATCCGCGCCGCGCTCCTCGACATCCAGCACGACCTCTTCGACCTCGGTGGCGAGCTCTGCATCCCCGGCTTCGAGAACATCTCCGAGGCGCAGGTCGCCCGGCTCGACGCCCTGCTCGCGCAGCACAACGCGACGCTGCCCCGGCTGCAGGAGTTCATCCTGCCCGGCGGCTCGCGCGCAGCGGCCATCGCGCATGTCGCGCGCACCGTCTGCCGGCGGGCCGAGCGGGTGGTCGTGGCGCTCGGGCACGCCGAAGCGGTGCGTCCGCTGTGCCGGCAGTACCTGAACCGGCTCTCCGACCTGATGTTCGTGCTCGCCCGGGTCCTCAACCGGCATGCGGGCGGCAGCGACGTGCTGTGGGAGAAGGGCCGCGCGAAGGGCTGAGGCAGCGGCCGACGCGCCGGCGCCGGCGCGCACCGCCCGCGATCGCTCAGCCTGCGCGGCCGAGGACCTCGGACAGCTCGCCCGACAGCCCGGTCCAGCGAACGCCGGCATCGCGCGAGGCCGCATGCGGATCGGTGCCGCTCAGCGCCGCGGCGGCCCAGCGCGCGCCCGCCTGCACGCTGTCGATCACCGCCACCGGCACGCGCGGCGCGACCTGCTTGGCGATGCCGCCGAGCGCCGCACCGCCGATCACCAGCGCCGCGGTGCCCGGCCCGATCGCGGCCTGCAGCGCGCCGAGGATCTCGGCCGCGCCACCGTCGGGCTGCTGCATCAGCTCCACGCCGCTCTTCTCGACGACGTGGATGCCCTCGAGCCCGTGCTGCAGGTCGTTCGCCGCGGCGAAGCGCTCGAGCATCGGCCGCCATGCGGCACCGCCGGTCACGATGCCGTGCAGGCCGCGCGCGGCGGCCTCGCGCAGCGCGGCCTCGGCCAGCCCCATCACCGGCACGCCGGCCGCCTCGCGCAGCGCCGCCACCCCGGGGTCGCCGAAGCAGCCGATGCAGATCGCGTCGCAGCGCCCGCCGCCCGCGACGAACGCGGCCCAGGCGTCCAGCACCGCGTGCGCGGCGATCGCGTAGGCGGTCTCGGAGGCGATGTAGGACGCGCCGAAGCGCGCGGTCACCGTCACCAGCTCGACGTCCTCGCCCAGCAGCGGGCGCATCACGCCGGCCATCAGGTCGGTGACCGAGGTGGAGGTGTTCGGATTGATCAGCAGCAGGGTGCTCACGTGTCGGTCCCGGGCGGCGGTGGAGAAGGGCGCGGGCGCATCGGCCCGGGCACCCCGAAGCATAGCGCCCCCCCCCGGTCCGTTCCTCGGGATCGGCGAGGCGCAGAACGGCCCGCCGCAGCCGGAACGCGCCGCGCTCAGTAGGTCTTGTACGGCAGGAACTTGCCGCTCAGCACCACGTGCACGCGGTCGCCCTTGGGGTCCGGCTCGCGCGTGATGTCCATCGAGAAGTCGATCGCCGACATGATGCCGTCGCCGAACTCCTCGTGGATCAGCTCCTTGATGGTCATGCCGTAGACGCTGACGATCTCGTACCAGCGGTAGATCAGCGGGTCGGTGGGCACGGCGGTCGGCAGCGAGCCCTTGTAGGGCACGACCTGCAGCCAGGCGATGTCGTCTTCGCTCAGACCGAAGATGTCGCCGACCGTCTCGGCCTGCTTCGCGGTGAAGGTCATCTGGCCGAGGCAGCCGGCGGTGACCCACTCCTTGCTCTCGCCGACGGCCTTGGCCACGTCGGCCCATTTGATGCCCTTGCGGACCTTCGTCTCGACGATCTTGCGGGTGACGTCGTTGCGATCCATGTCTGTGGTCTCCAGTGTCGGATGCGTGGGGGATGTCGGGGTCGGCCGGGATGCCTGGCCGACGGGTTCAGCGGACCGCGTGCAGCCTCGGGGCGGGTACGGTCGGCACCGGATCGGGCTGGTCGGGCTCGAGGCCCGGCGACACCTCGACCGGACCGCCGGAGGCGCCGGCCGCGGTGTCGACGCCGCCCTGCTGGATCAGCTTCGAGCGGTGCACGAGGAAGTCCACCAGGTGGTTGCGGATCTTGTAGAACTGCGGGTCGTGGTGGATGGTCAGGCGCGTGCGGTCGCGCGGCAGCGTGTTGCGCACCACCTCGGCGATGCGGGCGTTCGGCCCGTTGCTCATCAGCAGGATCCGGTCGGCGAGCAGGATGGCCTCGTCGACGTCGTGCGTGATCATGAAGACGGTCTGGTGGGTCTCGGCGCAGATCTTCAGCAGCTCGTCCTGGATCACGCCGCGCGTCAGCGCATCGAGCGCGCCGAACGGCTCGTCGAGCAGCAGCATCTTCGGCTCGATCGCGAACGCGCGCGCGATGCCGACGCGCTGCTTCATGCCGCCCGACAGCTCGGCCGGCTTCTTGTGCTCGGCGCCCGACAGCCCGACCAGGTCGATGAAGCGGCGCGCATGCGCCTCGACCTTCGCGCGGTTCCACGACGGCCAGCGCGAGCGCACCGCGAACGAGACATTGCCCATCACCGTCATCCACGGCATCAGCGCATGGCCCTGGAACACCACGCCGCGCTCGAGCCCGGGGCCCGAGACCTCGCGCCCGTCCATGAACACGAAGCCGCCCGAGGGCTGCTCGAGCCCGGCGAGCACGTTCAGGATGGTGGTCTTGCCGCAGCCGGAGTGGCCGATGATGCAGACGAACTCGCCGCGGGCGATGCCGAAGTCGACCTTGTCGAAGACGGTCAGCTCGCCCTTCGAGGACGGGAAGCGCTTGGCGAGCCCCTCGACGCGCAGGAAGGTGTCCTTCACGCTCATTCCTTCCAGGTGACGTACTGCTGCAGGCCCGCGAACGCGAGGTCGAGCAGCATGCCGACGACGCCGATCGTCAGGATCGCGAAGATCACGTTGGTCAGCGACAGGTTGTTCCACTCGTTCCACACGAAGTAGCCGATGCCGGTGCCGCCGACCAGCATCTCGGCCGCCACGATGACCAGCCAGGCGATGCCCATCGAGATGCGCATGCCGGTGAGGATCGTCGGCGCGGCCGCCGGCAGGATGACCTCGAAGGCGCGCCGGAACGGGCCGACCTCGAGCGTGCGCGCGACGTTGAGCCAGTCGCGCCTGACCGAGGCCACGCCGAACGCGGTGTTGATCAGCATCGGCCAGATCGAGCAGATGAAGATCACGAAGATGCCCGAGGCCGAGGAGTCCTTGATCGTGTAGAGCGCGATCGGCATCCAGGCGAGCGGCGAGATCGGCTTGAGCACCTGGATGAACGGATTGAGCGCCCGGTAGAGCAGCGGCGACATGCCGATCACGAAGCCGACCGGGATCGCGACCAGCGCGGCGAGCAGGTAGCCCGCACCTACCCGCAGCAACGAGTGCCCGAGCTGGATGCCGATGCCCTTGTCGTTCGGGCCGTTGTCGTAGAACGGCGCCGACAGGTGCTTGACCGTGGTCTCGGCCATCTGCACGAGCGTCGGCAGGCCGTCGGTCTTGGCCGCCGAACTCGCGGCACGGCCCATCAGCTTGGCGTACTCGTCGTCGGCGGTGCTCGCCGCCGCGCCGCTCGGCGCGGTGGCGAGGTGCCAGGCGCCGAGCAGCACCACGAGGATGAGCAGCGACAGCGCGGCCGCCCGCAGGGAGAGGGAACGTTCCGGGTTCATCGCGGGCTCAGCTGCGCTTGATCGCGAAGCTGTCGACGTACTGCTGCGGCATCGCCGGGTCGAACTCCTTGCCCATCACCTTGAACTTGCGGTAGCCGTTGTCCGGCGCCTTCTGGTCGAGCTCCTTCATGCGCTTTCTCGCATCGGTCAGCAGGAACACCTGCTCGGCGATCTGCTTGTACGCGACGTCGCCCTTGACGTAGCCCCAGCGCTTCATCTGGGTCAGCATCCAGACCGCCATTGAGTACCACGGGATCGGGTCGAAGTCGGTGCGATCGGGGACGTTCTTCACGCCGCCCAGGCCGTCCGCGAAGCGACCGGTCAGCACCTGCTCGACGATGATCTCGGGCTGGTTCAGGTAGGCCGCGGGCGAGATGACCTTCGCGATCAGCGGCCGGTTCTTCGGGTCGCGCGCCATCGCGGCCGACTCGAGCACCGCGCGGTACAGCGCGGCGAAGGTGTTCGGATTCTCCTTGATGAAGCCCTCGGAGGTGCCGAACGCGCAGCACGGGTGACCGTCCCAGATTTCCTTGGACAGCACGTGGATGAAGCCCACCTCGTCGAAGACCGCGCGCTGGTTGAACGGATCGGGCCCGAGGAAGCCGTCGATGTTGCCGGCCCGCAGGTTGGCGACCATCTCGGCCGGCGGCGTCACGCGAAGCTGGACGTCCTTGTCCGGATCGAGGCCGTTCTCGGCCAGGTAGTAGCGCAGCAGGAAGTTGTGGATCGAGTACTCGAACGGGATCGCGAACCGGAAGCCCTTCCAGTCCTTCGGATCGCGCTTGTCCTTGTGCTTGATCGACAGCGTGATCGCCTGGCCGTTGATGTTCTGGATGGTCGCGACGCGCATGGGCGCTGCGACCGAACCCAGGCCCATCGAGATCGCGACCGGCATCGGCGACAGGAAGTGCGAGGCGTCGTACTCCTTGTTGATCATGCGGTCGCGGATCAGCGCCCAGCCCGCGGTCTTCTGCAGCGAGACGGTCAGGCCCTGGCGTTTGTAGAAGCCGAGCGGGTCGGCCATGATCAGCGGCGTCGCGCAGGTGATCGGGATGAAGCCGATCTTCAGGTCGGTCTTCTCGAGCTTGCCCTTGTCCTGGGCCATCGCCTGCAGCGCGCCCAGGGGCAGCACCGAGGCGATCGCGGCCCGTGCGGTGTTGGCACCGACGGCGCGCAGGAAGCGGCGGCGCAGCGCGTCGTTCGGAAACAGCGCGCGTACCAGCGCGGTCTCGACGACGTCGTTGGACAGGCGCTCGGCGTCGATCACCGCACGCGACTGCGCGAGCGCGGCCTCGTCGTCGGCGGCATGCGGATCCGAGTCACCGGGCGCGTGCACGGCGCCGCAGCGTCCGCAGGCGTGACCGAGGCGGCGATAGGCGTCGTAGGGGCGGTAGACGTTGGTCATGGAGGGGTTCCGTCGGAGGTCCGCCTCTCTTGCAAGGGGCGTGCCATCGCGGCGGTTGCAGGCGCCAATCGACGACACCATGCGGTCGCGATCGCCCAATGTGAACCGATTGGTCACACAGCGCGCAGCGACGGACGGACGATCGCGACGAAGCGCGGCGCAGGGTCTGCACATCGCCCCGCACGCGACAAGGGCATCGGCCCCGCGCCGGGGCGGCGCACGCACCGGGCCGGTCCGGACCTGTCGCGGCCGCACCGGCGCGGGTCGATGTTCGGGCCGGCGGCGGGCACGGCGCGCGCGCTGCAGGACGCGCCCGGTGCGCCGCGCACCGTGGCATGCCGCTTGCGCATGAGCGGATTCCCTCCCCCACCGCTGGAACTGCGCCATGTCCGACCCCGTGCTGATCTCGCCCACCGACCTCGCGACGCTGATGTCGTCCGAACGCGTCGTGCTCATCGACACGCGCGACCCCGAGGCCTACGCCTGCGGGCACCTGCCCGGCGCGGTGAACCTGCGCGAGATCTTCACCTTCCTCGCGACCTCGACCGCCGAAGGGCTGGGCGAGCTCAAGCAGACCTTCGCCGACGCGTTCGGCTCCGCGGGCCTGTCGGGCACCGAGACCGCGGTGCTCTACGAGGAGTCGATGAACAGCGGCTTCGGCCAGTCGTGCCGCGGCTACTTCCTGCTGTCGTGGCTGAGGTACCCGAAGGTCCGCATCCTGCACGGCGGCCTCGCCGGCTGGAAGGCCGCCGGCCTGCCGGTCGACACCGCGCCGGTCTCGCCCGCGCCGGCGAGCTTCCCGCTGCCCGAGTCGATGGCCTCGCTGATGGTGACCAAGGAGGAGATGCTGGCCGCGCTCGACACCGACGTGGTGCTGCTCGACGTGCGCGACGTCGACGAGTGGATCGGCACCAGTTCCTCGCCCTACGGCCCGGACTTCGCGCCGCGCAAGGGCCGCATCCCCGGCGCCAAGTGGATCGAGTGGTACCGCTTCATGAAGCCCTCGGCCACCGGGCCGATCTTCAAGAGCCCGTCGGAGATCCTCGCCGACTGCCGCACCGCCGGCATCTCGCCGAAGGACACGGTGTACCTGTACTGCTTCAAGGGTGCGCGCGCGTCGAACAGCTACGTCGCGCTGAAGGAGGCCGGCTTCTCGGACGTCCGGATGTACTTCGGCTCGTGGAACGAGTGGTCGCGCGAGCCGGGGCTGCCGATCGAGAGCGGGTTCCCGTCGAACTGAGCGGGACGGGCGGCCGGTACCCGCTCGGGGTGCCGGCCGCCTTTCGGGCCGTCGGCCGCGAGTTCAGGGCGCGGGCCGCGGCTGCGGCCCGGGCATCGGCAGCCAGCCGGGCAGCGCCGAGATCCGCGCGAGCCATGCGCGGACCGCGGGCCACGGCTCAAGCGACAGCTTCGCGTCGGGCAGCGCCTCGACGTACGGATAGACGGCGATGTCGGCGATCGACACCGCATCGCCCTCGAGCCACTCGCGCATCGCGAGCCTCGCCTCCAGCACCGCCATCGCGTCGAGGGTGCGCCGCGTGGTCGCCTCGACGTCGATCGCGAGGCCCAGCCGATGGTGCCGGCGCAGCATGTTCGGGCCGTGGTGGATCTCGTTCATCGAGAAGGCGATCCACTGCATGCGCTCGCCGAGCGCCCAGGCATCCCGCGGCCACCAGCGCTCGCCGCCGTGCTCGCGTGCGAGGTAGAGCAGGATCGCGTGACTGTCGCGCAGCACGCGGCCGTCCTCCACCAGCACCGGCACCAGGCCCGAGGGGTTCAGCGCGACGAACGACGGCTCGCGTTGCGCGCCGCTCCGGATGTCGACCAGGCGCTCCTCGAACGGCAGCCCGAGCATCGACAGGAAGACGCGCACCCGCTGGCAGTTGCCCGAGGGCGGGAATGCGTGGAGCACGCGCGTGACGGTCACTTCAGGTCCCCTCGGGGCGATGACCGCCGCTGCATGCCCGTCAGGCGGACCGTGCGTCGGCGGCGGGCGCAGGGCGGATCGTCAGCGGCAGGCTCGGCGTCTTCACGACCCACACCGGATCGCTCGCGACGTAGGGCTCGGGCCGGCCGACGATGGCGCCCGCGATGGTCCGCGCCTGGCGGCCGATCGGCTCGACGGTGCAGCCGAGCCGGCCGTCGACCTCGGCGCAGTCGCCGAGCGCGAAGACGCGGCCGTCGGCGCACGACAGCGTCCGTGCGTCGACGACGACGCCGCGTGCGAGCGGCAGGCCGGCCCGACGCGCGAGCCGAAGCTCCGGCTCGATGCCGGCGGCGACCAGCCCGAGGTCGAAGCGCCCAGCGTGCGAGGCGCCGCCCGCATCCCAGACCAGGCCGACCTGCGCATCGTCGGCGGCCGCAGCGCTCGGCACCAGCACCTCGCGGACCGCGGCACCGCCCGAGAAGCGTACGCCGCGCGTGGCCAGCGCATTGCGCAGCCGCGCGCCGGTGTCGGCATCGAGGCGCTCGGCGAGCGGCAGCGCGCGGGCTTCGATCAGCGTCACCTCGGCACCGGCTCCGGCGAAGTCGTCGGCCAGCTCGCAGCCGACCAGGCCCGCGCCGACGATCACCAGCCGCGGCGCACGCCGCTCGGCGAGCGCTCGCACGCGGGCCGCCTCGAAGGCCTCGCGCAACCGTGCGTACGCGGCGAGGTCGTTGACCGAGAGCAGCCGTGCCACGCCCGCACCCGGCAGCGCCGGACGGCGCG
Source organism: Burkholderiales bacterium (assembly GCA_026399835.1). Taxonomy (GTDB): domain Bacteria; phylum Pseudomonadota; class Gammaproteobacteria; order Burkholderiales; family Burkholderiaceae_E; genus UBA4615. Next base: position 167,702 of record JAPLQE010000066.1, on the reverse strand, counting down.
CGCGCGCGCCGGTCGCCAGCACGACGTGTGCGCCGCGCACCGTGCCGCGGGTGGTGACCACCCGGCCGCGGGCGACGTCGAGCTCGAGCGCCCAGGCGTGTGCGAGCAGCCGCACGCCGAGCTCGTCGGCGAGCTCGGCACCGGTGCGCTCGGCCAGTGCCTGCGCGTCGAGCCCGCGCGCGAGCGCGACCGACAGCATCGGCTTGGCGTACAGCGTGCCGTCACAGGCGGTGGCGAGCGTGATCGGGCCGCTCCAGCCGGCCTCGCGCAACGCGCGTGCGACCGACCAGCCCGCGGTGCCCGCACCGACCACCACCACGCCATCCGCGGACGGCCGCAGCGCACGGGCCGCCGCGGCCGAGGCACCCAGCCGCGGCGGCGCCGGATCGATCGGCCGGAAGTCGGCCTTGGTCACGCCGCAGACCGGGCAGCACCAGTCCGCGGGGATGTCCTCGAAGCGCGTGCCGGGCGCCAGCCCGCTGTCCGCGTCGCCGCGGGCCTCGTCGTAGACGAGCCCGCAGGCCTCGCACAGCCAGCGCTTGAGCGCCCGCGTCGCCTCGCTCATCGCACGCCCGCGCGCATCAGCCGGTCGAGCTCCTTGCGCAGGTGCTTGATCGCGGGCGTGACGATCGCGACGAAGTAGCCCTCGCGCAGCCGGCGCTGCGCGGGCGACGCGAGCGAATAGCCGCCGGCGCCGGTGTGCAGCATCGCCGACTGCGTGGCGCGCAGCGTGAGCTCGGAGGCCATGAGCCGTGCGGTCAGCACTTCGGCGAAGCGCGCATCCGCCGGATCGAGCACCGCCTCGGCGAGCACCGCGACGCGATCGTGCAGGGCACCGAGCTCGTCCTCGATCTGGTCGGGGCCGTCCTCGAGGAAGGCGTTGACGTGGCCGAGCCGAAGGTTCGACTCGCGCATCAGCTCGACGCAGCCCTCGACGATGCCGGCACCGATGCCGACCTGCATCAGCACGAAGCCGTTGCGGATGCGCTTGAGCCACGGGCCGATCGGGTCGGCGAGCACGTGGTCGTCGGGCACGAAGACCCCGTCGAAGGCCAGCCCGTAGGTGCCGGTGCCGTCCATCGCGAGAAAGGGCGGCACCTCGGTCATCGTCACGCCGGGCCAGTCGCAGCGCACCAGCGCCATCACCTCGACGCCGGCCCCGGTGCGCGGCGCACCATCCGGCCCGAGCGGCATGAACGCGGTGCCGAACACATGGTCGGGCCCGAGGTTCGACACCCAGGGCAGCCGGCCGGAGACCCGCCAGCCGCCGGGCACCCGCGTGCCCTGCAGCGCGAGCCGCTCGATCGACGCGAAGTACTTCATCGGGTTGGACATGCCGGTGCCGCCGAGCACCTCGCCGCTCGCCAGCCGCGGCAGCAGCTCGCGCCGCAGCGTGTCGGAGGCGCCCTGCTCGACATACCAGGCACAGGCGTCCTGGCACCAGCCCATGAACGCGCTCGAGCCGCAGCTGCGGCCGATCGCGGCGAGCGCGTCGATCGCGCCCGCCACGTCACGACGCCCGTCGGGGCGCTGCGTGGCGAGGTGGTGGCGGAACGCACCCTGTGCGCCCAGCGCACGCAGCGCGTCGCCCGGATACAGGCCGCGGTCGATGCGGCCGACCAGCGGGTCGAGCTCGCGCGTGACCGCCGCGGCCAGCGCGGCCGGGTCGATGCAGGCGAGTTCGGTGTCGATGGCACCCATGGCGTGTCCTTCCCGGTCCTCAGACCAGCGCGACGTCGGTCGGGATCGGGTTGCGGAAGCAGTTGGCCATCGGCGAGGCGTAGTCGGCCTCGCGGACGATCTCGGCGAGCAGCTCGCGCGGCGCGTCGGCCTCGAGGATCACCTTGGCGCGCACGGCCTGGAAACCCATCTGGTGCGGCGCCTTCTGCGCGCCGCCCGCGCCCCAGGCGGCCGGGTTGCCGATGTCGCCCTCGAGCAGCACCTCCATCTTCGAGATGTTCACGCCCTTGTGCGTGGCGACGGCATGGATGCCGACGCACAGGCAGCCGCCGAGCGCCGACAGCAGGATCTCGGACGGCGCGGGCGCGGTGTCCTGGCCGAACAGGTGCGGCGGCTCGTCCACCACCACCGGGGTGTGCGCGCCGACATAGGTCAGCGAGCGGAACTGGCCGTCGTAGACCGTGCGGCTCCTGACCGTGCCGCGCGATTCGGGGTTGTTGCGGCCCTTCTCGGCGAAGGCCGCGAGGCCGGTCGCGTCGATCGGTTTGACCCAGGTGGTCTCGACCACCGTTTGCGGCACTGCAGCCATGGCGAACGTCCTAGCGTGGGGTTGGATGGCCACACCACTGCAATCGCCGTGCCACCTGCGTGCCCGGCACCTGCCCCGCGTGCGAGATCCGCACCGCGTCGGCCTCGCGCGCCTGCCGGCCGTCCGCAGGCGTGCCCGGACAGCCGGCCGGACCCGACCGTGCGCCGCACAAATTGGACAGCCTGCGAACGGAATGTGAACAGACGCCGCGAGCTCAGTCGCCGGCCTGCGCCAGCTTCTCCAGCCGGTAGGTGAACTGCCGGCGGGTCATGCCGAGCATCTGCGCGGCCCGCGAGCGGTTGCCGCCCGCCCGGACCAGCGCGTCGCGCACCCGCTCGGCATCGCCGGCCACGACCGGCGCATAGGGCCGCACCAGTTCCGCGCCGACGGGCGCGGCCGTCGCCGACGGCAGCGACGCCACCGAGGGCACGATCCGGGAGTCCGCTTCGGGCGCCGGGTCGGCCGACACGTCGGGCTCGGCCAGCAGCTGCGCGGCGACGCTCGCCGCGTCGATCAGCGCGCCGTGGGTCATCAGCACCAGCCGCATCGCGACGCTCTGGAGCTGACGCACGTTGCCCGGCCACGGGTGAGCCTGCATCAGCTTCATCGCCGGCTCGCTGAACTGCACCGGTTCGCGCGACCAGGCGAGGCAGGCCTCGTGCGCGTAGTGGCGCACCAGCACCGGCACGTCCTGGGGGCGGTCACGCAGCGCCGGCAGCTGCAGCGGCAGCACCGAGAGCCGGTAGTAGAGGTCGAGCCGGAAGGTGCCGCGGGTGACCGCCGCCGCGAGGTTGCGGTTGGTCGCGGCCACCACGCGCACGTCGAGCGGCAGCTCGCGGCGACTGCCGACGCGCACCACCACCCGGTCCTGCAGCACCCGCAGCAGCTTGGCCTGCATCGCCAGCGGCAGCTCGCCGACCTCGTCCAGGAACAGCGTGCCGCCGTCGGCCTGCTCGAAGCGCCCGGGCTGCGCGGTCACCGCGCCGGTGAAGGCGCCGCGCTCGTGGCCGAAGAACTCCGACTCGAACAGCGACTCCGGCACCGCCGCGCAGTTGACCTTCACGAAGGGGCGCGCCGCGCGCGGGCTCGCCTGGTGGATGGCGCGCGCGAACAGCTCCTTGCCGGTCCCCGACTCGCCGAGCAGCAGCACGGTGAGCTCGCCGGTGGCGAGCCGGCGCGCCTGCGCGATCGCACCGCGCAGCGCCGGCGAGTCGCCGAGGATCCCGAAGTTGGGCAGCTGATGGCCGAGGCGCTCGCGCAGGTCGCGGTTCTCGGTCTCGAGGCGCTCGGTGCGCCGGCGCAGCTCGTCGTTGACGCGGATCACCTGCCCGAGCAGCGTGCCGACGGTCTGCAGCAGCTCGAGGTCGTCGTTGATGGCGCGCCTGCGGTGGCGCAGCCGGTGCGCGGCCAGCACGCCGCAGACCCGGTCGCCCTCGCGCAGCGGCACCGCGATGAAGGACACCGTCTCCTTCGGCAGCCGCGCGCGCTCGACCGAACGGCCCAGGAAGTCGGGCTCGCTGTCGATGTCCTGCACCACCCGGGCGATCCCGGTGCGCAGCACCCCGCCACAGACGCCCTCGCCGCGCGCGAACACGCCGCGCGCCGCCTCGTCGGCGGTCAGCCCGTACCAGTGGCGGATCCGCAGCGACTCGTCGGCGGCGTCCCAGAGCAGCACCCGGCCCCGGTTCAGGCCGACCCATTCGGACAGCAGGCGCAGCGTCTGGCGGATCACGAAGTTGGGCTCGACGCTGCGCCCGAGCAGCTTGCCGACCTCGCGGATCAGCAGCACCTCCTGCTGATGCCAGTCGACGGGGGCGGCGTCGGGCGCCGGGGCGGGCTCGGTCATCGTGTCTCCTCGGGGGGAGACCGAGCCCAAGCAAAGTCGATGCCGGGTGAACAAAGTGTCCACGGCGCCCCGTGGCGAGGCGCTTCGCGCCGCCGGATGGTGCGCGGAAGGGTGCGCGCCGCGGGGGGTGGCACCCGCCGGCACCGCCGGGGATCGACCCGCAGGTCGAGGACGCTCAGGCCTCGCGCGAGGCCTCGAGGTAGGACACCAGCTTCGCGCTGGTCTGGCGAAGCCGGTCGGAGAGCAGCTGCACCAGCTTCAGCAGGATCTTGCTGCCGAGCCGCGGCTCGTCGTGCAGGACCAGCAGCATCGCGTCGCGGGTGAGGACCGCGATCCGCGAGGGCTCGATCGTCACGCAGGACGCGAAGCGCGGCTCGCCGTCGAACATCGACATCTCGCCGAGCGCGTGGCCCGAGTGGGCGACCGCGATCCGCGACGGGAAGTTGTAGCGGTTGCGGCGCAGCACGTCGACCATGCCGCCCATCAGCAGCATCATGAAGTCGCCGGTCTCGCCCTCGGAGATGATGGTGACGCCGGCCGGGGCCTCGTAGACGTACATGAAGGCCCCGAGCTTGCGGGTCTCTTCGAGGTCCAGGCCCGAGAACAGCGGGGTCTTGGCCATCAGCCCGTGGATGTCGTCGGCGAACTCGCTCGCCCGGCCGATCGGGCGCAGGCCGATGGCGCTCAGGCGCTCGTGCGGCGTCTGCCGGATCGCGGTCTCGGGGCGGGCGGGGCCCCCGGGGGACCTGAGCGTGGATGCCTCCATGGCGTCCTCCGTGTTGGTTCGAATCGGTTATAGCATGGGCTTCAGGCGCACGATCCCTTCGAATTGCGGCATCCGATCGGCTGCGGCGGGCGATCCGACGAACGGGCAGCCGCGCCCGACGAGCCCGCGACGGCCTGTGATGCAGTCGCTCGCGCGTGCGCCGTACCGCGCCCTCAGTTCGCCAGCGCGACCCGCCGCTCGGCGACGCCCTCGGCGAGCGTGTCGATCGCCGCGATCGTGTCCTCCCAGCCCAGGCAGGCATCGGTGACGCTCTGCCCGTAGGCGAGCGGCCGCCCGACCTGCAGGTCCTGCCGGCCCGCGACCAGATGACTCTCGAGCATCACGCCGAAGACCCGCGACTCGCCGTCGGCGAGCTGCTCGGCGAGGTCGCGCGCGACCGCGAGCTGGTTCTCGTGCTTCTTCTGGCTGTTGCCGTGGCTGGCGTCGACCATCAGCCGGCAGGCGAGCGCCGCGGAGCCGGCCTCGCGGCAGGCCGCGTCGATGCTGGCGCGGTCGTAGTTGGGCGCCTTGCCGCCGCGCAGGATCAGGTGGCAGTCCTCGTTGCCGTTGGTCGAGACGATCGCCGAGTGACCGCCCTTGGTGACCGACAGGAAGTGGTGCGGCTGCGAGGCGGCCTTGATCGCGTCGAGCGCGATCCGCACGTTGCCGTCGGTGCCGTTCTTGAAGCCGACCGGGCAGGACAGCCCCGAGGCCAGCTCGCGATGCACCTGCGACTCGGTGGTGCGCGCGCCGATCGCACCCCAGGAGATCAGGTCGGCGACGTACTGCGGCGTGATCATGTCGAGGAACTCGGTGCCCGCAGGCAGGTCGAGCTCATTGATCTCGACCAGCAGCTCGCGCGCCAGGCGCAGGCCGCGGTTGATGTCGAAGCTGTTGTCCAGGCCGGGGTCGTTGATCAGGCCCTTCCAGCCGACCGTGGTACGCGGCTTCTCGAAGTACACGCGCATCACGATCTCGAGCCGGTCCTTGAGGCGCTCGCGCTCGCCGGCCAGGCGGCGGGCGTACTCCATCGCAGCCTTCGTGTCGTGGATCGAGCAGGGGCCGACCACCACCAGCAGCCGGTCGTCCATGCCGTGCAGGATCCGGTGGATCGACTGCCGGGTCTCGTAGACGAGCTGCGCCGGGCGCTCGCGCAGCGGGAACTCGCGGATCAGGTGCGAAGGCGGCGAGAGCTCCTTCATCGCGCGGATTCGGACGTCGTCGGTGGCGTGCTGGGCGTTCATCGGTGGATCCTCGTTCCCGTTCCCTGTGTCGTTCGGTGCCGGCCCCAGAAACAAAAACCGCCAGGCCTCTCGGGCTGGCGGTTCTGTTCGGGTGCTGTGTGCTGCTAGGCTTGCGCGCGCTCCCGACTCAGTCCGCCAGCGGGCGGAAAGCCGAAAAAGAAGAACGCGTAAAACCAGATGCGCGGCATGGTGGAAGCACTCTAGCCGGATCGGCCGGACGCCGCAAGTCGCGGATCCACGGCCGCCGGCCGCGCTCAGTAGCCTTCGATCACCGCCCGCCGGGCCTTGCGGTAGGGCAGGGTCGTGAGGGCCGAGGTCAGCGTGCCCGGCGCGTCCACGTAGATCGTGCGCGCCGCGATCCGCGAGAACGACGCAAAGAAATGCTGCGAGGACTTGGTCACGACGACGCGGCGCATCGCGAGGTCGACGCCCATCCGCGTGAACATCTCGGTCGAGAAGCCCTGCGTGCGACGGGCGTTGAGCAGCACCTCGACGCCACCGATCGCGACCAGCGCGCAGTCGCCGAGGGGCTCGACGCTGCCCGACAGGCCGGGCATGGTCGCGTCGCGCCTCAGTGCCCGGACCTCCACGGTCGCATCGAGCGGATCGCCCGAGACCGGCGCCACCTTGCCGCCGATGCGCAGCGCGATGCGGGCGCCCTCGCCCGCCTGCATCGCGATCGACACCGCCACCGGATCCCAGAGCGGGCCGATCACCGCGCCCTCGACGCGGCGTTCCACCAGGCGGCGCAGCACGAAGGTGGCGTCGCTCGGGGCGCCGCCGCCGGCGTTGTCGGCGCCGTCGGCGAGCACCACCGGCCAGGCGGGGCCGGCCAGCGCGTCGTCGAGGGCCGCGTCGATCGACGGGCCCTTGGTGCACATCGCGTCGCAGACCGTGCGCAGCTCGGCACCCAGGCGGTCGGCGGTGCGGCGCGCGAGCGCCGCGTCGCCATCGGCGTAGACCAGCAGCCTCGTGCCGAGCTCGGCGACGTCGGCCCACGGGAACCCGTGGATCGCGGAGATCGACACGATGCCGTCGCGGCCCTCCATCGCCTTCGTGCGGTCGACGAAGCCGCGCATCGGCTCGCGCGAGGTGTGCAGGGTGCGCAGCGTGCCGGTGTCGTACACGGCGGGCACCGGGCGGATCTCGCCGCGCGCGACGCGCACGCAGGCGTCGACGAGTTCCAGCCCGCGCTCGAGCGCGTCGGTGTGCGGATACTCGCGGAAGGCGACCAGCAGGTCGGCGTTCGCGACCATCGCGTCGGTGAGGTGGGTGTGCGGGTCGAGCTCGGCGCCGACCACCACCGCCGGCCCGACGATCGCGCGCACCCGCGCCAGCAGGTCGCCCTCGCAGTCGTCGCAGCCGTCGGCGACCATCGCGCCGTGCAGCCCGAGCAGCACGATGTTCACCGGCATCGCCGCGCGAAGGTCGGCGAGGAGTTCGTCGCGCAGGGTCTCGTGCGCGAGGCGCGTGGTCGGGCCGGCGGGCATCGCCGAGGCGCACAGCCCCTCGGCGAGCACGAGGCCGTGCTGCGCGGCGCGCAGCCGCGCGGCCCACAGCGGGCCGGTGAAGAGCTGCGGCGCGTCGGGGTGGGTGCCGGCGGGGAAGTAGCCGCGGTCGCGGAACGCGTCGAGCCCGGTGGGCAGCGGCGCGAAGGTGTTGGTCTCGGTGGCGAGGGTGGCGCTGAAGACCTTCATGCGGCGCCTCCCGCGGCCTGCAGGCGCGCGGGCGACAGCATCGCCGCATCGATGCCGTGCGCGGCCAGGTGGTCGGGGATCGGCACGCCGCGGGCGAGCGCGGCGCAGGCCTCGCCCATCGCCGCGCAGGTCTGGATGCCGTAGCCGCCCTGGGCGGCCGACCAGACGAAGGCCGGGTCGTCGGGCGCGGGGCCGCCGACCAGGTCGCCGTCGGCGACGAAGGAGCGCAGGCCCGCCCAGGTGCGGATCGGGCGGCGGATCTCGAGCGTGGTGGCCGTCTGGATGCGGTCGATCGCGATCGCGATGTCCAGCTCCTCGGGCACCACGTCGTGCGGCTCGACCGGGTCGGCGTTCGCGGGCGAGCCGATCAGCACGCCGGCGTCGGGCTTGATGTACCAGTGCTCGTCGAGCGCGATGACCGCGGGCCAGGCGCGCGGGTCGACCCCGGCCGGCGGCGCGAAGGTGAACGCGGCGCGGCGGCGCGGCTGCAGGCCGATCGGACGCACCCCGGCCATGCGGGCGAGCACGTCCGCCCAGGCACCGGCGGCGTCGACGAGTACCGCGGCCTGCCAGGACCGCTCGCCGCAGCGCACCGTCCAGCCCGCCGCGCCGCGCTCGACCGCGGTGACCTCGGCGCCGCAGACGAGCTCGCCGCCGCGTGCCTTCAGGCCGCGCAGGAAGCCCTGGTGCAGGGTGTGCACGTCGATGTCGCAGGCGCCCGGCTCGAGGATCGCGGCGCCGGTGGCTTCGGGCCGCATCACCGGCACCATCGCGAGCACCTCGGCGGCCTCGACGCGCCGCACCTCCGGGGTGATCCGCTGCATCGAGGCGAGCTCCGCGGCGAGCAGCGCCTCGTCGCCGGGCCCGCCGACCATCAGCGCGCCGCGCCGGGTCAGGATCGGCGACTCGGCGAAGCCGGCCGGCGGATGCTCGAGAAAGGCCCGGCTCGCGCGCGACAGCGCCCGCACCTGCGGCGTGCCGTAGGTCTCGGAGAACAGCGCGGCCGAGCGGCCGGTGCTGTGGTAGCCCGGATGCGCCTCGCGCTCGAGCACCACGACGCGCACGTGCGGCGCGAGGAAGTAGGCGATCGAGGCGCCGGCGATGCCGGCCCCGACCACGACGACATCGACCTGCGGCATGGGCGTGCCCGGAAGTGAGTGGATCGGGACGATTCTACGCAGCCGGCCGGCCAGGGGGCTGCGTCGCGGGTCGCCTCGCCCGAGGCGAACTCGGAACGCCGTCCGGATTGACGGGCGCCGGGCACCCCCCTACGCTCGGCCGGACGACGCCGGGCACGCCCGGTCGCCGCGCGCCGCCTCGCTCACGGCCCCCGTCCGACGGGGCCGGAGCCCCTCACCCGCATCGAGAGGAGACTCCATGAACCACCCGCGCCGCCCCGTGCTCGGCCGCCTCGCGCTCGCCCTCGCGGCCTGCGCGGGCGCGCTGTGCGCCCCCGCCGTCCTCGCCCAGGCCCAGACCGCCAAGCCGATGTTCGACAAGCCGATCCGGCTCGTCGTGCCCTACTCGGCCGGCGGCGGCACCGACATCCTCGCGCGCCACGTCGCCGAGCGGCTGCGCGCCCGGCTCGGGCAGTCGGTGGTGGTCGACAACAAGCCGGGCGCCAACGGCGTGATCGGCACCGAGATCGTCGCGAAGTCGGCGCCCGACGGCACGACGATCGTGCTGGTGGTGAACACCCACCTGCTCAATCCGCTGCTGATGAAGCAGCTGCCCTACGACACCTTCAAGGACCTGACGCCGATCACCAAGGTCGCCACCTCGCCGATGGTGATCGTGGTCAACTCGGACCTGCCCGCGACCAACGTGAAGGACCTGTCCGCCCTGCTGAAGAAGGGTCCCGACAAGGGCTCGTACGGCAGCTCGGAGAACATGACGCGGCTGGTCGGCGCGATGTTCGTGCGCTCGCAGGGCGCCGCCGACGCGGTGCACGTGGCCTACAAGGGCGGCGCGCCGCTGATGGCCGACGTCGCCGCCGGCGCCACCACCATCGGCGTGACCAGCATCCTGACGGCGCGGCCCTTCATCACCTCGGGCAAGCTGCGCCCGATCGCGGTGACCGGTGCCCGGCGCACCGACGCGCTGCCGAACGTGCCGACGATGGTCGAGGAAGGCGCGCCGGACGTCGTCGCGAACACCGACTACACGCTGTACGCGCCGTCGGCGACGCCGCGCGCGATCCTCGAGCGCCTGCAGAAGGAGGTGTCGGAGGTGGTGAACTCGCCCGAGATGGTCCGCATCCTCGCCGAGCAGGCGGCGGTGCCCGGCGGCGCGTCGGTGGCCGACACCGACGCACAGGTGAAGAAGGACTTCCTCTTCTGGCAGAAGGTCGTCGCGGACGTCGGCCTCAAGGCGGAATGAGGGACGCGCGATGGGCGCGTCGGCGATGAGCGCGTCCGGGGCTCCGCCCGGGGTCGGGCCCGTCGTGCAGCCCGGCGGCTGGACACCCGAGGACCTGCGGCGCGACACAGGCTGGGCGCATCGGCTGGACGCCGCCGAGATCGCCGCGTTCGAGCGCGGGCTGGTTCACGCACGCGCGAGCGGCAAGGGCTTCTGGGACCTCGCGCCCGGCGACTTTCCGTTCGGCGAAGCGGCGCTCGAGCGGCTGGCGCGCGCGCTCGCCGAGACGCAGCAGGGGCGCGGCTTCCAGATGCTGCGCGGCCTGCCGGTCGATCGCTGGTCGGTGGAGGATGCGCGCCTGTTCTTCTGGGGGCTCGGGCTGCACCTGGGCGTGCCGCGCCCGCAGGGCCGCGCGAGCCAGTACATGTCGGACGTGCGCGATGCCGGCGGCACCTACCGCAGCGTGCAGGGCCGCGGCTACAACACCAAGTCGGCGTTCGACTTCCATGCCGACGGCAGCGACCTGGTCGGGCTGATGTGCCTGCGCACCGGCGTCTCCGGTGGCGAGAGCCTGATCGCGTCGTCGATCACCGCGCACAACACGATGCTGGCCGAGCGCCCCGACCTGCTCGCGCGGCTCTACGAGCCGGTGCCCTTCAGCCGGCAGGGCGAGCATGCGCCGGAGGAGCCAGCCTGGTACATGGCGGCGATCATCGGCGTGCGCGACGGGCGCTTCGCCTGCCGCCATATCCGCAACCACGTGATGCTGCATTCGCGCACCGACTACGTCGACCACGACGCGCCCGAGCGCAAGCGCCACCTGCTGCGGCTGTGGCTGTCGCTGCCGGGCGCGCCCGCGCTGCCCGAGTCGTGGCGCCTGGCCTACAAGGACGTGGAGGCGTGCGCGGTGCGCGGCGGCTTCCGCGGCCTCGGCATCACGCCGCAGATCGAATCGTTCGAGGCGCGGATGGCCGCGCACCACGCGATGGCCTTCCGCATCTACGCGGACCGCGCGCACACACAGGGAGTTCGAGCATGAGCAAGACGTCGCTGAAGGGCGTGCTGAAGAAGGGCCGCCTGATCGCCGCGCCGGGCGTCTACGACATGGTGTCGCTGCGCATCGCCGACCGGATGGGCTTCGAGTCGCTGTACATGACCGGCTACGGCACGGTGGCCTCGCACCTCGGCCTGCCCGACGCGGGCCTGGCCACGTACTCCGACATGGTCGACCGGGTGCGCGCGATGTGCACGATGGCGAAGACGCCGGTGATCTGCGACGGCGACACCGGCTACGGCGGCCTGCTGAACGTCGCGCACACGGTCGCGGGCTACGAGGCAGCGGGCGCCGCCGGCATCCAGCTCGAGGACCAGGAGTTCCCGAAGAAATGCGGCCACACGCCGGGCCGGCGGGTGATCCCGATGGCCGACATGGTCCGCAAGATCCGCGTCGCCAAGGAGGCACGCACCGGCGACATGCTGATCGTCGCGCGTACCGACGCGCGCACGACGCTCGGCCTGGACGAGGCCCTGCGCCGCGCGGAGGCCTATGCGACGGCAGGTGCGGACGTGCTGTTCGTCGAGTCGCCGGAGACCGAGGCGGAGATGGCAAAGATCGCGTCGAGCTTCGACCTGCCGATGCTGATCAACGTCGTCGAGGGCGGCCGCACGCCGGTGCTGCCGCCGGCGGTGCTCGAGCAGATGGGCTTCGCGATCGCGATCTATCCCGCGGCGGGCTTCCTGTCGGCGGGCTACGCGCTGGAGCAGGCCTACGGGCAGGTGAAGTCGACGCGCTCGTCGATCGGCAGCCCGGTGCCGATGGCGGACTTCATGGCGTTCAGCAGGATGATGGGGTTCGAGGCGGTTTGGGAGTTCGACAAGCGCCACGCCGAGGACTGAATCCAGCTCGGTCGTTCGTTGTTCGTCGTTCGACGGTTGGCGCGCGGCGCCGAGAGACGTGGGTACGCTCGTCGGCGTTCGTGCGAGGGTCGGCTCGTTACCCGCCGCAGCGGGCGGCGGGTGCGTTCACAGGAACCTCGCGATGCGCTCGAGCGGCTTCTTCACGATCACCGGCACCTTGCAGTCGGGCGCGGGATGGCCGACGACCAGCAGGATCGCCGGCTTCGCGTCGGACTCGACGCCGAGGATCTCGTTGAGGAAGCCCATCGGGCTCGGCGTGTGCGTCAGGGTGACGAGCCCCGCGTGATGGAGCGCGGCGATCAGGAAGCCGGTGGCGATGCCCACCGACTCGGTCACGTAGTAGTTCTTCACCCGCGTGCCCGACGGCGTCTCGCCGTGCTTGCGCGCGAAGATCGCGATCAGCACCGGCGCGGTCTCGAGGAAGGGCTTGTCGGCGTCGGTGCCGAGCGGCGCGAGCGCCTCGAGCCACTCGCGCGGCGCGCGGCGCTCGTAGAACTCGCGCTCTTCGCGCTCGGCCTCCACGCGGATCGTCCGCTTGATCGCGGGGTCGGTGACGACGACGAAGTACCAGGGCTGCAGGTTCGCGCCCGAGGGGGCACCGCCCGCCGCGCGCAGGCAGTGCTCGATGACCTCGCGCGGAACCGGCCGGTCGCTGAACTCGCGGACCGTGCGGCGGCGGGCCAGTTCGTCGGCGAACGCGCGGGCGCGTTCGAGCAGCGCGTCGGGCGTGCGCTCGACGTGGCCGGCGAGTGGCTCGAAGACCGGTGCGCGGCCGATCAGCTCGGTCGGGTCCGATGCGGTCGTCATGTCCTGCCCTCCTTCGCGGGCCGGCACCCCGCGCCGCGGCCCGACCTCAGGCCGTGCCGCCGACCGTCAGGCCTTCGAGCCGCAGCGTGGGCTGGCCCACGCCGACCGGTACCGACTGCCCGTCCTTGCCGCAGACGCCCACGCCGGTGTCGAGCCGCATGTCGTTGCCGATCAGGGTCACGCGGGTCAGCGCATCCGGCCCGTTGCCGATGATCGTCGCGCCCTTGACCGGGTACTGGATCTTGCCGTTCTCGACCCAGTAGGCCTCGCTCGCCGAGAAGACGAACTTGCCGTTGGTGATGTCGACCTGGCCGCCGCCGAAGTTCACCGCGTACAGCCCGCGCTCGAGCGACTCGACGATCTCCTTCGGGTCGCGGTCGCCGCCCATCATGAAGGTGTTGGTCATCCGCGGCATCGGCAGGTGCGCGAACGACTCGCGGCGACCGTTGCCGGTGACCGGCACCTTCATCAGCCGCGCGTTCAGCGAGTCCTGGATATAGTTCTTCAGGATGCCGTCCTCGATCAGCACGTTGCGCTGCGTCGGGTTGCCCTCGTCGTCGACGTTGAGCGAACCGCGGCGGTCGGGGATGGTGCCGTCGTCGACCACGGTCACGCCCTTGGCCGCGACACGCTCGCCCAGGCGGCCGGCGAACGCGGACGAGCCCTTGCGGTTGAAGTCGCCCTCGAGGCCGTGGCCGATGGCCTCGTGCAGCAGCACGCCCGGCCAGCCCGGCCCGAGCACGACGCTCATCATGCCGGCGGGCGCGGGGCGCGCCTCGAGGTTGACCAGCGCGGCGTGCACCGCGTCGTCGACGTAGCGTTCGATGAGCGCGTCGGTGAAGTAGGCGAAGTCGACGCGCCCGCCGCCGCCGCCGGTGCCCTGCTCGCGACGACCGGCATGCTCGGCGATGACGGTGACCGACAGGCGCACCAGCGGGCGCACGTCGGCGGCGATGACGCCGTCGGAGCGCGCGACCAGCACGACGTCCCATTCGGCGGCGAGGCCGGCCATGACCTGGACGATACGCGGGTCCTTCCTGCGGGCGAGCTGCTCGACCTTGTGCAGCAGCTCGACCTTGGCGGTGGCATCGAGCGAGGCGATCGGGTCGGCGGTGCCGTAGAGCACGCGGCCGGCCGAGGGCTTCATGGAGGCGGCGACCTTGACCTTGCCGGCGCCGCTGCGGGCGATGGTGCGGGTGGCCCGCGCCGCCGAGATCAGCGCATCGAAACCGATCTCGTCGGAGTAGGCGAAGGCGGTCTTCTCGCCCGAGACGGCGCGCACGCCGACGCCCTGGTCGATGGAGAAGCTGCCTGCCTTGACGATGCCCTCGTCGAGGCTCCAGCCCTCGCTGCGCGTGTACTGGAAGTACAGGTCGGCGTAGTCGACGCGGTGGCGGAAGACCTCGGCGATCGCCTCGGACAGCCTGGACTCGTCGAGCTCGTACGGCTCGAGCAGCAGGCTGCGGGCGTGGGCGAGGCGCGAGAGGGCGGGGTCGGCGACGGTATTCATCCGGTGAGTCTAACGCAGGCCCGGACGCCTCCGCGCCCCGGCCCTGGTCGCCACCGCCCTCACATCGTCCGGTGCGCGAGCGCGGGCAGCTGGGCCCGGACTTCGGCGATCCGCTCGGCCGACAGCGTGCCGGCCACGACCCCCTCGCCCTCGGGCAGGCGCGCCAGCACCTCGCCCCAGGGGTCGATCAGCATCGTGTGCCCCCAGGTGCGCCGGCCGTTCTCGTGGGTGCCGCCCTGCGCGGGCGCCAGCACGTAGCACTGGTTCTCGATGGCGCGCGCCCGCAGCAGCACCTCCCAGTGCGCCTGGCCGGTGGGATAGGTGAACGCCGAGGGCACGACGATCAGGTCGACGGTGCCCAGCGCCCGGTAGAACTCGGGGAACCGCAGGTCGTAGCAGACCGACAGGCCGACGCGCCAGGGCGCGCCGTCGGGGCCGGCGAGGTCGGCGACCGTCGGCGTGCTGCCGGGCTGGATGGTCGCCGACTCGTCGAAGCGCAGGCCGTCGCGCTTGAGGCCGAAGAGGTGCACCTTGTCGTAGCGCGCCGAGGTCGTGCCGTCGGGGCGCAGCACCAGGCAGGCGTTGCGGATGCGGCGGGGCTCGCTGGAGGCGATCGGCACGGTGCCGCCGATCAGCCACACGCCGGCCTCGCGGGCGATGTCGGCGAGCGCCTGCTGGATCGGACCCTCGCCGGCCGGCTCCTTCGCGTCCACCTTGTCGGTGTCCTTGCGGCCGAGCAGGCAGAAGAACTCGGGCAGCACGACCAGGGTCGCGCCGCCCTCGGCGGCCTCGCGCACCAGGCGCCGGGCCGTCTCGAGGTTGGGGCCGACCGAGGCGGCCGACACCATCTGGATGGCCGCGATCGCGAGCTTCGCCGTCATGTCCGGGTCCTGGGGGATGGGGGGGTGGGGGGAGCGCCGAGGGTAGCATCCGCGCCCGCGCGTCCCGGGCTGCGGGCCGGCGGTTCGGGCCGGCGATCGAGGCCGGCGCAGGCGCCGGTCCGGGCGGGACCGGCTCAGGGCGAGGCGGGATCGGCGCGGCCGGGCAGCCGGCGGCGGTTGCGCTCGCTCACCGTGGGGTCGGTCCAGGAGCCGGTGACGTCGACGTCGTAGGCGAGGGCCTCCTGCAGCGGCTTGCGCAGCACGTACTGCGCGGCGAACGAGCCGAGCCCGATCAGCGGGTTGACCATCGCGCCGAACGCGATCGAGGCGAGGCCGGCGTTCAGCTCGGGCACCACCTCGACGTTGAGCCGCTGGGTCTCGCGCTGCAGGTCGGCCTCGCCGCGGATCCTGACCTGGGCCTGCAGGCCGCGGATGCGGAACGCCTCGCTGTACGCCACGCCGTTGTCGATGCGCACCCGGCCGTCGATGGTGTCGAAGGCGAAGCCCTCGCTGAACAGGTCGCGGAAATCGCCGGACAGCCGCTTGGGCAGCGACTGCATGTTGAGCACGCCGATCAGCTTGGCCGCCCCCGGGTCGACCTTCAGGAACTCGCCCTTGCCCAGCTCGAGACTGACCTGCCCGTCGAGCGAGCCGAAGTCGATGGCGACCGGCGAGCCCTGCCAGTGCACCGAGCCGCCGAGCGAGCCCGAGCCGCCGTGCACGGTGTCCTTCAGGCCCAGGCCGGCGAGCAGCCGGCCGGCGTCGAGCACCTCCAGCTCGAATTCGAGGGCCGTGCTGCGGGCATCGCCGCCCGCGGGCGCGGCGCCGGCGGGGTCGGCGCCGATCGAGGCGGTGGGTGCGCCCGGCCGCGGCCGGGGGATGCCCGCGAAGGACCACTGCCCGTGCGCCTCGAGACGCGCCGACGGATTGGTGATCACCAGCCGGTCGAGCTTCCAGACCGGCTGCGCCGCGCTGCCGCCGTTGGTTGCGGTGAGGGCGAGCCGGCCCATCGGCAGCGTGCCGAGCACCAGTTCGTCGGCGGCGATGTCGAGGCCGGGCAGCTGGCCGGGCGAGGCCGACAGGACCGACTCGACCTCGCCGATCCGCGAGCGCGGCAGGACCAGCCGCGCGAAGCGCGCGGTGAGCGTGCCGATGCGCTCGCCCGGGCGGGCGTCGCGCCACTCGAAGTGGCCCTCGATCTCGCGCGAGGCCATGTTGGCGCGCCAGCGGCCGTCGACGCGCGAGGCGCCGACCACCACCTCGTGCAGGTCGCGCCCGGCGATCCGCAGATCATCGGCCACCACCGACACCAGGTCGGGCACGAGCGACATGCCGTCCGGGCCGCCCGCCTTGGCCTGACGCTCGAGGCGCTCGAGCTCGCCGTCGCCGAGCACGGCGCGCCAGGCGTCGACGTCGAGCGCGCGGGTGCGCACCAGCACCGCCAGCCCGCCGTCGCGCAGCACCGGGTCGCCGCCGACCGCGAAGCCGGCGCGCCGCACGAGGAGGCGCTCGCTGGCGGGATCGCGTTCGCGCTCGAAGGCGAGCGCGATGTCGTCGCGGACCCGCACGTCGAGACGGTCGCCCGGCGGGCGGGCCGCCGGGCCGGACGGCGCGAGCGGACGCGACGCCACGCGCAGCGGCCAGACGTCGCCCGCGCGCTTGTCGAACGGCGCGGGCAGCGTGCTGGCCAGACCGACCAGGTCGGACTCGATGCGCAGCGTCGAGGCGCGCCGGTCGACGTCGACGCTCGCACGGTACTCGGTGCGGCCCTCGATGCGACGCGTGAGCGGGTTGTCGACGAGCTGGCGCAGACCGGCCGCGTCGACCGCGCCGGTGGCCTCGATGTGCAGCCGGCCCTCGCCGCTCGGGCGCCCCTCGACCCGGATGGGGCCGCCGAGCAGCGTGCCGCGCAGCTCGGGCAGCGTCAGGCCGCGCTCGGTGAACTCGAGCCGGCCGCTCACGCCCCCGAATGGCGGCAGCGTGCTGTCGAGGGCGACGTCGTTGCCGGGCAGCTCGACGGTGACGCCGACCCGGGACGCGGCGATCTCGTGGAGCGGCAGCGCGAGCTTCATCGCGAGCCGCGCATCGCCGCCGACCTTCAGGTCGCGGGTGAAGGCGGAGACGTTCGCGGCGAGCGGGGTCGCGTCGACGAAGCCGAGCATGTCTTGCGCAGCGCCCGTCGCGCGCCCCTCGAGGGCCAGCACCGACTCGCGCCAGTCCGCGATCCGCGCCTGCATGTCGACCAGCCGCACGCCGTGGGTGAGGGCGGTCGGCGCGCGCAGCGACATGCCGGTGCCGTCCAGGCTCAGGTCGCCGCGGATCTGGTCGATCCGGGGCCACTGCGGCGCGTAGGCGAGCGAGACGTCGCGCAGCGCCGCCGTCAGCCGGAAGCGCCCGTCGGCGGGCTCGTGGAACGGGAACTGGCTCAGGTCGCCCCGGACCTCGAAGCGCAGGTCCTCGGCGCTGCCGCCCACCAGCGCGTGCGCGACCCAGTCGCGGACGTAGGCCGCCAGCCCCGTCGGCAGGTACCGGGACACGTTGCGCGCATCGACGCGATCGACGCGCGCGGCGAGCTCGAGAATGCCCGGGCCCGCCGGCGCGCTGCGCCAGGTGCCCGAGGCGGTGCCGCGGACGTCGGCGGTGACGACCGCCAGCCGCGGCAGGCTCACGCGCCAGGCGCCGTCGCCCTCGTCCCGCACCCATTCGAGCTCGGCGTCCAGACGCTCGAGCGGGAAGACCGGGTCCTCGAACAGGCCCGGCACGCCGAGCGTCGCGTTGCGGGCGGCGAGCGTGAGCCTGCCGTCGCGCTCGCTCGCCCGCAGCGAGCCGGAGAGGTTGCCGAAGCCGGGCAGCCGGTGACCCCGAGAGGTCTCGCCGAACTGCAGGCCGAAGCGCTGGAACGAGGCGCTCAGCTCGAAGCGCGGGACCTCCGGAAGGGCCCGCCGCACGTCGTCGCTGCGGTCGGCGGGGCGCACCTCGGCCGCCGGCGCATCGGGCCGCGTCCAGCGCAGCGTCAGGTCGCGCACGTCGCCGGACACGCCGACCTGCGCGACGCGTTCGCGCAGCCCGGCGGCCAGGGGCAGACGGCGCACCGCCTGCAGGGCGCTCGCCGCGTCGAAGGCCTTCAGGCGCAGCCACGCGGCGCGCAGCGCATGGTCGCGGTCGAGCCCGAGCTCGGCGTCGCCGTCGGCCGCGAGGGCGAACCCGGTGGCGTCGGCGGCCGACAGTCCGGCGATGCGCAGCACATGGCCGCCGTCGCGCTGCCGCTCGATGCGCAGCTCGCCGGCGATCGCGTCGAAGGCGATCGGTCCGGCCTCGAGCCGGGTCGCGGCATGTTCGGCACGCGCCTTGAGGGTCGCGTCGACCAGCGTCGCGTCGGCGAAGCGCAGCCAGGCCAGCGCATCGAGCTGCCCCTCGGCGCTCGCCGCCGCCGGCGCCAGCTCGACGCCGAACGCCTCGGCCAGCTCGGCGACGCGCGCGAGCTCCACGCCCTGGCCCGCGAGGTGGGCTTCGCCGATCCAGCGCCGCCATTCCGAGGGCCGCGAGAACGGCTCGCGATAGACCTCGGCGAGCGCGGACAGCGAGCGGGCGGCGTCGCCGCCGCGGGCGACCGTCAGGCTCGCCTGGTGCCTGCGCCCCGCGCCCCGCAGCCGCAGCGACACGCCGTCGACCCCGAGCGGCGCGAAGGTGCCGCTGCGGTCGACGAAGCGCACCGCCGCATCGACCACGTCGATCTCGCCCTGCATGAGCAGCCAGTCGGCCGCGCGGCCGTCTCCCGGGCCGTCGAGGGCGAGCTCGAAGCCGGCCACCGCGAAGCGTCCGGCAGCGAGCCGCTCGACCACCACCTGCGGCGCGCTCAGCCGCAGCGTCGCGAAGCGAAGGTGCCCGAGGGCGAGCGAGCGCCAGGACACGCGGGCGAAGGCCGAGGCCACCTCAAGGCGTGATGCGCCGTCGGCGCCATCGAGGCGCAGGCCGTCGATGCGCAGGGACGGATGCAGGCCGTCCCAGCCCGGATGCAGCGCGTCGATGGCGACCGGGCGGCCGAGCTGGCGCTCGATCTGCGCGACGAGCTCCGGGCGCCAGGCATCGACCCGGGGCCACAGCACGTGCCGGACGGCGAGGTAGGTGCCGAAGACGGCGCAGAGCACGAGCCCGAGCAGGCCGAGCAGGACGCCGGCCAGCCTGGACGAGAGCGGCGTCGAGTGGACGGTCATGGATCGGGGTCCGGCGCGCGGGTCCGGGGACGAGGCCCCGCGGCCAGCCGTCGTCCGAGGGTCGTTGGAATGTAGCATACGGATGACCGGCCCCCTTCCAGGGCCTCCCCGCTCCGATCGGACCCGATGTTGACGGACAGTTACACGGCACGCGCCGGCTCGGCCTGGTTCGACCGGACGCTCGACGCGCTGTCGCGGCGGCAGCCCGAGATCGCCGCGCTGCTGCCCGGACTGGTCGCGAAGCCGCTGGATCCCGACGCGATCGCCCGATGCTGGGACCGCGTCGTCGCCCTGTCGACGCCGGCGGGCTCGCCGGCCGCCGGCACGGGTCGGGCGGCCGCGGACCCCGGCCCCGCGCTGCGCCGGGCCCGCCAGCTTCTCGTGCTGGCGATCATCGAGCGCGATGTCCGGCAGCTCGCGCCGCTCGCCGAGGTCTGCGGCGCGATCAGCGCCTGGGCCCGGATCGCCACCGCGGTCGCGGTCCGTCACGCCGGTGCCGAGCTGGCCGAGGTGCACGGGCTGCCCGCCGACGCAGACGGCCATCCGCAGGACCTGCTGGTGGTCGGCATGGGCAAGCTCGGCGGCGACGAGCTCAACGTGTCCTCCGACATCGATCTGGTCTTCGTTCACCGCGACGACGGCGTGACCGCCGGTGGCACGGGCCGCGCGCTGTCCTCGGGCGAGTTCTTCCACCGGCTGGCGCGGCGCGCCTCGGGGCTGCTGTCGGACGTCACCGAGGACGGCTTCGTCTTTCGCGTCGACACCCGGCTGCGGCCGAACGGCGAGTCCGGGCCGCTGGTGGTCTCGCTGCCGATGCTCGAGCAGTACTTCTACGACCAGGGCCGCGAGTGGGAGCGCTTCGCGTGGCTCAAGTCCACCGTGATCGCCGACTCGGGCCTGGCCGGCCCCGAGGCGCGAAGACGCGACGAGGCGGCGCTGGGCGGGATCGTGCAGCCCTTCGTGTTCCGCCGCTACCTGGACTTCGCGGCCTTCGGCGCGATGCGCGAGCTGCACGCGATGATCCGCAGCGAAGCGCAGCGTCGCAGCGCACGGCGCGACAGCAGCGACGGCGGCGGCATCGACGTCAAGCTCGGGCGCGGCGGCATCCGCGAGGTCGAGTTCTGCGCGCAGCTGTTCCAGATCGTGCGCGGCGGTCGAGATGCGCAGCTGCGCGACCGCCGCACGCTGGTCACGCTGGAGTCGATCGCGCAGCGCCGCCTGCTCGAACCCGCCGCCGCCGACCGGCTGGCCAACGCGTACATGCTGCTGCGCCGGGTGGAGCACGCGGTGCAGTACCAGGAGGATGCGCAGACCCATCGGCTGCCCGACGACCCCCAGGTGCAGGCGCGCATCGCCGGAATGCTGGCGATGACGCCGGAGGGCTTCGCCGCGGCACTGCGCGCGGCGCGCGACGACGTCGAGGGGGTCTTCGACGCGCTGCTCGCCGAGCCGGTGCGCGAGACGCCGGCGACCGAGGCGGCGCCCGCGCCGCTGCTCGAGCTCGACGACACGGGCCGGGCCCGCGTGGCCGCGCTGCACGAGGGCCGCCGCTACCGGCTCGCGCGCCCCGACACGCAGCGGCGCATCGACCAGCTCCTCGAGCAGGCGCTGCGCGACGGCGAGGCCGCGCCCGGCGCACCCGGGGCCCCGCGCACCGCCGACGGCACCTGGCTCGGTCGCCTGATCGACCTGCTCGAGACCGTGGCGGGGCGACCTGCCTACCTCGCGCTGCTGCTGCAGTATCCGGCGGCCTTCCGCAGGCTGCTTGAGATGATCGGCCAGGCGAAGTGGGCGGCCGACTACCTGATGCGCCATCCGGTGGTGCTCGACGAGCTGCTCGACGGCCAGATCCTCGAACGCGCCGACCTCGCGGCCTGGGAGCACGAGCTGCGCCGCAGCCTGGCCGCCACGATGACGCGCGAAGGCGAACCCGACTTCGAGCGGCGCATGGACGTGCTGCGCGAGGCCCATCACGCGCAGGTCTTCCGCCTGCTCGCCCAGGACCTCGCCGGACGGCTGACCGTCGAGCGGCTGTCGGACCATCTGTCCGAGCTCGCCGACCGGGTGCTCGCGATCGTGCTCGACCTCGGCTGGGCGCAGGTCCGCGGGCGCCACCGAGAGACGCCGGCGTTCGCCGTCATCGCCTACGGCAAGCATGGCGGCAAGGAGCTCGGCTACGCGTCGGACCTCGACCTGGTCTTCGTCCACGAGGACGAGGACGATGACGAACGCGCGCAGCCCGCCTACGCACAGCTCGCCCAGCGCCTGTCGGTGTGGCTGTCGACCCGCACCGCGGCGGGACTGCTGTTCGAGATCGACCTGAGGCTGCGGCCCAACGGCAACGCCGGGCTCATGGTGTCGAGCCTGCGCGCCTTCGAGACCTACCAGCGCGAATCCGCCTGGGTCTGGGAGCACCAGGCGCTCACCCGCGCGCGCTTCGCGGCCGGCGATGCGGCGCTCGGCGCGCGCTTCGAGGCGCTGCGCCGGGACATCCTCGCCCAGCCGCGCGACCCGGTGGCGCTCGCCACCGAGGTCCGCACGATGCGGCGCAAGATGCTCGACGGCCATCCGAACCGCAGCGAGCTCTTCGACGTCAAGCATGATCCGGGCGGCATGGTCGACATCGAGTTCCTGGTGCAGTACCTCGTGCTCGCGCATGCGAACGCGCACCCGGAGCTGATCGACGATGCGGGCAACATCGCGCTGCTCGAACGCGCCGCGCGCGCCGGGCTGCTCGATCCGCAGTCGGCGGCCGACGTCGCGCAGGCCTACCGCGACTTCCGGCGGCTGCAGCACGTGCTGCGGCTCAACGATGCGCGCTACGCGCGGGTGGAGCCGGCCTCGGTGGCCGCGCAGCGCGAGGCGGTGCGGGCGCTGTGGGAGGCGGTGCTCGGAACGGACTAGGCCGTCAGCGCGGTGCCCTCGTCGAACCCGAGCATCAGGTTCATGCACTGCACCGCCGAGCCCGAGGCGCCCTTGCCGAGGTTGTCGAGGCGCGAGACCACCACGACGCGCTCGTCGTTGCCGAATACCACCACGTCGTTGCGGTTCGTGCCGTTGGCGGCCAGCGCGTCGAAGAAGCCGCGGTCGGTGCCCGCCTCGTCGTCGAGCGGCAGCACCCGCACGAAGCGCTCGCCCTCGTAGTGCGCGGCGAGCGTCTCGTGGATCCGCGCACGCGTCGTGCCCGGTGCGAGCAGCCGCAGGTGAAGCGGCACCGCGACCGCCATGCCCTTGTAGAAGTTGTCGACGATCGGCACGAACACCGGCGCGTGGGCGAGGCCGGAGTAGACCCGCATCTCGGGCAGATGCTTGTGCACCAGGCCCAGGCCGTACATCCGCGCGGCGTCGAGCGTGCGCGACTCGCGGGCCGCCTCGTACTCGGCGATCATGGACTTGCCGCCGCCCGAGTAGCCGGTCAGCGAATGGCAGGTGACCGGATAGTCGCGCGGCACCAGCCCGGTGGCCACCAGGGGCGCGAGCGCCAGGATGAAGCCCGCGGCATGGCAGCCGGGATTGGCCACGCGGCGCGCCCCGGCGACCGCGGCCCGCTGCTCGCGGCCGAGCTCCGGCAGCCCGAAGGTCCAGCCGTCGGCGACGCGGTGCGCGGTGCTCGCATCGATCACGCGGGTGCGGGTGTTGCCAGGCTCGATCAGCGCGACCGCTTCGCGTGCGGCCGCGTCCGGCAGGCACAGGAACACCACGTCGGCCTGGTTGATCAGCTCGGCGCGGCGCACGGCGTCCTTGCGGCGATCCGGCTCGATCTCGAGCACGCGCACGCCGCCGTGCGATGCGAGCCGATCGCGGATCTGCAGGCCGGTGGTGCCTTCCTGGCCGTCGACGAAGACCGGGTTCATGAGCGCTCCGTGGAGTGTGGGTGCGGCGGGCCCTTCATGATGCCATCACGCTGCGGCGCCGCGCGCGCGCCGGGCCTCGCCGGGCCTCGCGGCGCCTCATCCGACGACCCCGAGCGCCCCGAGGAGCGCCCCCGCGCCGACCAGCCACAGCAGGTTCACGCGCGTGCGCCACACCACGAGCGCGGCGACCGCCGTCATCGCCCACAGTGCCGGATCGGTGCCGCTGGCGCCCGAGGCGATGACCCAGCCGGCCGATGCGGTCAGACCGATCGCGATCGGCGACAGCCCGAGGCGGATCGCGGCCACCAGCGGCGCGTCCTCGCGGGCGCTCTTCCAGCGCCAGCATGCGAGGGTGACCAGGCTCGAGGGCAGGAGCTGCCCGACGGTGGCGGCGAGCGCGCCCGCCATGCCGCCGACCTGCCAGCCGAGCAGCGTGACGAAGAGGATGTTCGGGCCGGGCGCGGCCTGCGCGATCGCGATCGCGTCGTTGAACTGCGGCGTCGACAGCCAGCCGCGCTCGTCGACGAGGTAGCGGTTCATCTCCGGTGACACCGCGAGCGCGCCGCCGATCGCCAGCAGCGACAGCGACGCGAAATGCACGAAGAGATCGAGCAGGCCGGCGCCGCTCATCGCGCCGCCCCGCCGCCGCGCCGCCGGTTCGTGAGCCAGGCGGCGAGCACCGCGACCGGCCCGAGGGCCAGCACGACCCAGGCGAGCTCGATGCGCAGCAGCGCGACCCCGGCGAACGCGAGCGCGCCGAACACGAGCCAGGGCGCGCGCCTACGCTGCGTCGTGGCCAGCCGCAGCGCGGTGCCCAGGATCATGCCGCCGGCGACCGCGCCCATGCCGATCAGCGCGCGCCGCACGACCGGATCGTCGGCGACCTGCCCGTAGAGCACCGCGAGCGAGAGCACCACCACGCACGGGGCCGAGAGCATGCCGCCCAGCGCGGCCACCGCGCCGCGCCAGCCGAACCAGCGGTCGCCGACCATCAGCGCGACGTTGCAGACGTTCGGGCCCGGCAGCATCTGGCCGAAGGCGAGCATCTCGACGAACTCCTCGCGGGTCAGCCAGCCGCGGTCGTCGACCAGCACGCGCTGCGCCCAGGGCAGCACACCGCCGAAGCCGCGCAGCGCGAGCGCGCTGAAGACCAGGAACAGCTCGGTCAGCGACGCCGGCCGTGGTCGCGGCCGCGCGGGCGGCACGCCGGCGGACGGCTCATCGGCGGCGTTCACCCGAGACCTCCGATGGCCAGCAGCACGGCGACGCCCGCCGCCAGCCCGGCGAACGGCGAGCGCGCGATGCGCGCGACCGCCACGGTCGCGACCGCCGCAGGCAGCCGCCCGTCCTGCCAGGCATCCAGCCAGCCGGCGCCCGGCACCAGCCAGGCCTCGGCCGCGGCCGGCACCGTCAGCGCCACCAGCGCGGCCAGCGGCGCGAACCGCAGCGCACGCTCGAAGGCTCCGGTGGGCTGGAAGCGCCTGGGCAGCGCCATGAAGGCGTTGCGCGTGACGAAGACGACGACGACCAGCCCGGCGATCGCCGCCCATGCGTAGCCGTCGGGCAGCGTCACCGCCCGGCCCCTGCGCCCGCCGATGCGGGCGGCGGGCGCCTCGACATCACGACCGCCGCCGCGATGCCCGCCGCGATCGCGGCGAACATCCCCATCCGCCACGGCCAGTCGCGCCCGATCAGCGCGACGGTGCCGGCGGCGAGTGCGGCGCCGAGCGCCGGGCGGGCGGCGAGCATCGGGCCGATCAGGGCCATGATCGCGAGCACGCCGACGAACGCGATCCGGGGCGAGTCGGGAATCAGCCCGGCGAGCCCCACGCCGACGATGCTGCCCAGCGACCAGCCGGCATAGACGGCGAGGTTCGTGCCGAGGAAGCGTGCCTCGCGCTCGCGCAGCGGCTCGTCGCCGGTCGATGCCTCCCAGCCGCCACCCGCGCGTCCGTAGTAGCCGGCGAGTGCGGTGTCGGTGGTCATCCATCCGAGCGCCAGCCGCCGCGCGAGCGGCAACCCGCGGAACTCGGTGGCGACCACGGCGCTGTAGACGACGAAGCGCAGGTTGGCGAGCAGCGCGGTCACCCAGACGGCGCCGAGCGCGGCACCCGCCGCCATCAGCGGCAGCGCGGCGAGCTGGGCGGTGCCCGAGTACACCAGCACCAGCATGCCCAGCGCCTGGGACGTGGACAGGCCGCCCTTGACCAGCGCGACGCCGGTCACCAGGCCCCAGCAGAACGTGCCGATCACCGTCGACCCCATCGAGCGGGCGCCGACGGCGAACGCGCCCCACGGGAAGGGCTGGCGCTCGGGCAGGGCCTCGGCGGGCCGCGTCGGACCGTTCGCCTCAGGCCGCGACACGCCCCACCTTCCAGCCGGCGGAGCGCGCCGCCCAGAGCGTGGCGCCGAGCGCGGCGAGCACGAACGGCACCGACATCGCGTTGATGGTGTACCAGCCCTGCACGTGCAGCAGCGCGCCCGACGACAGCGAGGAGGTGACCATCGTCGCGAACACGCAGGCGTCGTTGAAGCCCTGCACCCGGTTCTTCTCGCTCGGGCGGTAGCAGGTGGTGAGCAGCGCGGTCGCGCCGGTGTACATGAAGTTCCAGCCGACGCCGAGCGCGGCCAGCGCCACCGTGAACTCGGTCAGCCCCACGCCGGACAGCGCGACGGCGGCACTGACGAGCATCAGCACGCAGCCGGCGAGGATCACCGGCACGATGCCGACGCGCCCGATGATCGAACCGGTCACCAGGCCCGGGCCGAACATCCCGATCACATGCCACTCGAGCACCCAGGCCGCCGCGACGTACGGATGGCTGCAGACCTGCATCGCGAGCGGCGTGGCCACCATCACCAGGTTCATCACGCCGTAGGCGAGCGCGGCCACCAGCACCGACACCCAGGCGGTCGGCTGCGCGAGGATCGCGGCGAGCGGTCGGGCCGGCCCCTGCGCGGCCGCGGCCGCGGCGGCGCCCGGCTTCGGCTCGGGCAGGCGCAGCAGCTGCGAGAGCGCCAGCGACGCGAGCGCGAACACCGTCAGCGCGAGGTAGGAGCCGGCGAACATCGTCGGCAGCGCCTCGCGGGTGAGCTTCGAGAGCTCGGGCCCGACGACGCCGCCGACGATCCCGGCCGCCAGCACCAGCGAGATGGCGCGCGCCCGGAACGACGGCTTCCAGGCATCGGCGGCATCCGCGGCAGCGAAGCGGTAGCTCGCGCCGAACGCGTTGTAGATGCCGAGCACGAAGGTGGCGCCCACCAGCATCGGCAGGCTGCGCTCGAGCACCGCCCAGCCCGCCAGCAGGCTGCCGGCGAGCGCGAACAGCGCACCCACCGTGTAGCCGACCCGCCGGCCGCGCAGGCGCATCACGCGGGCGGCGCCCATGCTCGAGAGCGCGGCGCCGAGCACGTAGCCGGTGACCGGCAGGGTCGCGAAGGTCGGGTCGGCGGCCAGCGCCGCACCGGCCAGCCCGTTGATCGCGATCAGCGTGACGTTGTTCGTCAGCAGGAGCGCCTGCAGCAGCGCGATCAGGCCGACCTGAAAGCGCAAGGATTCGATCTTCACCGGCACTCTCCCCAAGCCCCCCATTCTATCCGGGCCACTTGCGGGCGCCGGCCCGGGGCAGGCCTTTCCGATAGAATCCACGGTCTACGCACCGAGGACACGGACGGGGGAGAGAATCATGTCGATGGCCGATCGCGACGGGCACATCTGGTTCGACGGCAAGCTGGTTGACTGGCGCGACGCCAAGATCCACGTGCTGACGCATTCGCTGCATTACGGAATGGGCGTCTTCGAGGGCGTGCGCGCCTACAAGACCGTGTCCGGCACCGCGATCTTCCGGCTCGCCGAGCACACCCGCCGGCTGTTCAACTCGGCGCACATCTTCCAGATGAAGCTGCCGTACACGCCCGAGCAGATGATGGACGCGCAGAAGGAGGTCGTGCGGGCCAACGCGCTCGAGTCCTGCTACCTGCGCCCGATCGCCTGGATCGGCTCCGAGAAGCTCGGCGTCTCGCCGCGCGGCAACACCATCCACGTCGCGGTCGCGGCCTGGCCCTGGGGGGCCTACCTCGGCGAGGACGGCCTCGCCAAGGGCATCCGCGTCAAGACCTCCTCGTACACCCGGCACCACGTCAACGCGTCGCTGGTGCGCGCCAAGGCGAGCGGCTACTACGTCAACTCGATCCTGGCCAACCAGGAAGTGACCGCGCACGGCTACGACGAAGCGCTGCTGCTCGACACCGAGGGCTACGTGTCCGAAGGCGCGGGCGAGAACGTCTTCATGGTCCGCGACGGCGTCGTCTACACGCCGGACGTGGCCTCGTGCCTCGACGGCATCACGCGCAACTCGGTCATCACGATGGCGCGCGACATGGGGCTGACCGTCATCGAGAAGCGCATCACGCGCGACGAGATGTACTGCGCCGACGAGGCCTTCTTCACCGGCACCGCCGCCGAGATCACGCCGATCCGCGAACTCGACGACCGGACGATCGGCGCGGGCAGCCGCGGCCCGATCACCGCCCGGCTGCAGTCGCTGTTCTTCGACGTGGTCGGCGGCAAGTCGGACCGGTACGCCAGCTGGCTGACTCCGGTCTGAGCACGGAGACCCGGCCATGTCCGACACCCACACGCCTTCGGGCAGCGGCCGCGCGGCCGCGGTGATCGAGCTCGGGGCCGGCGACCTGCCGGCGTTCTGCCCGAACCGCAAGATGACCGTCTGGAACCAGCATCCGCGGGTCTTCCTCGACGTCGCGCACACCGGCCGGGCGCTCTGCCCGTACTGCGGCACCGAGTACCGGCTCGCGCCCGGGACGGTGGTCAAGGGTCACTGATCGTCAGCGGCGGGATTCGGTCACGCATCCCTTCGAGCAGTAGCGTGAATCCGTCACACCGGGTCGGGTAAGGCACGGCGAGAATCGGCCGGGGGCATGTGGCCCCCGACGACCCCTTGGCCGATGCGAACCCTGATCGTTGCTCCAGACACTCTCGCCGAATCGGTGATGACCCAGCCGCTGGCCGCGCTGCTGCGCGGCCTCGACCCGGCCGGCCGCATCGACGTGCTGGCCGATCCGGCCGTCGCGCCGGTCTTCGAGGCGATGGCCGACATCGACGAGGTGTTCACCTCGGGTCATGCGTTCGGCCCGGTGCAGCCCTGGGGAAAGTTCCAGCTGGCCCGTCGGCTCGACCGGCACCGCCATGACAGGGTGTTCGTGCTGCCGGGCTCCAAGCGCGCCGCCCTCGTGCCCTGGCTGGCCGGCATCCCGATCCGGATCGGCCTGCACTGCGGCACCCGCTGGGGGCTGATCAACCAGCCGCACTGCACGATCCACGCCGGCGGCGAACGCCAGGGTGTGGACGCCGGCCGCCCCGCGGTCGAGCGCTTTGCGCACCTCGCCTTCGACGCCTCGCAGCCGCTGCCGGGGCACGTCCCGAATCCGGTGATGTCGCGCGACGAGGTCCGCGAGGCCGGCACCCGCGCGCGCGCCGGGCTCGCCGCCGACGCCCGGCTGCTGACGCTGTGCGTCGGCGCCGAGGCCGGCCCGAGCCGACGCTGGCCGGCGCGCCACTGGGCCTCGCTGATCGCGATCGCCGCCCGCGAATGGCCGGGCCTCGCTCCGGTGCTGATCGGTGACGCCGCCGACCGGGCCTTCGCGACCGAGATCGCCGCGCTGAGCGGCGGGGCCGTCCCGAACCTGTGCGGCCGGCAGTCGCTGGGCGACGCGGTGGCCCTGATCGCGCAGTCCGAGGCGGTGGTCGCGCACGACTGCGGCCTGATGCATGTCGCGGCCGCCTACTCGCGGCCGATGGTCGCAGTGTTCGGGCCCACCGACCCGCGCTTCGCACCGCCACGCTCGCCGCGGGCGAAGGTCGAGTGGCTGCACGAGGCCTGCAGCCCCTGCAACGACCCCGTCTGCCGGTACGCCCACGGCCGATGCACGAGCGGGGTGCGTCCCGAGTCGGTCTTCGCCTCGCTGCGGGCCGCCGCCCGGTTCCCCAGCCGCGACATCCGATAAGATGAAGGCCGCATGCAACGCCTTCACGCCACTGCCGAGGCTGCCGAGCGCGCGTTCTACGCCGCCATGGCCGACGGTGACCTCGACCGGATGATGGCCCTCTGGGCCGACGACGACGCCGCGGTCTGCAACCATCCCGGCGGCCCCCGCCTCATCGGCCGCGAGGCCATCACCGGATCCTTCCGCGAGATCTTCGCGGCGGGCGGCATCCGCGTCGCCGTCGCGGCGGTGCATGCCTGGCGCAGCGCCGACGTCGCGGTGCACAGCCTGATCGAGCGCATCACGGTCGAGGGGCGCGGCGGCTCCGAGACGGTCGAGGTCGTCACGACCAACGTCTTCGTGCGCTCCGGCGGCGGCTGGCTGATCCTCGTGCATCACGCCGGCGTCTCCGAGTCCGGCGAGACCGAGGATGCCGACGACGACGAGGACGACGACGACGACGAGACCCCCGGCTGGATCGGCGCACGCCTCGGCATCGAGCGGCCCGATGCCGACGAGGACGACGTGCCCGACGCCGATCCCCGGCGTCCGCCGCCTGGCCGACTCCACTGACGCTCGGCGCGTGATGGCCGGATCCGGAGGCATCGGGTCGGGCGCGACACCCGGCCACGCCTTCGGGGGCGAGGCGCCCGCGGCCCCTGCCTCGCTCGTGCCCGGCAGCGCGCCCGCCGGCGACTACCGGGCGCCGTCGTGGCTGCCCGGCCGGCATGCGCAGACGCTCTGGCCGGCGCTGCTCGCACCGCGCCCGACGATCGCCTGGCGGCGCGAGCGCTGGGATGCGCCCGACGGCGACTTCGTCGACCTCGACTGGACCGTGTCGCCGCCCGGCACCGCCCGAGCCCCTGCCCGGCCCCTGCTCGCACTGTTCCACGGCCTGGAGGGCAGCTCGGACAGCCCCTACGCGCGCGTGCTGATGGCCGAGGCCCTGCGGCGCGACCTGGACGGCGTGGTGATCCACTTCCGCGGCTGCAGCGGGACGCCGAACCGGCTGCCGCGGGCCTATCACTCGGGGGACTCCGACGAGGCCGACTGGGTGCTGCGCCGGCTGGCCGCGCGCCCCGCCGAGGACGGCGCGCCCCCGGGGCCGCTGCTCGCCGCGGGCGTCTCGCTCGGCGGCAACGTGCTGCTCAAGTGGCTGGGCGAGCGCGGCGCGGCAGCGGGCCTCGTCGCCGCCGCGGTGGCGGTGTCGCCGCCGCAGGACCTGCACGCCGGCGCGATCGCGCTGTCGCGCGGCTTCAACCGGCTCTACGCCGAGAACTTCCTGCGCACGCTGCGCAGCAAGAGCCTGGCGATGCTCGAGCGCCACCCCGGCCTGTTCGACCCCCGGCGCGTCGCCGCCAGCCGCGACTTCTTCGACTTCGACGAGCACGTGACCGCGCCGCTGCACGGCTTCGCGGGCGCGATCGACTACTGGACCCGCTCGTCCTGCCGGCAGTACCTCGGCGGCATCTCGGTCCCCACGCTGGTGATCAACGCGCTCAACGATCCATTCCTGCCGCCGTCCGCCCTCGCCGCTCCGACCGAGGTCTCGGCCGCGGTGCGGCTCGAGTACCCCGCGCAGGGCGGCCACGTCGGCTTCCTGACCGGGCGCCCGCCCGGGCGCCTCGACTGGCTGCCGCGGCGGGCCTTCGATCATTTCACCGACGTGCTCGGCGCCGCCGCCGTGCGCGTGCCCGAGCGCTGAGGAGCGGCCCGTGCCGATCGACGAGCAGGTGGTGCAGGCGATGGCGCGCTGGCCGAACGTGCCGGCGGTGCACGGCTGGCTCAGGCTCGGACGGCGCGGTCGCTGGCTGCTGATCGACCGCGGCGCACCGGGCTTCGACGAGGCGCTGCACGGCGCCGGCAGCGAGATCACCAGCCCGCCGATCGTCGACTTCATCGGCCGCAACTACTCGGCCGACGCGCAGGGCCGATGGCACTGGCAGAACGGCCCGCAGCGGGTGTTCGTCGACCTCGAGCTCGCGCCACTCTACTTCCGCGTGATGGGCGAGGCGCCGGCACAGTCGCTGGTCACGCACACCGGCTATCCGGTGGCGCGGATCTCGCACGCCGCCGCCGACGCCGACGGCAACCTGTGGCTCGAGACCGAGCTCGGCGCCGGCTGCATCGACGACCGCGACCTCGGGGCCCTGGACCTGTCGCTGCTCGAGGCGCCCGATGCGCAAGGCCGCGCGGGCACGCTGCGGCTGATGGGCGAGCACGCGGTGCTCACGCTCGACGCGCCGCCCGCGCGGTCGTTCGGATTCGAGCCGACGCCGCGCTGAGCGCGGCCGCTCAGCGCTGCTGGCCCTGCTGACGCGTCTCCTCGAGCTCGCGCAGCGCGTCGGGCTCGATCTCGCGGATCCGGGCGTCGATGGTCGAGGCCGCGTAGAAGTCCGAATCGCCCGCCTTCTGGCCGCGCCGCAGCTGGTCGAGCGCGGCCATCGGCGAGCCGAGCAGCAGGTACTGCTCGGCGACCGCACGGTGGGCCTCGGCGCGCTGGTCGAGCGCGAAGTAGGCCTGCGAGCTCAGCTGCCACAGGCGCGCATCGCCGCGCCACACCAGCAGGTGATCGCGCAGCACCCGCAGGGCCTCGGCCGGCTGCCCGGCGGCGAGCAGCGCCTCGCCCTGCAGCCGCGCGAGGCCGCGTGCGTCCGGAAAGCGGGCGAGCCCGCGGGCCGCGCGCTCGGCGGCACCGCGCGCATCGCCCGCGGCGAGCCGCGCGCCCGCGCCGAGCGTCTCGAAGTACGGATGCGTGCCGCCCGCGAGCGCCTGCGCCTGCGTGAGCGCCGCATCGACCCGCGGCCAGTCGCGCTGCGCGGCCGCCACGCTCGCCAGGGCATACCAGGGCGCCGGACCGGCCCTCGGGCTCTGCCGCACCGACTGCTCGAGGAGCGCGCGGGCCGTGCGCCGCCCCTCGCTGCTGGCGTCGGCCAGCGCGCGCAGCCGGGCGCGCAGCAGCTGGAACTCGATCGAGTCGGCGCGCTGCCGGTAGCGGCTCTCGCGCAGCCGCAGCTGCATGTCGCCGATGCGCTCGCCGGTGACCGGGTGGGTGCGCAGGTAGGCCGGTGCGTTGGTCTCGTAGAAGCGGCTCGCCTGCTGCAGCCGGCTGAAGAAGCTCACCATCGACTGCATGTCGAAGCCGGCCTGCCGCAGGATCTCGAAGCCCACGCGATCGGCCTCGCGCTCGGCCTCGCGCGAGAACGACAGCATGCTGCTGCGGGCCATCTCCGACCCGAGCATCAGGCCGCCCATGGCGGCCTGCGGGTTGGAGCGCGCCGCGAGCAGGGCCAGCACCATGCCGGCCATGGTCACCAGCGACACCTGCTTCTGCTGCGCGAGCATCCGCGCGATGTGCCGCTGCGTGACGTGCCCGATCTCGTGGGCGAGCACCGCCGCGACCTCGGACTCCGAGTCGGCGGCCATCAGCAGCCCGGTGTGCACGCCGATGTAGCCGCCGGGCAGCGCGAACGCGTTGATCGAGGGCTCGGCCAGCGCGAAGAACTCGAAGCTGGTCGAACCGGCTGCGGGCGTCGCGGTCAGGGGCGCGGCGAACCGGTTCAGGTAGTCGACCAGGTCGGCGTCGTCGAGCCACAGCGGGTCCCGACGGATCTGACGCATGATCGATTCGCCCAGCCGCCGCTCGGCCTGCGGCGACAGGTCGTCGGCCGAGGGATCGCCCAGCCGCGGCAGGTTGTCGAACTGCGCGGCGACCGGCACGGGGCCGAGCGCCAGCGTCGCGGCGACGACGGCCGCGATGCCGCGCGCGAGCAGGCCGACCGGGCGGAGGGGGTGGGGCATGTTGCTATGATAGGCGCGCCATGACCGAGCCCTCGACCCGCCCCGCGCCACCGGTGATGCCGGACTCGCCGCTCACCCATTTCGACGCGTCCGGACAGGCCCACATGGTCGACGTCGGCGCCAAGGCGGTCACGCGTCGCCGTGCGGTCGCGAGCGGGCGCATCACGATGCGCGCCGAAACCTTCGAGCTGGTCCGCAATGGCGGCGCGAAGAAGGGCGACGTCCTCGGCATCGCCCGGATCGCCGCCATCCAGGGCGCCAAGCGCACCGCCGACCTGATCCCGCTGTGCCACCCGATCGCGTTGACCCGCGTCGCCGTGACGCTCGAGCTCGATGCCGATGCGCTCGCGGTGGTGTGCACCGCGACCGTCGAATGCGACGGCAAGACCGGCGTCGAGATGGAGGCCCTGACCGCGGTCCAGGTCGGCCTGCTCACGGTCTACGACATGTGCAAGGCGGTGGACCGCGGCATGACCATGACCGACGTGCGGCTGCTGGAGAAGCACGGCGGCAAGAGCGGCAGCTTCGTCGTCCCCGCCTGAGATGTCGGGCGAAGCCGTCCGACGATACGTCGACCTGCAGCCCGGCGATCCCGCGCCCTGGTTCGAGCAGCGCGGCTGGGAGAACACCCGCCACGTCTTCGACACCGCCGCCGGCCGCTGGCTGGTGCTGTGTTTCTTCGCATCGGCCTCCGACCCGGTGGGACGCGAGGCACTGGCCGCGGCACTCGATCGCCGGGACCTGTTCGACGACACGCATGCGAGCTTCTTCGGCGTGACGCTCGATCCGGGCGACGAGAAGCGCGGCCGCATCCGCGACAGCATGCCGGGGGTGCGCTTCATCCTGGACTTCGACGGCAG
Organism: Burkholderiales bacterium; assembly: GCA_026399835.1. Lineage (GTDB taxonomy): Bacteria > Pseudomonadota > Gammaproteobacteria > Burkholderiales > Burkholderiaceae_E > UBA4615. The sequence goes on along the minus strand of JAPLQE010000066.1, from coordinate 133,675 downwards.
CGTGTCGCGAGCGTACGGCGCGATTCCCGACGATGCGAGCCCGGGCGGCGGTCGCGTGCCGGTGCAGCGCTTCTGGTTCGTGATCGACCCGACGCTGCGCATCGTCGCGAAGATTCCGTTCGGCCCCGACGGCGCCGGTCACCGCGAGGCGATCGAGATGATCGAGCGGCTGCCGGCACCCGGCCGGCACGCCGGCATCGAGCTGCAGGCGCCGATCCTGATGCTGCCCGACGTGTTCGAGCCCTCGCTCTGCGAGGCCCTGATCGACACCTACGAGCGCATCGGCGGCACGCCCTCGGGCTTCATGCGGCAGGTCGACGGCCGCACGGTCCTGGTTCACGATCCGGGCCACAAGCGGCGACGCGACTGCCACGTCGAGGCGCCCGAGCTGCTCGCGCGGATCCAGGCCCGGATCCGCCGGCGGGTGGTGCCCGAGATCCGCAAGGTCCACCAGTTCGCGGTGACCCGGATGGAGCGTTACATCGTCGCCTGCTACGACGCGCAGGACGCCGGACACTTCAATGCGCACCGGGACAACTCGACCCGCGGCACGGCACACCGGCGCTTCGCGGTATCGATCAACCTGAACGCCGGGTTCGAGGGCGGCGAGATCGGCTTCCCGGAGTACGGACCCCGCACCTTCAAGCCGGCACCCGGCACGGCGCTGGTGTTCTCCTGCTCGCTGCTGCACGCGGTGACCCCGGTCACCCGCGGTCGGCGCCTGGCGTTCCTGCCCTTCCTCTACGACGACGCCGCCGCGCAGGTGCGCGAGGCGAACAACGCGTTCATGGCGGAAGGCTTCGAGCCGTACCGCCCGGAGGAGACGACCCCGGGCACCCCAGCGGCCCGGGAAGGCGGCACGCCGGCGCTCAGCCCCGGAGCAGGTTGAGCGCAGCCAGCGCGACGAAGCCGACAGAAGCCAGCGCGATCGACCACGAAGCCAGAGCGGAGCCGGTCTGGAGCGAGACAGGACGGGACATGATGCGGCGCATGGCGTTTCTTTCTTGAGGAACGGCAAGCGTAACCCCGGGCCGGCCCCACGAGTGTGCGGAGATACCCGATTTCACAGGCATAAAGACAACTGTTGCCGGCGCGCCGCATCGGGGCGCCCGGTACCGGTCAGTCCCGGTAGTAGACGACCTGGGATCGACACCGTGCCGATCGGCGTGAAGCGCCGGCGGCGCCGGAACACCCTGGGGTAGAAGGCATCGCAGATCGCGGCGAGCGCCGGGGCGTCCAGCGGGCGCTCGGGCAGGTCGCGGATCCACATCGCGGTGCGCGAGTCGGGCAGCTCGTCGCCAGCCTCCAGGTCGGGCCAGCCGCCCTCGACGAAGCGCATCTCGTAGCGATTCGGCCATTCGAGCCCTTGGCGCGGCGCGGCGATCGCGACCTGCGCCGCGGGCGGCACCTCGGGCATCGTCAGCTCGGACGCGGACCAGGTGTCGCGGCGCACCGCGAACACCGCGGTCGCGGTCGTGGCGAGCTGCCCGCCCTGGAGCTGCACGAGGCTCCAGTGCTGGGTGCCGCGGTTGGTGCGCGCCGGCCGCGCCTCGATCTCGAACGCGCCGGCCGCGACCGGACCGGCATCGTCGACGGTCAGCGCCAGCGGGTCGCCCAGCCGCTCGGGATGGTCCATCGCAGCCCGCAGCAGCACGGCTGCCGTGACCCCGCCGAACGGACCGACCATGTTCGCCCAGGGTGCGGTGGTCTCGCCCCGGAAGCGGTGCTCGCCGAGCGGGGCGAGGTGCAGGGCCTGGTCGAGGGGATGCACGGGAATGGGGGCGTCGGTCATGGCAGCGGTGCGGCGGAGGGGTTCGGCGTCACCGGGACACGGTTGAGGAAGGCGCCGAGGGGCCGGGGGGCGAGGGCGGCGCGGCCGCCCGAGGCGTCGCCCGCCAGGGCGTCACCCGGATCGCCAGCGCGGTGCCGGCACCGTAGACGAGCATCGCCGCCGCGACCAGCGCGAAGTACTGCCACGCCTCGGCATGGTGGGTCGCCAGCCAGCCACCGACCGCGGCGACCAGCACCAGCCGAACGGTGGAGGCGAGCACCGGGCCGAGCACCTTGCCGGACCCCTGCGACGCGAAGTAGAGGGTGAGCCCGAAGCCGAAGGCGGCGAATGCGGGACCCGCCCAGCGCAGGTACGAGCGCGCGTGGACGAGCACCGTCTCGTCGCGGGTGAACAGCATCGCCCAAGCGTCCGGCGCGATGGACACGATCGCGCCGAGCACGCCGAGCATCACCGCCGACACGCTGCCGGCGGTCCAGGCCACGCGCCGCGCCCGGGCGACGTCGCCGGCCCCGATCGCCATGCCGACCATCGGCACCGATGCGACACCGATGCCGAAGGCGATCGGGATCAGCAGGAACTCGAGCCGCTGCCCGATGCCGTAGCCGGCGAGCTCGGCCACGCCGAGCCGCGCGACCAGCCCGGTGAAGATCAGCACGGTCAGCACCGACTGCACCGGCGACAGGCAGGCGAGCGCCCCCACCTTCAGGATGTCGGCGAACATGTCGCCGCGCATCGTGAAGCCGCGCAGGCTCAGGGTCATCCGCGCCCGGCCGCTGCCGAGCCACCAGACGAGGAAGGCGACGCCAACGCCGGTCGCGACGATCTGGCCGACCGCGATGCCGGGCATGCCGTAGCTCGGGATCGGGCCGAGGCCGAGGCCGAGCGCTCCGCCGATCGCGATCTGCAGCGCCGACGACACCAGCAGCGTGACCGAGGGCACGCGCATGTCGCCGGTGCCTCGCAGCACTGAGGCGAGCGTGTTGAGCAGCCAGATCAGCACCGCGCCGAAGAACAGCACGCCGGAGTAGCGGGCGGCCTGCTCGAGCACCTCGCCGCGGCCGCCGAGCGCGTGATAGAGCGCCGGACCGAACGCGAGGAAGAGCACCGAGGTGAGCAGCCCTGCGACCGCGCCGATCACCACCGCGTGCAGGGCGAGGGTGCGCGCGCGCTCGGGATCCTTCGCGCCGAGCGCGCGGCTCACGGCGGACGAGACCCCGCCGCCCATCGCGCCGGCCGACATCATCTGCACCAGCATCGCGAACGGGAACACCAGCGCCATCGCGGCGAGCGGCGCGGTGCCGAGCAGGCCGACGTAGCGCGTCTCTGCGACGCCGACCGCGACCGTCATCGTCATCGCCAGCACATTGGGCAGCGCCAGGCGAAGCAGGGTCGGCAGGATCGGGCCGGAGGTGAGCGACATGAGGCCTCGGGATCGGCGCGGATGGGCGGGCAGGCGGACCGCCCCGTGAAGGTTGCATCTGCAATCGTTGCAGATACAATGTACCCATGGCCGACGCCGTTGTCCAACCGAGGGGCTGCACGAACTTCAAGCTGCGCCAGCTGCTGCGCGCGGTCGCCCGCCTCTACGACGCCGAATTCGCGCAGGCGGGCCTCAAGGGCACGCAGTTCTCGCTGCTGTCGAACGTGATCGAGCGGGCGCCGGTGCAGCCGGCCGAGCTGGCGCGCAGCATGGGGCTGGACGCCTCCACGCTGACCCGCAACCTGCGCGTGCTGATCGATCAGGGCTGGGTCGAGCAGGGCCCAGGCGCCGATGCCCGCAGCCGGCTGGTGACGCCGACCGCCGCCGGGCGGGCCAAGCAGCTCGAGGCACGCCGCCACTGGAAGCGCGCCCAGTTCGCGCTGCGCGAGCGGCTCGGTGCCGAGCGCGTCGCGGCGCTGCACGCGCTGATCGACGACGGGCTGGCCCTGCTCGACGACGGCGAGGCGGACCCGGACGCGGACCGGGCCTGACGGGGCGTTGCGGCCCCGGCGCACCGGAACGCGCCCGGAGTCCGCCGCGGCGTCGGTGCGATACTCGGTGAATGCAAGACGCCCCCCCCGCCTCCCCCGACCCGGTCCCGCGCCTCGAAGGCGCCCCCAACTTCCGCGCCGTCGAACCGCTGCCCGTGGCGGGCGGCCGGCTGCGCGCGGCGCGCATCTTCCGCTCCGACGCGCTGCACCGCCTCACCGATGCCGACCGCGAGACCTTCGCCTCGCTGGACATCGGCGCGGTGCTCGACCTGCGGCGCGACGACGAGCGCAGCCAGATGCCGAGCCGCTGGCCGGCGCGCGCGCCGCGCGAGGTCCTGACCTTCGACGTGCTGCCCGACCTGCAGGCGGTCCGCGCCGGCGGCTGGCGGGTGCAGCTCGCCGAGACGGAGTTCGACGCGGGCGGCGCGCACCGCTGGATGACCGAGACCTACGGCCGGATGCCGGCGGCGCTCGCACCCGCGGTGCACGAGGCCGCGCGACGGCTGGCGCGGCGCGGCGAGGGCCCGGCCCGGGTGCTGGTGCACTGCACGGCCGGCAAGGACCGCACCGGATTCGTGGTCGCGATGCTGCTGGCCGCGCTCGGCGTGCCACGCGAGGCGATCGTCGACGACTACCTCGAGAGCGCCCGCAGGCGTCCGCCCGCCGCGCTCGCCGACATGCTGATCGCGCTGTCCGGGGAGACGCCGAGCGCGCGCATGCGCGAGGCGATCGAGACGATCGCCGACGTGCGCGCCGACTGGCTGGACACCGCCCTGCGCACCGCCGAGCGCGGGCACGGCTCGCTGGACGGCTACCTGACGGCCGCGGGCGTGGATGCGCCGCTGCGCGAGGCGCTGCGCGAGACGCTGCTGACCTGAGCCTCGCGACGGGCGCGGGGTGCGCGCCGGCCCCGTCCGCGCGGCCCGGCCCGGCTCACTGGTCGAGCTTGATCCCGGCGTCCCGGATCAGCTTGCCGAAGCGCTCGAACTCGGCCCGATTGAGCGCGCCGAACTGCTCGCGCGTGAGCGTGCCGGGCTCGCCGCCCAGCCCGCGCAGCCTGGCCTGCACGTCGGGCATCTGCAGCACTCGGCCGACCTCGGCGGTGAGCCGGTCGATCACCGGCTGCGGCGTGCCGCCGGTCACGAACAGGCCGTACCAGGTGGCCATCTCGGCACCGGCCACGCCGGCCTCGGCGAGCGTCGGCAGCTCGGGCAGCTCGGGCGAGCGCTTCGGCGTCGTGATCGCGAGCGCGCGCAGCTTGCCCGAGCGGATGTGCTGGATCGCCGACGAGGTGGTGTCGAACATCGTCTCGACCTGCCCCGACATCAGGTCGAGGTGGGCCTGCGCGCTGCCCTTGTAGGGCACGTGCACGAGCTTCGTGCCGGTGGCGGCGGCGAAGGCCTCGCCGGCGATGTGCTGGGTGCTGCCGACGCCGGAGGAGGCGTACTTCAGCTCGCCGGGCTTCGCCTTCGCGAGCGCGACCAGGTCGGCGACGCTCTTGACCGGCAGCGCCGGGTTGATCACCAGCACGTTCGGCACGTTGACGATCAGCGCGATCGGCGCGATGTCGCGGATCGGATCGAAGGCGAGCTTGATCAGGTGCGGCGCGATCGCCTGCCCGGTGTTCGTCGCGGCGAGCAGCGTGTGGCCGTCGGGCGGCGCCTTGGCGGTGAGGTCCGCCGCGATGGTGTTCGAGGCACCCGGCCGGTTCTCGACCACGACCTGCTGGCCGAGCGCGGCCGACAGCTTCTCGGCGAGCATGCGCGCGATGATGTCGGTGCCGCCGCCGGCATTGGCGCCGACCATGATGCGAAGCGGCTTCGAGGGCCAGGCCCCGCCCGGCTGCGACTGGGCGCGGGCAGCGGCGGGTGCCAGCAGCGGCGACGCGGTCGCGGCGGTAATGGCGATCAGTGCGCGGCGGCGCAGCGGTCGGGACATGGGGCGGCTCCTCGGATGCGTGCCGACGGTGGTCGGCCGGTCGGTCGCCGGCTTCGGCGCATGGTACCGCGCGTGCCACGAGCCACCCTGCGCCGGACAGGGCCGCGGCCACGCTCGCACCGCGCGTATGATCGACCGATGCACCTTGCGCGCCCGACCGCAGTCCCGGTCTCCCGACGATGCCGCGGCTGAGCGTCCTCGGCGCCGCCGGCACCGTCACCGGCTCGAAGTACCTCATCGAGCATCGCGGCCTGCGCGTGCTCGTCGACTGCGGGCTGTTCCAGGGGCTGAAGTCGCTGCGGCTGATGAACTGGGCCGCACCGCCCGTCGATCCGCGCTCGCTCGACGCGGTGATCCTCACCCATGCCCACCTCGATCACTCCGGCTACCTGCCGGCGCTGGTGCGGGACGGCTTCGCCGGCCCGGTCTGGTGCACCCATGCGACGAGCGAGCTGTGCGGCCTGCTGCTGCCGGACAGCGGCCACCTCCAGGAGGAGGACGCCGAGTACGCGAACCGCAAGGGCTTCTCGAAGCACCATCCCGCGCTGCCCCTGTACACCGAGGAGGACGCGCGGCGTGCGCTCAAGCGCCTGCGCACGGTGCGCTTCGGCGAGGACCTGCCGCTCGGGCAGGGCGCGGCCGCGCGCCTGACCCACGCCGGCCACATCCTCGGCGCGTCCAGCGTCCGGCTCGCGCTCGACGGCGCCTCGGTGCTGTTCTCGGGCGACCTCGGCCGCTACGACGACCTGCTGATGCGCGACCCCGCCGACCCGCCGGCGGCCGACACGCTCGTGATCGAGAGCACCTACGGCGACCGGCTGCACGCCGGAGACGATCCGTCCGAGGCGCTCGCCGCCATCGTGCGCCGCACGGTCGCGCGCGGCGGCACGGTGCTGATGCCGGCCTTCGCCGTGGGCCGCGCGCAGCTGCTGCTGCATGTCATCGCGCGGCTCAAGGCGCGCGACGCGATCCCCGACGTGCCGGTGTTCCTGAACAGCCCGATGGCGGTCGACACCACCGAGCTCTACCGCCGCTTCCCGAAGGGACACCGTCTCGACGACACCGAGCTGCAGGCGATGGCCACGGTCGCGACCATGGTGCGCGACGTCGAGGCCTCCAAGGCGCTGGTGCGCAGCCGCTTCCCGAGCATCGTGATCTCCGCCAGCGGCATGGCCACCGGCGGGCGGGTGCTCCATCACCTCAAGGCGCTCGGCCCCGATGCGCGCAATGCGATCGTCCTGGCCGGCTACCAGGCGGCGGGCACCCGCGGCGCCGACCTGCAGGCCGGGCGGCGCACGCTGCGCATCCACGGCGCCGACCACGAGATCCGCGCGGAGGTGGCGACGCTGCACGGGCTGTCGGCGCACGCCGACGCCGACGACCTGCTGCGCTGGGCCCGCGCGATGCCCGCCGCGCCGCGCCGCGTGCTGGTCACGCACGGCGAGCCGGCGGCGGCTCAGGCGCTGGCTGCACGGCTGCACGAGGCGCTCGGCTGGCGCACCGAGGTGCCGGCGATGGGCGACACCACCGACCTCGCCTGAAGCGGCCCGCCGCGTCAGCGGAAGAACAGCGTCGCCAGCCCCAGGAAGATGAAGAACCCCATGCTGTCGGTCGAGAAGGTCAGCAGCACCGAGGAGCCGAGCGCGGGGTCGCGGTCCATCCGCTGCAGCGCGAGCGGCACGCCCATCGCGACCACCGCCGCCAGCAGCAGGTTGAGCACCATCGCCAGCATCATCGTCACGCCGAGCATGACCCCCTGCGGCGTGTCGCGGTAGAGCAGCCACGCGAAGGTGCCGGCGATGCCGCCCCACACCAGGCCGTTGAGCAGCGCGATCAGCATCTCCTTGCGGGCGAGCCGCAGCGCGTTGCCGGCGGTGACCTGCCCGAGCGCCAGCGACCGGATGAACAGCGTCATCGTCTGGTTGCCCGAGTTGCCGGCGATGCCGGCCACGATCGGCATGAGTGCGGCGAGCGCGACCACCCGCTCGATCGTGCCCTCGAACGCACCGATCACCCGCGACGCGAAGAACGCGGTGCCCAGGTTCACCGCCAGCCACAGCCAGCGGTTCTTGGCCGAGTTCCAGATCGACGCGAAGAGGTCCTCCTCGTCGCGCAGGCCGGCGGCCGACAGCACCTCCGACTCGCCCTCCTCCCGGATCACGTCGACCACCTCGTCGACGGTCAGGCGCCCGATCAGCCGCCCGCGCGCATCGACCACGGGCGCGGTGATCAGGTCGTAGCGCTCGAAGGCCTGCGCGGCCTCGCCGGCCTCGTCGAAGGCCTGCAGCGACAGCACGTCGCGCTTCATCACGTCCTCGACCAGCGCGTCGGGATCGTTGATCACCAGCCGGTCGAGCGGCAGCGCGCCCTTGAGCACGTCGTGGCGGTCGACGACGAAGACCTGGTCGGTGTGGTCGGGCAGCGCGTCGAAGCGGCGCAGATAGCGCAGCACCACCTCGAGCGTGACGTCCTCGCGCACCGTCACCAGGTCGAAGTCCATCCGCGCCCCGACCGACTCGTCGGGATAGGACAGCGCCGCGCGCAGCTGCTCGCGCTCCTCGGGCGTGAGGCGCCGGCGCACCTGCTCGACGACGTCGTCCGGCAGGTCCTCGGCGATCTCGGCCAGGTCGTCGGTGTCGAGCGTGCCAGCGGCCGCGACGAGCTCGTCGCGGTCCATCGAGGCGATCAGCGTCTCGCGGACCGAGTCGGACACCTCGACCAGGATCTCGCCGTCGCGCTCGGCCTTGACGAGTTCCCAGACCACCAGCCGCTGGTCGCGCGGCAGGGCCTCGAGGATGTAGGCGACGTCCGCGGGGTGCAGCCGATCGAGCCGCAGGCGCAAGTGCGCCAGATGCTGGGCGACCGCCACCTGCTCGACCAGCATCTGCCGTTCGGGGTCGAGCGAATGCCCCTCGTGGCGCGCCTGCTCGCGCACCACCTCGTACCGGCGCAGCAGGTCCTCGACCTCGGCCAGCGCGCGCTGCGCGTCCTCGGGGTCGCGCGGGGTCGCGACGTCGCGCCCGTCGTGCCGCTGGGGCACGGCGCCGACGGGATCGCGGTCGGTCTCCGGGATCGGATGGGGCTCGGGCATGGGATCGGGTCGATCGGGGTCGCCCGTCGCCCCATGCCGGGCGACGCGGGTCAGCGCAGGCGGCGGGAGGCGGTCCGGGCGAACGCGGACATCGTGTTCACGTTCGGCACAGCCCCGACGGGGCTGCGGTGGCTTCGGTGCCGCGCATTCTAGGCGCGGGATGTGACAGGCGCCACCACTTCGCCGACCGGACGCGGAATTGCACGGCCAGGCGTGTGCGCTGAGGGTGGCGTGATCAGGGTGGCGCGATGCCGCCCATCCAGCGCTGGATGGTCTCGGCCCGGCGGGCCAGCGTGGCCGAGCCGGGGTTGCGGTCGTAGTAGCGGGGCCGGGGCAGCATCGCCGCGAGCCGCGCGGCCTGCGAGGGCCCGAGCCGCTCGGCCGAGCTGCGGAACCAGCGCTGTGCGGCCGCCTCGCAGCCGAACACGCCCGTGCCCCACTCGGCGACGTTCAGGTACAGCTCGAGGATGCGCTCCTTGGAGAGCACCGCCTCGAGCATGAAGGTGATGACCAGCTCCTGCGCCTTGCGCAGGTAGCTGCGCTCGCCCGACAGGAACAGGTTCTTGGCGAGCTGCATGGTGATGGTGGAGCCGCCGTGCGTGACCTTGCCGCGCTTCTGGTTGCGCTCGTGGGCGCGCTCGATCGCCTCCCAGTCGACGCCGTCGTGCTCGGTGAAGTTGGCATCCTCGGCGGCGATCACCGCGCGCTTGAGGTGCGGCGAGATCCGGGCGTACGGGGTCCAGGTGTGGCGGATCTCGGCCTTCGGGTCCTGCTCGCGCAGCGCGGCGAGCTGCACGCGCATGAAGGCGGTGCTGGTCGGCGCGTTGTACTTGAACCAGACGACATGGGCGAGGAACCAGAGCTGCAGCAGCAGGACCGCGACGACCGCGGCGAGCAGCAGCCAGCCGATGCCGCGGCCGATCCGCCGTCCGATGCCGCCCGCGCGGGCCATCGCCGGGCCGGGCCGGTTCAGGCGGCGGCGGCGAGCCGCGCGCGCAGCGCGGCCAGCACCGGCGCGGCCTCGGGCCGCACGCCGCGCCACAGCGCGAACGACTCGGCGGCCTGCCCGACCAGCATGCCCAGGCCGTCCTCGACGCGCGGGCAGCCGGCCTCGAGCGCGGCCCGCATGAAGGCCGTGGGGCGCGCGCCGTAGACCATGTCGAGCGCGAGACGCGGGCCGCGCCAGGCGACGGCGGGCATCGCCGGGGCCGCGTCGGACAGGCCGGCGGCGGTCGCGTTCACCACCAGGTCGAAGCCCGCCTCGGCGCAGTCCAGGCCGCCTGCCGACAGCCGCGCCGCATGCGCCGGCCCGAGCCGCAGGGCGAGCTCCTCGCGCAGCGCGATCGCGGTGGCCGCGGTGCGGTTGGCGATCGCGAGCCGTGCGACGCCGGCCTCGAGCAGCGGCAGCACGACGCCGCGCGCGGCGCCCCCGGCGCCCAGCAGCAGCAGCCGCGCGCCGGCCAGCGGCAGGCCGATGCGCCGCTCGATGTCGGCGACCAGTCCCGGGCCGTCGGTGTTGTCGCCGAGCACGTCGTTGCCGTCGAAGGCGAGCGTGTTCACCGCGCCGGCGGCCGCCGCACGCGGCGTGTGGCGGCGTGCGTAGGCGAAGGCCTCGGGCTTGAAGGGCAGCGTCACGTTGAGCCCGCCGCCGCCCTCGGCCCGGAACGCGTCGACCGCCGCCGCGAAGCCGTCGACCGGCGCGAGCAGCCGGCCGTACTCGACGGCCTCGCCGGTCTGCGCGGCGAACATCGCGTGGATCTCCGGCGAGCGGCTGTGCGCGATCGGATTACCGATCACCGCGTAGCGAGCGGGTCTCGAGGGCATCGTTGGTGAAGGTCCAGGTGCGCACGATCTGCAGGATGTCGCCCTCGCGGGCCATCTCGGGCGGGAAGCGCTCGTAGGGCTGGCCCGCGTAGACGATCTGCTTGACCGCGCGGTTGAGCGTCTCGTACTTCGACTTCTTGTTGACGACCACGTCGACCACGTTGCCGTGCTTGTCGATCTCGACGGTGATGATCAGCGAGTCGTACTGCCGGCCGCGCGCCTCCGGCGGGAAGCGCTCGGTGCCGATGCGCTCGATCTTGGTCGCCCAGTCGGCGACGTAGCGCGCGTAGTTCACGCCGACCGCGTTGACGCCGAAGGTCAGCCGCTTGGGCCGCTTGTTGTAGTCCTCGACGTTGCGCGCGATCTCGGCCTGCATCCGTGCGAGCACCGCGTTGAGGTCGTCGCGGTCGGCGGCGTCGGGGCGCGGCGCCTCGGCCGGCTTCTCGGGCATCACGTAGGCCTGCGGGCCCTTGGCGATCGTCATCAGCTCGCGCTGCTGGCGCTCGAGCTCGTCGACGCGGCGGCGCTGCTCCTGCAGCGCCGTGCCGTCGCGCGCGACGGTCTCGGCGGCCAGGGGCGACTTCGCGCGGCCGCGCTCGTGCTCGCCGCCGCCTTCCTGGTTGACCTGCGCGAGCACCTCCGGGGTGACCGGGCGCGCGCGCGTCTGCGCGTTGAGCAGGACCACCTCGAGCCGCGCGTCGTTCGGGTTCACCCGGATCGGGGCCGGCATCGAGAACTTCATGAACATCACGAAGGCGTGCAGCAGCAGCGAGGCGATGATCGCGACGCGCATCGGATCGCGCACCATGAGCACACCGTCGAGACGGCGGCGCCATGCGGGGCGCGGCGCGGGCGCGGGCGCGAATGCGGATGCGGCGGCGGCGGGGCGGGGCACGTCGCGCTCGGCGGCGGACGCGCCGCGCGCGGCTGCGGCGCCTGCCGGGGCGCTGTCGGGCGCGGCCGGACCCGGCCCGTGCCGTCCGCCGCGCCCGCCGGCCCCGCCACCCAGGCGGCGCGCAGCCGCACCGGCCGAGCGGTCCTCGTCGGGCGGCGGCGTCGGGGCGCGCGGCGGGGCCATGGCGTGTCGCCGGTCAGGCGGCGCCCGCGGGCGCGTCGTCGCCGGCGCCGCCCGCATCCTGCGCGGCAGCATCGCCATCGGCCGCGGCCCCGGTGGCCTCGGACGGCCCGGATGCCTGCTCCGCCTCGGGGGGACCCGGCACCTCGTCGACCCCATCCATCGGGTCCTCGAGCTCGACCAGCTCGGTCTCCTCGCTCGCATCGGGCGCGAACTCGATGAAGCGCGCCGACACGGAGAGCTCGAGCAGGTCGGTCTCGCTCAGGTCGACGACGATGCGTCGGCCCGGCGCGAGCTGCATCGCCGGCAGCTCGGGCATGCGCACGTAGAGCGGCGCTCGCGCCATGCGCACCAGCTCGTCGCGGACCACCACCGCCTCGAGGCGGCGCGAGGGCTGCTGCTCGACCCAGCGCAGGCACCAGTAGCGCTCCATGCGCTGCTGGAACTCGGCGTAGGACGCATAGAGGGCCTCGAACGACTGGATGACCGCGTACAGGTCGGCGTCGTTGCCGGAGTACGGCGGTGTCACCCCGCTGGCGACCGCGATCAGCTGGCGCTGGTTGACCAGGTCGACGTAGCGCCGCAGCGGCGAGGTCGCCCAGCCGTACTGCGCCACGCCCAGCCCCTGGTGCGGCTGCGCGTGGGTGGTCATGCGCACCCGCGCGCCCGGCGCCTGCGTGCGGTAGATGCCGGGCACGCGGTGGTCGGCGAGCAGGCCGCCCCAGGCCGAGTTCGCGAGGATCATCATCTCGGCGACGATGCGGTCGAGCGGCGCGTCGCGGCGCCGCTGCACGATGCGCACCGATTCGGCGCCCTGGGCGTCGCGATCGACGTAGAAGCTGAAGTCGACGCGGTTGCGGCCCTCGGGCTTGCCGCGCATGCGGTCGCGCCCCTCGGACAGCCCGAGCGTCAGGCGCCACAGCACGCGCAGCGCGCCGGCCTGCGGCAGCGCGGCCAGCGGGTCGGTGGCGCCGGGGGCCGGGTCGGCGAGCGCCTCTTCCGAGACCAGGTCGTCGAGCCGGTCGTGGCGAAGGTTCGCGGCGACGCGGATGCGCTCGAGGCGGGTGTGCGTCGAGGACACGATCCGGCCGGTCACGTCGAGGTCGGCGTACAGCGACAGCGCCGGCAGCTCGCGCCCGGCCTCGAGCGAGAAGCGCTCGATCGGCAGGTCCGGCAGCATGGTGATCTTGTCGCCGGGCATGTAGACCGTCGACATCCGCTCGCGCGCGAGCTGGTCGAGCGCATCGCCGGGGGCGATCGCGATGCCGGGCGCGGCGATGTGCACGCCGATCCGCAGGCCGCCGTCGGGCCGGCGCTGCACCGACAGGCAGTCGTCGATCTCGGTGGTCGTGGAGTCGTCGATCGAGAAGGTCTCGGCCTCCGACAGCGGCAGACCGGCCAGGCGGGCGGCGAGGGTCTCGTCGAGCGGCGCCGGCTCGATGCGGCCGAAGCCCGTGCCCTGAGGGAACTGCTCGGCGAGGAAGCAGCCCATGTGCAGCGCGCGCGCGTCGGCGAAGGCGCCGGCCGACAGCAGCACGCGCGCCGGCGGCGAGCGCGTGATCGCGCAGGCGCGATCGAGCGCCTTCCACTCGACCGCGTTCTTGTCCGGGCGCACCAGCAGCCGGGCGGCCTCGCGGCGGATCGCCTCGGGCGACTCGCCGTCGGCCAGCGCCTGCGCCCAGGTCTCGACGCGGGCGGCCTGCTCCTTCTTGCGCTCGAGGGCGGCCAGCGCGGCGCGCAGCGTCTCGGGCGGCGCAGGGCGGTAGCGGCCGCGCCCCTTGCGGTAGAAGTAGACCGGGGCGCCGTGCAGACGGAACAGCAGGCTCGCCGCCTCGACCGGCGACGGCGCATGGCCGTAGTAGTCGTCGGCGAAGCCGGCGAAGTCGAACTCGTCCTGCGGCGCGCATTCCCAGAGGAAGTCGAGGTCGATGCCCTCGGCCGCGCGGTGGGCCTGCTCGAGCAGCTCGACGGGGGACGGCGCCGGGAAGCGCAGGAACACCATCGAGGTCTTGACCTTCGTTCGCTTGCCGCTGGCCGCCTCGACCTGCAGGCTGCCTCCGGCATCGGCGAGGACGGTGCCGGCCTTGAAGGCGCCGTCTTCCTCGAACAGGACGTGGGTGCTCGCCATGGGGACGCTAGGACTTCCGGTGACGCGGCCAGGCGCCGCCGAGCGCCCGATTATAGCCAGTCGGCTACACTGCCCGCCCCACAGCGACGACGGGAGACTGCCATGGCGATGGACGTCATCGACTACCGGATCGAAGGCGGCGAGATGCAGTACGTCGAGGTCGATCTCGACCCCGGCGAGGCGATGGTCGGCGAGGCCGGCAGCCTGATGTACATGGAGGACGGGATCTCGCTCGACACCGTCTTCGGCGACGGCAGCGGCGGCGGCGGCAGCGGGCTGTTCGGCAAGCTGCTCGGCGCCGGCAAGCGGCTGCTGACCGGCGAGTCGCTGTTCACCTCGGTCTACGTGAACCAGGCGACGGTGCGCCGCAAGCTCGGCTTCGCCGCGCCCTACCCCGGCCGCATCCTGCCGATGGACCTGTCGCAGATGGGCGGGCGCGTCATGTGCCAGCGCGACGCCTTCCTGTGCGCGGCCCGCGGCGTGTCGCTCGGCATCGCCTTCCAGCGCAAGCTCGGCGCCGGCTTCTTCGGCGGCGAGGGCTTCATCATGCAGAAGCTCGAGGGCGACGGACTGGCCTTCGTGCATGCCTGCGGCACGGTGATGGAGCGGCGCCTCGCCGCGGGCGAGCTGCTGCGGGTCGACACCGGCTGCGTCGTCGCCTACACCGACGGCGTGGACTTCGACATCGAGTACGTCGGCAAGGTCAAGACCGCGCTTTTCGGCGGCGAGGGCCTGTTCTTCGCGCTGCTGCGCGGCCCGGGCACCATCTGGCTGCAGTCGCTGCCGTTCTCCAGGCTGGCCTCGCGGGTGTTCGCCGCCGCGCCGCAGAAAGGCGGCAGCCGCGAGCAGGGCGGGCTGTCCTCGCTGCTCGGCGGCGACGACGATTGAGCGGGCGCCACCGATCGGGCGGGCGCTGCCGATCGGGCGGGCGCTGCCGATCGGGCAGGCGCTGCCGGTGAGCGCCGCCGCACCGGCGCGCCTGCCCGCCTTCCTCTGGGCGCTGGCGCTGGGCAACCTGGTCGTGGGCACCGGCGGCTTCATGATCGGCGGCATCGTCGAGCCGCTGTCCCGGGCGCTCGGCACCTCGGTCTCGACCACCGGCCAGCTGATGACGGTGTACTCGGCGGCCAACGCGGTCGCCGCGCCCCTGCTCGTCGCGGTGGCCGGGCGCTTCGACGCGCGCACGGTGCTGTGGGCGGCGATGGGGCTGCTGCTCGGCGCGAACGTCGCCTCCGCGCTGGCCGCGACCTGGGGCGAGCTCGCGCTGGCGCGCGTCGCGATGGCCTGCGGCGCCGGCCTGTTCACGCCGACCGCGGCCGCGCTCGCGGTCGCGCTGGTGCCGCCGGCGATGCGCGGACGCGCGCTGTCGGTGACCTTCGCCGGCATCGGCCTGTCGTACGTGATCGGCGTGCCCTTCGGAGCCTGGGCGGGGCTGTCGCGCTTCGGCTGGCCGCTGGCGTTCTGGGGCGTGGCGGCGGCCGCGCTCGCGGTGCTGGCCCTGCTGCTGGCGCGGGCGCCGCGCGGCGTGCCGACCGCGCCGGCCAGCCTGTCGGGCATCGGCGTCATGCTGCGCGATCCGCGGATCGTCGGTGCGCTCGCGATCACCGGCGTCTACTTCGCGTCGATCTTCTCGATCTTCAGCTACGTCGGCGCATTCCTGCGCGAGTACGCCGGCGTGCCCGCGCCGATGATCGCGGCCGTGCTGGCCGGCTTCGGCGTGGCCGCGCTCGGCGGCACCTTCCTCGGCGGCACGCTGGCCGACCGGCTCGGCCCGACGCGCCTGATGTACGGCATCTGCGCCGGCTTCGTGCTGGTCTTCGCCGCAATCGGGTCGATGCCCGGTCGCACCGGGCCGGTGGTGGCGGCCTTCCTGTGCTGGGGCGTGATCGGCTTCGCGTTCTACGCCGCCCAGCAGTCGCGCCTGGTGTCGATGGCGCCGAAGCAGGCCACCGCGGTGCTGGCGCTCAACGCGTCGATGATCTACGTCGGCACCGCCGCGGGCGCTGCGATCGGCGGTGCGGTCATCGCCTCGGTCGGCTATCGCGGGCTGCCCGTGGTGTCGGCACTGCTGATCGCCGGCGTCGCCCTCCTGGTCCGCGCGACCGAGGCGCCCCCGCGCACGGACGCGAGCACGCCGGCCTGACGCGCCGGCCGAATCGCTGGCACAGTCGAGCCCCCCCACGCCCGGCCCGCCCATGCTCGACGCGCTCCTCCCCCTGCTCAAGGCCGTGGTCGTCGTGCCGCTCACGCTGCTGCCGATCATCAACCCGCCGAGCGTGGCACCGGTGTTCGTGGCGACCGTCGGCTCCGATGCGACCGTGGTCGCGCGCCTGGCCCGGCAGGTGGCGATCAATGCGTTCTTCGTGGTGGCGGGCTCGCTGCTGATCGGCACCTACGTGCTCGAGTTCTTCGGCATCTCGCTGCCGATCGTGCGGATCGGCGGGGGCCTGCTGGTGGCGAGCGCCGGCTGGCGCATGCTGCACAGCCGCGACGACGACGACGATGTCCGTTCGGCGGCCGTGCAGCAGACGACGGCGCTGTCGTACGAGGCGCTGCAGAGGAAGAGCTTCTATCCGCTCACCTTCCCGCTGATGACCGGTCCCGGCACGATCGCCGCGTCGATCGCGCTCGGCGCGCAGATCCCCGACTCGCCGATCCTGTACCTCGCCCATGCGACGACGGCGGTCGTCGGCGCCGCCCTCACCGCCGCGGTGATCTACCTGTCGAACCGGCACGCCGGCGGCATGCTCGGACGGCTCGGTCCGCTGGGCACGCTGGTGATGATGCGGCTGGCTGCGTTCATCCTGCTGTGCATGGGGCTCGACATCCTGTGGACGGGTTGGCTGGAGCTGAACGCGGTGCCGCGCACGCTGTAGCGGAGCGGGTTCGGTCGCGCGCCCTTCGCGACCCCTTCGGATCGAAGCACCCCCTGCAACTCGCTCGATTGGGCGAAGCGACACCGCATCGACGCCCCTGGATCGAGCCAGGCCGGACGGCGCGGTCCTCAATGCACGATCATCCGCCCATGCAAGCCCGGCACGACGCACGGCGCCCTCGGGCGCCACGCGGCGCAGCGGATCGACCGCGATCGGGCATTCAGGGACGGACGTGATGAAGCGGTACAGGCAAGGCTCCCGGATCGATGTGCTGGTGTCCTTCGTCGCGATGGCAGGCGCCGCCGCGCTGGCCGGCTGCGGCGGGGCGGGCGGCGATGCTGCGCCGCAATCGGCCTCGCCGGCGCCGCTGACGGCGGTCGGAGGCGTGACGCAGGTCGCGCCGCCGACGAATCCGGCCCCCGCACCCGCGCCCGCTCCGGCGGCATCAACCTCGCCGTCGCCCGCGCCGTCGCCCGCGCCGTCGCCCGCGCCCTCTCCCGCGCCGTCTCCCGCGCCGTCTCCGGCCGGACCCGCTGCGCCGGTCGAGCGCTGGGTGCAGCTGGGCGTCGAGGGCGAATCGTTCGTGGTGCCCTCGAACAGCCGCGTGCGCTACGGCGCGAGCGCGACGGACCGGTACGAGGAGCGCGTGCTGTCGGGCGCGTTCGTCGCGACGAACCCGTTCTTCGGCGGCGATCCGGCCCCGGGCGCCCGCAAGCAGGTCTACCTGCTGAACGACGGCTCGACCGTCGTGCTCACGCCCGTGGCCACGCCGGCCCCGCAGCGCCTGCCCACGCCACTCGCCGTGACCGGCCTGAACTGGTCGCAGGTGGGTACCGAGGACGCGGTCGTCACCGTTCCGGCGAACAGCGTGGTGCGCTACGGCGCGGGCCCGACCACGCGCTACGTCGAGTTCATCGTCTCGGGGACCTTCGTCGCGACGAATGCGTACTTCGGCGGGGACCCGGCGCCGTATACGGACAAGTACGTGTATCTGCTGACAGGGGCGGCGGCACCGCCGCCGCTGCCGCCGCCGGCCGCGATACCGGTACAGAGCACTTCGGTGTTCGTCGACAATGTCGCCTACGGTGCTGCGACGTACCTCACCAGCTTCGGCATCCGCGGCAACGCGAGCGCCACCGTGGAGCCAGGTCAGTTCGTGAAGGTCTCACGCAACGGCGTCCCTCTCGGGCTGGCGACCGCGAATGGGAATTCATGGCTCTTCATCGATGGCAATGTCCCGACCGGTACGCATGTCTACACCGGTCAAGTCGTCAACACGCAGGGTAACGGCGGTCCCCTCAGCGCCGGGCACAAGGTGGTGGTCGTACCGCAGCAGCCCATGGCCGCGCCGCCGCGGTATCGGATCGTCGATGTCGGGTCGATCACAGGGTCGTCCATCTATCGTGTTCGCGACATCAACAACAATGGAGACTTCGTAGGTTCGGGCCAGTTCAATGGCGCGACCGTCGGCTTCGTCTCGCAGAATGAAAGGGTGACTTGGCTGCCTGCCCCCTCCTTCGGCGTACCGAGCGGTCAAACCGCCACGACCATCGGCACCGTCGCGGGTACGCTGGGACGCTGGTACGGCACCGTATCGATCGACGGCGGCCGCAGTTTCTGCGCAGGCTGGGGCGGAAAAGGGCCGAGCGGCCCATACGGCGACTTCACGGAATGTGTGGGCTCGAACGACCTCGGCGAAGTCGCGGGAAATCGTGGCGACGGATTCAGCAACCGGGCATTTCTCTCCACCACGGCGGGAGCTCTCGACATCGGCACGTTGGGTGGACTTTCGACCTGGGCACTCGGCACGAACAATCGAAGCGAGGTCGTCGGCTATTCGCAAACTCCGACGGGCGCCTTTGACGCGTTCGTATGGTCCAAGTCGAGCAGGTCGATGAGGAGCCTCGGCCTGAGCGACGTCAATGGCAGAGCGACAGCGATCAACGATCGCGGCCAAGTCGTCGGTTGGTACGGCGGTGGCTCATCGACCCGCGGATTCCTCTGGCAGGACGGGAACCTGACTGCGCTCGGAATACTCAACGGTTGGGGCGTGACTCCGAATTCGATCAACGTTCACGGTCAGATCGTCGGTGATGCGCTGGGTGGCCCGTTCCTCTGGCACAACGGCCAGACATATCAGCTCGGTAGCCTGATCGCGCCCAGTGATCCGCTTCGGGTCGTGACGCAGTTGAACGTCGCGCACGCGATCAACGACTACGGCCAAATCGTCGGGGTCGCCACGATCAACGGGGTGAGCCGAGGCGTTCGACTCGATCCGATCTCGCCCTGACGAAAGGATCGACGAAGCGAGGAGGATGCTTGCAAAGCAGCGGTTTCTATTGAGTTTGGCAGGCTCTTTCGGCGTCCTTCCCCATCGCGGCTAAGCCACCTCCACCACCCGCGCCCCCGGCAGCCCGAACAGCGCCTGCGGCCCGATCGGGAACACCGCGTGCGGCGTGCCGCCCGCGGCCCACACCGTCCCGAAGCGAGCGAGGCTCCCGTCGACGAACAGCACCAGCGGCGTCGCGTGACCCAGCGGCGGGATGCCGCCGATCGCGTAGCCGGTGGCCTCGCGCACGAAGGCCGCATCGGCGCGGCCGATCGGTTCGCCCAGCGCCGCGCCGATCCGCGCCTCGTCGACCCGCCGGTCGCCGGCGGCCACCACCATCACCGCGCCGGCGGACGCCGCGCGGAACACCAGCGACTTCGCGATCGCGCCGACCGGCACGCCGAGCGCGTCCGCGGCCTCCTGCGCGGTGCGCGCCGGCACCGCGAGCTCGCGCACCCGGGCCTCGAGGCCGAGCGCGTCGAGCGCCGCCTGCACCCGCAGCGCGCTGGCCGCGAGCGGCGGGCCGGCACCGTCAGAGCTGGATGCCACCCGAGACCTCGATCACCGCGCCGTTCAGGTAGCTCGCGTCGTCGGAGGCCAGGAACGCGTACACCGCCGCGATCTCCTCGGGCGTGCCGAGGCGGCCGAGCGGCACCTTGGCGACCATCTTCTGCATCACCTCCTCGGGGATCGTCTCGAGGATCGGCGTCTTCACGAAGCCCGGGCACACCGCGTTCACGCGCACGCCCTTCGGACCGAGCTCGCGCGCCCAGGTCTTCGTGAAGCCGATCACGCCGGCCTTGGTCGCCGCATAGTTGGTCTGGCCGAAGTTGCCGTACAGCCCGACGACCGAGGACGCGTTGACGATCGAGCCCGAGCCCTGCGCGACCATCGACTCGGCCACGGCCTGGGTGCACTCGAAGACGCCCTTGAGGTTGACCGCGATCACCGAGTCGAACTGGGCCGAACTCATCTTCGCGAGCCGCGCGTCCTTGGTGATGCCGGCGTTGTTGATCAGCACGTCGATCCGGCCCCACTCGGTGCGCACCTCGGCGACCATCGCGTCGATGGTCGCGCGTTCGGTGACATCGACCAGGCAGCCGAGCGCGCGGCCGCCGGCGGCCCGCAGCGAGGCGACCGCGGCCTCGACGCGCGCCGCGCTCAGGTCGGCGACGACGACGCGCGCGCCCTCGGCGGCGAAGCGGATGGCGGTCGCCAGGCCGATGCCCTGGGCCGCGCCGGTGACGATGGCAACCTTGTCGTTGAGACGCACGATGGAGTCCGTGGAAGAGCGGGGACGGGCCGCATTCTAAGCGCTGCACCCGCTTCGACCGGCGGCGCGGGTTCGCGGAACGCCGGCCCCGCGCCCGTGTCGGATTCCTCGGAACGGGCACGGGCGCCTGCGCGCGCCGGCGCCCACAATGCAGCACCGGGCGGGCTGCATCGGCGGCCCATGCACCCTGAAAGGAGACGACGATGCACGAGCTGGTCATTCGGGGCGCGACGCTGGTCGACGGCACGGGCGCGCCCGCCTGCGTCGCAGACGTGGCGCTCGACGGCGACAGGATCGCGGCGGTCCACCGGCACGGCGCGGCACGGCTGCCCGGCATCGAGCAGGTCGACCCGGGCCGCGTCGCGTACGGCGGCACGATGCCGATCGGCCGCGGCCGGCGCGAGATCGACGCGGGCGGGCTGCTGCTGACGCCGGGCTTCGTCGACATCCACACCCACTACGACGGCCAGGCGACCTGGGACGCGCAGCTCGCGCCCTCGTCGGTGCACGGCGTGACGACCGCGGTCTTCGGCAACTGCGGCGTGGGCTTCGCGCCGCTGCGCCCGGGCGGCATCGAGCAGCTGATCAACATCATGGAGGGCGTCGAGGACATCCCCGGCACCGTGCTGGCCGAGGGCATTCCCTTCGGCTGGGAGAGCTTCCCGGAGTACCTCGATGCGCTCGAGCGGCTGCCGCATGCGATCGACATCGGCGCGCAGGTGCCGCATGCGGCCCTGCGCTGCTACGTGATGGGCGAGCGGGGCGGCGACCATGCCGAGCGACCGACGCCGCGCGAGCGCGACGAGATGGCGCGCCTGCTCGACGAGGCGCTGTGCGCGGGCGCGCTCGGCCTGACCACCTCGCGCACGGTCAAGCACCGGGCCGCCGACGGCCGGCCCACCCCGAGCCTGAGCGCCGACGAGGCCGAGCTGATGGCGCTGGCCCGTGCGATGCGCCGCGCCGGACGCGGCGTGCTCGAGGTCAACTCCGACTTCGGCGCGGGCGACTTCGACGTGCTGGCGGCGGCCGCGCGCGCCGCCGGCCGGCCGCTGTCGCTGCTGCTGATCCAGGTCGACCGCGCGCCGGCGCTCTGGCGCGAGACCCTCGACCAGATCCACGCCGCCCGCGCCGCCGGCCTGTCGGTCACCGGCCAGGTGGGCAGCCGCGCGATCGGCGTGCTGCTCGGCCTCGAGGCCACGCTGAACCCGTTCGGCGAGCACCCGGCCTGGGCGCCGCTCGCCGCGCTGCCGCACGCCGAGCGCGTGGCACGCCTGCTGGCCGACGCGGCGCTGCGCGCGCGGCTGGTCGACGAGCGTCCCCAGGACGGCCGCACCCGGATGATCGGCGGCATGCTCGAGCGCGCCTTCGAGATGGGCGCGGTGCCCGACTACGAGCCCGACCCCGCGGCCTCGATCGCCGCGCGGGCCCGGGCGCAGGGCCGATCGCCCTGGGCACTGGCGCTGGAGACGATGCTGGCCGACGGCGGACGCGGCGTGCTGCTGCATCCGTTCGAGAACTACACCGGCGGCGACCTCGAGGTGGTCCGCGCGATGCTCGAGGACGATGCGACGGTGATGGGCGTGGGCGACGGCGGCGCGCATGTCGGCACGATCTGCGACGGCAGCGGCCCGACCTTCCTGCTCACGCACTGGGCGCGCGACCGCCGGCGCGGCCCGCGGATCGCGCTCGAGCGGCTGGTGCGCAAGCAGACGATGGACAGCGCGCGCGCCTACGGCCTGGGCGACCGCGGCATCGTCGCCCCGGGGCTGCGCGCGGACCTGAACCTGATCGACCTCGGCGGCCTGGTGCTGCACCGGCCCTGGATCGAGCACGACCTGCCGGCCGGCGGCCGGCGCTTCCTGCAGGCGGCCACCGGCTACCGGCACACCTTCGTGGCGGGGGTCGAGACGCTGCGCGACGACCGGCCGACGGGCGCGACGCCGGGGCGTCTGGTGCGCTCGCGGGCGGCCGGGACGGTGGGCGCGGCCTGAATCGCTGCCTGAATCGCTGCCTGAATCGCGGCGAAGGGCGCCGCGCCCGGCTCAGCCCGGACGGACGCCGGGCACGCCGGCGAAGGCCAGCACCGCATCGAGGTGCTCGGCGAAGTCCGACATCCCGTGGTCGCTGCCCTCGATCACGCGATGCCGCGCCCCCGGGTAGGCCGCCACCATCTCGCGCCAGTCGAGCAGTTCGTCGCCGGTCGCGGCCAGCAGGAAGTAGCGCTCCGGGCGCGTGATGCACCCGACCTGGATGGCGGCCACCTCGTCGAGGTGCGCCTGCGTCAGCTCGAAGCGGCTCGAGGGGTCGTGGTACATCGTCTGCGGCCCGAGGTAGGCGGCGAGCCGGGCAGCGGGGCGGGTCGCCGGATTGAGCAGCACCGCGCGACAGCCGTGGCGCTCGGCCAGATGCGTCGCGTAGCACCCGCCGAGCGAGCTGCCGACGAGGGTGTCGTCCGGCCCGAGCGGCCAGCGCGACGCGACCAGGTCGATCGCCTCGCGCGGCGACACCGGCAGCGCCGGGCAGGCGAGCTCGGCGGCGCGCCCCAGCTCGGCCATGCGCCGCTCGAGCAGCTGCGCCTTGAACGAGGCCGGCGAGGAGCGGAAGCCGTGCAGATAGATGATCATGGGAGCAGGTACCCGGACGTTCAGCGCCTGCCCAGCGCCTCGAGCAGCTTGGTGTGCACGCCGCCGAAGCCGCCGTTGCTCATCACCAGCACGCGGTCGCCCGGCCGGGCCTCGGCGGCGACCGCCGCCACCAGCGCATCCAGCGCGGTGAAGACCGCCGCCCGCGCCCCCAGCGGCGCCAGCGCCTCGGCCGCATCCCAGCCGAGCCCGCCCGCATAGCAGTAGGTCCGCTCCGCGTTCGCGAGGCTGCCCGGCAGCAGGGCCTTCATCGCGCCCAGCTTCATCGTGTTCGAGCGCGGCTCGATCACCGCGAGGATCCGTTCGCCCGGGGCGAGCCGCGCCCGCAGCCCGTCGATCGTCGTCTCGATCGCGCTCGGATGGTGGGCGAAGTCGTCGATCACCACCACGCCGCCGGCGCTGCCGCGCACCTCCATCCGGCGCTTGACGCCACCGAAGCGACCGAGTGCGGCGATGGCGTCGGCCGGCGCCACGCCGGCATGCTCGGCGGCGGCGATGGCGGCGATCGCGTTCGAGCGGTTGTGACGCCCGGACAGCGGCAGCCGGCAGCGGCCGAGGCGCTCGGCGCCGCGACACACGTCGAAGGTCGCGGCATCGGGCGACTCGACCACCGACTCGGCATGCCAGCCGTCGTCGGTATCGAACGCGATGTGTTCGCTCCAGCATCCGCGGGCCAGCACCCGGGCCAGCGAGGCCTGCGCGCCGTTGACGACGAGCCGGCCGCTGCGGGGCACCGTTCTCACGAGATGATGGAATTGCGTCTCGATCGCGGCCAGATCGGGAAAGATGTCCGCATGATCGAACTCGAGATTGTTCAGGATCGCGGTCGTCGGCCGGTAGTGCACGAACTTCGAGCGCTTGTCGAAGAAGGCGGTGTCGTACTCGTCGGCCTCGATCACGAAGGGCGTATCCGGCGTGGACAGGCGGGCCGAGAACGGGAAGTCCACCGGGACGCCACCGATCAGGAAGCCCGGCGAGCGGCCGCAGGCCTCGAGGATCCAGGCGAGCAGCGACGAGGTGGTGGTCTTGCCGTGGGTGCCGGCGACCGCCAGCACCGGGCGCCCGGCCAGCACGTGCTCGGCGAGCCACTGCGGACCGGAGATGTAGGGCTGGCGCGCGTCGAGGATCGCCTCCATCAGCGGGTTGCCGCGGGTCACGACGTTGCCGATGACCCAGGCATCCGGCGCCAGGCCGAGCTGCGAGGCGTCGAAGCCCTCGATCAGGTCGATGCCGAGCGCACGGAGCTGGTCGCTCATCGGCGGGTACACGTTGGCGTCGCAGCCGGTCACGCGATGGCCCGCCTCGCGGGCGATCGCGGCCAGGCCGCCCATGAAGGTGCCGCAGATGCCTAGGATGTGCAGGTGCATGAGGTCGATTCTACCGATCGGATACACTCGATCGACGACCGCCCGGCGCCCCGTCCGGGCCGGCGCTCCCCACGGACGGCTGCTCCGATGTCCGACGCCCTGACCGCCGACGCACTGCCTCCCGACACCCGGTCTCTCGGCGCCGGCCGCGTCGCCGCACCGATCCCGCGCCCGCCGGGCACGCCCGAGCCGGTGCAGGCCGCCGACCCGCTGCGCCGCGAGATCGCCGCGACCGCCGCCCGCCTGATCGCCGACGGCGGGCTCGACTACGGCACCGCCAAGCGCCGTGCGGTGCAGTCGCTCTTCGACGGCGACGCCCTGCCGCGCGGTGCGATGCCCGACAACATGGAGGTCGACGCCGCGCTGCGCGAGCACCTCGAGCTGTTCGACGACGCCCATGCCGCCCGCGTCGCGCGGATGCGCCGGGTCGCGCTCGCCCTGATGCAGGAACTGTCCGACTACGATTCCTATCTCACCGGCGCGGTCTGGAAGGGCATCGTCGCCGAACACGCCCCGATCCACATCCAACTCTTCCATGACGACGTCAAGGACATCGAGATCCGCCTGCTCAACGACGGCATCGACTTCGAGGTCGGCGAGATCGCCCACTTCCGCGGCGACAGCGGGCGGCGCGACGTCGAGGCGCTGATGATGGTCTGGCGAGGCGAGCCGGTGATGCTCTCGCTGTATCCGCAGGACGACCTGCGCGGCGCCCTGCGCGGCACACCCGCCGAACGCGGCGACGCGAGCGGCGTGGCGCGGCTGCTCGCGGCCACGCCCGGGGAGCTGGGATGAGCGGCCCGGTGCCGGGCGCCCGCCGCGGCTGGCTGGTCGGAGGCGGCCTCGCGATGGCGGCGGCCGGGCTCGGTGCCTGGGTCGGCTGGCGCCGGCTGGCACCCGCCGATGCGGCCGACGAGGCGGTGGCGCTGCTGCTCGCGCAATCGCTGCCGAACGCCGCCGGCCAGCCCCTGGCGCTCGACCGGTTCGGCGGCCGCCCGCTGGTGGTCAACTTCTGGGCGACCTGGTGCGCGCCCTGCGTCGAGGAGATGCCGGAACTGTCGGCGCTGCATGCCGAGCTGTCGCCCAAAGGCTTGGGGATGGTCGGCATCGGCATCGACTCTGCTGCCAAGATCGCCGATTTCGCCGCTCGCAGCCCGGTGAGCTACCCGTTGGTGGTGGCCGGCATGGGCGGCAGCGAACTGGCGCGCCGGTTCGGCAACCAGGCCGGCGCGCTGCCCTTCACCGTGCTCGTCGACCGGCGCGGGCAGATCGCCCACCGGCTGCTCGGGCGGGTCGACATCGGCCGCCTGAAGACGATGGCGGAAGCTCTCGTCGGCTGATCACCGACCCCCACGACCCCTCGTCGAGGCTTCCGCCGGCCTGCGGTCGGGAGTCCACAGGCTGGACAGTAGCCCCCGGAGGGGAGCACAATCCGCGCCGTTCGACGCGAAATGGCCACCTGTTCGATGGACAAGACGATCTGGGTGCTCCACGGCCCCAACCTGAACCTGCTCGGCACCCGTGAGCCGGGTGTGTACGGGGCGACGACGCTCGCGCAGATCGACACGATGCTGCGCGAAGACGGCGCTGCCGCCGGCGTTCGGGTCGAATCGTTCCAGAGCAATCACGAGGGCGCACTGGTGGACCGCATCCACGCCGCGCGCGACGCGAAGGTCGACTTCATCGTCATCAACCCGGCGGCCTTCACGCACACCAGTGTCGCGATCCGCGATGCCCTCGCCGGCGTGGCGATCCCGTTCGTCGAGGTCCACCTGTCGAACGTGCACAAGCGCGAGCCCTTCCGACACCACTCCTACTTCTCCGACCTCGCGGTCGGAGTGATCGCCGGACTCGGCCCGACCGGGTACCGGTGTGCGCTGCAGTTCGCGATCGAGACGAGCCGGCGCTGAGCCGACCGGATCGCCGACGCCCAACCGCCAGGACACTCCCATGGATCTGCGAAAGCTCAAGACCCTGATCGACCTCGTTGCCGAGTCCGGCATCTCGGAACTCGAGATCACCGAGGGCGAAGGCAAGGTGCGCATCGTCAAGGGCCCGACCCCGATGCAGCAGGGCTACATGCAGGCGCCGATGCAGATGCAGCCGATGCCGATGCCGATGCAGCAGGCACCGGCGCCCGCCCCCGTGGCCGCGGCGGCACCGGTCGCCGAGCCGCCGCCCGCGGACACCGGTCACGTCGTGAAGTCGCCGATGGTCGGCACGTTCTACCGCTCGGCGAACCCGAACTCGCCGCCGTTCGCCGAGGTGGGCACGCAGGTCAAGGAAGGCCAGACCCTGTGCATCGTCGAGGCGATGAAGCTGATGAACGAGATCGAGTCCGACAAGGCCGGCACGGTCAAGGCGGTGCTGGTCGAGAACGGCCAGCCGGTCGAGTACGGCCAGCCCCTGTTCGTGATCGAGTGACCGGGCGATGTTCGACAAGATCCTGATCGCCAACCGCGGCGAGATCGCGCTGCGGATCCAGCGCGCCTGCCGCGAGCTGGGCATCAAGACGGTGGTGGTCCACTCGGAGGCCGACACCGAGGCCAAGTACGTGAAGCTCGCCGACGAGTCGGTCTGCATCGGACCCGCCCCCTCGCGCGAGAGCTACCTGAACATCCCGGCGATCATCAGCGCCGCCGAGGTCACCGACTCCGAGGCGATCCACCCGGGCTACGGCTTCCTCTCGGAGAACGCCGACTTCGCCGAGCGCGTCGAGAAGAGCGGCTTCGTGTTCATCGGGCCGCGCCCCGAGTCGATCCGCATCATGGGCGACAAGGTCAGCGCCAAGGACGCGATGCGCGCGGCCGGCGTGCCGGTCGTGCCCGGCTCCGAGGGCGCGCTCCCCGAGGACCCGAAGGAGATCGTCAAGATCGCGCGCGCGGTCGGCTACCCGGTGATCATCAAGGCGTCGGGCGGCGGCGGCGGACGCGGCATGCGCGTTGTCTACACGGAGGCGGCACTGCTCAACGCGGTGACGATGACCCGCAGCGAGGCGGGGGCGGCCTTCGGCAACCCCGCCGTCTACCTCGAGAAGTTCCTCGAGAATCCGCGCCACATCGAGATCCAGATCCTCGCCGACGAGTTCCGCAACGCGGTCTACCTCGGCGAGCGCGACTGCTCGATGCAGCGCCGGCACCAGAAGGTCATCGAGGAGGCGCCGGCGCCGGGCATCGCGCGCCGGCTGATCGACCGCATCGGCGTGCGCTGCGCCGACGCCTGCAAGAAGATCGGCTACCGCGGCGCGGGCACCTTCGAGTTCCTGTACGAGGACGGCGAGTTCTTCTTCATCGAGATGAACACCCGCGTGCAGGTGGAGCATCCGGTGACCGAGGCCATCACCGGCATCGACATCGTGCAGGAGCAGATCCGCATCGCCGCCGGCGAGAAGCTTCGGTTCCGGCAGCGCGACATCGTGCTGAAGGGACATGCGATCGAATGCCGGATCAATGCCGAGGATCCGTTCAAGTTCACGCCGTCGCCGGGCCGCATCACCGGTTGGCACCCGCCGGGCGGACCGGGCATCCGGGTCGACTCGCATGCGTACGCGAACTACTTCGTGCCGCCGCACTACGACTCGATGATCGGCAAGGTCATCGCGTACGGCGACACCCGCGACCAGGCGCTGCGGCGGATGCGGATCGCGCTGTCGGAGATGGTGGTCGAGGGGATCCTGACCAACCTGCCGCTGCACCGCGAGATGCTCACCGACGCGCGCTTCGTCGCCGGCGGAACGTCCATCCACTATCTCGAGAACAAGCTCGCGCAGCGATGAGGCCGCCGAGAGGCGGCCCCATCGCGCCGCAGCACAGGCGCTCCATGTCCGGCTGGCACGAACTCCGCATCGAAGTCGCACGCGATGACGCCGAGCCCTGGAGCGACGCGCTCCTGGAGGCGGGCGCCCTGTCGGTGCAGGCCGAGGACGCCGACGCCGAGTCGCCGGACGAGCAGCCGCTCTACGGCGAGCCCGGCATGCCCGCGTCCGGCCCCGAACTCGTGCCGGGCTGGCGGCGCACGGTGCTCGCTGCGCTGATCGACACTTCGGTCGACGTGCAGTCGGTGCTCGACGCGGCCGCCGAGGCGATCGGCCGGTCCGCGCCGCCGATCGCCGAGATCCGCTTCGTCGCCGACCAGGACTGGGTGCGGCTGACGCAGTCCCAGTTCGAGCCCATCCCGATCGGCGAGCGGCTGGTGATCACGCCGAGCTGGCATGCGACCGACGACCCCGCGCGCGTCGAGATCGTGCTCGACCCCGGCCTGGCATTCGGCACCGGCAGCCATCCGACGACCCGCCTGTGCCTGCAGTGGCTCGAGCGCGCGCTGCCCACCGGTGCGACCGTGATCGACTACGGTTGCGGCTCGGGCATCCTCGCCATCGCCGCGGCGCGGCTCGGCGCGGCACGCGTGGTCGGTGTCGACATCGACCCGCAGGCGCTGGTCGCCACCCGCGACAATGCGCAGCGCAACCGTGTCGAGGTCGAAGTGCGCGCGAGCAGCGATGCCCGGCCGGAGCCGGCCGACGTGGTGGTCGCCAACATCCTGTCGAGCCCGCTGAAGCTGCTCGCGCCGATGCTCACCGATCTGGTGAAGCCCGGCGGCATGCTGGTGATCTCGGGTGTGCTCGAGCGCCAGATCGACGAGGTGTCGGCGGCCTATGCCCCTCGCCTCGCCCTCGCGGTGGCGGGGCTCTCGGACGGCTGGGCTTGCCTGGCCGCGACCAAACCCCGATGATCGGCTGCGATGTCCCTCGCGACCACCTGTCCCCAGTGCAAGACCAGCTTCAAGGTCGTCCCTGACCAGCTGAAGCTCAGACGCGGGCTGGTGCGCTGCGGCGTCTGCCAGCACGTCTTCTCGGGCATCGACTACCTGCGCTACGTCGACGACGCGGCACGCACCGCGCAGCGCCTCGCCCGCGAGCGCGCAGCGGCAGGACCGGCTGCGCCGTCCACGCCGGGTGCTGCTTCGGCGCCGCAGCCGGTCGCGCCGGGGCGCAAGGCCGCCGATGCCTCGCAGGCCGGTGCATCGGTCGCTTCGCTGCCCGGCGCACCGGCCCAGTCGCCCACCGCCCGGCCGGCCGCTCCGGACGGCATGTCCGACACGCCGAGCCACGCGGCCCGCGAGGCCGAGGCGTTCGGCGGCCTGGTCACCCGTGCGGGTGGCACGACCGGCGGCCTCGCGCCGACCGGTCCGGTCCAAGCGCCCTCGGCAGCACCCTCGCCCTGGGCCCGGCCCGCCGAGACGCCCGCTGCATCGACGGCGGGCGGGCCTGCTGCAGCGTCGGCCGCCCCCGATGCCGCCGCGGTCTCGGCGCCCGACGTGCAGGGCGAGTCGCCCGCGGATCCCTGGGCGGCGGCGGCCCATGCTGCGCACGAGCGCTCGCTCAGGGACGCCGCCCCCGATGAGGCCGCTCGCGGGACCGACCCGCTGCGCGGCGCAGGCTCGCTCGCTCCCGGGGCCTTCGAGCCCGGGCGTGCGATGCCGGGCTCGGGCGCCGATCCGTGGGCCGCGACGGCCTCGAGCGGCGGGTTGGCTCAGTCGGCTCCTCAGTCGGCTCCTCAGTCGGCCCCTCAGTCGGCCCCTCAGTCGGCCCCTCGGTCGGCCCCTCGGTCGGCCCCTCGGTCGGCCCCTCGATCGGCATCCGAGTCCGCCGCGTCGGCGCCTGTGGCGATGGCCTCGTCGGATGCCGCGCCATCGACGACGACGGCAGCAACCGCTGCGACGCCCGCCGCGCCCGCCACGCCCTCGGCGCCGGTCCCACCCGCGACGCCCGCAGCCGCCGGCTTCCCGGCGCTCCCCGCTCCCGGCGCGCGCCGCAAGGCCGCTGCGTCGCTGGACGACCTGCTCGCGCGGCCGACCGTGCCCTGGCCCACCACCGCCGGGCCGCAGACCATCATCTCGGGCGACGAGGACCTGAAGACCGCATTCTTCCTGCCGGACTCGGCGTTCGGACCGCAGACCGGCGACGGCGCCGAGAGCGGCCCGAGGACGGTCTCGGGTCCGGCGTCGCGCATCGATGCGATCGACCCGGATCCGATGACCCGGCTGCGCCCCGAGATCCGGCGGGCGCCGCCCGAGGAGGGTGCCGTCGACCTGCCGCTGCAGCCCGCCCGGGGATTCTTCGACGAGGCCACGATCGACGCGCCGATGACGGAGATCGCGGGCGCGCCGTCTCGCCGCGAGGCGCGCGCGCCCGAACGCGCGATCGACTACTTCCCCGGCGTGCGCAACCGCAGCCGCGGCCTCGGCCTGGCGCTGTCGCCGGCGGCCTGGATCGCCGCGGGCGCGCTGACGCTGCTGCTCGGCCTGCAGGCGGTCGTCGGCTGGCGCGACGCGATCGCCGCCCGCGCTCCGTTCGTCTCGCCCCTCCTCGGCGCGCTGCTCGCGCCCTTCGGCGCCGCGATCGCCCCGCCCCGCGACCTCGACGCGCTGACCATCGAGGGCTTCGAGCTGCAGCCCGCCGGCTCGCCGAACGCGCTGCAGCTGTCGGCGGTGCTGCGCAACCGCAGCGCCCATGCGGTCGGCTATCCGGCGATGGAGCTCACGCTGACAGACAGCGGCGGCGCGATGCTCGTCCGCAAGGTCATCCCGGTCGACGCCTGGCTGCCCGACCCGGCGGCGCGCGCCGCCGGTATCGCAGCAGGCACCGAGCGGCCGCTGCGCCTCGCGCTCGAGCACAACGGACTGCAGCCCACCGGCTACGCGGTCGCCCTCTTCTATCCGTGACCCGGCGACGGGCCGCACCCTCCACCTCGCACCCTCCCGGACAATGACGACTCGCGTTCTGATCAGCGGTTCGGTGGCCTACGACACGATCATGGTGTTCGCCGGCCACTTCAAGGACCACATCCTTCCCGACCGCGTCCACATGCTGAACGTGTCGTTCCTCACCCTGGACATGAAGCGCGAGTTCGGCGGCTGCGCCGCGAACATCGCCTACACGCTCAAGGGCCTGGGCGGCTCGCCGACCGTGCTGGCCGCCGTCGGCCGCGACGGCGGCGAATACGTCGAGCGCATGGCCGCCCTCGGCATCGACACCGCGTCGATCCTGCGCTGCGACGACCTGTACACCGCGCAGGCGTTCATCACGACCGACCTGTCCGACAACCAGATCACCGCGTTCCACCCGGGTGCGATGGGCCGCGCGCACGAGGTCGCTGCGACCGGGCCGGCCGCCTGGGGCATCGTCGCGCCCAACGGCAAGGACGCGATGCTGCGTCACGCGCGCGAATACGCAGCGGCCGGCGTGCCCTGGATCTTCGACCCGGGCCAGGCGCTGCCGATGTTCTCCGGCGAGGAGCTGCGCGCGCTGGTGGCCAGCGCCGACGCCCTTGCGGTCAACGACTACGAGTGCGGGATGGTCTGCGACAAGACCGGCCTGACCGAGGCCGAGCTCGCCGCGCAGGTCACGGCGATGATCGTGACCCGCGGCGGGGACGGCTCGACCCTGCACCACACCGGCGGCAGCGAGACGATCGCGCCGGTTGCGATCGGCACCGCGGTCGATCCGACGGGCTGCGGCGACGCCTACCGCGGCGGCCTGCTGTACGCCCTCGCATCGGGGCTGGGCTGGCCGGTCGCCGCCCGCCTGGGCAGCGTCATGGGCGCGATGAAGATCGAGCACTCCGGGCCGCAGAACCATCGCGTGGATCGCGACGCGGTCGCGGCGCGCTACCGCGCCGCGTACGGCGCATCGCCCTGGTAGGACGCGTCAGCCGCAGGCCGCGTCCGGACGGTCCGGCGGCGTCGCCCCGGGCCCGCGCATCACGCTCGGTCGGAGAGACGGGCCGCGATCTCCGAGTCGGCGAGGTCCGACAGGACGCGGATCCGCTTTCGCCGGGCGCTGTCGCCGTGCTCGACGCGCACCGCCGAGCGCGGCACGGCGAGCCGCTCGGCGAGGAAGGCGCGCAGGGCCTCGTTGGCCCGGCCATCGACCGGTGGTGCCGCGATGCGCAGCTTCAGGCAGCCGTCGTACTCGCCGGCTGGCGCGCTGCGGGCGGCGCCCGGCTGAACATGCACGAGGAGTGACCAGTCTCCGGGCGTGCCGGCGAGCCAGGGCGGCCGCCGCGCGCCGGCCTCGTCCATGTCAGCGCAGCAGGGCCGGCAGCGTGTCGAAGCTGAAGATCATCAGCAGCACCTGCAGCAGCAGGATCAGCACCAGCGGCGAGAGGTCGACGCCGCCGATGGCGGGAACCACGCGGCGGATCGGCGCGAGCAGCGGTGCAGTCAGCTGCTGGATCGCAGGCGCCAGCGGCGCATAGGGGTTCACCCACGACAGGACGGCCTGCACCAGCACCAGGCCGATCGCGAGCCATACCGTCCAGCGCACCAGCGAGATCGTCGCCCAGAGCAGGACGCTGCCCGGATTCGGCACGCTGACGTTGCCGAGCACGACGAAGTACAGCAGCCCGGTGAGCAGGGCCACGAGGACCGCTGCAAGCACGCTCGCCCAGTCCATCGCGCGGCCGGCAGGAATCGCGCGGCGCAGCGGCAGGACGAGCCAATCCGTCAGCGCAGAGACGAACTGGCTGATCGGATTGCGCGGGTTCAGGTGCACCCGATGCGCATAGGCACGGAGCACGCAGGCAACCGCGAGCAGGCTGCCCACGGTCTCGATCACCAACCACAGGATTCGGCTCATGGCGGGCGCGATTGTCGCACAAAAAAAATCGCGCCCTGTTGGGCGCGAGTACCTGGCTGGCTCTGTCGCCGCCGCATCGATGTGCGGCGGTCGCTTCTTATGGCTGGCGGCCTGGCGGCCGCCCGATCACGGCTTGTTGCCGGTCGGGAACGGCCATGCGGCCGCCGGGTTCAGCGGCTTGGCAGCCGGAGCGGCCGATGCAGCAGGCGCGGCCGGTGCCGCAGGGGCCGCGGCGGGCTTTTCAGCCTTCTTCGCAGGCTTCTTGGCGGCTTTCTTGGCAGCCGGCTTTTTCGCAGCGGCTTTCTTGGCCGGCTTCTTCGCAGCGGCTTTCTTGGCAGCCGGCTTCTTCGCGGCGGCTTTCTTGGCGGCCGGCTTCTTCGCAGCGGCTTTCTTGGCGGCCGGCTTCTTCGCAGCGACCTTCTTGGCCGCCGGCTTCTTCGCCGCGACCTTCTTGGCCGCCGGCTTCTTCGCCGCGACTTTCTTGGCCGCAGGCTTCTTCGCAGCGACTTTCTTGGCGGCCGGCTTCTTCGCGGCGACCTTCTTGGCGGCCGGCTTCTTCGCGGCGACTTTCTTGGCGGCGGGCTTCTTGGCGGCGGGTTTCTTGGCGGTTGCCATGGAGATACTCCTCAGGATGAAGTTGCGGTCATGGAAACCCGTTCCGGCACGGCACGCGGCCGCCCTCGGTGCGGGCTATTCATCGGCGCAAGAACGTAGAGAGGTTTTCCTACGCTAATGAATGCGGTGGCTCGTGTCGCGGGCCTGCACGCGACACAAAAAAGGCGCCGTACCTCGCGGCACGGCGCCTGCAGCTTCATGGACGGGAACAGAACCGGCGACCCGGCGCGCGGCGACGCGCGATGAGCGCGACTGCAGGGCGTCGTGTGTCGTGAAGAAGGCCGGTGTATCTGCTTAGTCCCCGTCAACTCGAGTCTCGAATGCGGCAATCCGCGGTTTTCTGGTATCCGTTGCCTCAGTCCCAGCTCAGCGCGCCGCCGGTCTGGTACTCGGTCACGCGCCGCTCGAAGAAGTTCTGCTCCTTCTTCAGGTCGAGCATCTCGCTCATCCACGGGAACGGGTTTTCCGCTCCCGGGAACAGCGGGTCGAGCCCGATCTGCTGCGCACGCCGATTGGCGATGAAACGGAGGTATTCCTTGAACATCGAAGCATTGAGGCCGAGCACGCCACGGGGCATGGTGTCCTCCGCGTAGCGGTACTCGAGCTCCACCGCCTGATGGAACAGGCCGACGATCTCCTCGCGGAACGCCGGCGTCCACAGGTGCGGATTCTCGAGCTTGATCGTGTTGACCAGGTCGATGCCGAAATTGCAGTGCATCGACTCGTCGCGCAGGATGTACTGGTACTGCTCGGCCGCGCCGACCATCTTGTTCTGCCGGCCGAGCGCGAGGATCTGCACGAAGCCGACGTAGAAGAAGAGGCCCTCCATCAGGCACGAGAACACGATCAGCGAGCGCAGCAGCGCCTGGTCGTTCGCCGCGGTGCCGGTGACGAAGTCGGGGTTGGTCAGCGTGTCGATGAACGGGATCAGGAACTCGTCCTTGGCCCGGATCGACGCGACCTCGTGGTACGCGTTGAACACCTCGCCCTCGTCGAGCCCGAGGGACTCGACGATGTACTGGTAGGCGTGCGTGTGGATCGCTTCCTCGAAGGCCTGACGCAGCAGGTACTGGCGGCACTCGGGCGCGCTGATGTGCCGGTAGGTGCCGAGCACGATGTTGTTGGCCGCCAGCGAGTCGGCGGTCACGAAGAAGCCGAGATTGCGCTTGACCAGCCGGCGCTCGTCCTCCGACAGGCCGCCCGGGGTCTTCCACAGAGCGATGTCGCGCTCCATGTTGATCTCCTGCGGCATCCAGTGGTTCGCGCAGCCGGCGAGGTACTTCTCCCAGGCCCACTTGTACTTGAACGGCACCAGCTGGTTGACGTCGGCGGCGCCGTTGATGATGCGCTTGTCCTCGACGCGCACGCGGCGCGTGTCCTTGGACAGCTGCGTGCCCGAATGCAGGCGCAGCGCCTCGTCGGCCGGCGACAGCGCGACCTCGTCGTTGGACACGTGCGTGGCGGTCCGCACGGTGGTGCCGGACAGGCCGAGGGAGGTCGGGGTCGGAACGGAGGTGGCGGCGGGAAACCGCGGGACGGGCATCGCGGCCGGCCGCGGCGACGGGCCGGCGGCAGGTTGGAGCGGCTTGGCAGGAATCGGTTCGTCCCAGGACAGCATCTAATGTCTCGCTTTAGGTGGGTCGCATAACTGCTTGTACCAACGCGAGATTCCGCCGTTATTCACAGTTCGGAATCTTACGGAGGACGTCGGGCGCTTGCAACGGGTTGGTACTCACCAACTTGACTTCCCGGCGATCTCGTTGGCGTTCATGCAACAGTCGTTGCGTGGAGCACCGTTCGTCCGGTTTGTCAAATCGCCCGCCGGGGCCGTCGTCGACGTGCCAGTTGCACCTCGGCGACGGCGTCCGGCGGACGCCCGTTCAATCGTTCACTGGCAGGCCTCGCATTCGGGATCGTCGAGCGCGCAGAACTTCGGCGCGATCGGCTCGTCCGACATCACGGGACCCACGGGTTTGGATGACTGCGTGCTGTACGAGAAGTTGCCGCCCGCCTCGCCGCCGGACGACACCGCGTTGAGCTGGCCGACGCGGTCGGTGGTGCTCTTCTCGGCATGCGTCGCGCCCTGCGTGCGCAGGTAGTAGGTGGTCTTCAGGCCGCGCAGCCATGCGAGCGAGTAGGTCTCGTGCAGCTTCTTGCCCGAGGCACCCGCCATGTAGATATTCAGCGACTGCGCCTGATCGATCCACTTCTGGCGACGCGATGCGCACTCGACCAGCCAGGTCGGGTCGACCTCGAAGGCCGTCGCGTAGATCGCGCGCAGATCGGCCGGTATGCGGTCGATGCGTGCGGTGCTGCCGTCGAAGAACTTCAGGTCGGCGACCATCACCTCGTCCCACAGGCCGAGCCGCTTGAGGTCGCGCACCAGGTAGTCGTTGACCACCGTGAAGTCGCCCGAGAGGTTCGTCTTGACGTACAGGTTCTGGAAGGTGGGCTCGATGCAGGCGCCCACGCCGATGATGTTCGAGATGGTCGCGGTCGGGGCGATCGCGATGCAGTTGGAGTTGCGCATGCCGTGCTTGGCGATGCGGGCGCGCAGTGCGGCCCAGTCCATCGTCTCGGACATGTCGACCTCGACGTACCCGCCGCGCTGCTCGGCCAGCAGCTTGAGCGAGTCCTGCGGCAGGATGCCACGGTCCCACAGCGAGCCCTTGAAGCTGGCATAGCGGCCGCGCTCGGCGGCGAGCTCGGTCGACGCCCAGTACGCGTGGTAGCAGACCGCTTCCATCGACCGGTCGGCGAACTCGACCGCACCCTCGCTCGCGAACGGCACGCGCATCAGGTGCAGGCAGTCCTGGAAGCCCATGATGCCCATGCCGACCGGGCGGTGCTTCAGGTTCGAGTTGCGCGCCTTGTTGACCGCGTAGTAGTTGATGTCGATCACGTTGTCGAGCATCCGCATCGCGGTCGTGATCGTGCGCTTGAGCTTGTCGTGGTCGAGCGTCCACTGCCCGTCGGCACCCTGGGTCATGTGGGCGACCAGGTTCACCGAGCCCAGGTTGCACACCGCGATCTCGCTGTCGCCAGTGTTCAGCGTGATCTCGGTGCACAGGTTCGAGCTGTGCACGACACCGACGTGCTGCTGCGGCGAACGGATGTTGCACGGGTCCTTGAAGGTGATCCAGGGGTGCCCGGTCTCGAACAGCATCGAGAGCATCTTGCGCCAGAGCGCGCTCGCCTGGATCTTCTTGTGCAGCTTGAGCTCGCCGCGCGCGGCCTTCTGCTCGTAGCCGACGTAGGCCTCCTCGAACGCACGGCCGTACTTGTCGTGCAGGTCGGGGCAGTCGGCGGGCGAGAACAGCGTCCAGTCCTGGTTCTCCATCACCCGCTTCATGAACAGGTCGGGGATCCAGTTGGCGGTGTTCATGTCGTGCGTGCGCCGGCGGTCGTCACCGGTGTTCTTGCGCAGCTCGAGAAACTCCTCGATGTCGAGGTGCCAGGACTCGAGGTACGCGCAGACCGCGCCCTTGCGCTTGCCGCCCTGGTTGACCGCGACTGCCGTGTCGTTGACCACTTTCAGGAAGGGCACGACGCCCTGGCTCTTGCCGTTGGTGCCCTTGATGTGGCTGCCGAGCGCGCGGACCGGCGTCCAGTCGTTGCCCAGGCCGCCCGCGTACTTGGCGAGCAGCGCGTTCTCCTTGATCGCCTCGTAGATGCCGTCGAGGTCGTCGGAGACGGTGGTCAGGTAGCACGAAGACAGCTGCGAGCGCTGCGTGCCGGAGTTGAACAGCGTCGGCGTCGAGCTCATGAAGTCGAAGGTCGACAGCAGGTTGTAGAACTCGATGGCGCGCGACTCGCGGTCGATCTCGTTGAGCGACAGGCCCATCGCGACGCGCATGAAGAACGCCTGCGGCAGCTCGATGCGCTGCTCGTCGATGTGCAGGAAGTAGCGGTCGTACAGCGTCTGCAGGCCGAGGTAGGTGAACTGCGCGTCGCGCTCGGCGACCAGCGCGCGGCCCAGGCGGTGCAGGTCGAACTGCTCGAGCTTCGGATCGAGCAGGTCGGCCTCGACGCCGCGCTTGACGAAGCGCGGGAAGTAGTCGGCGTAGCGCTCGACCATCGCCTCCTGGAGCACCTCCTCGCCCAGCACCTCGCGGCGCACCGTGTGCAGCAGCAGTCGGGCAGCGACCTGGCTGTAGGCCGGATCGGTCTCGATCAGCGCGCGCGCCGAGAGGATCGCCGACTTGTGGACTTCCTCGATGGGGATGCCGTCGTACAGGTTCTTGACGGTCTCGACCAGCACGTCCTGCGGGCTCACGGTGTCGCCCAGCCCCGAGCAGGCCGATTCGATCAGGGTGCGCAGCATGCCCTCGTCGAGCGGACGCACGACGCCGGCGTCGAGCACGCCGATCCGCGGGCCGGCGGGCTCGCCGGCGGCGACGGCATGCGCCTGGCGCACGGCGCGCTCCTGCGAGCGCTTCTCGCGGTACAGCACGTAGGCGCGGGCGACCTCGTGCTCGCCCGAGCGCATCAGCGCGAGCTCGACCTGGTCCTGGATGTCCTCGATGTGGAACGTGCCGCCGGCCGGCTTGTTGCGCATCAGCGCGCCGATGACCACCTGGGTCATCTGCTCGACCAGCTCGCGCACGCGGGCCGACGCGGCACCGTGGCCGCCGTTGACGGCGAGGAAGGCCTTGGTCATCGCGACGGCGATCTTGCCCGGCTCGAAGCCGACGACCGAGCCGTTGCGGCGGATGACCTTGAAGTCGACGAAACGGGCCGCATCGGGCCGGTGATCGCCGAGGTCCTGTGCCGACGTCGCGAACGCGGACGGGGACAGGATGGAAGGACGCTGCGCGGTTTCTGCAACCCTCTGCATGTCGGGGACTCCACTGGTGTGATTCGAGGACCACCCGGTGGCGCCAGCGTGAAGGGGGCCTGGCCAGGACCCTGACGGGGCCTGGCCGGTCGTCGCGCGCGCGTCGATCGGGTGACGGTGTTCTTGCGGCGATTCCCGTGCCCGGCCGGAAGGCGGCGTGAGGCCGCGTGGCACTAGATCTAGGGGTCGACCGCTTGTGAGTGACTAATTCTAGTGCCTGGGCGGTCGGCTCGCAAGTCCGCGATGCGGGTTCGGCGAGGGCCGATTCATGCGCCCGAACAAGGCTTTAGCGATACATCCTGAAGCGCCGCATCGGGTGCTTCCCGAAGAGCCGCACGGCGTCTCGATCGGCATCCTCGGACCCAGCCCGGATGCGGGACAGCGGGGCATCTGGCCCCGCGACCCGCATGTCGTCACGGTCTCATGGAAGATTCTTCGACGTGCTGCGGCATTCCGGCGGAAACGGCCTCGAGAGCCCGCAACCATCGAGCATCGACTCGAAGCGCGACCAGTCGAAGCTCGGCCCCGGATCGGTCTTTCGCCCGGGTGCGATGTCACTGTGGCCGGCGAGGTGTCTCAGCGGAAAGCGCGCGGCGAGTGCCCGTGTCAGCGCGGCGAGCACCCGGTACTGCGCGTCGGTGTACCGACGCTCGCCGGTGCCCTCGAGCTCGATGCCGATCGAGAAGTCGTTGCAGCGCTCGCGGCCGAGGAAGGACGACGGCCCGGCATGCCAGGCACGTGCCTCGCACGGGACGAACTGCAGCAGTTCGCCGCGCCGGCGCACCAGGAAGTGGGCCGAGACCCTCAGCGACTCGAGGCCGGCGAGTCGGGGGTCGGCCGTGCAGTCGAGGGCGTTGGTGAAGAGCCGCTCGACGGCATCGCCCGACAGCACGCCAGGGGGCAGGCTGATGTGATGGATGACGAGCAGTTCGGGCGATGCCCCGGGCGGGCGGGCGTCCTGGTTCGGCGACGGCACCCGTCGTGCCCGGCGGTACCAGCCCTCGCTGTCGAACGGCTCGCTCATCGGGCCATCAGCCGATGCCGAGCCGCTGCATGCGGTAGCGCAGCGCGCGGAAGCTGATGCCGAGCAGGCGCGCTGCCGCGGTACGGTTGTGGCGGGTGCGCTCGAGCGCGCGCAGGATCGCGTCGCGCTCGACCGCGTCGAGGTAGTCGGGCAGCGACTCGGGGATGCCGTCTTCCGACAGCACCGGTGCGCCCTGCGTGACCCGCACCGCCGCGGCCTGCCCGTCGCCCGCGGCGCTCGCGGCGGGCCCGGCGCCGGCCCCGGAAGCACGCCCGGCGGCCCCGACCGGAGCGGTCCCGTCGTCCTCATCCTGCGTGTCGTCCGCATCGGCGCGCTCGTTCTCCGAGGCCTCGTGGCCGGCGGGCCGCAGTCCGAGGTCCTCGACGTTGATGACCTCGCCGTTGGAGAACGCGAGCGCGCGCTCGAGAATGTTCTCAAGCTCGCGGACGTTGCCCGGGAAGCCGTAGCTCTGCAGGTAGCGCAGCGTCACGGACGACAGCCGCGGCGCCACCTGCAGGCCCGCGCGCGTGGCGAGGCGGACGAGCACCGAGTCGGCGAGCACGCCGACGTCCTCGAGCCGCTCGCGCAGCGGCGGCATCCGCAGCTCGATCACGTTCAGGCGGTAGTACAGGTCCTGGCGGAAGCGGCCGGCCGCGACGCAGCGGGCGAGGTCCTGGTGGGTGGCGCTGACGATCCGCACGTCGACCGGTTCCTCGACGGTGTGCCCGACGCGGCGCACGCAGCGCTCCTGGATCGCCCGCAGCAGCTTGACCTGCATCGACAGCGGCAGGTCGGCGACCTCGTCGAGGAACAGCGTGCCGCCGTCGGCAGCCTGGAAGAACCCGGTGCGGTCCTGGTCGGCACCGGTGAACGCGCCGCGCTTGTGCCCGAAGAACTCCGACTCCATCAGGTTCTCGGGGATGGCGCCGCAGTTCACCGCCACGAAGGGCTGGTTCGCCCGGCTGCCGAGGCGGTGGATCAGCCGTGCGGCCAGCTCCTTGCCGGAGCCGGACTCGCCGGTGATCGCCACCGGCGCCATGCTGCGGGCGAGTCGCGCGATGCTCGCGCGCACGGTCTCGATGGCGGGCGACACGCCGAGCAGCAGCCCGCCTGCCCCTGGCGCCGCCCTGGCGCCGGCCCCCGCACCCGGCACGATGCGGGCCGCCGGCGTCGCGTCGAACGACGGGGGGCGCAGCGGCGCGACCCGCGGCGCCTCGACCGCGGGGAGGGGCGGCGGATCGGCCGCGGCCCCCTCGGCACCTGCGGACAGGCGCAGCGCCGAGCGCACCAGCGCCCGGAGCGCATCGAGCCCGACCGGCTTCGACAGGTAGTCGAAGGCGCCGGCCTTGAGGGCCGCGACCGCGCTCTCGGCGCTGCCGAACGCGGTGATCACGGCGATCGGCGTGTCGGGATGCTCGGCACCGATCAGGGTGACCAGCGACAGGCCGTCGCCGTCGGGCAGGCGCATGTCGGTGAGGCACAGCGCGTAGCTCCCCGAGGCCAGCAGGCGCCGTGCCGACGCGAGGTCGGCCGCGCAGTCGACGTCCAGCCCCATGCCCACGAGCGTCAGCTCGAGCAGCTCGCGCAGGTCGGCCTCGTCGTCGACCACCAGCGCGCGCGGTGCGCGCATGCCGCGGGCGAGGCTGCGGTTCTGTTCTGTAGGCGAGGAATTCATCGGGGGGCGCCGGGCGCGGGAGCGGGCTCGACGACGAAGGCGCTTCGAAGGGGCGGATTATCGCTCGCGGGCCGATAGCGGATCGTCGCGCCGTTGGCGGTGCACAACTCGCGGGCCAGGTGCAGGCCCAGGCCGGTGCCGCGCGTCTCGGTGGTGAAGAACGGCTCGAACAGGTGGACCCGCGAGGCCGCGGCCACGCCGGGCCCATCGTCGGAGACGACCAGCGACCAGCGCCCGCCGGCGTCGGGCGCCCAGTCGATGCGCACCGCCCCGGGCTCGTCGCCGGCATGCCGCAGCGCGTTGCCCAGCAGGTTGAGCAGCACCTGCCTGAGGTTGCCCGCATCGAACCAGATCGGCATGTCGCCGTGGACGCGGCACTCGATGCGGCGCGCGTCGGCGCCGGACTGCGCGACCAGCTCGGCGATCGCCTGCACGAGGAACGCCCCCGCCGGCAGCGCCTCCGGCGTCGCGCTGCCCCGCCTGGAGATCGACAGCACGTCCTCGATGATGCGGTCGATGCGCCGGCAGTTGTCCTCGACGATCTTCGCGAGACGCTCGAGGCGCGGCTCGCCAAGCTGCTCGGCGAGCAGCCCGTTCGCATGCCGGATCGCCGACAGCGGGTTGCGGATCTCGTGGGCGATCGAGGCGGACAGCCGGCCCATCGAGGCGAGCTTGAGCTGCTGCGCCCGGGCCTCGAGCCGCCCGAGGTCCTCGAGCACCACCACCTCGTCGACCCCGTCCGACGGCACGCCGAGGCGGCGGGCGCGCAGGCGCCGTTCCGCGCCCTCGGCGCCGGGCACGATGAACTCGGCGGAATCGGTCGGCGGCTCGGCATCCGTGCCCGCCGGGCCGATCCCGAGCGCCGCCCGCAGCGGCAGCAGTCCCGGCAGCCCCGCCGCCGCGCCGCCGCCGCCGGCCAGCATGTCGCGCGCGGAACGGTTGATCGCCCGGGGCTCGCCGCGCGCGCCGAGCACGACCACGCCGTCGGGCAGGTCGGCGATGACTGCCTGCGTGACCGCCAGCTGGTTGCGCAGGTCCTCGCCACGGCGCCAGGCCAGCCGCTCCTGGGAGGCCAGCCGCCGAGCGAGGCGGCCGACCACCGCGGACGCCACCAGCAGCGTCGCGCCGGTCAGCCCCGCCTGGACGAAGGCCGAGTCGCCGGCCTGGCCCATCAGCCCGCGCCAGCCGGTCTCGGCGAGCAGCAGCAGCGTCGAGGCCGCCGCGAACGTCAGACCGACCCGCGCGCTCACCAGGATCGCGGCCCCCGCACTGGGCAGCAGCAGCAGCACGCCGAGGCCGGTGCGCTGGCCGCCGGAGGCATGCATCAGCAGCACCAGGGCGCAGACGTCGACCGCGATCTGGATCGTCGCGAGCGTGGGCAGCGGCAGGCGGCCGGACCGGGTCGACAGCAGGAAGAAGGCCGCGGCGAGCACGAGGTAGAGCCCGGCGACCGGCACGAAGAGCTCGGCGTCGAAGCGCTCGTCGAGGATGCCCGAGCCGCGCATGACCGGCATGTAGGCGATCAGCAGCGCGGCGACCACCAGGCGCAAGAGCGCGAAGTACTGGAAGGAGCGCCGGTAGGCCGGCAGACCTGCGGCCTCCCGGCCGGGAGTGCTCTCGGCCGGTGGCGATGCCGCCATGTCAGCGGCCGTCGCGGCGGGCACCGTCGCCGGACACCGGCGTGCCCGGGGCGTCGCGGTGCGCATCGCTGCAGTAGACCTTGCCACCTGCGAAGCGGGCCTCCGAGCCCGGCAGGTGCACACCGCAGACCGCGCACTGCATCATCAGCTCGGGCGCGCCCGGGCGCCGGGCCTCGCGTGCGGTGTCGGTCGGATCGCCGCCGCCGGCCGCGTCCGAAGGCTGCGCGGAGCGGGCGGCCTCTCGCGCACGCTCGGCGCGGACCCGGCTGATCGTCCAGAGCCGCCACGCGCCCCAGACGATCAGGCCGATCACGACCCAGGTCATCAGCTTGCCCATCGTCCTCCCGGCGGCGCGCTCAGTAGCGCCCGAGCAGCACTTCGAGCACGAAGCGCGTGCCGACGTAGGCGAGCAGCAGCACGCCGAACCCGCCGAGCGTGAAGCGCGTGGCGATCCGGCCGCGCCAGCCGCGTACCGCCCGGCCGGCGAGCAGCACGCCGAAGACGGCGAGCGAGATCACCGAGAAGACGGTCTTGTGCTCGAGCCGGAACGGCCGCCCGAAGACCTCCTCGGAGAACATCATGCCGCTGATCGTCGTGGCCAGCAGCAGCACGAATCCGAGGCCGATGAAGCGGAACAGCAGCCGCTCGAGCACCATCAGCGGCGGCATGCGCCCGACCCAGCGCGACATCGCGCCACGATCGGCGTCGAGCATCGGGCGCTGCAGGTCGCGCTGGACCCAGACCATCAGCAGCGCGTGCAGCGCGGCCAGCAGCAGCACCCCGTAGGCGAGCGTGCCGGCGAGCAGGTGCGGCAGGAAGAGCGGCGCCTGCTGCGCCGACTCGAACAGGCGGCCCGGCCAGGCGAGCGGCATCAGCAGCGTGACGATGGCCAGCGGCAGCACCAGCAGCCGCAGCGCCTCGAGCGAGGTGCGCCGGCCCTCGAACCAGAGCAGCACGAGCCCCACCCAGAGGGTGGCCGACAGCACCTTCGCGAAGCCGAAGTGGAAGCCGCCACGGTCCCAGGGCCAGGCGAGCGAGGCCCCGTGCAGCGCGATGGCGACGGGCAGCAGCCAGCGTGCCGCCGGCTCCGCGGGACTGTGGACCGGCACGCCCGGCCCGGCCGGGGCGGGCAGGGCGCCCGAGGCCACGCGCCACGCGCCGAGCCAGATCGCGCCGTAGAGCGCCGCGGGCAGCGCGAACAGAATCAGTACAATCGTCACGATCGCAGTGTAGCGCAGGCCCCATGTTCGACAAT
Source organism: Burkholderiales bacterium (assembly GCA_026399835.1). Lineage (GTDB taxonomy): Bacteria > Pseudomonadota > Gammaproteobacteria > Burkholderiales > Burkholderiaceae_E > UBA4615. Next base: position 89,685 of record JAPLQE010000066.1, on the reverse strand, counting down.
CTGTCCCAAAGGCTCGCCCGCGTCGTCAAGACGATGCGCGGCGAAGCCCGCCTCACCGAGGCGAACACGCAGGAGATGCTGCGCGAGATCCGCATCGCCCTGCTCGAGGCCGACGTGGCCCTGCCGGTCGTGCGCGACTTCATCGCGAAGGTGCGCGAGAAGGCGCTCGGCCAGGACGTGGTCGGCAGCCTGTCGCCCGGCCAGGCGCTGGTCGGCGTCGTCCACCAGGAGCTGACCGCCCTGATGGGCGGGGCGACCGCCGAGCTGAACTTCGCGACCCAGCCGCCCGCCATCATCCTGATGGCCGGCCTGCAGGGCGCGGGCAAGACCACCACCGTCGGCAAGCTGGCCAAGCGGCTGCGCGAGCAGAAGAAGAAGGTGCTGACCGTCTCCTGCGACGTCTACCGGCCGGCCGCGATCGACCAGCTCCAGACCGTCACCCAGCAGGCCGGCGCCGACTTCTTCCCGTCCACGCCCGACCAGTCCCCGGTCGACATCGCGCGCGCCGCCGTGCTGTGGGCGAAGAACCACTACCACGACGTGCTGCTGGTGGACACCGCGGGCCGCCTCGGCATCGACGAGGCGATGATGAAGGAGATCGCGGCGCTGCATGCCGCGCTCGACCCGATCGAGACGCTGTTCGTCGTCGACGCGATGCAGGGCCAGGACGCGGTCAACACCGCGCGCGCCTTCAAGGAGGCGCTGCCGCTGACCGGCGTCGTGCTCACCAAGCTCGACGGCGACTCGCGCGGCGGCGCGGCGCTGTCGGTCAAGGCGGTCACCGGCTGCCCGATCAAGTTCGTGGGCGTCGGCGAGAAGCTGGCCGGTCTCGACGCCTTCCATCCGGACCGGATGGCCAACCGAATCCTCGGCATGGGCGACATCGTCGCGCTGGTCGAGCAGGCACAGGCCAACGTCGACCAGCAGGCCGCCAAGGACCTCGCCGACAAGCTCAAGTCGGGCAACCGCTTCGACCTCAACGACTTCCTCGCGCAGATCTCGCAGATGAAGAAGATGGGCGGGCTGTCGTCGCTGATGGACAAGCTGCCGGCCCAGATGCAGGCCGCCGCGGGTCAGGCCGACATGGACCGCGCCGAGCGCGACATCCGCCGGATGCAGGGGATCATCCACTCGATGACCCCGGGCGAGCGCCACAAGCCCGAGCTGATCAAGGCGAGCCGCAAGCGCCGGATCGCCATCGGCGCGGGCGTGCAGGTGCAGGACGTCAACCGGATGCTGGCGCAGTTCGACCAGATGCAGTCGATGATGAAGAAGATGCAGAAGGGCGGCCTCGCGAAGATGATGCGAGGCATGAAGGGCATGATGCCCGGCGGCCCGGGCGGCCCTCGCTGAAGCCGTGGGCAAACCTGCTGCGCGTCCCGAGCCGACGCCTGTGGTGAGGCCGGGGTTTCGCGGCGCATGCGCCGCGCCGGCCGAACGACCGGCGCATGCTTGCGCCGGGCTGGTCGCGACGAGAACGTGAATCCGGCGAGAGCCGGCTGACTGGACGAGCACGATCACGATGTCTCCCTCCCTCCCGCCCGGCATCGGCCGCGTGCTCACAGAGCCGGCCGATACCGCCGGCTTCCTGACCGACTGGCGCCGGCGCTGGACCGGGCGTGCGCTCGCGGTCGTGCAGCCCGGCTCGACCGAGGAGGTGGCGACGCTGGTGCGCTGGTGCGCCGCGCACGGCGTGCCGATCGTCCCGCAGGGCGGCAACACCGGCCTGACCGGCGGCTCGGTGCCCGACACCACGGGCCGCGCGGTGGTGCTGTCCCTGTCCCGGATGAACCGGGTGCGCGCGATCGACCCGGTCAACGACACGATGACCGTCGAGGCCGGCGCGGTGCTGGCGTCGGTGCAGGCGGCGGCCCGCGAGGCCGGTCGGCTCTTCCCGCTGTCCCTCGCCGCCGAGGGCAGCTGCACGATCGGCGGCAACCTCGCCACCAACGCCGGCGGCACCGGGGTGCTGCGCTACGGCAACGCGCGTGAGCTGTGCCTGGGACTGGAGGTGGTCACCGCCGCCGGCGAGGTCTGGAACGGCCTGCGCGGGCTGCGCAAGGACAACACCGGCTACGACCTGCGCGACCTGTTCATTGGCGCCGAGGGCACGCTCGGCGTGATCACCGCGGCCACGATCAAGCTCTACCCGCAGCCGGCGGCCCAGGTCACCGCCATCGCCGCGGTCGCATCGCCGCATGCGGCGCTCGCGCTGCTGCAGCTCGCGCGCGGCCTGCTCGGCCCGTCGCTGACCGCCTTCGAGATGATGTCGGACCTGTGCCTGTCGCTGGTCGCGCGCCACTTCCCCGACTGCCCGAAGCCCTTCGCCGACACCCCGCCCTACTGCGTGCTGCTCGAGACCTCGGACGCCGAGAGCGCGGCGCACGCCGCCGATCGATTCGACGCGCTGATGACCCGGGCGATCGAGGACGGCATCGTCACGGACGCGGTGGTCGCGCAGTCGATCGCGCAGTCGCGCCGCTTCTGGGCGCTGCGCGAGAACATCTCCGAGGCCCAGGCCGCCGAAGGCAAGAACGTCAAGCACGACATCTCGGTGCCGATCTCGGCCATCGGCGACTTCGTCGAGCGCACCGACGCGCTGCTGGCGCGCCACTTCCCGGGCATCCGGATGGTGGTGTTCGGCCACCTCGGCGACGGCAACCTGCACTACAACGTCTCGCCGCCGCTCGGTGCGGACGGCGACTCGCTGCTGGCGCAGCAGGACGCGATCAACGCGCTGGTGCACGACGCGGTCGCCGCCGTCGAGGGGTCGATCTCGGCCGAGCACGGGATCGGCGTGCTGCGGCGCGACGAGCTGCCACGCTACAAGTCGCCGGTCGAGCTCGCCCTGATGCGCAGCCTCAAGCAGGCGCTCGACCCCCAGGGCCTGATGAACCCCGGGAAGATGCTGGGCCAATCGCCCAGTCGCTGACCGCCGACAACGGCCAGATCCACGGCTAAGGCCGCATCCGCCGGCGTGTGGAAGCACTGATCGACGACCGCGCGACCATGCACGGCTCGACACCGCCGACTCCGAGGCGATCTGCCTGGCCGCTCTGTCGGGCCGTCTGGCGGGATATCCCGCGGCCGCCAATTCGCGGGTGCTGCAGGGGATCCGCGCAACAGCAGCGCGAGCAGGGCGTCCGCGCGCCGGTACGATTCGCGGCCTGCCATCGCGACGGTCGCACGCTGCACGCGTTCCGCTGGGCCTCGGACGATCGCAGCCCGCCACTATCTATGCGCTGTCTCGACGAGGGCGTGGTGATCGTCCCCGAGCCCTGCGACGACGTCAGGCGCCGCCTGCCCCCATCGCGGCCAGCATCCGACCGACGGTGACCGAGTCCGGGTCGCCGAGCGGCGCGACGATCGAGAAATGGTCGGCGCCTGCCGCCACCTCCAGCCGCACGCGCCGCGCGTCGTCGCTCGCCCAAGCGGCGGCCAGATCGGCGCTCTGGCGCAGGTATTCGGGCCCCTCGGCTCCGCCCACCCACAGCGTCCAGTCGCCAGCGGGCGGCGGCGCCATGCCGACCGGCTCGGTGCGGCGCGCCTCGGCCTCGGAGATGGCCAGCGTGTCGTTCAGGTAGCTGAGCCGGATCGGCTCGAGGTCGTACAGCCCGCTGAACGCGAAGCCGCCCGCCGGGCGCCGCCCGGGGGCCGGGTCCGCTGCCACCGCCGCAGTCAGGTGCCCGCCCGCCGAATGCCCGCCGACCCAGACCCGCGACGGGTCGCCGCCGAACGAGGCCGCGTTGTCGATCGTCCAGGCGACCGCGGCGCGGCATTGGCGCACCAGCTCGTCCATCCGCACGCCCGGCATCAGGTCGTACTCGACGTTGACCACCGCCACGCCGTGGGGCATGAAGCCCAGCGCCACGAAGTCGTTCTGCGCCTTGGTGAGCGACATCCAGTAGCCGCCGTGGATCCAGACCAGCACCGGCGCGGGCGCCGCGCCGCGCGCGGCGTAGACGTTCACCGCCTGGCGCTCGCCGTCGCCGTATCGCACATCTAGGCGCGGCGCGAGCGTGGCACGGGCGCGCTCGCCCTCGGCGTTCCAGCCCTCGACGTGCACCTGGAACGTCGGCACCTTGGTGCGGTTGTTGTACTGCGCATCGAGCGCGTCGCGGTCGTAGCCGCGGAAGACCGTCTGGCCCATCGCATCAGTCCTTGGAGTGAGGGTTCGAGGCGGCCGCCTGCTCGCGCAGCACCCGCTTGAGCAGCATGCCGGTGGCGCTCTTGGGGAGCTCCGCCAGCACGTCGACGCGCGCCGGCCCCTTGCACGCCGCGAGATGCTCGCAGCCGATGAACGCATAGCCGCCCTCGTCCATGCGGCCGATGTCGCTCGAGTGCAGCCAGCCGTCGCGCAGCGCCTCAGCGGTCTCGGCCCGCCGCATCCAGTCGCCGGCCATCACGCCCGGGCCGCGGATGACGATCTCGCCCCACTCGCCGTGCGGCCGACCGCGCCGAAGCAGTGCTCGAGCGCGTCGTTGTAGGCGGCGAGGGTAAGCACCACCGCGACGCCAGCGTCGCTCAGCAGGGTCTCGACCTCGGCGGCCTTGAAGATCGCGTTGATCGAGACGGTGATCGCTGCGAGCAGCTGCGTGGCGAAATAGGCGACCGCGAAGTCGGGCATGTTCGGCAGGTAGAGCGCCACGCGGTCGGCCAGACCGACGGCGCCGCGTGGCGGCCAGGTTCATGTCGTGCTCCTCGGGGGCCGATTATCCACGCTTCGCGCGGACGACCAAGATCGGCGGTTCTAGAGCGCCGCCGCCCCGCCGCGCTCGAGTGGCTGAAGCCGACCCACACGGACACCGCAGTCGAGCGGATGGGCATCGCGTTCACGCAGGTCGGAGCGGACAGGCTGGTCGCGCGGATGCCGGTTGATGCGCACACGAAGCAACCGATGAGCATCCTGCACGGCGGCGTGTCGGTCGTGCTCGCCGAGACGCTCGGGAGCTGCGCTGCCGCGCTGACCCTGCCGCCCGATCGCTCCGCGGTGGGTCTGGACATCCACGCGAACCACATACGCGCGGTGAAACACAGCTGGGTGATCGGCACCTGCACGCCGGTGCGGCGTCTCCCGCCCTGATGCCCATCGCACCCACCTTGCGCGGCGGCGCCTGGCGTCGCCTTGGTTCGACCGGGCCGCGACGCCGGTCCGTCGATGCGCGCCGCGCGCACCATTCGCACCACTCCGCGCCGCAGGTAGACAATTCTGCGCGGCTCCCCCGTACCTAGTCGCAGCCAGCGGGTGCAGCCGGACCGAAAACAGTGATGCTTCGCATTGACGACACCGCTCGGAAGCGTTGAAGTACGCGGGTTCCACGAGCCCCACCCCCACCACCCCCCGGCCCTCTCCATGCGCCCGAGACTCCGACTGGTCGTCCTCGCGCTGATTCCGCTGCTGCTCGCGCTCGCGACGATGGCCACCGTACTTTGGTGGAAGGCGGGCAACCTGGCCGAGGAGCAGGCGCGGGTGCTCGAGGAGAAGCTGCTCCTCGCCCGCCGCACCGAGCTGGCCCATTACGTCGAACTCGCGCTCGACTCGATCGGGCATCTGTACGATGCCGGGCGTGATGACGACGCCGCACAACTGGAGGCGCGCTCGATCCTCAGCGGGATGAGCTTCGGGGAGGACGGCTACTTCTTCGTCTACGACTTCGAGGGGCGCAACCTCGTTCATCCGCGGATGCCGCAGATCGTTGGCGAGAACAAGTGGGAGCTCACCGATGCCAACGGCGTGCGCGTGATCCAGGAGCTGGTCGCGCGTGCCCGAGAGGGCGGCGGCTACCAGCGCTACCTCTGGGACAAGCCGTCGACGAAGCACGTCACGCCGAAGCTCGGGTACGCGGTGCAGCTCGAACGATGGGGGTGGATGATCGGCACCGGCATCTATCTCGATGATGTGGAATCCGCGCTGCAGTCGCTGCGCGACGAGATCGCTGCGAACATCGCCTCGACGATGCGGATTCTCGCCGCGGTCGCGGTGCTGTCGGTCGGCGCGGTCTCCGCCGGAGGTCTGCTGCTGAACCTGAGGGACAGACGGATCGCCGACGGGCAGCTTCGCGTGCTGGCTCAGCGCATCGTCTTCTCGCAGGAAGCCGAGCGCGCCCGGGTCTCGCGCGAGCTGCACGACGGACTCAGTCAGCTCCTGGTGTCACTGAAGTACCGCTTCGAGCTGGTCGAGCACCGACTCGTGACGCCCGGCGCCGAGCCGGTGCGCAGCATGGCGCGCGAGCTCCACGGGCTGAGCGAGGCGATCGCCGAGGTCAGGCGGATCTCGCACGCGCTGCGCCCGAGCGCGCTCGACGACCTCGGACTCGCCACGGCGCTCGAGCAGTCCGCCAAAGAGTTCTCCTCCCGCACCGGTATCAGCGTGAACGTCCGAGTCGAGGGCGCACTCCCGTGGAACAGCCGCGGTTCACGCTCCGACGAATCCGACCCGAGGGCGGTCACGCTGTTTCGCATCGCCCAGGAAGCCCTGGCCAACGTCGAGCGACACTCGCAAGCCAGGCACGTCGAGATCCAGCTCGCCTGCAACCCGAGAACCGCCTCGCTGTCGATCGTCGACGACGGCATCGGATTCGAGATCGCCCGCATCGAACGCGAGGGCATCGAGGGTATCGGGTTGCGCAACATCCGCGAACGCATCGAGCACGCGGGCGGCGAGTTCTTCCTGTCCTCCGGTCCTGGCCGCACCGAGTTGCGCGCGACCGTCCCCGCGACCTGACCCCTTCGATCGGACCCGAACTCAAGATGACCGATGTGCCCGCTCCCGTTCGGATCCTGATCGTCGACGATCATGCACTGGTCCGGGAGGGGCTGCGCGCGCGCCTCGAGGCGTTGCCGCGGCTCAGGGTCGTCGGCGAGGCCGAGTCCGGCGAACGCGGGCTGGAACTGGCGCAGGCGCTGCGCCCCGACCTGATGCTGGTTGACGTCGGTATGCGGGACATGACCGGTATCCGACTCGCGACGCTGCTGGCCGATCGCGTGCCCGAAGTCGCGGTGCTGATGCTGTCGATGTACGACCACGAGGAGTACGTGGTCAGCGCGGTCCGCGCCGGCGCGCGAGGCTACGTGCTGAAGGACGCGTCGGTGCACGAGCTGATCACCGCCATCGACGCGGTCGTGGCCGGCGGCGTCTACTACAGCTCCGGCGTGGCAAAGGCGCTGCTGCAAGTCCGCTCGGCTCCGGACGACCTCACCCCACGCGAGCGCGAGATCCTGCTGCTGCTCGCGCATGGTCAGTCGAACAAGACGGTGGCCCGCGCGCTCGACATCAGCACGCGAACCGTGGAGACGCACCGGCTGCGCCTGCGTCGCAAGCTGGGCATCGATTCGCCCAGCGGGCTCTTGAAGTACGCGGTGGAGCGCGGCTGGACGACGCTGCGCTGAGCAGCGTCGCACCACGCTCACACCTCACGCATCGACTCACCGCCCCGGCGGGGCGTCGGTCGGTTTGTCGACCGGTTCGATCGCAGGAACGGGGTTGTCTGCGGGCGCATCGTCCGCCGGTATCTCGATCCTGACTTTCTCCATGTCCACCTGCACCGGCTTGTCGAGCCACGACGTCACCATGCCCGGCCAGAAGATCAGCACGGCGACCAGGATGAGCTGCAGTCCGACCCAAGGAATCGCGCCCATGTAGATGTCGCTGCTCTTGACCTCCTTGGGCGCGACGCCGCGCAGGTAGAAGAGCGCGAACCCAAACGGCGGGTGCATGAACGAGGTCTGCATATTCACGCACAGCAGCACGCCGAACCAGACGAGGTCGATGCCCAGTTTCTCGGCCACCGGCGCGAGCAGCGGCACGATGATGAACGCGATCTCGAAGAAGTCGAGGAAGAACGCGAGGAAGAACACGAACAGGTTGACGACGATGAGGAAGCCGACTGGCGTGCCGCCGGTAACCGACAGCAGAATGTGCTCGATCCAGACCCCGCCGTCGACGCCCTGGAACACCAGCGAGAACACCGTCGAGCCGATCAGGATGAAGATCACCATCGTCGTGATCCGCATCGTCGAGACGATGCCCTGCTTCACCAGCGGCCACGTCAGGCGCCGGTGCATGGCCGCCAGACCCATCGCGCCGACTGCACCCATCGCGCCCGCCTCAGTCGGCGTGGCGAGGCCGAGGAAGATCGTGCCGAGCACCAGGAAGATCAGCACCACCGACGGAACCATGCCCCAGAGCACCTTGCGCCACAGCGGCCAGCCGGTGAGCGTGCGCGCCTCCGGCGGCAAGGGCGGCATGAAGTGCGGCCTGAGTTTGGACAGCACGAAGATGTAGCCGAGGAACAGCGCCGTCTGCGCGATCGACGGACCGATCGCGCCCGCGTACATGTCGCCGACCGAGCGGCCGAGCTGGTCGGCCAGCACCACCAACACCAGCGAGGGTGGGATGACCTGGGTGATCGTGCCCGAGGCCGCGATCACGCCGGTCGCGAGCCGCATGTTGTAGCCGTAGCGCATCATGATCGGCAACGAGATCATCCCCATCGCAATCACCGAGGCGGCCACCGTACCGGTGATAGCGCCCAGGATCGCGCCGACCACGATCACCGCGTAGGCGAGCCCCCCCGGCACGGTGCCGAACAGCTGCCCTGTGCCTTCGAGCAGGTCTTCGGCGAGCCCGCAGCGCTCGAGGATCGCGCCCATGAACGTGAAGAACGGGATCGCCAGCAGCAGGTCGTTCGACAGGATGCCAAACACCCGCAGCGGCAGGTTCGACATGTACTGAGCGGGGAAAAACCCCAGCTCGATCGACAGCAGGCCGGCGGCGAGCCCGAGCGCGGAGAGCGAGAACGCGACGGGAAAACCAATCAGCATCGTGAACACGAGCGCGCCGAACATCAGCGGCGCCATGGTCTGCATCGTGATCATTGCATTGGCCTCTCGTACTGGGTGTCCATACGGTGTACGCCAGCAAGGAAGCCGACGCGCTTGACGATCTCCGAGAGCCCCTGGAGCGCCAGCAGGCCGAATCCGAGTGGCAGCAGCAGCTTCACCGGCCAGCGGACCAGCCCCCCGGCATTGCCGGACATCTCGTGCGTGCGAAAGGCGTCGACGAACCACGGCCACGCCATGACGCCGATGACAACGGTCACCGGCAGCAGGAACACGAGCATGCCCAGCAGGTCGACCCACGCCTTGGCCCGCCCGCTGAGGCGGCCGTAGAGGACGTCGACGCGGACATGCTCGTTTAGGCGCAGCACGTCGCTCGCGCCCAGCATCACGCAGGCGCCGAACAGGTACCACTGGATCTCGAGCCATGCGTTGGAGCTCGAGTTGGCCAGGTAGCGCACGGTCGCGTTACCGGCCGACACCATGCATGCGGTAAAGACCGCCGCCGCGGCCACCGCGCCGAAGGTCATATTCATCCGATCGATCGCACGAGCGATCGCCAACAGCCATTTCAAGGCGTTCTCCAGTCGTGACAAAGCGGCCCTGTTTGGGCACCGAGCAGTATCGGCAAGCGACGCCCGCACCGCGTCCGCGATCGCGCGCAAGGCGACTGCGTAGTACTGCGTATCAACAGTCCGCACGAATGCGAGGGGGGCTACACAACCCGCGAGCGCGATGGTCAACTGCGGCGCGTTTCTCAACCATACGCCAAGGAGACCCCATGTCCCGTCGCACGTTCCTCTCGCGGACCGCCGCCGTCACGGCTGCCGGCTCGCTCGTCGCAGCCCCCGCCATCGTGTCTGCACAGCCGGCCGTACGCTGGCGCCTTGCGTCGAGCTTCCCGAAGAGCCTCGATACGATCTTTGGAGCGGCCGAGGTGATCTCGAAGCGCGTCGCCGCGCTGACGGGAGGCCGGTTCCAAATCTCCGTGCACGCGGCCGGCGAGATCGTTCCGGGGCTTCAGGTGCTCGACGCGGTGCAAGCCGGCAACGTCGAGATGGCGCACACCGCGCTCTACTATTTCTTCGGTAAGGACCCTGCCTGGGCCGTGGGCGCGGCGATTCCGTTCGGTCTCAACGCCCGTCAGCACGCGGCGTGGTGGCACCAGATGGGCGGCAAGGAAGTGTTCAATGAGTTCAGCTCCCGCGCCGCCGGCGTGACCTGCTTCCTCGCGGGCAACACCGGCGCGCAGATGGGCGGCTGGTTCCGCAAGGAGATCAACACCGTCGAAGATCTGAAGGGCCTGAAGTTCCGGGTCGGCGGATTCGCCGGCCAGGTGCTCACGAAGCTCGGTGTCGTGCCGCAGCAGATCGCCGGCGGCGACATCTACCCATCGCTCGAAAAGGGCACGATCGATGCGGCCGAGTGGATCGGTCCGCATGACGACGAGAAGCTCGGCTTCCAGAAGGTCGCGAAGTTCTACTATTACCCGGGCTGGTGGGAAGGCGGTCTCGGCGTGCACGCGATCGCGAACGACAAGGCGCTCGCGGCGCTGCCGGCCGACTACCGCGCGGCACTCGAGGCCGCCTGCGAAGAGGCGAACGCATTCATGCTCGCGCGCTATGACGCGACGAATCCGCAGGCGATCAAGCGGCTCGTCGGCGCGGGCGCGGTGCTCAAGCCCTTCCCGAAGCCCGTCATGGACGCGTGCTTCAAGGCCACCCAGGAGGTCTACGCCGAGACGCGCGAGAAGTCCCCGGAGTTCAAGAAGCTGCACGACCATTACTTCGGCGTGCAGCGCGATCTGATCACCTGGTTCCGCGTCACCGAGAACACCTTCGACGACTACATGGCCTCGATCCGGCGGTGAGCCATCTGCTCCGTGTCCAACGACACGGACGCATCGCTCCGGACCTTCCGGCCGCTGCGATGCCGGTCCCCTCGGGGACCGGCTTCCACTGGCGGCAGTGCGCCTCTAGGGACGGCAAGCTGCTGGTCCAAGAACTGCGCGCCATGGCTCAGAAGGGCGGCGGCTGGGTCGAGTACGAATGTCCCCGTCCGCAGACCAAGAAGATCGAGAGCAAGATCTCCTTCGTCCGCAAGACCGAAGGCTACGACGGGTTCGTCGCGGTCGGCGTCTATCGATTTCAGCGGGTGGATTCCGACGCCGAAGCGGTACCAGGAGGCGCGGACAGCAAGGTGACCGTCGACATGGATCCGTACGCCCAGCGCTTCCAGGCGTCCAGCACCATGTTCGGGTACTCGGGGCGCCCGAGGCTGCCGTTGTAGCGGCCGAGCGCGCGATACAGGTCGCCGCGCTCCATGTCGAGGTAGTGGCGCAGGATCACGCAGCCGTAGCGCAGGTTGGCGCGCGCGTCGAACAGGCCCGAGGGCTCGCCGTCGCCGATCAGACGGGTCCAGAAGGGCATGACCTGCATGTAGCCGCGGGCGCCGGCCGAGGAGATCGCGTGGCGCCGGAAGCCGCTCTCGACCTGGATCAGCCCAAGCACCAGCTGCGGGTCGAGCCCAGCGCGCTGGGCCTCGTAGCGGACCATCCGCAGGAACTCGACGCGTTCGGCATGGGTCGGCTTGTGTCGCGCCGGCAGCCGCGCGGCCATGTCGGCGAGCCAGTCGACGCGCTCCATCGTGGAGGCGAAGCGCGGCTCGGGCGGGGAGCGGTCCTGCATGGCGGCGATCAGCGCGACGCGCACCGAGTCCGACAGCGGCTCGTAGATCTGTGCACCGGCACGTGCGGCAGGCGGCGCGGCCAGCCCGGCCGCGAGCACGACCACAGACACGTACGCGGTCGCGTACGTCCGCCATCGCGCCCCTGCCTCGGTCTTCGTCCGGTTCCCGCCTGTCAGCACGCCTTCAGCGCTTCCATCACCGAGTCGAAGGCCTCGTCGAGCGGCACCTGCGTGGTGGTCATCCCCCGCCGCACCGTCAGCTCGACCTGGCCTTCCTTGAGCCCGCGCTCGCCGACGGTGACGCGAAGCGGCACGCCGATGAGCTCCCAGTCGGCGAACATCGCACCCGGCCGCTCGTCGCGGTCGTCCAGGATCACGTCGATGCCCGCCTGCACCAGCCGATCGTACAGTCCGTCGGCCGCGGCCTTGACGTTTTGCGACCGCGAGTAGCCGAGCGGCGTGATCACGAGGTCGAACGGCGCGATCGGCCGGGGCCAGACGATGCCCTTGTCGTCGTGGTTCTGCTCGATGGCGGCCGCCGGCAGCCGGGTGATGCCGATGCCGTAGCAGCCCATCTCGATGGGCTTGGACTTGCCGTCCTCGTCGACGAAGCTGGCGTTCATCGCGGTGGAGTACTTGGTGCCGAGGTAGAACACGTGACCCACCTCGATGCCGCGCTGGATCGACAGGCGCCCACGGCCGTCGGGCGAGGGATCGCCCTCGACCACGTTGCGCAGGTCGGCGACCGCCACCCCGCCCTCGCCCGGCATCGGCAGGTCGCGGCCCCAGTTCACGCCGGTGAAGTGGTGGTCGACCAGGTTCGCGCCGCACACGAAGTCGCTCATGTTGGCGACCGTGCGGTCGACGACGAGCTTGACCGGATGCGTGGCGCCGATCGGGCCGAGATAGCCGGGTGTGCAGCCGAAGTGGGCCACGATCTCGGCCTCGGTCGCGAACCGGAAGCCCGCGAGCCCGGGCACCTTGCCGGCCTTGATCTCGTTGAGCTCGTGGTCGCCGCGCACCAGCAGCAGCCAGACCTGCGTGAAGACGATGCGCCGCGGCGTGTCCGGGTCGGCGCCGTCCTTGAGCGGCTCGAGCTCGTCGACCGCCAGCACCAGCGACTTCACGGTCTGCTGCAGCGGCAGCCCGAGCAATGCGGCGACGTCCTCGCAGCGCGCCTTGCCGGGCGTGGGGGTCTTCGCGAAGGGCTGCGTGGGCGCGGCGCGCTCGGCGACGAGCGACATCGCCTCGGCGAGTTCGACGTTCGCCGCGTAGCCGGAATCGGCGCAGTACGCGATCGCGTCCTCGCCGGTGTCGGCGATGACCTGGAACTCGTGCGAGGCCGAACCCCCGATCGCGCCGGTGTCGGCCGCGACCGCACGGAACTGCAGCCCCATGCGCTCGAAGATCCGCACGTAGGCGTCGAACATCGCCTGATAGCTGATCAGCGCGGTCTCGGGCGAGCGGTCGAACGAGTACGCATCCTTCATCGTGAACTCGCGCCCGCGCATCACGCCGAAGCGCGGACGCCGCTCGTCGCGGAACTTGGTCTGGATGTGGTACAGGTTCTTCGGCATCTGCCGGTAGCTGCGGATCTCCTGGCGGGCGATGTCGGTGATCACCTCCTCGGAGGTCGGCTGCACGATGAAGTCGCGGTCGTGGCGGTCCTTGATCCGCATGAGCTCGGCGCCGTACTTCTCCCAGCGGCCCGACTCCTGCCACAGCTCGGCCGGCTGGATCACCGGCATCAGCAGCTCGATCGCGCCGGCCCGGTTCATCTCTTCGCGCACGATGGCCTCGACCTTGCGGATCACGCGCAGGCCCATCGGCATGTACGAGTAGATGCCGCCGGCGAGCTTGCGGATCATGCCCGCACGGGTCATCAGCCGGTGGCTGGCGACCTCGGCGTCGGCGGGCGCTTCCTTGAGCGTCGTGATCAGGAATCGGGAGGCTTTCATGGGCAGCGGGTCGTCCCGCTGTCATGCGGGCGCGTCGATATAATCGGTTCAATTCTAAGGGATCGAGGGGTAGCCCATGCTGGACAAGGACGGCTATCGCCCCAACGTCGGCATCATCCTGGTCAATCAGCGCAACGAGGTCTTCTGGGGCAAGCGGATCCGCGAGCATTCGTGGCAGTTCCCGCAGGGCGGCATCGACCGGGGCGAGACGCCCGAGCAGGCGATGTACCGCGAGCTGCACGAGGAGGTCGGACTGCTGCCCGAGCACGTGCGGATCATCGGCCGCACTCGCGACTGGCTGCGCTACGAGGTGCCGCAGAACTGGGTGCGCCGCGAATGGCGCGGGCACTACCGCGGCCAGAAGCAGATCTGGTTCCTGCTGCGGCTGGTCGGCAAGGACAGCGACGTCTGCCTGCGCGCCTCCGAGCACCCGGAGTTCGACGCCTGGCGCTGGCACGACTACTGGATCCCGCTCGACGGGGTGATCGAGTTCAAGCGTGGTGTGTACCAGCAGGCGCTGACCGAGCTGTCGCGGCTGCTGTTCGGCCGCCAGGACGGCCGCCCCGAGCCTTCGCGATTCCTGCGCCAGCACGCCCGATCGCGCGGCCAGCGCGGCGACGGGGCCCGCCCCTCGGCCGATGCCCCCCGCCATGAACCCGTCCGCCACGACCCGGCACGTCCGGCCGACGCGGTGGTGCCGGCCGATCCGGCGCTGCACGCAGATCCGGTGCTCCGCCCGCTGCCTCGGGATCCGGCCGCGCCGGACGGGCAGGCCGTCGAGGCCGTGCCGCCGCGGGCGGCCGACCCTCAGACCTGAGTCAGCAGCGGCCGGCCCGCGAAGTACGCCGCGACGTTGTCGAGCGTGAGCCGCCCCATCGCGGTCCGGGTGTCGTGTGTGCCGCTCGCATGGTGGGGCTGCAGCACGACGCGCGGGATGTCGATCAGCGCCTGCGGCACGTTCGGCTCGTCGTCGAAGACGTCCAGACCCGCGCCGCCCAGCGCGCCCGAGGCCAGCAGCTCGACCATCGCCGGCTGGTCGACGACCGAGCCGCGCGCGATGTTCACGAAGTGGCCGGTGGGCCCGAGCGCCTCGAGCACCGCGCGCGAGACGATGCCCTTGGTCGCGGCGCCCCCGGGGCAGGCGGCGATCACGACGTCGGCCCAGCGGGCCATCTCGACCGGGTCGGCGTAGTAGGCCCAGTCGACCGGCTTGCGGTTCGGGCCGTGGTAGGCGATCTCGGTGCCGAACGACGCGCAGCGCTGCGCGATCGCCTGGCCGATGCGGCCCAGCCCGACGATGCCGACGCGGCGCTTGGCGACCGCGGTGGTCAGGGGCAGCCCGCCTCGCTTCACCCACGAGCCGTCGCGCACCCAGCGGTCGGCGGCCACCACCTGGCGCAGCGACGCGAGCATCAGCGCGACCGCGAGGTCGGCGACGTCGTCGGTCAGCACGTCCGGGGTGTTGGTCACCGCGATGCCGTTCGCCTTCGCATGGCCGAGGTCGATCGCGTCGACGCCGACACCGAAGCAGGACACCAGCTTGAGCTTCGGCAACGCCTTCATCAGCGCGGCCTCGCAGCCGCGCCCGCCCGAGGTCACGACGACCTCGCAGGTGTCGGCGAGCGAGGCGAGCAGCGCCGGCTTGTCGGCGGCCTCGTGGTAGCGGTGCACCTGCCAGGTCGATTCGAGTTCCTGCTGAGTGCCGGCGTGCAGGGACGACAGCAGGAGGACGGGACGGGTCATGGCGTGGCTCCGGGGGCGTTCGGGTCTTGGGGGCGCCGCAGTATAGACCCGGGCCCGCGCGCCCCGCCCGGGGCCGTTCCGAGGCGCGCGCCCGCGCCCGCGCATCGGCTCAGGCGCGGTCGGGCGCGCCCCGGAACACCTCTGACTCGCCGTGCGCGGCGAGCAGCGCCATCAGCTTCTTGCGGATCAGCATCCCGGGGCGGTCGCTGTCCATCGAGTACTCGACGCCGCGCCGGCGCGTGTCGACCAGCGCGTCCGGATCGGTCGACTCGAGGATCGCCTTGTCCTCGCGGGTGATCACATGGTCGAAGTCGATCAGCAGCTGCGCCGGGCAGTCGGCCTCGGTGTCGTTCCGGAACAGCCACTGCGCGAGCATCAGGCTGCCGTCGTCGATCGGCGTGAAGCAGTTGATGATCACGTGCCGGATGCCGCTCGGGTACTCGATGTCGAGGCGCCGCGAGAACGGCAGGTAGTAGGCGTTGCGCATGTGGCGCGTGGTGACCGCGTCCTCGACGCCGCTGATGCGGCGGAACGCCGGCGGATTCGCCGCGTCGATCACGGTCTCGGCGTGGAAGCCGTCCGGCCGCTCGATCAGCTCGTAGCGGCTGGGAGCCGGCTGCGCCGCGACCCCGAAGGTCGCGCGGTGCACGATGCTGAAGTGCGCGTTGTCGAAGGAGTTCTCCAGCGCCCGCAGCGGGCTGGTCTCCCAGCGCTCGTAGAACTGGAAGATGGTGCGCCAGCCGGGCGCCTCGAACTCGGGCACCTCGAAGATCGGCGCGATCGGGTCCTCGAGCGCGACCCAGGCGTAGCCGTGCTTCGCGGTGCAGTGGTAGGCGGGGGTCCGGTAGTCCTCGGGGATCGCGCGATCGGGCGCGTACTGCGGGATCTTCACCACGCGGCCGGTGCCGTCGTAGTTCCAGCCGTGGTAGCCGCAGACCAGCCGCCCGCCCTCGCACCAGCCCTTCGAGAGCTTCGCGGTGCGGTGGCAGCAGCGGTCGCGCAGCGCGGCGGGCGCGCCGTCGGCGTCGAGGAACAGCACGATCGCCTCGCCCAGCAGCGTGAACGGCTTCGGGCCGTCGGCGAGCATCGACAGCGGCATCACCGCATGCCAGTACCTGCGGAAGATCGCCTGCTTCGTGGTCAGCATCCGGGCGCCCTCCTCACGACTTCAGCAGCCTGCGGAGCACCTTGCCCGCGCCGGTGGCGGGCAGCGCATCGCGGAACTCGACGAAGCAGGGCACCTTGTAGGCGGACATGTTCTCCCGGCTCCAGTCGATGACCGCCTGCTCGGTCAGGCGGCCGCCCGCAGTCTGCTTGAGCACGATCACGGCCTTCACGACCTCGCCCTTGGTCGCATCCGGCACACCGATCACCGCAGCCGCGGCGATGTCCGGATGCAGGATCAGCAGGCGCTCGACCTCTTCCGGGAAGACGCTGTAGCCGGAGACCTTGATCATCTCCTTGAAGCGGCCCATGAAGGTCAGGTAGCCGTCGGCGTCGAGCCGGCCCATGTCGCCGGTGAACACCCAGCCCTCGCGCAGGGTGCTGGCGGTGGCGTCGGGGCGGTTCCAGTAGCCCCTGAAGTTGCCCGGGCTGCGCAGCGTGATCTCGCCCGACTCGCCGACCGGCAGCACCCGTCCGGTGTCGGGGTCGACGATCCGGCACGACACGCCGGGCGCGAGCCGGCCGTGGCAGCCCCAGCGCACCGCGTCGCTGGGCATGTAGGTGTCGCAGGTGTGGGTCTCGGACAGTCCGTACGCCGCCTCGTAGCACAGCGCGCCGCCGGTGAAGGCGTGCCACTGAAGGGCGAGCGGCTCGGTCAGGACGATGCCGAAGCTGGTGGTGGGATTGAGCCGCAGCGAGCGCAGCTCGAAGCGCCCGGCGTCGGGGACCTGCATGACGGCCACGTTCATCGGCGCCATGCCGTACCACCAGGTGACCCGGTAGCGGTCGATCGCCTGCAGCACCGCCAGCGGGTCGAAGCGGTGCAGCAGCACGGTGGTGCACCCCGCGTAGAGCGTCGCATCGATGCCCATCAGCATGCCGGCGATGTGATAGACCGGCGCGATCGCGAGGGTCACGTCGTCGCCGCGGACGTCGTTGCAGTCGGCGGTGACACCGGTCTTGAAGAGGGCATTGCGATGGCTGAGCATCGCCCCCTTGGGCAGGCCGGTGGTGCCCGAGGTGTAGGTCAGCAGCGCGATGTCGTCGATCGCCGGTGAATGCGCCGGCAGGGCGGCGTCGGGCGGCACCGCCGCGATCGCCTCGAGCAGGTCCTCGGTGCCGGCCGGCCGGGTGCGGGGTGCCTTGAGTTCGTCGGGCAGCGCGAGCGTGGGTACGGGCGGCAGCAGGTCGCCGTAGTGGGTGCAGAAGACATGCGTGACCGAGGTCTTCGCCTGCACGGACGCGAGCACCGGAAACAGGACATCGGCGGCGATCACGACGCGGGCCCCGAGGTCGTTCAGCTGGTACTCGAGTTCCGCGGCCTTGAACAGCGGGCCGCAGGGGCCCACGATCGCGCCGAGCTTCTGGATCGCGACGTGCGCGACCACGTACTGGGGACAGTTGTTCAGGAACAGGGCGACCCGATCGCCCGGCGCGACGCCGAGCTGCGCCAGCCGGACCGCCAGGGCGTCGCTCCAGCGGTCGAGCTCGAGGTAGCCGATCTCGCGGCCGTACCAGATGAAGGCCGGCTTGTCGGGCTGGGCCCGGGCATGCAGGCGCAGGTAGTCGTGCAGGCACCGGAGTCCGTGCCGATACCGGCTGGGGTCGGGGCCGTCGGTCTCGCTGGCAGCGCTCATCTCGGGCGCTCCGGTTCAGGGCTCGATGGACAGCAGCAGCGGCTCGAAGCCCTCGAGCTCGAAGCGCCAGCGCTCGCCCGCCTTCGGGAAGCGGGAGGTGACCAGGCTGCCGAGGATCGCGACGTCGCCCCGACGCATCGTCAGGCCGCGCGATGCGGCGCTGCCGGCCAGCCAGGCGAGCGCATCCAGCGGATGGCCCATCAGGTCGCCGCCCCGGCCGCTGCCGACCGGCACGTCGTCGCAGAACACCCGGCCGACGATGGCCTCGAGATCGAGGCCGGCCCAGTCCTCGCGGCGCATGCCCAGCACCGCGCCCTCGTTCCAGGCGTTGTCGGCCACCATCTGGAAGGCCTCGTCGCCGAGCCGCGCGTAGTCGGCATCACGGTCGTCGGCCAGCTCGAAGGCCGGGCGCACGGCCGCGACCGCGGCATGCGCCTGCTCGCGGCTGCACCGGCCGCCCGGTGCGGGCAGGTCCGCGCCGAGCTCGACCGCGATCTCGAACTCGATCAGCAGTCGCCCGTAGGCGCCGACCGACGTGCTCGCCGGCCCCGCCACCACCTGGCCGGACAGCAGCCGGCCCGCGACCGGCGCGTCGAGTCCGACCAGCCGCTGCATCGCGGGATTGGACAGCGCGATCTTCCAGCCGACCGGCGCACCGCAGTCCCGTGCCTTGAGGTCGACGAAGCGGGCCTGCGCGAGATAGGCATCGGCCAGGCTGGCCGGGCGGATGCCGGCCGGGAACGACCGGAAGGTCCGGCGCTCGCGATGCTGGGTCAACAGCCACTGGGCTGTCCGGGAGGGGGATGCGGTCATGTCGGCCTCCTTCAGCCGACCGCGACGGGCGCGGTCACGCCGAAGCGCTTCGCCCACGGCGCGAGCGCCGGCAGGATCGACGGATGCAGCGAGACGCCACGGGCGTGCTGCTCGCGCTTGCGGGCGAGCGCGCGCTCGCCCGGCAGGCGCACCGGCTGCGCCGCATCGCGCGGCACCGAGCCGTGGCAGGCCTGCGCGATCCAGTCGGTCTGCAGCATGAAGGCGCCGAGCCCCGCGAAGGCCTCGGGGTCGCTCACCCGCACGCAGACCGTCGCGCCCCAGCCCTCGGGCACGTCGGCACGCCCGTAGCCTGCCAGGCCGCCGGTCATCGCCTCGATGGAGAGCGCCAGCCCGTAGCCCTTGTGGCCGGCGTCCACGCCGCCGAGCGGCAGGATCGTGCCCGGGGGCTGCGTGAACAGCACCGCCGGGTCGTCGCTCGGCTGCCCGAGCGCGTCGAGCCACCAGGCGTGCGCGCCGCGCCGGCCGGCCGCCTTGAGGCGGTTGCTCATGCCGTTGGTGGTGATGGACGCGGAGATGTCGATCAGCACCGGGTCGCCCGAGGTCGGGAATCCCACCGCCATCGGGTTCGGCGTGAACACCGCCTGCGTGCCGCCGAAGGGCGCGACGCTGGCCACCGCAGGGTCCGAGCTGTAGATCTCGACCATCAGCCCGCTGCGCACCGTCGCCTCGAGATAGGCCGCGAGGCAGGCGATGTGGTGGCTGCGGCGGATCGCGACCGTCGCGCAGCCGTGCTCGCGCGCACGCGGCGCGGCCCACTCGATCGCGCGGCGCACCAGCGCCGGGCCGGGCAGCCGGCGGCCGTCCCAGGTCGCGGCGACGGTGCGCTCGGCGATCACGTCGGGCGCGCCCGACTTCGCCATCGCGCCGCGGTCGAGCTCGCCGAGGTAGCCGGCGAGCAGCGCCAGGCCGTGGGTGTCGTGGCCGAGCAGGTCGCCCTCGACCAGCACCTCGGCGACATCGGTCGCCAGCGCCTCCTCGAGCCCGCTCGCGCGCAGCAGCGCGAGCGCGAACGCGACCAGCGCGTCGGCGTCGTGGCGGGGCGGCGGCGCGCCCGCCGCCTCGGAGGGCGCAGCCATCAGTAGACCGCCCGGCCGCCGGACAGGTCGAAGACCGCGCCGGTGGAGAACGAGCATTCCTCGCTGGCCAGCCAGGCCACCATCGCGGCGATCTCCTCGACGCCGCCGAAGCGCGCCATCGGGATCTTCGACAGCATGAAGTCGATGTGCTGCTGCGTCATCTGGTCGAAGATCGCGGTCTTGACCGCCGCCGGCGTGATGCAGTTGACGCGGATGCCGGTCTTCGCGAGCTCCTTGCCGAGCGACTTGGTCAGGCCGATCACCGCCGCCTTCGAGGCCGAGTACGCCGAGGCGTTCGGGTTGCCTTCCTTGCCTGCGATCGAGGCGATGTTGATCACGCGGCCGTAGTCGCGCTCGAGCATCTTCCTCACCACCGCGCGGTCGCACAGGAACGTGCCGTGGACGTTCACGTCGAACACGCGGCGCCAGGCGTCGGCCGGGTACTCGACGACGGTGGTGTTCGGGCCGGTGATGCCGGCGCTGCAGACCAGCACGTCGATGCGCCCGAACGCGGCCGAGGTCGCGTCGGTGGCGGCCTGCACCGAGGCCTCGTCGGCGACGTCGACCGCGAGACCGAGGTGGCCGGCACCCAGCGAGGCCGCCGCGGCCTTGGCGGCCGCCTCGTTCACGTCCCAGAGCGCCACGCGTGCGCCGCTCGCGGCGAAGCGCTGCGCGACGGCCAGGCCGATGCCGGCGGCGCCGCCGGTGACGACCGCGCAGCGGTCCTTCAGGTCGATGTGGTTCACGGGGAATCTCCTGCGGGAGCGGTGTCGGGATGGGGGCGGACTGTAATCGAAGCGCCCCGGGCGATCAAAGCCGCGGCCCGGGAAACCGCGGGCCCGGCGGCCGGCCGGCGCGCGGACCGACCGCTACCTGAGCATCCGCGGCAGCCACAGCGACAGGTCGGGCCAGTAGGTGACCATCACCAGCGCGATGCCCAGCGGCACATAGAACGGCAGGATCGCCCGCACGACCGCGCCGAAGCTCACCTTGGCGATGTCCTGCACGATGAACAGCAGCACGCCGAAGGGCGGCGTGGTGGCGCCGATCAGCAGGTTCAGGATGATCACCAGCCCGAAGTGGACCGGATCGATGCCGACCGCCTTGATCAGCGGCAGGAAGGTCGGCACCGCGATCAGCAGGATCGCGGTCGTCTCCATGAAGCAGCCGATGACCAGCAGCATCACGTTGATCATCGCCAGGATCAGCCACTTGTTCGTGGTGAGCTCGAGCATCGACGCCGCGAGGTTCGCCGGGATGTTGTTGACGGCGATCGCCCAGCCGAACGGCACCGCCGCGGCCATGATGAAGATCAGCACGCCGCTGGTGACGAAGGTCTCGGCGATGCACGCGTAGAGCTTGCGCGGCGTGAGTTCGCGGTAGGCGAAGCCGAGGATCGTCGCGTAGACGACGGTGATCGCACCGAGCTCGGTCGGCGTCGCCACGCCCGACAGCAGGCCGACCACCAGGATCACCGGCGCCGACAGCGCGGGGATCGCGCGCACGAAGCTGCGGCCGAGGTGCGAGGCGCTCGCGCGCGGCGTGACCGGCGCATGGACCCGGCCGGTCGACACCAGCCAGTAGACCATCGCCATCAGCAGGAAGCCGATGGTGAAGCCCGGCACGAGGCCGGCGAGGAACAGGTCGCCGATCGAGACCTGCGCGAGCACGCCGTAGACGACCATGATCACCGAGGGCGGGATGATCGGGCCGACGATCGCCGAGGCGGCGCTGCAGGCGGCGGCGAAGGCGGCGTCGAAGCCCTCCTTCTTCATCGCCTTGATCTCGACCGTGCCCAGGCCCGCGGCATCCGCCTGGGCGACGCCCGACATGCCGGCGAAGATCAGGCTCGCGAAGATGTTGACCTGCGCGAGGCCGCCGCGGAAGTGGCCGACCAGCGCGACCGCGAACTCGAAGATCCGGGCCGCGATGCCGCCCACGTTCAGCAGGTTGCCGGCGAGCACGAACAGCGGGATCGCGAGCAGCGGGAAGCTGTCGACCCCCGAGGTCATCCGCTGGACGACGAGCGACATCGGCACCGGCGAGGCGAACTGGAGCCAGGCCAGCGCCGACGCGATCAGCGCGAAGGCGATCGGCAGCTCGAGCGCGATCAGCCCGAACAGCACCGCGAACATCGGCAGCACGCTCACCGCGCGCGCTCCCTGCCGCCCGCCGCCGCGTTCGCATGCGACGAGGCGACCAGCCGTTCGGCGATCGCATCGGCCTCGGCGTCATCGGCCATCGCGGCGCGCTCGCGCTCGAGCCGCGCCTGCTGGGCGTCGACCGGACGGCCGCTCGCGGCCAGCGCGAGCTCGGCGCAGATCAGGTAGGCGATGGTCAGGCCCATCGAGACCACGCAGACGAACAGCGGCATCGAGTAGAACAGGTGGCGCGGCAGGTCGATGGGCAGCGACATCGTGCGGCTGCGCGACTCGACGTCCATGATGTCCCAGGCCTGCACCGCGATCACGACGCAGCACAGCCCGGCGACCGCCCAGGTGCCGGCCCGCCACAGCGCCTGCGGACGCACCGCCAGCCGCGCGACGAAGGTCTCGATGCGGATGTGGCGCAGCTCCTTCAGGCCGAGCGCGGCGCCCAGGAAGATCGACCACAGGAAGCAGTAGCCGGCGAGCTCCTCGACCCAGACCAGCGGCTGGCCGAACAGGTACCGGGTGATCACCTGGATGGTGATCGAGACGACGATGGTCGAGAGCAGCAGCACGCCGAGGGCGCGCTCGAGGCGCGCGATCAGCTCGAGCAGCCGCCACCAGCGGGCGAGCAGCGAATCCATGTCGGGGTCCTCGTCGGCGACGGGCGCGCTCGGCGCCCGTCGCACGCTCATCTGATGTCGCGGATCTTCTGGTAGAGGCCGGCCGGCCAGGCGCCGTCCCGCTCCATGCCCTCGACCGCGGACAGCGCGCGCTGCGCGAACGGCGCCCGGTCGACCATGATCACCTTGGCGCCCTCGGCCGCCATCTTCTTCGTGAGGTCGTCGGTCTCGGCCTCGGACTCCCGCCGGCCCCAGATCACCGCCTCCTTGGCCGCGTCGACCATCACCTTCTGCACGTCGGCCGGCAGCGAGGCGAACACCTTGTCGTTGACGGTGATGTGCAGCGAGGACAGCAGGTGGTCGGTCCGCATCACCGCGGGCGCGGCGGTGTGGAACTTCTGCGCGTAGGCCGATCCGATCGGGCCTTCGGCGGCGTCGATCACGCCGGTCTTCAGGCCCAGGAAGACCTCGGCCCAGGCGACGCGCGCGGGCTTGGTGCCCATCGCCTGCCAGAGGTTCAGGTAGGTCTTGATCTCCGGGACGCGCATCTTCACGTCCTTCAGGTCGTCCGGGGTCTGCACGGCCTTCTTCGCGAACAGGATCCGCGGCTGGGTCGGCGCGGCCGCCAGGATCCGCAGGCCCTGCTTCGTACGCAGCTCCTCGGCCATCGCCGCGAAGGTCGGCGAGTCGATGAACTTCTGGAAGTGGTCGTTGTCGCGGAAGGTGAAGCCCCAGGCCAGCACCGCGAAGTCCTTGACCCAGTTCGAGTACCAGTCGAGCACGTCGCCGTAGAAGGCGACCGAGCCCTTCATCATCTGCTCGATGACCTGGACGTCGCTGCCGAGCTGCTCGCCCTGGATGAAGTTGATCTTCACCTTCCCGGCAGCGCGCTCGTTCACCAGCTTCGTGAACATCGCGTTGGTGCGGTCGAGCACCGTGCCGACCGCGTCCGAGCCGCCGAACACCAGGGTCGGCTGCGCGTTCGCCGGCCGTGCCGTGAATCCGGCCGCGCCGAGCGCGAGCCCGCCCGCCAGCCCCTTGATGACCTGTCTTCTCATCGTCGTCTCCTCGTGTCGTGCTGAATGACGGACCGCGCGGCATGCGCGGCGCCGGGAGCCGCCTCTATCGGGCGACTTCGAAGAACCGCGTGCCCATGTACTTCTGCGACTGGTAGAGCGAGGCCGCCTCGGGCGGCTTCGGGAACGGCATGCGCACCGGTACCGCGGTCATGCGCGGCTGCAGCGTCGGCTCGCCGCAGACCATCCGCGCGTCGAACTGCGCCAGGTCGCCCCAGTGCCCGCCGGCCAGCGGCCAGGCGTCGGCGGCCATCGCCTCGTAGAGCAGGAAGTTGCGCGGGCGGCCCGAGGTGTTGGTCGCCGAGCCGTGGATCAGCCGGGCGTGGTGCAGCGTGATCGAGCCCGCGCGCGCCAGCAGCGGCACAGCGCGACCGATCTCGGCGGCGATGCCGGACGGCTCGATCGCACCGACGAACACGCCGTCGTGGTGGTGGCTGTGGATCGCGCCGCGGTGCGTGCCCGGCACGACCATCATCGGCCCGTTGTCGGGCACGAAGTCGTCGAGCAGCACGCCCACCGCGAGCACGTCGTCGTTGGTGTGCGGGTAGAAGGCCCAGTCCTGGTGCCATTCGACCGGCGCGCCGTAGCCGGCCGACTTCAGGTTGAGCTTGGAGGTCTGCATGCGCACCGAGGGGCCGAGCAGCGGCGTCAGCAGCTCGAGCACCTTGGGACTGCGGATCAGCGAATCGAAGGCCGGATGCGCCTTGTGCGGCATCTTGAGCCGGCGCACGCGCGGCGCCTCGGGGGTGTGCGAGTCCTCGAGGTCGTAGAGCTCGGTGTGCGTCGCGAGGCCGCGCGCGCCGGCGAGCAGCGTGTCGACCGCGTCGCGCAGCGTCGCGAGCTCGGCGGCGTCGAGGACGTCGTGGACGACGAGGTAGCCCTCGGCGCGATAGTGGTCGACCTGTTCCGGGGTGAGGCGTGTCGTCGGGTGCTGCATCGGGATCTCGGTGTTAGCGCTAACACGGTGGCCCGATTTGGCGGTAGTCTCACGGCCATGTCAAGGCGCACCGCACAAACGGCTGCCGCCGCGCCGCGCGGTGCCGGCCGCGAGGCGCCCGTGCGCCTGGTCGAGGTGGCGCGCGCGGCGGGCGTCTCGAGCATGACCGTGTCGCGGGCGCTGCGGGCGCCCGACCGGGTCGCCCCGGCGACGCTGGACGCGGTGCGCCGTGCGGTCGCGCGGCTCGGCTACCTGCCGAACGGCTCGGCGAGCGCGCTCGCCTCGAGCCGCAGCCGCGTGGTGGCGGCGATCGTGCCCACGCTGATGAACTCGGTCTACGCGAGCACGGTGCACGGCCTGTCCTCGGTGCTGCGGCCCGCCGGCTACGAGCTGATGCTCGGCGACAGCGGTTACGACCCGCGGGCCGAGGCTGCGCTGGTGCGCAGCTTCCTCGGCCGGCGGGTCGACGCGCTGGTGCTGACAGGCGTCTCGCATGCCGACGAGACGCGCGATCTGCTCGCCCGCCACGCGCTGCCGGTCGTCGAGATCTGGGACCTGACCGCGCATCCGATCGACATGCTGGTGGGCTTCTCGAACGTGGCCGCCGGCCGCGAGGCCGGCCGCTTCCTCGCCGCGCGGGGCCGGCGCCGCTGGGCGTTCGTCGGCAGCGCGCCCGGGCAGGAGGTGCGCTCGGGCAAGCGGCTGCGCGGCCTGCGCGAGGCCGCGCGCGAGGCCGGCGCGCAGGCGCCGCTGACGGCGTTCGTCGACGACGGCATGAGCGCCGCCGAGGGCCGGGCGGCGGTCGGCGCGCTGCTCGACGCGCATCCTGGTGTCGATGCGGTCTTCTGCGCGAACGACGCGCTCGCGACCGCCTCGCTGCGCGCCGCGGCCGACCGCGGCATCGCCGTGCCCGGCCGGCTCGCGGTGCTCGGCTTCGGCGACTTCGACGTGGCCGCGCACACGCAGCCGGCGCTCAGCACGGTGCGCATCCCCGGCCACGACATCGGCATGCACGCGGCGACGGCGCTGCTCGCCCGCCTCGACGGGGGGCCGGCCCCCGGCACGCGCACCGACCTCGGATTCGACATCGTCCGGCGCGAATCCGCCTGAATCGGACCGGACCGCCCGCATCCCACAGAGACGCCGCCGGTATCATTTCCACCCTTCCGAGGAGCCCCGATGAAAGTCCTGTTCACCGACTACGACATGCTCGACGTCTCGCTCGAGCGCACCCTGTTCCGCGAGGCCGGCATCCAGCTGATCGAGGCGCAGTGCAAGACCGAGGACGAGGTGATCGCCGCCTCCGAGGGCTGCTCGGCACTGCTCGTGCAGTACGCGCCGGTGGGGGCCAAGGTCTTCGCCGCGCGCCCCGGCATCGGGCTGGCCTCGCGGATCGGCGCCGGCTACGACACCATCGACGCGAAGGCCGCGCAGGCCGCCGGCGTCTGGGTCGCCAACAGCCCCGACTACGGCGTCGGCGAGGTCTCGAGCCACGCCTTCGCGATGATGCTCGCGTCGATCCGCAACATCGTGCGCTGGAACACCGACGTGAAGGCCGGCACCTGGCACTACACCAGCGCCGGGAAGGTGCCGCGCCTGACCGACATGACCGTCGGCGTGCTGGGCCTGGGCCGCATCGGCAAGCGCTTCGCGCACATCGCGCGCAACACCTTCAAGCGTGTGATCGCACACGACCCGAACCTGATCGAGGGCGACTTCCCGGCCTACGTCGAGCGCGTGTCGCTCGAGCAGCTCTTCGAGCAGGCCGACGCCATCTCGATCCACTGCCTGCTGAACGACGACACCCGCGGCCTGGTCGGCGCCGACCTGCTGCGCCGGATGAAGCCGGGCTCGTACCTGGTGAACACCGCGCGCGGCGGCATCATCGACCTCGACGGCCTGACGACCGTGGTCGGCGAGGGCCGGCTCGCCGGCGTCGGCCTGGACGTGCTGCCGACCGAGCCGGTGCCCACCGGCCACCCGCTGCTCGCCGACCCGCGGGTGATCTTCTCGCCGCACTCGGCGTTCTACTCGGTGGCCTCCGAGGTCGAGCTGCGCACGAAGGCCGCGCGCAACATCGTCCAGTGGATGAACACCGGGCGCCCCGGCTATCCGGTGACCCAGGGCACGCGCCAGCCGCCGAAGTGAGGCCTGTGCGCCGCGGCGATGCGCTCAGCGTGCCGCCGCGGCGACATGCTCAGCGTATCGCCGCGGCGATGTGCTCGGCGTATCGGGCTCAGCGTGCCGCCGCGGCGCCGAACTCGAGCTGGAACCGGCTACCGCCGCCCTCGCGCGGCAGGCAGACCGCCACGGCGTCGTGGCGCTGCGCGATCTGGCGCACCAGCGACAGCCCGAGCCCGACGCCGCCGGCCGCCTCGCCGTGCCCGGCGAGCCGGTGGAAGGGCTCGAAGATCTGTTCGCGCTCGGCCTCGGGCACGCCCGGCCCGCGGTCGAGCACCTCCAGGACCGGGCCCCGCGGCCCGTCGGACAGCATCACCTCGACCGGGGAGCCCGCGCCGTGGCGGCGTGCGTTCTCCAGCAGGTTGCGCGCCGCGCGTCGCAGCA
The DNA here is from genome assembly GCA_026399835.1 of Burkholderiales bacterium. Classification (GTDB taxonomy): domain Bacteria; phylum Pseudomonadota; class Gammaproteobacteria; order Burkholderiales; family Burkholderiaceae_E; genus UBA4615. Next base: position 62,400 of record JAPLQE010000066.1, on the reverse strand, counting down.
GCCGGGGGTCGCCCTCGACGGTGAAGCGCGCGTCGGCCCCCTCCCCGTCCACCGACAGCGTCGCCTGCGCCCGCGCCGCCTCCTCGGCGAGCAGCGCCAGCAGGTCGACCGGTTCGCGCGCGATGCCGGCGCCCGCATCGAGGCGGCTCGCCAGCAGGATCTCCTCGATCAGCGCGTCGAGCTCGCCGACGTTGCGCTCGACCTCGTCTCGCAGCGCCGCCCGCTGCGTCGCGGCCGAGGGGTCCGCGACGCCGCCGCGCCCGTCGCCGTCGGGCGCGGTGCCGCCCTCGGACGGCTCGGTCAGCAGCGCCGTGGCCATCTTCAGCCGCGCCAGCGGCGAGCGCAGCTCGTGCGAGGCGTTCGCCAGCAGCGAGCGCTGCGCGCGCACCAGCGTCTCGATCCGCTCGGCCGAGCGGTTGAAGCTCGCCGCGAGCGCGGCGACCTCGTCGTGGCCCTGCACGGGCACGCGCGCCGACAGGTCGCCCGAGCCGAGGGCCTCGACGCCCCGCTGCAGCCGCTCGAGCCGGCGCGTGAGCCGGCGCACCATCGGATAGGCGCCGATCGCGACCGCCAGCGTGAGCGCCAGCAGCACGGCGCCCCAGACGAAGGGCGGGCCGCCCTTGAAGCGCCAGATCCGCGCGACCGCCCAGCGGCCGTCGGGCAGCCGCACCGACCAGGCCGGCGGCCCGTGCTCGGCCGCGTCGCGCCACGCGCCCCAGCCCTCCTGCCCTTCGCGTCCGCCGTCGACCCGCATCGGTGACGGCACCGGACGGCCGGCCGACGCGATGGGCGCGCGCTGTGCATCGAACAGCGCGACGTCGATGCCGGTGCGCGCATGCCAGCGCTCGAGCACCGCGCGCTGCGCCTCGGGCGGCGCGTCGGCCGGCGGCAGCAGCGCCGCGACCACCTCGGCCACCAGCGCGCGCTCGTCGCGCGAGGCATGCTCGCGGTCGAAGGCGAACTTCCAGCCGAGCGCGGCGATCAGCGCGAAGATCGCCAGGCTGGCGAGCATCGACAGGTAGATCCGCAGGTAGAGCCGCTTCACTGATGAGGCTTCACTGATGAGGCTTCACTGAGGGCGCTTCACCGAGGGCGCTTCACTCGGCGTCCTGCGACTTCGCGAATACGTAGCCCGCGCCGCGCACGGTCACGATGCGCCGCGGATGGCGTGCATCGTCCTCGATCGCCGCGCGGATGCGGCCGACGTGCACGTCGATCGAGCGGTCGAAGGCGTCGAGCGCCTCGCCGCGCACCCGCTCCATCAGCTGCTCGCGCGTCAGCACCCGGCCGGCCGACTCGGCGAGCGCCACCAGCAGCTCGAACTGGTGGCTGGTCAGCGCCCGCGCCCGGCCGTCGAGCCGCACCTCGCGCGCGCCGCGGTCGATCTCGAGCCGCCCGAACCGCAGCACGTCGGCCCCGCCGGCCGCCGGCACCGCGCCCGCGCGCCGGCGCAGCACCGCCCGGATGCGGGCGAGCAGCTCGCGCGGCTCGAAGGGCTTGGGGAGGTAGTCGTCGGCCCCGAGCTCCAGCCCGACGATGCGGTCGGCGGTGTCGCCGCGCGCGGTGACCATGACGATCGGCACGTCGGACCCGGCGCGGATGCGTCGGCACAGCTCGAGGCCGTCAGCGTCCGGCAGCATCAGGTCGAGCAGCACCAGGTCCACGCCCGGTCCGTCGCGCGCGGCCAGCGCCGCGAGCCCGGCGGCGCCGTCGGGCGCCTGCTCGACCGCGAAGCCGGCGCCCCGCAGGTAGGTGGCGACCATCGCGGCCAGCCGCAGGTCGTCCTCGATCATCAGCACGCGGAACATGGCGGGAGTGTGAGGGGCGACGGGCCGCGGCGCCAGGGCCGCGGCCTTGATCAGCCATCCGCCGCCACGGTGCGGCCCGGTGGCGCCGGCGACGCGGACGTCGGCACATCGCCCGCCCGGAGGCCGACGCCGCCGTTCACGACCCGCGCCCCATGCGGCGCTGCATCCGGTCGGCGAGCTTGACCCGCTGCTCCGGCGTCAGCACCTCGGCCGTGTCCGCCATCGCCTGCGCGAAGCGCTTCGAGGCGCCATCGGCCAGCGCGATCTGCTCGGCCCGCAGGGTCTCGATCGCGGCGCGGTCGATGGTCGGCGCACGCAGCAGTTCGACCGCGCGGCGGCGCCCGTCGCGCACCTTCTCGCGCATCGGCATCAGGTCGGTCATCGCGCCCTGCGCGATCGCGGCGATCCGCTGCTTCTGCTCGGGCGTGCCGTCGACCTCGGACACGATGCGATCGGCCATCTTCTCGGTGAAGCGCGCGGCGCGCTCCGGATCCATCTGCCCGGACATCGGGCCGTCGCCCCAGCCGCGGTGCGGCCCGTGCGAGCAGGCGCCGAGCGTCAGCACACCGGCCACGGCGGCGGCGATACCGGCGACGCGCCAGCGGCGCGACAGGAAGCGGCCAATGCCGCGTGAGGGACGGGCGGGGCGGGAGGCGGGTGTGTTCACGTGGGGCTCCATCGGTCCTGGGGACGGGACGGACCGGGCGGTCCGTCGATGGAGTCATCGTGCGCGCGCCCGGTCAAGGCGATGCGAGCGCGCGGTAAAGATGTATGAAGCGGATGGGTGAAGCGGATGCTCGGAGCGATCCGGCGGCGGGCCGCGCCCGCCGCCGTCGGGGCTCAGGCCGTGTACTTCACGACCTTCTGCTGCTGCTCGCCCAGGCCCTGGATGCCGAGCTTCATCGTGTCGCCGGCCTTCAGGAACACCGGCGCGGGCTTCATGCCCAGCGCCACGCCCGGCGGGGTACCGGTGGTGATGATGTCGCCGGGGTTCAGCGTGAACAGCGCGCTCACGTAGGCGACCAGCGCCGCGCAGTCGAAGATCATCGTCTTGGTGCTGCCGCGCTGGCGCGACACGCCGTTGACGTCCAGCCACATGTCGAGCTTGCCCGGGTTGCCGACTTCGTCGGGCGTCACCAGCCAGGGGCCGATCGGGCAGAAGGTGTCGAAGCCCTTGCCCTTGTCCCAGGTCGGGCCGTGCTCGATCTGCCACTCGCGCTCGGACACGTCGTTGACGACGCAGTAGCCGGCGACATGCGACAGCGCGTCCTTCTTCGACACGTTGCGCGCGGTGGTGCCGATCACGATGCCGAGCTCGACCTCCCAGTCGGTCTTCTTCGAGCCCTTGGGCAGCATCACGTCGTCGTTCGGGCCGACCATGCAGCTCAGCGTCTTGTGGAAGACGATCGGCTCCTTGGGGATCGGGTTGCCGGTCTCGGCGGCATGGTCCGAGTAGTTCAGGCCGATCGCGACGAACTTGGTCGCGCCGGTGAACGGGATGCCCATGCGCGGCTTGCCGCGCACCAGCGGCAGCTTGTCGGCCTTGAGCTTGGCGAGCTTGGCGAGCGACTTCGGCGAGAGCTGGGCCGGACCGATGTCGGGCACGACGCCGGACAGGTCGCGCAGCTTGCCTTCGGCGTCGATGAGACCGGGCTTTTCCTTGCCGGGCTTGCCGTAGCGGACGAGTTTCATGCGGGGGATCTCCTGGTGGGGGTGCTTCTTCAGATCATCGTGCCGCCGTCCACGCAGAACGGCTGGCCGGTGGCGAAACGGGATTCGTCGCTCGCGAGGTACACGGCGATCGGCGCGATCTCCTCGGCGGTCGCGAGGCGGCCCATCGGCTGGCGCGCGACGAACATCTTCCGCGCCTCGACCGGGTCGGCGAACGCGTTGATGCGATCACCCAGGCTCGGCGTGTCGACCGTGCCCGGGCAGATGCAGTTGCAGCGGATGCCGCGCGCGACGTAGTCGATCGCGACCGACTTGGTCAGGCCGATCACGGCGGCCTTGCTGGCACCGTAGGCGAAGCGGTTGGCGAAGCCCTTCAGGCTCGAGCACATCGAGGCCATGTTGATGATCGAGCCGCCGCCGCGCTCGAGCATGCCGGGCAGCGCCGCGGCGATGGTCTTCCACTGGGCGCGCACGTTGAGGTTGAAGCTCAGGTCCCAGTCGGCGTCCGAGCACTGCTCGATACCGCCCTGATGGACCCAGCCGGCGCAGTTGAACAGCACGTCGAGCGGCTGCGCGCCGACCACGGCGGCGACCTCGGCGTCGTTCAGCACGTCGAGCCGGCGGGTCTCGATGCCGGCGACACCCTTCAGCGCGTCGAGCAGCTCGGCCTTCACGTCGGTGGCGATGACCTGCGCGCCCTCGGCGGCCATCATCAGCACGGTGGCGCGGCCGATGCCGGCGCCGGCGGCGGTCACCAGGATGCGCTTGCCTGCGAGTCTTCCGGCCATCTGTGTCGTCTCCTCGGTCGTTGTGATCGGATCGCGTGCGGTATCGTCCGCGCGAAGCCTTGGATCATAGCGCGACGGGCGACCCGTCGGCCGCGAGCGCAGAGAGCGCAGAGAGCGCAGAGAGCGCAGCGAGCGTGCCGCGTCGGCGCAGTGCCTCGAGCGCGGCGGCGAGCGCCGGCGCGAGGGTCGGGTCGGCGGCGGCGTCGCCGAACACGTCGTCGATCGCGAGCATCGCGCGCACGGTCTGCAGCGCGTCGCCCGGCGCCTGCGCGATCGTGCGCAGGCGCGCGGCGAGCGGGTCGTCGAGCGGCAGCTCGGCACCGACGTCGTCGCGGCCCGCGCAGAAGCGCATCCAAGCGGCGACCGCGAGCAGCAGCGTGTCGTGCGGCAGGCCGGCGCGGCGTGCGTCGAGCAGCGTCGCGACCAGCCGCTGCGGCAGCTTGCGCGAGCCGTCCATGGCGATCTGCAGCAGCCGGTGGCGCAGCGCCGGATTCGCGAAGCGCTCGAGCAGGCGGGCGCCGTAGGCCGGCGCCTGCGCGCGCACTGTGGCCGGCAGCGTCGCCGCGGCCTGCACCCAGAGCCGTCCGACGAAGGCCCGCAGCCGCGGCTCGGCGATCGCGGCATCGACGGTGGGCAGGCCCGCGCTCGCGCCGAGGTAGGCGAGCGACGAGTGCGCGGCGTTCAGAAGCCGCAGCTTCATCGCCTCCCAGGGCGCGACGTCGACGACCAGCTCGGCGCCCGCGGCCTCGAGCGGCGGCGCCTCGCCGGCGAAGCGCCGCTCGATCACCCACTGCGTGAACGGCTCGGCGGCGACCGGCCAGGCGTCGTCCATGCCCAGCCGCCGCGCGGCCTCTGCGCGGTCGGCGTCGACCGTGGCCGGCACGATCCGGTCGACCATGGTGTCCGGGCAGGCGACGGCACGGTCGATCCAGTCGGCGAGCGCCGGATCGATCGCCGCCGCCTCGGCCCGCAGCCGCGCCTGCAGCCGCGCGCCGTTGCGAGACAGGTTGTCGCAGGACAGCACCGACAGTCCGCCCCGCCCGGCCGCGTGCCGCGCCGCCAGGCCCCGCGCCAGCAGGCCCACCGCGCTCGCCGGCCCGGTCTCGTCGTAGCCCTTCTCGGTGACGGTCAGCGTGACCAGCCGCGTGTCCGCGGCCGCGAGCCGCGCGATCACCGCCGCCGGCGACTCGGGCGCGACCAGCAGCTCGCGCAGCGCGCCGACCACGCGCGCCCGCGTGCCGGCGCCGTCGCGCACCAGCAGCGTGTACAGGCCGTCCTGCGGCGCGAGCGCATCGCGCATCGCCGGGCGCCGCAGGCTCACGCCGCTCACCGCCCAGCGCGCATCGCCCGCGGCGAGCAGGTCGTCGAAGGCTACCGCCTGGTGGGCGCGGTGGAAGTTGCCGACGCCCAGGTGCACGACGCCGATCCGCGCGTCGTGCCGCGCGTAGGCGGGACGGGCGATGTCGGCAGGCAGTGCGGCGAGCGTCTCGTCGGACAGGCGGGCCATCGCGAGCGGCCCCGTCAGCGCATCGACGGCGTCATCGACACGCCCGGATCCGCCCAGTCGGCGTTCGGCACCAGCGGATACCAGCCCGGGCGGCCCGGATCGCGGTCGTACGCATAGCCGCCCAGCTCCTTGTAGAGCTCGTGGTAGCGGGCGACCTTCTCGGCGTCGAGCGCCACGCCCAGCCCCGGCGCGGTCGGCACCGCGATGCGCCCGTTCACGTAGCGCATCTTGCCGCCGACGATCACGTCGTCGACCAGGTGGTGGTAGTGCGCGTCGGCCGAGTAGCCGAGGTTGGGCACCACCGCGCCCATGTGCAGCATCGAGGCGAGCTGCACGCCGAGCTCGCCCGAGGAGTGCACCGCCACACCCAGCCCGAAGGTCTCGCAGATGCCCGCGGCCTTCACGCAGGGGCGGATGCCGCCCCAGAAGGTGGTGTCGAGCAGGATCACGTCGACCGCGCGCTGCGCGACGTTGGCCGCGAGCTGCTCGAAGTTGATCACCACGGTGTTGGTCGCCGTGGGCATGCGCACGATCTCGCGCAGGCGGGCGAGCTGCGGCATCCCCCAGACCGGGTCCTCGATGAAGTGGTTGTTCAGGCCCTCGATGCCGCGGCAGAACGCGATCGCGTCGGCGAGCGACCAGGCGCAGTTCGGGTCGTGGCGCAGCGGATCGGCCGGGAACGCCTGGGCGAGCGCCCGGTAGCAGGCGAGCTCGTGCGCGGGCGGGAACACGCCGCCCTTGAGCTTGTGCGAGGCGAACCCGTGCTCGGCCTTGAGCGCGCGGGCATGCGCGACCAGCTGCTCCGGGGTGCGGACCTCGCCGTCGCCGGTCTTCGGATCGGCATAGCGGAAGAACAGGTACGAGGCGAACTCGACCGAGTCGCGCACGCGCCCGCCGATCAGCTCGGCGACCGGCACGCCGAGCTTCTTGCCCATGATGTCGAGGCAGGCGAACTCGAGCGCCGCATGCATCTGCGTGCGGTTGTTGTAGAGGCTCGCGGTCGGGTTGCAGACCGCGAAGCGCATCGCCTCGAGCCGGAACACGTCATGGCCGCGCAGCAGCCCGATCAGGCCCTCGACCGCCGCCGTGGCGGTCTCGCCGCCGCCGCCGAACTCGCCCAGGCCGACGTAGCCGTCGTCGGTCTCGACCTCGACCAGGGTGCGCACGAAGCGCCCCCAGTGGGCGCCATTGCTGTGGCGCAGCGGCGCCTCCAGCGGCACGGTCACGGGCGTGGCGCGAATGCGGGCGATGCGGGTCATGCGATGGTCCTCGGAGGGCGTCGGCGCGGCGCCTCAGGCGCGGCGCGCGACCGGGAGCGGCGGGTCGGACGCGCGGGGGGCGTCGGGCCCGGTGCCGGAGTCGGTGAAGTACTGGGCGTTCTCGGCGGCGATGTTGGCGATGGCGTCGAAGATGGTGCCGAGGTGCGCACGCATCGCCTGCGCGGCGCCGACGCCGTCGCCGGCGATGACCCGGTCGGCGATCGCCTTGTGCTCGGCCATCCGCAGCTTCGAGCGGCCCGCGCTCTGCAGCGACAGGTGGCGCACGCGGTCGAGCTGCGCCTTGGCCGAGTGGATGACCTGCCAGGCGCTGCGGTGGCCGGCGATCGCGGCGAGCAGCTCGTGCATCGCCTCGTCGACCGCGAAGAAGCCCGCGGCGTCGTGCGCGGCGAGCGCGCGCCGCTGGCGGGCCATGTTGTCGCGCAGCAGCGCGCGATGCGCGTCGTCGATCCGCGCGGCCGCGAGCTCGACGATGCGGCACTCGAGCGTCTCGCGCACGAAGTGGCTGTCGCGGACCAGCCGCAGGTCGATCCGGGCGACGAAGGTGCCGACCTGCGGGACCACCTCCAGGAAGCCGTCCTCGGCGAGCCGCTTGAACGCCTCGCGGACCGGCGTGCGGGACACCCCGTAACCCTCGGCGATCCGGGCCTCCGAGACCGCCTCGCCCGGCGGCAGCGCTACCGAGACGATGCGCTCGCGCAGGTCGCGGTAGAGCGACGGGACCAGCGACGGCTCTCTGGGCGCGAAGCCGGGGACTCGCGGCGATCGGGACATGTATACTAGTGTACAGCGATGATCGGGACATCGGCGGGGTGGGCGCGCCGCGCCACCTGCGGTACCTTCCGGTTTCCCGAGAGAGGGCGAGGAGACACGATGCTGGAATGCCAGGTACATGGCGCCGAGGACCTGCGGGTCGTCGACGTGCCGACGCCGCAGCCCGGACCCGGAGAGGTGCTGGTGCGCCTGGGCGCCGCCGGCATCTGCGGCTCGGACATGCACTACTACTTCCACGGCCGCAACGGCAGCTTCGTGATCCGCGAGCCGCTGGTGCCCGGCCACGAGGCCTCGGGCGTGGTCGCCGCCACCGGCGCCGGCGTGCGCCGCGTCAAGGCGGGCGACCGCATCGCGGTGAACCCCTCCAAGCCCTGCGGCCAGTGCGCGGGCTGCCGCGAGGGCCGCGAGAACCTGTGCTCGAACATGCGCTTCCTCGGCAGCGCCAGCGTGTTCCCGCACATGCACGGTACCTTCCGCGAATTCTTCCTGATGCCGAAATCGCAGTGCGTGCCGGTGACCACCGGCGTGTCGCTCGCCGAGATCGCGATGTCCGAGCCGCTGTCGATCGCACTGCACTCGGCGCACCGCGCCGGCAACCTGCTCGGCAAGCGCGTGCTCATCACCGGCTCGGGCACCATCGGCTGCATGATGACGCTGGCCGTGAAACTCGCCGGCGCCGCGCACGTCGCGATCACCGACGTGGTCGACCACCCGCTTGACGTCGCCCGCCAGGTCGGCGCCGACGTGACGGTGCGCACCGACCAGCTGCCGAAGGACGGGCGCCTGTCGGACCTGATCGGCGAGCCCGACGTCGCCTTCGAGGTGTCCGGTGCGCCGTCCGCGCTCGCCGCCTGCATGGAGACGGTGCGCCGCGGCGGCATCATCGTCCAGGTCGGCACGCTGCCGCCCGACGGCATGCACCTGCTGGCCAACCAGATCATGGCGCGCGAGCTCGACCTGCGCGGGTCGTTCCGCTTCGCCAACGTGTTCGATCACGCGGTCCGCTCGATCGCCGAGCGCCGCGTCGACGTCCGCCCGGTGCTCTCGGGCGTGCATCCCCTGACCGATGCCGTGCGCGCGCTCACGCTCGCGCGCGACAAGACGGTCAGCATGAAGGTCCAGCTCGGCCCGACCGAGGCCTGAGCCCCCACGTTCCGATTCCCCCCCCCGTATCGACGAGGAGACGACATGAAACTGATCGCGACGATGTTGACCGCGGCCGCCGCGCTGGCGCTGCCAGCCGCCCCCGCCCTGGCCCAGACCAAGCTCAAGTGGGCCCACGTCTACGAGGTCTCCGAGCCGTACCACACCGAGTCGGTGTGGGCCGCCGAGGAGATCAAGAAGCGCACCAACGGCAAGTTCGACATCCAGGTCTTCCCGGCCTCCTCGCTCGGCAAGGAGACCGACATCAACCAGGGCCTGACCCTGGGCACGGTCGACATGATCATCAGCGGCCCGTCGTTCGCGGCCCGCAGCTTCCCGCGCGTGGGCGTCGCCTACTACCCGTTCATCTTCCGCGATGCCGCCCACCAGGCCGCCTACGCCAAGAGCGACGTGTTCAAGGAGCTCGCCGAGGGCTACCGTCAGAAGACCGGCATCGTGATGACCGCGTACACCTACTACGGTGCCCGCCACACCACCTCGAACCGTGCGTTCAACGACTGCGCCGGCATGAAGGGCCTGAAGATCCGCGTGCCGGACGTGCCCGCCTACATGGCGACGCCGAAGTCCTGCGCCGCGAACCCGACCCCGATCGCGTTCGCAGAGGTCTACCTGGCGCTGCAGAACGGCACCGTCGAGGCGCAGGAGAACCCGCTGACCACGATCGAGGCCAAGAAGTTCTTCGAGGTGCAGAAGCACATCATGCTGACCGGCCACATCGTCGACGGCCTGGTGACGCAGATCGCGCCGCACGTGTGGACGAAGCTGTCCGACGCCGAGAAGAAGATCTTCACCGACGTCACGCAGGAAGCGGCGGCGCGCGCCACCGCGGCCATCGTCAAGCGCGAGTCGGAGCTGGTCGAGGAGTTCAAGAAGAAGGGCATCAACATCGTCCAGGTGAACCGCCAGAGCTTTGTCGATGCGGTGCTGAAGAACTTCACGCCCGAGCAGCTCGGCTACGACCGCAAGGACTACGACCGGATCGTCGCCCTGAAGTGACGCACCGGGCTCGCCCGGTGCAGCGAGAGAGCCGGCCAGAGCGCCGGCTCTTTCGTCTCGGAACGCTCGGTCCCGTCACACGAACCCCACCCTCGAGCCGCACGCCATGAATGCCCCACCCAAGGCCGCCCTCCCCGCCGACGACGATCCGTTCGGCGGCGAGGCCGTGCTCGACGAGTCCGGCCGCTTCCACGCGACCGACGCGCCGATCGACCTGTCCGGCTACAAGTGGGAGGACTGGCTGACGCTCGCCGTCTTCTGGCTGCTCGCGCTGACGGTCTTCTACCAGTTCTTCACCCGCTACGTGCTCGACGACTCGGCGGCCTGGACCGAGGAGATCGCGCGCTACCTGCTGATCGTCGTGACCTTCATCGGCTCGTCGATGGCGATCCGCCGCAACAACCACATCCACGTCGAGTTCATCTACCGCTGGCTGCCGGCGGCAGTCGCGCGCGCGATGTCGACCGCGGTCGACCTGGTGCGCATCGCGTTCCTCGCGTACGCGACCTGGCTGTCGATCGAGCTGATGCCGAAGATGGCCAACCTGAACATGACCGTCGTCGACCTGTCGATGAAGTGGATCTACGGGGCCGTCACGCTCGGCTTCGCGATGATGACCTTCCGCGCGGTGCAGGTCGCGATCCGCCACAAGCGGCGCGGCTGGAGCCTGCTCGAGCGGCCGGGCGAGACCGAGGACTGAAGGCGCACACCCATCATGAACTCCATCCTCTTCACCTCGTTCCTGGCGGCGCTGACCGCCGGCATCCCCATCGCCATGGCGATGTGCATCGGCTCGCTGGTGTACATCTGGCTGTCGGGCAACATCCCGCCGCTCACGGTCATCCACCGGATGGTCGGCGGCGTCGACTCGTTCCCGCTGCTGGCGGTGCCGTTCTTCATCTACGCCGGCAACCTGATGAACTCGGCCGGCATCACCAACCGGATCTACAACTTCGCGCTCGCGCTGGTCGGCTGGCTCAAGGGCGGCCTGGGCCACGTCAACGTCGTCGGCTCGGTGGTGTTCGCCGGCATGTCGGGCACCGCGGTCGCGGACGCCGGCGGCCTGGGCACGATCGAGATCAAGGCGATGAAGGACCACGGCTATCCGGTCGAGTTCGCCGTCGGCATCACCGCCGCGTCGTCGACGCTCGGGCCGATCATCCCGCCCTCGCTGCCGATGGTGATCTACGGCGTGCAGGCCAACACCTCGATCGGCAAGCTGTTCGCGGCCGGCTTCGTGCCGGGCGCGATCATGGCGCTGTTCATGATGGGCATGGTCGCCTACTACGCGCACGTGCGGAACTACGGCGCCGACATCGCCTTCTCGTGGCCGCGCATGGGCCGCGCGTTCGGCGAGCTCGCCGCGATCGTCGTCGCGGCGGCCGTGCTCTACGTGCTCTGGGGCAACGAGTCGCTCGGCGGCAGCGTGAAGTTCGGCATCCCGTTGCTCGCGGTGCTGATCGCCGACAAGGTCTTCAAGTTCGAGGCCTTCATGGCGCTGCTCACGCCGGTCATCCTGATCGGCGGCATGTCCTCGGGCCTGTTCACCCCCACCGAGGCGGCCGTCGCCGCGGTCGCCTGGGCGCTGTTCCTCGGCTTCGTCTGGTACCGCACGCTCAGCGTTCGGATGCTGGTGAAGATCAGCATGGAGACGATCGAGACCACCGCTTCGGTGCTCTTCATCGTCGCCGCCGCGTCGATCTTCGCCTGGGTGCTGACCACCACTCAGGTGACCGACGAGATCGCCCGCTGGGTGCTGTCGATCACCAACGACAAGTGGGTGTTCCTGATCCTGGTGAACCTGTTCCTGCTGTTCGTCGGCTGCTTCATGGAGACGATCGCGGCGATCACGATCCTGGTGCCGGTGCTGCTGCCGATCGCGATCAAGCTCGGCATCGACCCGATCCACTTCGGGCTGATCATGGTGCTGAACCTGATGATCGGGCTGCTGACGCCGCCCGTGGGGATGGTGCTGTTCGTGCTGGCGAAGGTGTCCAGGCTGGGCTTCGAGGCGACGGTGAAGGCGGTGCTGCCGTGGATGGTGCCGCTGTTCGCGACGCTGATCATCATCACGTTCGTACCCGAAGTGGTGCTCTGGCTGCCGAAACTCCTCTACCCCTGAGCCGCATGAAGATCGCCTCCGACCGGATCGAGCGTGTCGACACGCCGATCATCCCGACCATCGCCGCGATGGTCCGCGCCACCCCCGGCACCATCTCGCTCGGCCAGGGCGTCGTCAGCTACGGGCCCCCGCCGCAGGCGGTCGCCGCGCTGCCGGCGATGATGGCCGATGCGGCGCTCAACAAGTACCAGGCCGTCACCGGCATCGCGCCGCTGGTCGGCGAGATCGCGCGCAAGCTGCGCGAGGTCAACGGCATCGAGGTCGCCGGCCGCAGCGAGATCATGGTCACCGCCGGCAGCAACAGCGCGTTCCTGACCGCGGTGCTCGCGGTGGCGGATCCGGGCGACGAGTTCATCCTGCCGATGCCGTACTACTTCAACCAGGAGATGGCGGTCCGGATGTGCGGCTGCGTGCCGGTTCCGGTGCCGGTGCGCGAGGACTGGCAGCTCGACGTCGACGCGATCGAGCGGGCGATCGGGCCGCGCACGCGGGCCATCGTCACCGTCTCGCCGAACAACCCGACGGGCGCGGTCTATGGCGAGGCGGACCTGCGGCGGGTGAACGCGCTGGCCGCCGAGCGCGGGCTCTACCACTTCGCCGACGAGGCCTACGAGCCCTTCGTCTACGGCGAGGCGCGCCACTTCTCGCCGGCTTCGATCCCGGGCGCGCAGGCGCACACGCTGTCCTTCCACTCGTTCTCGAAGAGCCACGGGATGGCGAGCTGGCGGATCGGCTACGTGGTGTACCCGCTGGCCCTGTCCGACGCGATGAACAAGGTGCAGGACACCAACCTGATCTGCGCGCCGGTGGTCTCGCAGCTGCTGGCCGCCGAGGCGCTGAAGATGGGGCCGGGCGTCGTCGCGCCCCGCATCGCCGAGCTCGCCCGGGTGCGTTCGGCGGTGCACGAGGCGCTCGGTGCGCTCGGCGACCTGGTGTCCTTCCCTCGGACCGAAGGCGCGTTCTACGTGCTGATGAAGCTGCCGGGCGTGACGGACGCGCTCGCGTTCAACCGCGCGATGGTCGAGCGCCACAAGGTCGCAACGATCCCGGGCTTCGCCTTCGGCCTGACGGACACCGCATCGGCGAACTACCAGCGGCTTTCGTACGGCGCGCTGGACGCGGCCACGGTGGCCGAGGGCGTGCAGCGCTTCGTGGCGGCGGTGCGGGACTGGTACCGGGCCTGATCGGCACCGCGCAGCGCGGCGCCCCGCTCGGCCCCATGCACGTCCGCCGCCTCGTCCCCGACGAAGCGCCCGCCTACCGGGCGCTGATGCTCGACGCCTACCGCGACCATCCCGACGCGTTCACCTCGTCGGCCGAGGAACGCGCCGCGCAGCCGACCGACTGGTGGGCCTGGCGGCTCGCGCCGGGCGACGCGGTCGCGCAGCGGGTGTTCGGCGCGTTCGACGGCGACGCGCTGCTCGGCGCGGCCGGCTGGTCGCGCGGCGATCGCGCGAAGGTCTCGCATCGGGCCGAGCTCTTCGGCATGGCGGTGGTCGCTGCGGCGCGCGGGCGCGGCGCGGGCCGTGCGCTGGTCGAAGCGGTGACCGCCGATGCGCGGGCTGCGGGCGCGCTCACGATGACGCTCACGGTCACCGACGGCAACGGTGCGGCCGAGCGGCTGTATGCGCGCTGCGGGTTCGTGCGGATCGGGCTGGAGCCGATGGCGGTGCGGGTCGGCGAGGCGTTCGTGGCGAAGGCGACGATGTGGCGACGGCTCGGCGCGGGCGATCCGGAGCCCGCACGCGGCGGCCCGGGCATCACCGGGCGCTAGGCTCGGCGGCCTGCGCCACCCCGTCCGGAGCCCCAGAACGGGCCGTCCTCCAGGAATGAGTGGTCCGAGGATCCGGGAGCAGGTCGGTCAACGCGCCCGGTCAGCGCCCGCAGTCCTCGAGCACCGCAGCGCGCAGCCGCTCGGCCCGCGCGGGCGTCGACGGGTGGCTCGACAGCCAGTCGCTGCCCCCCGAGTCGCCATGCTGGCGGCCGAGATCGAGCAGCAGGTCGGCCATCGGTCCTGTCGGCCGGCCGGCACGCGTCATCATCGCGATCGCGAAGCAGTCGGCCTGCGACTCGTGGCCGCGACTGTAGGCGAGCCCCGCGACCGCCGACGCGGCCGTCGTGGTCAGCGTCGACAGGTCGCCGAGCGCCAGCGCGAGGCCGACGTTCATCACCGCCTGCTCGACGACCATCCGGGTGCCGTGCCGGTGCATCACGTGGCCGATCTCATGGGCGAGCACGCCGAGCAGCGCGTCGTCGGGCAGCTTCAGCTCGGCCGCGCGCTCGACCAGCTCGTCGGTGAGCACCACGGCGCCACCAGGCAGCGCGAGCGCGTTCGGGCCGATGCCGCGGCGCAGGTGGAGCTCGAGGCGCGGCACGTAGTCCGCGGCCAGCCCTGTCCCGGCTGGCATCGCGCCCCGAAGCGTGTCGAAGGCGGCGTGCAGCGCCTCCCGGCGCTCGGCGGGCAGACGGCTCGGGGCCAGCCATCTGCCCTTGAGCACCTCGTCCGAGATCGCGAGCTCCCAGTCGAGCGGCACGTGCCGGGCGACGCGTTCGCTCACCCATGGCATGCCGAACCGGTGCAGCACGAGCACGAACACGACACACAGCGCGGCCACGCCGAGCAGCACGGACCAGCGGGTCTGCATCAGCGCGGCGAGTCCGGGCCGCAGGCCCGCGGCGTCGCAGGCCCGCTGCCAGGCGTCCGGCCGCGCGACCTGCAGGCTGCCGAGGCCGCGCACGCCGACGGTCAGCCGGGCCGGGCCGCCGCGGGCGCTCCAGCGGGACGGCCAGTCGACGTCGCGCCCGGGCACCGTCCGCGTCGGCTCGCCGGGCACGTCGACCCGCAGCTCGGGCCCGTCCGGACCGCGCCCGACGCGGACCGTCACCGGGCGCGGCCGGGTGCCGAGCCCGTCGAACCAGAGCGCGTCGATCGCGTCGTCGTCCGGGCCGGCCATCGGATCAGCCGATCAGGTCGAGGCCGGCCGCGTCGGCGAGCATGTCCCCGACGCCGCCGGTCTGCGCCTGCAACCTGCCGGTGACGGTGTCCAGCCCGCCGCGCACGTGCAGCCGGACCGACTCGACCTTCATCCGGTACTCGCGGACACGTGCGAACGGCCGCCACAGCCCCAGGGTGGCCAGCGTGAGGCCGACGTTCACGATGCGCATCCACATGAAGCGGGCGGCCGACAGCGTGCACTGGGTGCGCACGATCCGGCCCAGCCCCGCGCCGTTCCAGACCAGTGCGAAGACACGCGCCTCGCGCCAGGCGTACGCGGGCACCGCGAAGAGGACGAGGCTGAACGGCAGCAGGAGGAGGGCCGCGAGCGCCGCCCACCTCGCCGGGTCTCGAATCCCGTCGGGCGACCCCGCCAACGACCCGAGGTCGCGGATCAGCCCGCCGCCCAGCAGGAAGACGCCGAGCCAGACCGCCCCGACGAGCCCGACCCAGACGCCGCCCGCGATCAGCGAGATCCGCAGGAACGCGCCGAAGGTCGGCTTGAACCGGCCGGACTCGTCGCCCAGCCCGCCGCGCTCGAACAGCAGCCGCCGCAGGCCGTAGTCGAGACGCACGAACAGCAGGGCACTGGCGACGAGCGCCGCCAGCGTCGCCAGCGGCAGCACCAGCACGGCCAGGCCGCGGCGGGCGGCCTGCGCGGCGCCGTCCGCATCGTCGCCCGTCCCGATCGCGAAGCCCGCCGCGAACGCCGCCGCCCAGACCGCGGCGATCAGCGCCACCGGCCAGCTCGCCCGGTAGACCTCGACGACGCTGGCCGAGAAGTGCAGCTGCAGGCCGCGCCAGCGGGTCGACGTCGTCCGGAAGCGCATCGCGCCCTGCCAGACCAGCGGGGCCAGCACCGCGGCCCCGCCGAGCATCGTGAACGCGACCGTCTCCTGCCCGGTCCTCGACGCGATCTCGTACGCGATGTAGAGCCCGGCGAAGACGAGGAAGCCGAACACCATCCGGCGCATCGGCGCGGCGAACTCCAGCGGGCTGCCGGCGACCTCGGTGTGGTCGAGGAACCAGCGTGCGGTCCGCCGCCGGGCCCACGGCGTGTAGAGGCCCAGGGTCAGCACCATCAGCACCAGATTGACGATCCAGACGCGGAAGTAGCCGGCGCCGGTGCCGGTGAAGCGGACCGGGTGAGTCTCGAGGTCGGCGGCACGGTCGGGAGGCCCGCCGGGTGGGGCGGGCGGCACGGCGGCTGCGGCGGCAACGTCCGGGGCTGCAGCCTGAACGGTCGACATGACGGATCCTCGGTCGGGGCTGGCGGCGACGCTAAGTCGCGCGCGGCACCATCCGGACCGCGGCCGGCGCGACGGACGCCACCCGCCGATCGGCGGCGCGCACCCCGGGCGGCGCGCCTTCCGGAGGCCGCGACCCGCGAGGGCCGAGCGACCGCCCGCCGCTCAGCCGCGCCCCCAGCGCGGCTCGCGCTTCTCCAGGAACGCGGCCACCCCTTCGCGCGCATCCGGATGGTCGAAGTTCGCGCGAACCTGCGCGTCCTCGACCGCGAGGCCCGCATCGGTGACCGTCGAGCCGGCCTGCGCCACGCATGCGCGGATCGCGGCGATCGCCGACGGCGCGTGGCGGGTGACCTCGCGGCCGAACGCGAGCGCCTGCTCTAGCAGCGGCCCGTCGGGCGTCGCCACTCGGTTGAGCAGCCCCATCGCGAGGGCCTCGTCGACCGCCACGGCCCGACCGGTGAGCATCATCTCCAGCGCACGGCCGGGGCCGACCAGCGCCGGCAGGAACTGCGTGCCGGCATAGGCCGGCAGCAGGCCGAGCTTGACCTCGGGCAGCGACACGTTCACGTGCGGCGCGGCGATCCGCAGCGTGCACGCCATCGCGAGCTCGAGCCCGCCCCCGTAGGCGAGCCCGTTGACGGCAGCGACCGACACCAGCCGCGAGCGCGACAGCCTCACGAGCAGCTCGCGCGCCATCGAGGTCTTGGCCATGCGCGCGGCCATGTCGAGGCCCTGCAGCTCGCCGAGGTCGGTCCCGGCGCAGAACGCGCGATCGCCGCGGCCGGTGACCACCAGCAGGCGGGCACCGCCGGCCTCGAGCGCGTCGAGCGTCGCGGCCAGCCCGAGGAGCACCGGCTTGGTCAGCGCATTGAGCTTGGCGGGCCGCTCGATCGTGAAGATCGCGCCTTCGGCGATCGGCTCGACGGTGTAGTCGGGGGCGCTTGCGGTCATCGGTGCCTCGGGGGAGGTCGTCCTCGGGCGGCAAGCGTATCACCCGGCCCGCGGCGCTCCGGGCGGCGTCGACGGACCCGCCGCGCGCGCCGTGACGCGTCCGATGCCCGGCTCGTGGAATGCGCGGGCCTGCGTCGGGGCTACCATCCGGAACTGGATCGAACGCCACCGAGAGACCCGCCATGACCGACAAGACCGCCCCGGCCGCGCTGCGCAGCGCCCGCTGGTTCGAGCCCGACGACCTGCGCTCGATGGGCCACCGCTCGCGCTTCATGCAGATGGGCTACGGCCCCGCCGACTGGGCGGGCAAGCCGGTCATCGCGATCGTGAACACCTGGTCCGACGTGAACCAGTGCCACACGCACTTCAAGCAGCGCGTCGAGGACGTCAAGCGCGGCGTGCTGCAGGCCGGCGGCTTCCCGCTCGAGCTGCCCGCCATCAGCCTGTCCGAGCCGATCGTGAAGCCCACGACCATGCTCTACCGGAACTTCCTCGCGATGGAGACCGAGGAGCTGCTGCGCAGCCATCCGGTCGACGGCGCGGTGTTGATGGGCGGCTGCGACAAGACCACGCCCGGCCTGCTGATGGGCGCGTTCTCGATGGGCCTGCCCTGCATCTACCTGCCGGCCGGCCCGATGCTGCGCGGCAACTGGAAGGGCAAGGTGCTCGGCTCCGGCTCCGACGGCTGGAAGTACTGGGACGAGCGGCGCGCCGGCAACATCGACACCAAGGCCTGGCTCGAGGTCGAGGCCGGCATCGCGCGCAGCCACGGCACCTGCATGACGATGGGCACCGCGGCGACGATGATGGGCATCACCGAGGCGATCGGCATGACGCTGCCGGGTGCCGCCGCGATCCCGGCCGCCGACGCGAACCACGTGCGCATGAGCGCCGACTGCGGCCGCCGCATCGTCGACATGGTCCGCGAGGACCTGACGCCGGCGAAGATGCTGTCGCGCGCCAACTTCCTCAACGGCATCGCCGCCGCGATGGCGATGGGCTGCTCGACCAACGCGATCATCCACGTGGTCGCGATGTCGCGGCGCGCCGGCCATCCGGTGTCGCTCGACGACTTCGATGCCGCGAGCCGCAAGGTGCCGGTGATCGCGAACATCCGGCCGTCGGGGGACACCTACCTGATGGAGGACTTCTTCTATGCCGGGGGCATGCCGGCGCTGTTGAAGCGCATCGAGGGCCACCTCGCGCTCGATGCGCGCACCGTCAACGGCCATTCGATCGGCGAGAACGTCGCCGACGCCGAGGTCTACAACGACGACGTGATCCGTCCGCTCGACAACCCGATCTACGCCGAGGGCGCGCTCGCCGTGCTGCGCGGCAACCTGGCGCCCGACGGCGTGGTGATCAAGCCGAGCGCCTGCGCGCCGCGCCTGCTGCAGCACACCGGCCGCGCACTCGTCTTCGACGACTATCCGTCGATGAAGAAGGCGGTCGACGACCCAGATCTGGACTGCACCGCCGACGACATCCTGGTGCTGCGCAATGCCGGACCGCTCGGCGGCCCGGGCATGCCCGAGTGGGGCATGCTGCCGATCCCGACCAAGCTGGTGAAGCAGGGCGTGCGCGACATGCTGCGGCTGTCGGACGCGCGCATGAGCGGCACCAGCTACGGCGCCTGCATGCTGCACTGCGCGCCCGAAGCCTACATCGGCGGCCCGCTCGCGCTGGTCAAGACCGGCGACCTGATCACCGTCGACGTGCCCGCGCGCACCATCCACCTCGAGGTGAGCGACACCGAACTCGCGACGCGCCGCGACGCGTGGACGCCGCCGGCCAAGCGCTACGAGCGCGGCTACGGCTGGATCTTCTCGAAGCACATCCTGCAGGCCGACCAGGGCTGCGACTTCGACTTCCTCGAGACCTCCTTCGGCGCGCCGGTGGCCGAGCCCGACATCTTCTGAGGCGCGCGACGATGAACCCCGAGACGAAACGCAGGCTGATGGGCGTGAGCACGGCGACGCTGTGCACCGCCCTCTTCAAGCGCGGCCTGCGCAACCAGTTCATCCAGGACGTGCGGCCGCTGAACGCCGGGCTGCCGAACATGGTCGGCCCCGCGTTCACGATGCGCTACATCCCGGCGCGCGAGGACCTGAACCCGATCACCGTGTTCCAGGACCGCGCGCATCCCCAGCGCAAGGCGGTCGAGACCTGCCCCGAGGGCGCGGTGTTCGTGATGGACAGCCGGAAGGATCCGCGCGCGGCGTCGGCGGGCTCGATCCTGGTGTCGCGGCTGATGAAGCGCGGCGTGGCCGGCGTCGTCACCGACGGCGGCTTTCGCGACTCGCCCGAGATCGCCCGCCTGCCCTTCCCCGCGTACCACAACCGGCCGAGCGCGCCGACCAACCTGACGCTGCACCAGGCGCTCGACATCGACGTGCCGATCGGCTGCGGCGACGTGGCGGTCTGGCCGGGCGACATCGTCGTGGGCGACGCCGAGGGCGTGATCGTCATCCCCGCGGCGATCGCCGACGAGGTGGCCGCCGAGGCAGTCGAGATGACCGCGTTCGAGGACTTCGTGAGCGAGAAGGTCATGGAGGGGCGCTCGATCCTCGGGCTGTACCCGCCGACCGAGGAGGCGAGCCGCACCGAGTTCGCGGCCTGGCGCCAGGCCAAGGGGCGCTGAGGGCGTGATCGGCGGTCGCTGTGCGTCGACGGACGGAGGAGGGGTCCGCTCAAGTGCCCCGGGGACTGTACCGATAACTCGGGGAAGCGTGACGTCCGGAAATCGGATCAACACGATGCACGCCGACGAGGAGACCCCATGTCCGCACTTCCGAACCCCCCACGAGGCAACGCCACCGCGCAACCGACGCTCCGGTCCGCGCCGCTGCGCCGCTCGGCGCTGGTCGCCCGCCTGACCCGGCCCGGCCTCGATCCCGCCAGGCGCCGGATCCGGGACCAGCTGATGCGGCTGTCGGACGAACAGCTGCGCGAGGGGCTCGGATGGTCTCGGGCCGATGTCGACGAGCTCCGCGCCGTCGGTCGTGCCGACGAGCAGGTCGGGGCCTCGAGGCCGCGGCAAGAGGACGTGGCGCTGTCGCTGCCGATTGCGGCCTGAGCCGCCCCGCCCGACGGCGCGACCCGGCCCGCGCGGTGCGGGCTCTGCCAAGCCTTGATGAGGGCGGCTGAAACGCCTCTTTGCGCCGCGACGCTGTCATCGGCAAGCCTTGCGCAGCAAATTACATGGGCGCGGTAGAACTCGGCCTGCGTGACCCGATCGGTGGCGTCGATCCGTAGATCCACGTCGTGTCAGCCCGTGCATGATCATCGATGGCGGCGCCACGCTTGACCGCGCGTCGACGTCGGCGATGGCCACCGGGATCCTGGCGCATCGGATCTTCGGACGGCACCCCGACCGCCCGCGATCGTCCGAACTACGCAGGCAGGGCCGTTCCGCACGGATTTCGATACAATCTAGACAGCTAGATGGTCAAGCCTTTGGGCAATCGTCAATCCAGGAACGTCGCCATGACCACTGTGGGCATCTTCGAAGCCAAGAACCGCCTGTCCGAACTGGTCGAACGGGCCGCGCGCGGCGAAGAGATCGTCATCACCCGCCGAGGCGAGCAAGTCGCGAGGTTGGTACCCCCTCGAACCCTGGATGCGCTGGGGCAGGCGCGCACCCTGGCCGCGCGAATCCGCAGGAGCCGTTCAGGGCAGGCGTTGGGCGACGGGGCCTCCATCAGGGACCTGATCGAAGAGGGCCGACGCTGATGATCAAATCGCGGCCATCGACCGACACGAGCGTCGGCTGGGTCATCGATGCGTCGGTGACGATGCCTTGGTTCTTTTCTGACGAGGCCACGCCCTTCACCGAAGGACTGCTCGACTCGCTGGGGGCCCAAGAACTTTGGGCTCCCCCGCTCTGGGTGCTGGAGTGCACGAACGTCCTGCAAAGCGCACAGCGACGGCGTCGCATCGAAGCCAGCAGGCGAGCGCAGATCGCCGCTGAATTGAGCGAACTGCCGGTGCGCGTTGATGCGGAGACCCCCGACTTCGTGAGCCTCGACCGGCTGGCCAGCACACATGGACTGAGCGCTTACGACGCCGCCTACCTCGAGCTTGCCTTGCGCCGTTCCCTTGTTCTGGTCAGCCTCGACGCGCGATTGCTTGCAGCCGCCCAGACCCTCGGGCATCCGGTACTGAGCGCACCGCGCAACATCGGCAACTGATCGACGCCACCGATCAGGTCACGCAGACCGAGGTCCACCGCGCCCATGTGATCGACCCCGCAACGCAGGTCGAATCGTCGCGATCGCGGAACTGCTCGAGCGCGCGTGATGGCGCCGCTCCGCCCTACTCCGGCTTGATGCCCGCGGTACGGATCACCTTCGTCCAGCGTTCCTTCTCGACCCGCACGAAGTCCGTGTAATGGCGGCTGCCCTGCTCGGGCACCACGAACCCGTTGGACTCCATCCGCTGGCGGACCGCGGGCGAGCCCATCGCCTCCTTCATCGCCGCCTCGAGCTTCGCGACGATCGGGGCGGGCGTGCCCTTGGGCAGCGACAGACCCGACCACGACAATGCCTCGAAGCCCGGGTAGCCGGCCTCGGCCATCGTCGGCACGTCCGGATACAGCGGGTTGCGCTGCAGGCTGGTGACCGCGAGCGGACGCAGCTTGCCGGCCTTCACATGGGGCAGCGCCACATCCTGGTTGATGAACATCATCGGGATCTCGTTGCCGAGGATCGCGGTCATCATCGGACCGCCGCCGCGGTACGGGATGCCGACCATCGCGAGCGGCTGGCAGCTGCCGGCCTTGCCGCCGGCGGCCGCGCAGGCGGTCTGCTTGAACAGCTCCATCGCCATGTGGCCGGAGGCCGCGTGCGTGAAGCCGTAGTCGAGCCTGCCCGGGTTCGAGCGCGCGTGGTCGACCACGTCCTTGACCGTGCGGAACGGCGTCTGCGGATTCACCACCAGCAGGTTCGGGCCGGAGTGGACCTGCGAGACGTGGATGAAGTCGGCGTTCGAGTCGTACTTCAGGTTCGGGTCGAGGCCGTGCGCGACCGCGCTCTGGCCGACGCCGGTCTGCACCAGCGTGTAGCCGTCGGCCGGCGCGCGCGCGCCGCGCTCGGTGCCGATCACGCCGCCGGCGCCGCCGACGTTCTCGACCACCACCGGCTGCTTGAGGAGCTTCGAGAGCTCGTCGGCGATCATCCGGCCCATCACGTCGCTGGTGCCGCCCGGCGGGAACGGGACGATCAGCTTCACCGGGCGGGTCGGCCAGTCGGTCTGCGCCGACGCGTGCTGCGGCAGGGCGGCGCCGAGCGTCGCCAGGACTGCCGCGAGCGTGGCTGCGGCGAATGTTCTTCGTTTCATGGGGGTCTCCTTCCTCCGAATCATGGGCCCGGTCGGGGTGTCGCGTCGGACCGGGTCGGCGGCCACAGCCTGGGCCGCGCCGACATCGACGCGAGCGATTCTCGCTCGAAGCCGGCCGTGCGGCGGTAGGCCGAGGTGACGGTGTCGATCGTCTCGCCCGACAGGATGGGTTCGCCGTCGGCCGGCGCACCAGCCGCGAGGCGCTCGTCGGCGAGCTGCAGCAGCTTCTCGGGGCCCCGGGCACGGTTGGCCAGCACCACCGCGTTGACCGTCTCGAGCCGCCGTGCCTGGAAGGCGGCGAACCCGGCCGGCAGGTCCCGCGGGCTCGCGGCCACGCACTCGGCGATCGCCTCCGCGTCGAGCAGCGCCTGCGACGACCCGTTCGCGCCGATCGGGTACATCGGATGCGCGGCATCGCCGATCAGCGCCACACGCCCGTCGACCCAGCTGTCGACCGGGTCGCGGTCCACCATCGGGTAGGACAGGCAGACCTCGGCCGCACGGACCAGCGCCGGCACGTCGGCGAAGTCGAAGCGGCAGTCGGCGAACAGCGCGGCGACCTCGGCGCGGTCGACCGGCCGGTTCCAGTCGCCCGCCGTGGTGTCCCCGCCGAAGCGCTCGCCGTGCTCGGCCACCCAGTTGATCAGCTGCAGGCCGTCGCGGCGCGGCGGGCGCACCGGATACAGCACCGCCTTGTGCTCGTGCACGCCGGCGATGACCATCGTGCGGCCGTCGAGCATCGGGCGCGCCCAGGTCAGGCCGCGGTACATCACGATGCCCGAGCCGCGGGGCGGCGGCTCGCCCGGGCGCATCGCGGCACGCACCGAGGACATCACGCCGTCGGCGCCGATCAGGCCTTCGGTGTCGAGCCGGACCTCGCCGCCGTGACGCCGGTCCTCGAAGCAGGCGTGCACGAAACCGCCGCGCCGCTCGACGCTTCGGAGCCGCAGCCCCGGGCGGATCGCATCGTCGCCATGGCGATCGAGCAGCGCCCCGTACAGCACCGTGTGCAGGTTGCCCCGGTGGACCGACAGCTGCGGGAAGGCCATGCCCGCGTGCCGCCCGCGCGGATCGCTGTGGATGAGCCGGCCGTCGCGGCTGCGGTACTCGATCGCGCGCGTCTCGACCGACACCTCGGCGAGCGCCTCGGCGAGGCCGAGTTCGGTCAGCACGCGCACGCCGTGCGGCAGCAGGTTGATACCCACGCCCAGCGGCACGATCTCGCGTGCCGACTCGGCCACCACGCACGGCACGCCGCGCGCCCACAGGCCGAGCGCGGTGGCGAGCCCGGCGATGCCGCCGCCGACGACGACGATCGGCGCGAGCCCGCTCATGCCCCTCAGGCGCCCGGGGCGCGAAAGCGCGCGGCGAGCGCGTCGGTGGCGGCGGCCAGCAGGCCGGCGTCGCTGCCGACCGCGACGAACAGGCCGCCGAGTTCCAGGATGCGGCGCGAGTCGTCCTCGACCGGCGTGAGGAAGCCCGGCGCCTTGCCCGCCGCGCGGATGCGGCGGACCGCGTCCTCGATCTTCGGCCAGACATCGGGATGGTGCTTCTCGCCGATGTGGCCGTAGGCCGCATGCAGGTCGGCCGGACCGATGAAGATGCCGTCCACGCCGTCGACCGCGGCGATCGCCTCGATGTTCGCGAGCGCCTGCGGCGTCTCGACCTGCAGCAGGATGCACAGCTCCTGCTCGGCCTTCTGCGGGTAGCCCTTCACGCGGCCCCAGCGGGTGGCGCGCGTGGTGCCGCCCACGCCGCGGATGCCCTTCGGCGGGTAACGCATCGCGGCGACCGCGGCGCGCGCCTCGTCGGCAGTGTTGACCATCGGCACCAGCACCGACTGCGCGCCGATGTCGAGCACGCGCTTGAGCATCACCGCGTCGTTCCACGGCACGCGGACCACCGCGTGGGTGGGATACGGCTCGACCGCCTGGAGCTGCGCCACCACCGACTCGAGGTCGTTCGGCGAGTGCTCCATGTCGAGCAGCATCCAGTCGAATCCGGCCCCGGCAGCCAGCTCGGCGGTGATGTGCGAGGCGAGCGTCGCCCACAGGCCGATCTGCGGGCGGCCGGCGGCGAGCGCCCGCTTGAAGGTGTTGACGGGGAGGTCCATGGGCGGATTCCTGGAGCGCGACGGGAGCGGCCGATGGTAACCCCGGTGCCCCGGCAGCCTAGTATCGGCATTCCGGGCCGGCACCGCACCGACCACTCGCCTCGCCCTGCAGGAGACGCCCCATGAAGACCCTGACCGAGCAGCTCGCCGGCTATGCCGCGTACCACCGCGACCGGCGCAACATCGCCACCCACCTTGTCGGCGTGCCGGTGATCGTGTTCGCCGTCGTCGCGCTGCTGTCGCGCCCGACGCTCGGCACGCTCGGCGGCGCACCGGTCACGCCCGCGCTGCTCGCGGCCTTGGCCGCCGGCCTCTACTACGTCGTGCTCGACATCGGCCTGGGCACGCTGATGTCGGTGGTGCTGGCCGCGATGCTCGCCGCCGCGGCGCCGCTCGCCGCGGGTACCGTGGGCGTCTGGCTGGGCTGGGGGGTCGGCCTCTTCGTCGCGGGCTGGATCGTGCAGTTCGTCGGGCACGCCTGGGAGGGCCGCAAGCCCGCCTTCCTCGACGATGTGGCCGGGCTGCTGATCGGGCCGCTGTTCGTCGCGGCGGAGCTGGCGTTTCTGCTGGGGCTGCGTGGCGCACTGCGTGCCGAGATCGAGGCACGGGTCGGACCGACCCGCGCCCGGCGGCCCGGCAGCGCCACCGCCTGACGCACCGCCCGACGCACCGACCAGCGCACCGCCCGTCCGTTCGCGGACGCGGCGGCAGGCAGCGGCGGCTTCAGTCGTCGTCATCGATGTCCCACAGTTCGTGAGCGTCGAGCAGGAGACGATAGCGCGCGAGGGCCGCGTCGACGCCCGCCGCGGCCGCGGCGATCCGGGCGTCCGCAGCCAGCCTGCGTGCCGTCAGCACTTCGGCGACCGTCCCCTCGCCGAGCGAGTAGGCGCGGGCCGACAGGGCCGAGGCGAGCTCGAGGCGCTCGGCGACCGCAGCGAGTCGCTGCCAGCCCTCGCGCGCGCCCGCCGCGCGCAGCACCAGGCCCTCGACCTCCGCCTCGAGCCGACGCCTCACCGCGGCCTCTCGGGCGGCCCCTGCCCTGGCCTGCGCACGCGCCGCGTCGACCGACGCGACGCGCGCCGCACCGGGGAGCGGTATCGAGAGGGCCACGCCGACGATCCGCTCGGCGCCGCCGCGCTCGCTCGCGACATGGATGCCCACCGACGGATCGGGACTGCGGTCGGCATCCGCGCGTCGGGCGACGATCAGCGCGCGGGCCGATGCCTCGCGCGCCAGGGCCAGCTCGTGGCTCGCCCCCAGGACCCGTTCGATCCACACCTGAACGCCGCCCTCCACCGCAGGCACCGGTGCGGCGCGCACCCCGTCCGGCGTGTCGATCCGGTATCGACGCGCCAGCTCCGCGCCCGCCTGCGCCGCGCGCGCATCGGCGAGGGCACGCTGGGCATCCGCCTGCTCCCACGCCGCTTCGGCCTGCTCGACCTCCAGCCGCGACGCATCGCCGGCACGCTCGCGGCGCCGGACGCCATCGCGCTGGGCGTCGAGCAACGCGCGTTGCGTACCCCACTCCCGCGCGATGGTGGCCTCGCGCAACCAGGCGAACCAGTCGGCCAGCAGCGCCCGACCGGCTTCATGGCGAGCCTCGCCGAGCGCCGCCCGGGCCTGCCGGACGCCCTGCTCGCCCAGCGATTCATCGAGCGCCGCCTTGCCCGGCAGCCGCAGCGTGCGCTCCACGCCGAGACTCCATTCGGCCCAGCGGCCATCGGGTTCGCTCGCGCGGCGCTGCTGCGTGCCGGCCCGCAGCAAGGGCTCGTACGGCCCCGCGACGAGACGGGCACGCTGCGCGAACTCCGCCTCGAGTTCGGCACGCGCGGCCCGTATCGATGGCTGATCGGCGATCGACTGCTCGACGCGCTGCGGCGGCGGCAGATCCGCCGCAGCATCGATCCGATCGGCGACGGCAGCGTTGCCGGCGGCGAGCGCCGGGGTCGGTGCGAGCCCGGCGAGCCCGGCGAGGCCCGCGATGGTCGCGATGGTCGCGATGGTCGAGACAACGGCCAGGGCCGCCCTCCACCTCGTCCGGCGGGGGGCGCTCATCGCGACACCTCCCCGTGGTCCGCGGCACGTCGCGCCCTGGGCTCTCCGAAGCGCCGGTAGAGCAGCGGCAGGATCAGCAGCGTCAGCGGCGTGGCACTCAGCAGCCCGCCGATCACGACGATCGCGAGCGGCCGCTGGATCTCCGAACCCGGCCCCGTCGCGAACAGCAGCGGCACGAGACCGAGCGCCGCGATCCCGGCGGTCATCAGCACCGGTCGCAGCCGCCGGATCGCGCCGTCGCGAACGACCCGCTCGAGCGGCAGCCCCGCGATGCGCAACGCATTGAAGGTCGACACCATCACCACCCCGTTGAGCACCGCGATGCCGAGCAGTGCGATGAAGCCGACCGAGGCAGGCACCGACAGGTACTCGCCCGAGACCCCGAGCGCGAGCACCCCACCCACCATCGCGAAGGGAATGTTCACGAACACCAGCACCGCCTGCCGCAGCGATCCGAAGGTGGCGTAGAGCAGCGCGAAGATGCCGGCGAGCGCCACCGGGACCATCGTCGCCAGGCGGGCGGCCGCCCGCTGCTGGTTCTCGAACTGTCCGCCCCAGACGATCCGGTAGCCGGCGGGCAGCGGCACCTGCTCGCCCACGGCGCCTCGCGCGTCGTCGACGAAGCCGACCAGGTCGCGGCCGCGCACGTTGCCCTGCACGAGCACGAAGCGCTGCGCATTTTCGCGATCGACCTTCACCGGACCGTCGACGCGCTCGAGCCGGGCGAGCGCGGACAGCGGCACCGGCGTGCCGTCGGGCGCCGCGAGCGTCAGCGCCTCGAAGCGCGATGGCGACGCGCGCAAGGACGGATCCCCACGGACCAGCAGCGGCGTGCGCCGGTCGCCTTCGCGGACGACCCCCACCTGCGTGCCCTCGAGCTGCTGGCGCAGCGCGGCCGACAGCGTCGCGGCATCGAAGCCGAGGCGACCGGCCGCCAGCCGGTCGATCCCGACCCGAAGGTACTGCACGCCCTCGTTGCGTACCGTGATCACATCCTCCGCGCCCGGTACCCGACGCACCGCAGCCGAGGTCTGCTCGGCGAGCCGCGCCAGGGTCGCGAGCTCGGGTCCGAAGATCTTGATCGCCACGTCGCCGCGCGCACCGGTCAGCATCTCGGAGACACGCATGTCGATGGGCTGGGTGAAGGTCACCGCGATGCCCGGGAAATCGTGCGCGACCTCGCGCAGCGCATCGACGATCCGCGACTTGTCGGGATGGCGCCAGCGCTCGGGCGGCGCGAGCACGAGGAAGGTGTCGGTCTGGTTCAGCCCCATCGGGTCGAGGCCGAGCTCGTCGGACCCGGTGCGCGCGACGATGCGCTCGACCTCCGGCACTCGCGCGAGCACCGCGCGCTGCACCCGCAGGTCCGCGTCGACCGAAGGCTCGAGCCCGATCGACGGCAGCTTCTCGAGCTGCATGATCAGGTCGCCCTCGTCCATGACCGGCATGAAGGTCTTGCCGAGCCCCGTGTACACCACGCCGGTCAGCACCAGCGCGGCCAGGGCCGCAGCGACCACCCGTCCGCCATGCGCCAGCGACGCCTCGAGCGCCGGCGCATAGAGGCGCGCGGCCTGCCGCGCCAGCCAGGGCTCGCGATGCGAACCGGCGGGCAGGAGCCAGGACGCGAGCACCGGCACGACCGTCAGCGAGATCACCAGCGAGGCGGCGAGCGCGAAGACGATCGTCGCGGCCACCGGCACGAAGAGCTTGCCTTCCAGGCCCTCGAGGGTCAGCAGGGGCAGGAAGACCAGGATGATGATCGCGACCCCCGAGACCACCGGCGTCGACACCTCCGCCACCGCGCGCGCGACCCGCTCGAGCTGCGGGACCGGCACCTCGGCATCGTGCTCGACGTGCGCGACGACGTTCTCGACGACCACCACCGACGCGTCGATCAGCATGCCGATCGCGATCGCCAGCCCACCGAGCGACATCAGGTTCGCGCTCATCCCGGCCCATCGCATCGCGACGAAGGTGGCGAGCGCCGACAGCGGCAGGGTGATGGCGACCACGAAGGCCGCCCGCAGGTCGCCGAGCAGCAGCACGAGCAGGATGACGACCAGGACGATGGCCTCGGCCAGCGAGCGCATCACCGTGCCCACCGCACGCTCGACCAGCCGACCGCGGTCGTAGAACACGCGGGTGCTCGCTCCCTCGGGCAGCGTCGGCGCGATCTCCTCGAGCCGCGCACGGACCGCCTCGACCAGACGACCCGCGTCGGCGCCGCGCAGCCCGAGCACCAGCCCCTGGACCGTCTCGGCGCGGCCGTCCTCGGTGACGGCGCCGTAGCGGGTCAGCTCGCCGGTGCGCACCTGCGCGACGTCGCCCACGCGCACCGCTTGGCCGTCGCGCCGGTCGATGACGATGGCGCGCAGGTCGTCGAGCCCGCGGACCGCGGCTTCCGTGCGCACCAGCAGCGACTCCTCGCCGGCGGCGAGCCGCCCCGCGCCATCGTTGACCGTGTTGTCGCGCAGCGCCTTCTGGAGACGCTCGACGTCGATGCCCCGGGCGGCCATCGCCGCCGGATCCGGGACGACCTCGAGGCTGCGGACCTCGCCCCCCAGCGCGTTGACGTCGGCCACGCCCGGCACCGTGCGCAGCGCCGGCCGGATCACCCAGTCGAGCAGGCCACGGCGCTCGGCCAGCGACAGCGGACCGTCGACGGTGAACATCACCATCTCGCCCAGGGGCGTGGTCACCGGCGCGAGCCCCGCGGCCACGCCCGGCGGCAGCGACCGCCCGATGTCGGCCAGCCGCTCCGAGACCTGCTGGCGTGCCCACCACAGATCGGTGCCCTCCTCGAAGTCGAGCGTGACGTCTGCGATCGCGTACTTCGACACCGAGCGCAGCACGCGCTTTCTCGGGATGCCGAGCAGCTCGAGCTCGAGCGGCACGACGATCCGCGCCTCGACCTCCTCGGGGGTCATCCCGGGCGCCTTGACGATGACCTTGACCTGCGTCGTAGACACGTCGGGAAACGCATCGATCGGCAGCGCCCGCCAGGCCATCACGCCGGCGACCGTCAGGCCGAGCGCGAGCGCCGCCACCATCACCCGCTGCGAGAGCGCGGCACGTACGAGCCGGGCCGGCATCATTCGCCCCCGACGCCGACGAGCCGGGCCTTCAGCGCCGAGGCGCCCCGCACCACCACGCGCTCGCCGGCGGTGAACGGGCCGTCGACGAGGGCTCCTGCATCGCCCTCCTCGATCAGGCGCACCGCGACCGCGTCGAATCCGACAGCCGTCGGCACGAACACCAGCGTGCGGCCGTCGTGGCGCACGACGGCCGCCATCGGCACCCGCATCCCGCCCCCGCCGCGTGCGATCGGCAGCACGCTCGCCTCGAGCGCCTGTCCCGGCAGCAGGGCCGCGATGCCCGACGACAGCTCGGCCCGCACGGGCACGAACTGTCCGGCACCGGCCCCGCGTCCGATCGAGATCACCCGCCCGCGGGCCGGCGTGCCGGGCACCTCGACCGCGTCGCCCACGGCGATCCGCGCGAGCCGGTCGACCGGCACCTGCAGCTCGAGCCACAGCGGCGAGAGCCGGGCGATGCGGAACAGCAGGGTGGCGGCTTCGACACGGCTGCCCACCGATGCGGCCTGCTCCAGCACCACGCCATCGATGGGCGCCCGCAGATCGAGGCCCGGATCGACCGCACGCCCTTCGGCGAGCCTCGGGAACGACGTCTCCGGGAACCCGGCGAGCCTCAGCGCCTGACGACGCTCGGCGAGCATCGCCGCGGCCTCCTCCTGCGCCGCGAGCGCACCCCGCAGCCTCGACTCGGCGATCAGCCCTTCGTCGTACAGGCGCCGGTCGCGCCGCGCCGTGTCGTCGGCCAGGCGCGCCTGAACCGAAGCCTGGACGAAGCCCCGCTGCAGCTCGGCGAGCGCCGGGCTCATCAGCCTGGCGATCGTCTGTCCGGCCTTCACGGGCTGGTCGACGGCGACGGTGACCTGTTCGAGCAGGCCGCCGACGGGCGCTGCGACCACGCGCATCTGCGCGGGCGGCACGACGACGGTCGCCGCCAGACCGCCGATGGCGATCGGCTCGCGGCTGCCGAGCGCGGCCGTGGCGATGCCGAGCGCCGCGGCCTGCTGTGCGGTGACGGCGACGCGGACGCGGGCCGGGACGGGTGCCGCGGAGGCGGCGGCGGCGGCGGCGGGCAAGGGTGCGGGTGCGGGTGCGGGCGAGGCGCTCGTCGACGACGCGGGCGCCCCCGGCACCGCGCTCGCGGCACCGGCGGGCGACACCGGTGCGAGCACCAGCCAGAGGGCCGCGGACGACGCGGGAAGGAAACGGCGGAAAGGCGGAACACACAGCACGGGCAGCGGCATCGCAGGCTCCCGGGCCGCGAGGCTGCGGCCCGAACGGTTCTCGGGTCCACCGCGGCCGGAGCCGCGACCTCGGGTCGCCGCTCGGGACAGGGCGGGCGGGCCGGCGCGGGTGCCGGCGACCGTTCAGGCGCGGGGAGGCGCTTGCGGGGAGGGCCGCAGATGCGGCGTCCGGAAGACCGGCGCGCCCACGGGGGGCGGCTGCGCGGCCCTGCCCTCGCGGGCCGGCCCGGGCTGCGGCGAGGCGTCCGGGGACGGCGCCGAACCGACGGGCTCGAGTCGCTCACGCTCCCCGATCCCCGACAGGGCGGTGACGTACGCACCCCTGTCGGCGTGGAACGCGAGGCCGCCCGGGTCGGGGTTCGTCCGATCGGTCGCGGACCCGGTCGTCGGGGCATCGACGCTCATGCCGGGCAGGTGGATCCCGCCGGCGAACGCGAGCGCATCCCGGTGCGCATGCAGCAGCGGGCCGAGGCCCTGGAGGGCACCCAGCAGCAGCAGCAGCAGGAAGAGGCGGGTTCGTCGCATGGGCATCGCGCTCCGTGCCGAGTATAGAGGCCTTCGTGCTGCATTGCAGCATCCCGCTGCACCCGCACCACGATCCGAAAAAGCAGCCGGGCCGCATCGCAAACCCGCCGTTCCGCGCGAAGATCGGCCGGGCGAGCACCGCGGTGCGCGAAACATCCGAGGAGACGCAAGATGGACACCTGCCTCGTCAAGGCACGCCCCGTGCCCGCCGAGCTGCTCGGCGAGCTGCGCGACAGCGCGCCGCTGCTCGCCGACCCGGTCGCACTGCGCGCCCGCATGGCCGAGGACGGGCACCTGTTCCTGCGCGGCGTGCTCGACCGCGAGGCGGTGCGGGCCGCGCGCCGCGAGGTCTTCGGGCGGCTGGCCGCCGTCGGCGAAGTGCGCGAGCCGGTCGACGACGGCCTGTTCACCGGCACCAGCCGGCGCGCCGAGCTCGAGCCCGACCGCGGCCGCTTCTGGCGCTCGGTCAGCGAGGGCGAGCGGCTGCGCGCGGTCTCCCATGCGGGCCCGATCGCGGCCGTGATGGACGCGGTGTTCGGCGAGCCCGCGCGGCCGCAGGACTACATCTTCCTGCGCGCCGGCGTGCGCGGCCGGGCGACCGACCTGCACTACGACTACCCGTTCTTCACCCGCGCGCACGACCGCGTCTGCACGGTCTGGACGGCGCTCGGCGACGTGCCGGTCAGCGACGGCCCGCTGGTCGTCGTCGAGGGCTCGCAGCACTACCGCGACCTGATCGACCCGATGATCGGCCACGACATCTCGAAGAATCCGGAGCGGCGCGCCGCCTTCGGCAGCGACGCGATCGAGTTCGCGCGCTCGCGCGGCACCCGGCTGCTGACCGCCGACTTCCACATCGGCGACGTGATCGTCTTCGGGATGTACCTCGCCCACGGCTCGCTCGACAACCACTCGCCGATCGACCGCGTGCGCCTGTCCTGCGACGTGCGCTGGCAGCCGGCCTCGCTGCCGGTCGACGACCGCTACTTCGGTGCGGATCCGCCGGGGACCACGGGCGCGGGCTACGCAGAACTCAACGGTGCCAAGCCGCTCACGCAGGACTGGCACGTGCGCTGAGCGGCGACGCGGCCGGCGCGCGCCGGCCGCAGGCCTCAGCGACCGCCCGAGACGTCCAGGATCGCGCCGTGCACGTAGGACGCGGCCGGTGACAGCAGCCAGGCCGCGGCCTCGCCGATCTCGATCGGCTGGCCGGCGCGCCCGATCGGGATCATCGGCGCCATCCGTTCGAGGAAGGCCGCACCGCCCGCGTGGGCGATGATGTCGGTCTCGATCAGCCCCGGCCGGATCGCGTTGATGCGGATGCCGTCGCCGCCGAGCTCCTTGGCGAGACCCACCGTCATCGAGTCGACCGCGCCCTTGCTGGCCGCGTAGGCGACCATGCCCGGCAGGCCGCCCAGGCGCGCCGCGGCCGACGAGATCACCACGATCGCACCGCCGGGCCCGCCGTGCCGCGTCGACATCCGGCGCGTCGCCTCGCCCACGCAGTACATCACGCCCCAGACGTTGGTCGCGAACAGCGGCTCGAGGGTCGCCGCGCTCTGCTCGGCGATCGGCGCGATGGTGCCGCCGATGCCGGCGTTCGCGATCAGGCCGGTCGCGGGCCCGAGCAGCCGGTCGGTGTCCGCGAAGAGCCGCGCGACCTCGTCCTGGCGCCCGACGTCGGCCTCGATCGCGACCGCGACGCCGCCCTCGCGCTCGATGTCGGCGACCACCGCGAGCGCCGCGTCGCGGCTGCGCGCGTAGTTGACCGCGACCTTCCAGCCGGCCTTCGCCGCGGCGCGCGCACACGCGGCACCAATCCCCCGGCCCGCGCCGGTCACCACCAGGACGCCCGTCATCGCCTCGCTCCTATTGCAGCATGCGCGGCAGCCACAGGACCAGCTCGGGCACGTAGGCCACCAGCAGGACGATCGCGGTCCAGGCCGCGATGTAGGGCATCAGCATGCGGATCGTGCTGTTGTAGCTGACGCCGGCGATCTTCGAGGCGACCATCGCCAGCACCCCGACCGGCGGCGTGACCGAACCCACCACGAGCAGCATGATGACGACGATGCCGAAGTGCACCGGGTCGTAGCCCAGGTGCTTGATCATCGGCCCCATGATCGGCACGACGATGATCAGCGCCGGCACCGGCTCGAGGAAGATGCCGAGCAGGAAGAAGAACACGATGAGCACCAGCATCGCCATCTGGGGATCGCTGGTCAGCGCCAGCATCCCCTGCAGCGCGAGCTGGCCGACCCCGGCACGGCTGAGCACCCAGCTGAAGAGGGCCGCGCCCCCGAGCGTGACCAGCGCGCCCGCTGTGGTGAGCGCCGCGCCCGCGAAGTTCTCGTACAGGCTGCGGGCGGTGTGACGGCGGCCGATCAGGCCGAAGAGCAGCGCATAGAGCGCGGCGATGGAACCGGCCTCGGTCGGCGTGAAGGCACCGGACAGGATGCCGCCGATGATGATCGCCGGCATCGCGAGCGCGGGCAGCGCCCGCCGCGAGGCGGTGGCGCGCGCGTTCCAGTCCGCCCGGGGCGAGACCCCCGCGCCGGCCCGCGGCGCGAGCCACCAGGTGATCCCCATCATCGCGATGCCCGCGAGCACGCCCGGGATCACGCCGCCGAGGAACAGCGCTCCGATCGACACGCCGGTGACCGAGCCGTAGATGACCGCGATGATCGACGGCGGGATGATCGGCGCCATCATCGCCGCGCAGGCGGTCACCGCGACGGCGAACTCGGGCTTGTAGCCCTCCTTCTTCATCGCCGGGATCATCATCGACCCGATGGCGGCGAGGTCGGCCAGCGCCGAGCCCGAGATCGCGGCCATGAACATGTTGGTGACGATGTTGGCCTGCGCCAGCCCACCGCGCAGGTGACCCACCAGCGCCCGCGACATGTTCACCAGCCGCTCGGTGATGCCGGCGACGCTCATCAGCTCGCCCGCCAGCACGAAGAGCGGCACCGCGAGCAGCGAGAAATTGTCCAGTGCATCGTAGAACTGCTGCGCGAGCAGCAGCACCGGCAGCTGGTTGTCGACCAGGATCGTCAGGATCGCGGCCAGGCCCATGCAGTGGGCGATCGGCATGCCCAGCGCCATGAAGACGAAGAACAGCACCAGCATCAGCGTGATGCTCATAGCGTCGGATCCGCCGGTTGCGCGCGCGGGCCCGCGTCGCGGCCCCAGGTCAGCAGCATCAGCAGCGCCTCGAGCCCGGCGCCCACCGGGATGGCGACGTACACCCACCATTTCGGGATGTCGAGCATCGGCGAGCGCTGGAACCAGGTGCGCTCGACCAGCTCGATGCCCGCGTAGAGCAGGATCAGGCAGAACGCGAGCGACAGCGCGTTGGCCACGAAGATCACCACGCGCCGGCCGGCGGGCGGCAGCCAGTCCTCGAGCAGCTCGACCCGGATGTGGTTGCGCGACGCGGCCACCAGCGCCGAGGCGAGCATCACGCCCCAGATCATCGAGGCGCGCACGAACTCCTCGGCCCAGAAGATCGAGTCGTTGAGCACGTAGCGGTAGAAGACCTGCAGCAGCACCGCGACGAAGTACGCGGCGAGCATCAGGACGGAGATCGCGGTCAGTGTCGAGCGCAGTGCGCGCTCGAACCCCGACCCGACGGGGGCGGATGGTGAGGTCATGGATCGCTCGGTCGGCGGCGCGGCCGGCACGACGCGAGTGCCGGCCGCGCCCCGGGGGCTCAGGCCTTGGCGGCCGCCTGGCAGGCCTCGACCCAGGCCTTGCCCTTGGCACCGCCGCGCTTGGCGAAGCTGTCGTAGACCGGCGCCATCTTCGAGCGGAACGACGGAACGTCGGGGTTCGCATCGGCCTTCACGCGCTTGGCCAGCTCCGTCCAGGCGCTCTCCTGCTCCTTGATGTTGACAGCCCACATCAGGTTCTGGACCTCGTCGGCCGCGGTGTCGCGGATCAGCTTCTGGACGTTCGCCGGCAGCGT
The DNA here is from genome assembly GCA_026399835.1 of Burkholderiales bacterium. Classification (GTDB taxonomy): domain Bacteria; phylum Pseudomonadota; class Gammaproteobacteria; order Burkholderiales; family Burkholderiaceae_E; genus UBA4615. The sequence goes on along the minus strand of JAPLQE010000066.1, from coordinate 26,764 downwards.
CGCCATCTTCCTGGCGCTCGCCATCATCGACACCTCGGTGAAGATGTGGTGCGTCTTGGTCGCGTTGTTGGCGACTTCGAAGAGCTTGGAAGTGACGATGTAGTCGGCGGGCAGCTCGACGCCGTCGACGACGCCGGTCTGCAGCGCGGTGTACATCTCGCCGGCCGGGATCGGCGACGGATTGGTGCCGAGCGCACGCGCCATCTCGACCCAGGTCGGGATCTCGGGCACGCGCAGCTTCATGCCCTTGGCATCGTCGGCGGTGTGGATCGCGCGCTTGGCGAGGAACACCCGGAAGCCCGAGGCGCCGAGCGACAGGATCTCGACGTTGAGCGTGTCGCGCGCGTCCTTGACGACCTGCTGGCCGATCGCCCCGTACATCACGCGCTTGACGTGCTCGAAGTCGTTGAAGAGGAACGGCATCGAGATGAAGCCGAACTGCGGCTGCCAGTTGGCGAGCGTGCCGAGGTCGGTCCAGGCGAGATCGAGCGTGCCGAGCTGGATCGCCTCGGCCGAGGTCCGCAGGTTGAAGAGCTGCGAGGCGGGCTTGACGTCGACCGTGACCTGCCCGTTGGTGCCCTTGGCGATCCGGTCGGCGAAGCGCTCGGCCGCGGCATGGCCGATGTGGGTCGTCGGCAGGTGGTGAGAGAACACGAGCTTGATCGGCTGCGCCTGGGCGCGGCCGATCATCGGGACTGCGGCGAGGCCGGCGGCCCCCGCGAGCAGGTTGCGTCGGGTGATCCCCATGTCTGTCTCCTCGGTGCGGCGCTTGGTTCGCCGTCGTTGCGTTCGAGAGCGGCGCCATCTCGGGACGGATTCGTGGCGAGCCCGTCCCGGCAGCGCTCCGCCGCAGTCTCCCCCGATCCGCCCCGGTCCGCAAAGTTGTTCGCTATCGAACAACGTGGTTGCCGCAGGTGGAACGTTCCAGATTCTCCGGCACGGCACCCGGGGGCACCCGGGGGCCGCTCAACGCTCCTCGGGCGGCAGCCAGTAGGTATCCCGGACCCGGCGGCCGACGGTACGCGCGGCCGACAGCAGCTCGGCGACCGCCCGCCGGTGGCGCGGGCGCGTCATGTCGCGCCGCATCCAGCTCAGCGCCACGCCGATCGTGCGGCCCTGCGGCGCGCCGATGGCCACCGCCGCCGCGCCGATGCCACGGTCGGCGCTGTCGACCAGCTCGGTCCAGCCCCGCTCGCGCGCCTCGGCCAGCTCGCGCAGCAGCGCCGCGCGGGTGATCGACACCGACAGCGGCCGGTGCACCAGGCGCTCCGGCAGCAGCGCGAGCAGCTGCTGCGAGTCGAGCCGCATCAGCAGCGCCTTGCCGATCGCGGTGACGAAGGCCGGCAGCCGCGTCCCCTCGGAGATGACGTAGCGCACCGGCACCGGGCTCTCCCGGACCCGGACGATGATCGTCTCCAGCCCGTCGAGGTAGGCGAGGTAGCCGGTGACGGGATGGCGGGCGACCAGGTCGCGCATCGCGTCGTCGGCCATCTCGGTGACCGCGTCGCCGGCCCGGTACATCCGGCCGAGCCGCTGCAGCTCGAAGCCGGCCTCGAAGCCGGCGTGGCGCGGGCCGCGCTCGAGGAAGCCGTGACGGTCGAGCGTCGACAGCAGCCGCGAGGCCGAGCTCTTGGGAATCGACAGCGCCTCGGCCACCTCGGAGACCCGCAGCCGGGGCCGGTCCGGGGACATCAGCGCGAGCGCGCGCAGGCCCTTCTCGAGCGAGCTCATCGGACCGCACCGGGCAGGCGCGGCGGCGGCACGAGCGTCCAGGCAGAGGATTCGAGTTCCATCCGGCGCAACTCGGTTGTTCGATATCGAACAACATTGTCGGCCTTCGCGGGACGGGTTACAACTCGCCCCACGGTGCGGCCCGCCGGGCGATGCGGGCAGCCACGAATAAGAACGAGCACCATGGAGGAGACAGCATGTCGCGCATCACGCAAGTGAGGGTCGTCCCGTTCACCTTCGAGGTCCCCGACCTCGGGCTCGGCGCGCATGCCGCGATGGGCGTGAGCAACCTGCAGTACCAGAAGGGCGCGTCGCTGAAGGTCATGCGCTACGCGGTGCGGGTGCGCACCGACGACGGGCTGACCGGCGAGTACGTGACCCACTGGGTCGGCACGTACAGCGCGCTCGGCCAGACGAACATGATCGCGCCCCACCTGCTCGGGCGCGACCCCGAGCACCGCGAGGCGATCTACGACGACCTCAAGCGCGAACTGCGCGCGTACGACGGCATGGGCCACGGCCCGCTCGACATCGCGCTCTGGGATCTGGTCGGCCGCAAGTACGGCATGTCGGTGGCGACGATGCTCGGCGCGTACAAGGACCGGCTGCCGGTCTACGCGAGCACCCACCACGGCCAGGACGACCCGGGCGGGCTGGACTCGCCGGAGGCCTTCGGCGAGTACGCGGCGGCGTGTGCGGACCGCGGCTTCGCGGGCTTCAAGATCCATGGCTGGCACGACGGCGACGTGCGGCGCGAGTCGGCGACGCTGCGCGCGGTGCGCCGCGCGGTCGGCGACCGCATCCACGTGATGTACGACCCGGGCTGCCAGATCCGCACCCACCTCGAGGCGCTGCGGCTCGGCCATGTCTGCGACGAGATCGACGCGCTCTGGTACGAGGACCCGTACCGCGACTCGGGCGTGTCGATGACCGGCTCGCAGATCATCCGCCAGAAGATCAAGACCCCGCTGATGGTCACCGAGCACGCTCGCGGCCCGGAGCGCAAGGCCGCCTACGCGATCGCCGGCGCCTGCGACCTGTTCCACATCGACCCCGAGTACGACCTCGGCATCACCGGCGCGATGAAGTGCGCGCACATTGCCGAGGGACTGGGCATCGACGTGCAGGTGCACGCGCCCGGCCCCGCGCACCGTGCCTGCGTCGCCGCGATCCGGAACACCCACATGTACGAGCTGGCGCTGGTCGGCCCCGGCATGCCGAACCTGATCCCGCCGGTCTACGCCTGCGGCTACAGCGACCAGGAATCCGCGCTCGGCGACGACGGCCGCGTGCCGGTGCCCGCGGGCCCGGGCCTGGGCGTGACCTACGACTGGGACTTCATCGAGCGCCACGCGTTCGATGCGAAGACCTACACCCTGTGACGGAGCCGAGACCATGAGCCGGATCACCCGCGTCGAAGTCCACGAGTTCGACTTCGAGGCCGCGAACCTCGCGCGCGACGGCGTCGCGCAGACCATCACCTTCAAGCGCGGCAGCGCGATCCGCGTCGCCAAGTTCGCGGTCGTCATCCACACCGCCGACGGCGGCCGCGGCGAGTACGTCGCACAGTGGGTGGCGACGAAGTCCTCGCTCGGGCAGGCGCTGATGCTGTGCCCGCGGATCGTGGGCAAGGACGCTCGCGAGCGGATCGCGATCTACGAGGACCTCAAGCGCGACATCCGGCAGTTCGACCACATGGGCCACGGCCCGATCGACATCGCGCTGTGGGACTGGGCGGGCCGGCACTACGGCGCATCGATCGCCGAGCTGCTCGGCGGCTACCGGAAGCGGCTGCCCGCCTACGCGAGCACCTACCACGCCGACCGCGCCGGCGGCCTCGACAGCAAGGAGGCCTTCGTCGCCTTCGCCGAGCACTGCCACGACCTGGGCTACCGCGCCTTCAAGGTCCACGGCTGGAACGACGGCAACGCGCGCGAGGAGGCCGAGAACGTGCTGCACCTCGCCAAGCACGTCGGCTCGCGGATGACGCTGATGCTCGACCCGGCCTGCGAGCTGCGCACCTTCGCCGACGCGCTGTACGTCGGACGCGCCTGCGACGACGCCGGCTACTTCTGGTACGAGGACCCGTACCGCGACGGCGGCACCTCGGCGTTCGCCCACAAGCGCCTGCGCGAGATGCTGAAGACGCCGCTGCTGATGACCGAGCATGTGCGCGGCGTCGAGCCCAAGGCCGACTTCGTGCTGGCCGGCGGCACCGACTTCGTCCGGGTCGACCCGGAGTACGACATGGGCATCACCGGCTCGCTGAAGATCGCGCACATGGCCGAGTCGCTCGGGCTGGACTGCGAGATCCACGCCAGCGGCCCCGCGCACCGGCACCTGATGTCCGCGATGCGCAACAGCAACTACTACGAGGTCGCGCTGGTCGGCCCGGACTGCCCCAACGCGGTGGCGCCGGTCTACGCCTGCGGCTACAGCGACCAGCTCGACTGTGTCGGCGCCGACGGCACGGTCGGCGTGCCCGAGGGGTCGGGGCTGGGCGTGACCTACGACTGGGATTTCATCTCGAGACACCGCACCGCGCTCCACGTCTTCGAGTGATCCATACTCGCGGCGCGACAGCACACCCCCAACGAGGAGGAGACCCCCGATGAGACCCCTGACCCCCCTGGTCCCGCTTGTGCGTTTTGCCGCGGCCGCCGCGCTCGCGGCCGCCGCCTTCGGCGCGTCCGCGCAGACCACGCTGCGCTTCGGCCATGCGAACAACCCCGGCGAGGTCGCCTTCGACCTGTACCAGGAGTTCGCCGACAACGTCACGAAGAAGTCGAACGGCCAGCTCGTCATCCGCGTCTTCCCGTCCGAGCAGCTCGGCAAGGAAGTCGACCTGCTGCAGCAGCTCAAGTCCGGCGCGCTGGACATCTCCACGCCGTCGATGCCGACGATGAACACCCTGGTGCCGGCCTTCGAGATGCCCAGCGCCCCGTTCCTGTGGCGCGACTGGAAGGAAGCCGAGACCATCATCACCGGCCCGGCCCTGCAGCCGCTGTGGGACGAGCTGCGCGACAAGCACAACATCGTGCCGCTGACCAAGATCTGGTACTGGGGCTGGCGCAACTTCACCTTCTCCACCAAGGAGGTGCGCAAGCCCGAGGACATGGCGGGCCTGAAGGTGCGCGTGCCCGAGTCGCCGATCTGGGTGGAGATGGTGCGCGGCTTCGGCGCGGCCCCCACGCCGATCCCGTTCGGCGAGGTGTACACCGCGCTGCAGCAGAAGACCGTCGACGGCCAGGAGAACCCGATCCCGACGATCTTCTCGCGCAAGTTCTACGAGGTGCAGGGCGTGCTGTCGATGAGCCGGCACATGCTGCAGAACAACACCATCCTCATCAACCGCGCGAGCTTCGAGAAGCTCAAGCCCGAGCTGCAGAAGCTGATGCTCGACGAGGCCGCCGCGGCGTCCGCCAAGAACACCGTCGCCCAGCAGGGCCGCGAGGTGTCGATGCTCGAGGAGATCCGCAAGTCGCCGAAGATCAAGATCATCGACAACCCGGACCGCGACGCGTTCGCGCAGAAGATGAACGCGGTCTACCCGAAGCTCGAGGCCCGCTGGGGCGCCGAGCACTGGAAGCGCATGCGTGCCGAGATCGACAAGCTGCGCGGCGGCAAGTGATCCGGAGCCGGTGAGGCGATGATGCACGGCCTGAGGACCCTCGACCGCGCGCTGGCGCGGCTCGAGGATTGGGGGGTGACGGTCATCGTCGCCGTGATGGCCGTGCTGCTCGGCCTGGGCGTGATCCTGCGCTACGTCTTCAACGACCCGCTCACCTGGTCCGAGGAGTTCGTGGTCACGGTCTTCGTCTGGGCGGTGATGCTCGGCGTCCCCTCGGCGCTGCGATCGCGGATGCACATCCGCATCGACGTGCTGATCCTCAGGCTGGGCGCGACGGGCCACCGCGTCTGCGGCGTGCTCGCCTGCGCCGCGTCGGCGGTGATCTTCGTCGCGGCCATCTACGCCGGCTGGTCGCACACCTCGAACGTCGCCTCGAGCATGACCCCGATGCTCGGCTACTCGGTGGCCTGGATCTTCGTCGCGATGCCGATCGGCTTCGCGCTGACCCTCTTCCACGCCGCGATGATCCTGGTCGACGAAGGCCCGGAGGCGGTCTTTCGCAACGCCACCGAGTCGGTGATCGACTCGGCCGAGGCCTGAGGCGGCGCGATGCTCACGATCCTGCTGTGCGTGTTCGTGCTGCTCCTGGTGGTCGGCGTGCCGATCGGCTTCGCGATGCTCGGCTCGGCGATCCTGGTGATCGCGATCGACGGCATCCCGGTGTCGGTGGCCGCGCAGCGCGTGGCCACCAGCGTGCAGTCCTTCCCGCTGCTGGCGGTGCCGCTGTTCACGCTGGCCGGCGCGCTGATGAACGAGTCGGGCATCAGCGAGCGGCTGTTCGCCTTCACCCGCGCCTTCGTCGGCCACATCCGCGGCGGCCTGGCGCAGACCGCCATCGTCGGCAACGTGTTCCTGTCGGGCATCTCCGGCTCATCGGTGGCCGACTGCGCGGCGACCTCGCGCGTCTTCGTGCCGCAGCTCACCGAGGCCGGCTACGGGCGCGGCTTCGCGGCCGCGGTGTGCGCGGCCGCGGCCACGCTCGGGCCGATCATCCCGCCGTCGATCCTGATGGTGATCTACGCCTGGCAGGCCAACGTCTCGCTGGGCGACCTGTTCATCGCCGGCCTGATCCCGGGCATCGTGATGGCCGGCGCGATGATGGCGGTCATCGCCTGGACCGCGAAGAAACGCAACTTCCCGAAGGATGCGGCCTTCAGCGGCGCGCGGCTGTGGCAGGCGTTCAAGGACGCGCTGTGGGCGCTGGCCATGCCGGTGCTGATCCTGGTGGGCTTCCGGATGGGCGTGTTCACCGCGACCGAGATCGCGGCGGTCGCCTGCGCGTACTCGCTGATCGTGGGCCTCTTCGTCTACGGCACGCTGACCTGGAAGGGGCTGCCGGCGATCCTGCTGGCCACCGGCCGCGAGACCGCTGCGATCCTGATCATCGCCGCCGGCGCCGCGCCCTTCGGCTGGATCCTGGGCGTGGAGCAGGCGCCGCAGAAGGTCGCCGCGCTGCTGACCTCGGTATCGAGCGAGCCCTGGGTGATCCTGCTGATCCTGAACGCGGCGCTGCTGGTCGCCGGCATGTTCATGGAGACGCTGGCGATCATGATCATCCTGGTGCCGATCCTGATCCCGCTGCTCAATGCGGTGGGCATCGACCTGCTGCACTTCGGCATCGTGCTGCTGGTGAACCTGGTGATCGGCCAGATCACGCCGCCGGTGGGCGTGCTGGTGTTCGTCGCGAGCTCGGTCTCGCGCACGCACCTGGGCCTGATCGTCAAGGAGATCGGGCCGTTCGTGCTGGCGCTGATCGCGGCGCTGATGGTGCTGACCTACGTGCCGGCGCTGTCCGTCTGGCTACCGAGGGTGCTCAACCACTGAGCCCGACGCGCAGCGTCGCGACCAGGCCCGACGCCGGGCCGCGGCCGGGATCGCGCGATAATCACGGCTTCCGCACCGACGACGACATCGCAGGGAGACCGCCATGAGCGCCACCATCCAAGTCATCAAGAAACCCGTCCTGCGCCTGAATCCGATCGACGACGTGGTGATCGCCACGCGGCCGCTGCAGCCCGGTGCCAAGGTGGCGGACGAGGACCTCGTCTGCGTCGACGCCGTGCCGCCCGGTCACAAGCTCGCCACGAAGGCGGTCGCCAAGGGGCAGCCGGTCCGCCGCTACGGCCAGATCATCGGCTTCGCGACCCAGGACATCCGGCCCGGGCAGCATGTGCACACCCACAACCTCGCGTTCGAGGCCTTCGCGCGCGACTACGCCGTGGGCGTCGACGTCAAGCCGGTGGCGGCGCCCGCCGAGCCGGCGACCTTCATGGGCTACGTGCGCCCCGACGGCCGCGTCGCCACGCGCAACTACATCGGCGTGGTCTCGACGGTGAACTGCTCGGCCAGCGTGTCGAAGTTCGTCGCCGCGCACTTCACGCCCGAGCGCCTCGCCGCCTTCCCGAACGTCGACGGCATCGTGCCGATCACCCACAGCGTGGGCTGCGGGATGGACTCCAACGGCAAGGGCATGGACGTGCTGCGCCGGACCATCGCCGGCTACACCCGCCACGTGAACTTCTCGGGCATCGTGATCATCGGGCTGGGCTGCGAGGGCAACCAGATGGACGCGCTGTTCGCCGCCGAAGGGCTGGAGAAGGGCCCGCTGCTCGAGCCGCTGATCATCCAGGACTCGGGCGGCACGAAGAAGACCGTGGCCGCCGCGGTGGCGGCCGTCGAGACCATGCTGCCGCATGCGAACAGGCTCGTCCGCAGCCGCGTGCCGGCCAGCCACATCACCATCGGCCTGCAGTGCGGCGGCTCCGACGGCTACTCGGGCATCACCGCCAACCCGGCGCTCGGCGCGGCCTGCGACCTGCTGGTGGCGCACGGCGGCACGGTGATCCTGTCCGAGACGCCCGAGATCTACGGCGCCGAGCACCTGCTGACGCGCCGCGCGGTCTCGCAGGCGGTGGCCGACAAGCTGATCACCCGCATCAAGTGGTGGGAGGGCTACTGCGAGCGCAACGAGGGTTCGATGGACAACAACCCGTCGCCGGGCAACAAGGCGGGCGGGCTGACCACCATCCTCGAGAAGTCGCTCGGCGCGGTCGCCAAGGGCGGCACGACCAATCTGGTCGACGTCTTCGAGTACGCCGCACCGGTCACCACCAAGGGCTTCGTCTTCATGGACACGCCCGGCTACGACCCGGTGTCGGCCACCGGGCAGGTCGCCGGCGGCGCCAACCTGGTGTGCTTCACCACCGGGCGCGGCTCGGTCTACGGCTGCAAGCCGAGCCCCTCGATCAAGCTCGCGACCAACACCCCGCTCTACGAGCGGATGACCGACGACATGGACGTCAACTGCGGCGAGATCGTCGACGGGACGGTCACGGTGCAGCAGAAGGGCCGCGAGATCTTCGAGCTGGTGCTGCGGGTCGCCTCGGGCGAGCCGAGCAAGAGCGAGGCGCTCGGCATCGGCCAGGAGGAGTTCGTGCCCTGGTACCTGGGCGCGGTGATGTGAGGTCCGCCGCGCCGGGCCGCGCCCGGCGCACCGCCTAGGCGGTCGCGCTGCGGCGGACCGGCTCCCGGGGCGTGTCGCCGCCGGCTGCGGACACGGGCGGTACCCGCGGCAGCCCGATCGTCACGCAGGTGCCGCGGGCACCGGGCCCGGCGTCGATGTGCACCGCGCCGCCATGGCCGCGCACGATCTCGGCCACGATGGCCAGGCCCAGGCCGATCCCGGTCGCGCGGTCGAGTGGCGCCCCCTCGCCGGCCCCGGGCGCGCTCCGGTGGAAGCGCTCCAGCACGCGGGGGCGGTCGGCCGGCGCGATGCCGGGTCCGTCGTCCAGCACACGCACCCGCGCCTCGTCGGCCGGGCCGGCGTCGACCGACACCGTGATGCGGGCACCGCGCCCGCAGTACTTGAGCGCGTTGTCGAGCAGGTTGTGGATCGCCTCGGCCAGCAGGTCCGGATCGCCCACCACCTCGAGCGGCGGCTCGCCCTCGCCCGGTGCGCCGGCGAAGCCCAGGTCCGCCCCGGCCGTCAGCGCGGCCGGCACCCAGCGCCCGGCGGCCTCGAACACCACCTCGCGCAGCTCGAAGCGGCGCGGCTCGGCGATCCGCGCGCTCGGCTCGGCGCGCGCCAGCGCCAGCAGCTGGTTCGACAGCCGCACCGCGCGGTCGGCGGCATGACGCAGCTCGGCGATGACCGGCGCGAGCCGCTTCGGGTCGGTCTCGCGGGCGGCCTCGTCGGCATGCAGCTTGAGCGCGGTGAGCGGCGTGCGAAGCTGGTGCGCGGCATCGGCGATGAAGTGGCGCTGCGCGGCGAGCGCGCCGCGCAGCCTGAGCAGCAGGGCGTTCATCGCATGCGTGAGCGGCACCACCTCGGCCGGCAGCGCCCGGTCGTCGACCGGCTCGAGCGAGTGGTGGGTCTGCGCCTCCAGCGCCCGCGCCACCTCGCCGACCGGGGCGAGCAGCTTCTTCAGCGTGAACCAGATGACCGCGCCGGCGACGGCGACCAGCACCAGCTGCGGCAGCAGCACCGACAGCAGCAGCTCGGTGGCGAGGGTCTGGCGCTTGCGCAGGGTCTCGGCCACCCGCACCTCGATCGCCTCGCCGGCGCCGGCGAGCACGAGCGGCACGCTCGCCACGCGCACGTGGGCCCCGGCGATCCAGCCCTCGTAGAGCTGGGCCTGGCGCAGCCGCTCGATCGGCGCGCGCGGCGAGGGGCCGGGCACGCCGGTGTGGCCGGCGATGTGGCCGCTCTGCTCGCCGTGCACCTGGAACCAGGTGGTGTCTGAGGAGTCCCACTGCAGGATCTGGCGCGCGGCCTCGGGCAGGTCGAGCGAGGGCGCGCCGCGCGCCAGCGTCACCCGCTGCGCGAGCGCCTCGGCCGAGTCGACCAGCCAGCGGTCGTGGACCGAGTTGGCGTGATAGTCGGCACCCAGGTAGGACAGCGTGCCGGACACCGCGAACAGCGCGAGCAGCGGCGGCAGCAGCCGGCGCAGCAGGCGCGAGCGCAGGCTGGGGTGGCGCGGCGGGGCCGCCGGCTCACTCATCGCGGGCCCGCAGCATGTAGCCGAAGCCGCGCACGGTGTGGATCTCGGCGCCGCTGCCCTCGAGCTTGCGGCGCAGCCGGTGCACGATCACCTCGACTGCGGCATCCGACAGGTCCATCGCCGAGGGGTCGGCCGCGGCGAGCTCCTGCAGCACCGCCGGCTTGCCGGCCACCCGGCCGGCGCGCCGCAGCAGCACCGACAGCACGCCGGCCTCCCGCGGCGACAGCTCCATCGGCGCCTCGTCGAGCCGCGGCGCGGCCTCGTCGGCGTGCAGCGAGAGCCGCCCGAGCCGGGCCGGCGCGGGCTGGGCCGCGACGCGGCCGCGGCGCAGCAGCGCCCGCACGCGGGCCTCGAGCTCGACCATGTCGAAGGGCTTGACCAGGTAGTCGTCGGCGCCGGCGTCGAGACCGAGCACGCGGTCGCTGACCTCGTCGCGCGCGGTGAGCAGCAGCACCGGCAGGGGGTCGCCGCGGCCGCGCAGCCGGCGCAGCACGTCGATGCCGTCGCGCCCGGGCAGGCCGATGTCGAGCACCGCCGCATCGAACGCGCCGCCGCCGGCCAGCAGCACATCGGCCTCGTCGCCGCGCTCGACCCACTGCATCGCCAGCCCGGCCCGATCGAAGGCGCGCAGGACCGCGCCGCCGATCTGGGGATCGTCCTCGGCCAGCAGCACTTTCATCGTGTCTCGGACACTGCAGAGTGCCCGGTCCGGGCGATTGGAAGGAGTTTGAAAGGCTGGGTGCCCATGATCGCGGTCCGCCCGAGTCTAGAACGTTCCGGATGAAGACACCAATGGCCTGCCGCCGGCTCGCGATCCTCGCCTTGGCGGGGCTGCTGACGGCCGGCGCGCATGCGCAGACCCCCGTCCCCTCGCCCGTGCCGCAGACACACACGCCGACGCCGTCGTCCGCTCCGCTGTGGCCTGCACCGCGGCCGCTCGGCGCCGCCACCGCCGCCCCCGATCCCGACTGCATCGCCCTGCCCGCCCCGTCGCTCGACTGGAGCGCCGCACAGCGTCGCCTGGCGCGCTGCAACCGCGACCTGCGGCTGGCGCTGCGCGCCACCGAGTCGCAGCGCGCCGACATCGTCACCGCCGGCCAGCGGCCGAACCCGACGCTGGGCGTCGGCATCGGCTCGGTGAACCCCGTCCTCGGACCGGGGCCGGGCGGCGTGCTCGACAAGCAGATCGACTACGTGGCCCGGCTCGACCAGCCGATCGAACGCGGCAACAAGCGCGGCCTGCGTGTCGAGTCGGCCGAGCAGGCCTGGCGGGCGGCGCGCTGGAATGCCGCCGACACCCTGCGCCAGCAGCAGCTCGCCCTCGCGCAGGCCTGGATCGACCTGTGGGGCGCGCAGCAGAGGCTTGCGCTGCAGCAGGAGGTGCTCGGGCTGTACCGCCGCACGCTCGACGGTGCCCGGCGCCGCGAGAAGGCCGGCGACGTGGCCACCGCCGACGTCGCCCGCATCGAGCTCGACGTGCAGCGTGCCGAGGCCGAGCGCGTGGTCGGCGAGGGCGAGCTCGCCCGCGCGCGCAACGTGATCGCCTCGCTGCTCGCGATGGAGCCGTCGGCCCCGATGCTGCAGGCCGCCGAGCCCTGGCCCGCCGCCGACGTGTCGGGCGCGGCGCGGCTCGCCCCCGGCGAGGCCGAGCGCCCCGACCTGCTCGCCGCGCGCGCGCAGCAGGCCGCCGCGGACGCGCAGAGCCGCCTCGCCACCAGCCTGCGGACCCGTGACGTGAGCATCGGCGTGCAGGTCGAGCGCTACGCGCCGCCCGCCGGCAGCGGCTGGCTGCTCGGCGCCTTCGTGTCGGTGCCGCTCTTCGTCAGCCACCGCTTCGAGGGCGAGATCGCACGCGCCGAGGCGGACCGCGACACCGCGCTCGAGAGCCGGGTGCGCATCGAGCAGCAGGCCCGCGCCGATCAGCAGCGCCTGCTCGACGCGCAGGCCGCCGCGGGCGCGCGGCGCCGGGCGATCGAGCGCGACGCGCTGCCGCTCGCCGAGCGCGTCGCGGCCAACGCCGACCTGGCCTACCGGAAAGGCGCCGGGACCGTCCTCGAGCTGCTCGACGCGCTGCGCCAGCTGCGCGCGCTGCAGCGCGAGGACCTCGACGCCCGCCTCGACCACGACCGCGCCGACGCCGCCGCGCGCGCCGAGATGCTGACCGCCGCCGCCGCCGCCGACCCCGTGTTCGGCGAGTCGCTGCAGCTGCGCCCAACGACTCCCTGAGCGCCACGATGATCCAGACCGCCTCCTCGCGACCGCTGCGCGATACCTCCCGCGCCCTGCCCGCCCTGCCCGTCCTGCAGCCGCCGCGCCGCGGTCGAGCCGGCCTGGCGGCGCTGCTCGTCGGCGCTGTCCTCGTCGGCTGCACCGCCGAGCCGCCGCCGCCCGCACCCGACCCCGGCCCTTCGGTCAGCGGCACGACGATCCGCTTCCCGGGTCGCGTCGAGGGCTTGCGCACCGAGACGGTCCAGGATTCGGGCACCACGGTGCTGACCCTGCCCGGGCGCCTGGCCTGGGACGAGGACCGCACCGTGCGGGTGTTCTCGCCCTTCGCCGGCCGGGTGATCCGGCCGCTGGTGCAGGTCGGCGACACGGTGCGGGCCGGCCAGGCGCTGGCCGAGCTGGCCTCGCCCGAGTTCGGCACCGCGACCGCCGAGGCGCGCCGCGCCGAGGCCGAGGAACGCCTCGCCAAGGACACGATGACCCGCGTCAAGGAGCTCGCCGACGCCGGCCTCGTGCCGACCAAGGACCTGCGCGAGGCCGAGGCCGGCCTCGCCCGCGCGTCGATCGAGCGCCAGCGCACGCAGGCGCGGCTCACGCAGCTCGGCGCGGGCGCGGGCCCCAACTTCACGCTGCGTTCGCCGATCGCCGGCGTCGTGGTCGAGCGCAGCATCAACCCCGGCCAGGAGCTGCGCACCGAGCAGGGCGACCGGGCGCTGTACGTCGTCACCGATCCGTCGCAGCTGTGGGCCTGGCTCGATGCGCCCGAGAGCGCGCTGCCGGCGCTCGCGCCGCTGCCGCTCGGCACCGCGATCAAGCTGCGCAGCGGCGCCTGGGGCGCCCGCGAGTTCGACGCGAAGCTGGTCCGCAAGGAGGACGCCATCGACGCGACCTCGCGCACCTTCAGGCTGCGCGCCGCCGTCGCCAACCCCGAGCGCCTGCTCAAGGGCGAGATGTTCGTCAGCGCGAGCTTTCCGCTGCCCGAGGGCAAGACCGACGAGCCGATCGAGCACCTGCCGGTGTCGGCGGTGCTGCTGATCGACGGCCGCCAGCAGGTCTTCGTGGCCGATCCGGACGGCGGCTTCACGCGCACCGAGGTGCAGGTCGTGCGCGAGCTGCCCGGGCGCGTCGGCGTGACGGGGTTGGTGCCCGGCCAGCGGGTGGTGGTCGAGGGCAACCTGTACCTGCAGCAGATCCTCGCGCGCGGCCTCACGCCGAGGGCGGCGCAGGCCCAGGCCCGCGACGCGAAGTCCAAGTCCAAGTCCAAGGCCGAGCCCGGGACCGGGACCGGGACCGGGACCGGGACCGGGACCGCGAAATGATCGGTCGCATCGTCCATTTCGCGCTGCACCAGCCGCTGCTGGTGGTGCTGGCGCTCGTCGTGTTCATCGGCGGCGGCGTGGTCGCCTTCAACAACCTCGCGATCGAGGCCTTCCCCGACGTCTCGGACACGCAGGTGACGGTGATCGCGCTGCACTCCGGGCGCGCCGCCGAGGAGGTCGAGCGGCAGGTGACACTGCCGATCGAGGTCGCGCTCTCCGGCCTGCCCGATTCGGTCAGGCTGTTCTCGCACACGCAGTTCGGACTGTCGTTCACCGTCGTCACCTTCAACGACAAGCCCTCCGACCAGCTCGCGCGACAGCGGGTCAACGAGCGGCTGCAGAACCTCGGCCTGCCGGAGAACGTCGAGGTGCGCATCCAACCGCCGCAGACCGCGATCGGCGAGATCTTCCGCTTCCGGCTGCGCGGCGACGGCTACTCGCCGCAGCAGCTGCGCACGATGCAGGACTGGGTCGTCGAGAAGCAGCTGCGCAAGGTGCCCGGCGTCGCCGACCTGGTGACCATGGGCGGCACGATCAAGCAGTACGAGGTCAACCCCGACATGGCGCGGCTGCGCGACCACGGGCTGTCGCTCGGCCAGCTGTTCGCCTCGCTGCAGCGCGCCAACGCCAACGCCGGCGGCGGCGCGGTCTCGCACGGCAACCAGCAGTACCTGATCCGCTCGATCGGCGAGCTGCGCAGCTCCGCCGACATCGGCAACGTGATGGTGTCGGTCAGCAAGGGCGTGCCGGTGCTGGTGAAGGACGTCGCCGAGATCCGCGTCGGCGGCGCGCCGGCGCAGGGCCTGGTCGGCCAGACGCTCGAGGACCGCAACGACGACGACATCGTCAACGGCATCGTCGTGATGCGAAAGGGCGAGAACCCGTCGCGGGTGCTTGACGGCATCAAGGCGAAGATCGCCGAGATCAACCGCGCGCACCTGCCGAAGGGCGTGGAGATCGTCCCGTACTACGACCGGTCGTGGCTGATCGACAAGACGCTGCACACCGTCTTCAAGAACCTGCTCGAGGGCGCGATCCTGGTGTGCCTGGTGCTGGTGCTGTTCCTCACCAACGTGCGCGCCGCGCTGATCGTGGCCGCAGTGATCCCGCTGTCGCTGCTGGCCACCTTCCTGGGCCTGACCTTCGTCGGCATCCCGGCGAACCTGCTGTCGCTCGGCGCGATGGACTTCGGCATCATCGTCGACGGCGCGGTGATCGTCGTCGAGAACATCTTCAGACGGCTCGGCCAGCTCAAGGACGAGGACATCAACGACCCGGCCAAGCGACGCGACGCGGTCTTCGCCGCCGCGGTCGAGGTCGGCCGACCCACAGTCTTCTCGATGCTGATCATCATCGTCGCGCACGTGCCGATCTTCACGCTGCAGCGCCACGAGGGACGCATCTTCTCGCCGATGGCCTGGACGGTGAGCTCGGCGCTGGTGGGCTCGCTGATCCTGTCGCTCACCGTCGTGCCGCTGGCCTGCGCCTGGTTCCTGCGCCGCGTGCCGCACGAGGACAACGCGGTGGTGCGCTTGGCCAAGCGCGGCTACGCGCGCCTGCTCGACTGGACGCTGCGGGCCCGCGCCGCGGTCGTCGGCATCGCGGTCGCGGCGCTGGTCGGCGCGGGCCTGGTGGCCACGCAGCTCGGCAGCGAGTTCCTGCCCGAGCTCAACGAGGGCTCGATCTGGGTCAACGTGACGCTCGCGCCCTCGGTGTCGCCCGAAGAGGCGCAGAAGGCCGCCCGTGCGGTGCGCCAGGCGCTCAAGAGCGTGCCCGAGGTCGGCTCCGTGATCTCCAAGGTGGGCCGCCCGGACGACGGCACCGACCCGAAGATCTTCAACAGCGCTGAGTTCTTCGTGGAGATGAAGCCGGAGGACCAGTGGCGCGCGGGCCGGACCAAGGCCGCGCTGATCCACGAGATGGACGGCGCGATCGCCGTGCTGCCCGGCCTCGAGCCGAGCTTCTCGCAGCCGATCCGCGACAACGTGCTCGAGAGCATCTCGCAGATCGACGGCCAGATCGTCATCAAGGTCCAGGGCGACGACTTCGACACCATCAAGGACATCGCGCGGCAGATCCGCGCACGCATCTCGGGCGTGGCCGGCGTCACCCGCAGCTTCGTCGACCGCGACGGCCGGCTGCCGCAGTTCCGAATCGACATCGACCGCGCGACCGCGGCCCGCTACGGCGTCAACGTCGCCGACCTGCAGGAGGTCGTCGAGTCGGCGCTCGCCGGCAAGGCGACCACCGAGCTCTGGGAGGGGGAGCGGCACTTCTCGGTGGTGGTGCGGCTGCGCCCCGAGCAGCGCGACCTGCCCAAGCTGCCGGACGTGCTCGTCGGCAGCGCCAGCGGCGCGCCGATCCCGCTGTCGCAGCTGGTCTCGTTCAAGATGACCGAGGGCGCGATGAACATCTCGCGCGAGAACGGCCAGCGGGTCGCCGCCATCGGCGTGTTCATCCGCGACCGCGACATGGGCAGCGTGGTGGCCGACATGCAGAAGCTGGTCGACGCCGAGATCAAGCTGCCGCTGGGCTACTCGATCGCCTGGTCGGGCGAGTTCGAGAACCAGCAGCGCGCGATGGCGCGGCTGTCGTGGGTGGTGCCGCTGTCGATCCTGCTGATCTTCCTGCTGCTGTTCGACGCATTCGGCTCGCTGGCGAGCGCGGCGCTGATCATCGCCAACATCCCGCTGGCGATGATCGGCGGCATCGTCGCGCTCTGGCTCACCGGCATCCCGCTGTCGGTGTCGGCGGCGATCGGCTTCATCGCGCTGTTCGGGCAGGCGGTGCTCAACGGCGTGGTGATGGTGTCGGACTTCAATGCACGCGCCGCGGGCCTGACCGACTTCGAGGCGATCCGTGCGGCGGTGCGCGAAGGCGCGCTGGTGCGGCTGCGCACGGTGATGATGACCGCGCTGCTGGCGATGCTCGGCCTGCTGCCGATGGCGCTGTCGCACGGCATCGGCGCAGAGACGCAGCGCCCGCTGGCGATCGTGGTGATCGGCGGGCTGGTCAGCGCGACGCTGCTGACGCTGCTGGCCCTGCCGGCGCTCTACCTGATGCTCGCCAAGCGCTGGCCGACGTCGATGTCATCGGGCGACGCGCTGCCGGTGCACTGAGCACGGGCCGCGGCGCGCGGGCGCCGCGGCACTGCCGGCTCACTTCGTCGGCTCACTTCGTCGGCTCACTTCGCCGGCTCACTTCGCCGGCTCGACCCACTTCGCGCCGGCCGCGTTCGACAGGTAGGCCACCGCACGCCGGACCTCGAGGTCCGACAGATCGGGACGGCCGCCCCGTGCGGGCATGCCGCGGACGCCCTTGATGGCCTCGCGAGACAGCGCCTTCTGGCCTTCGGCGATCAGCGGCTTCCAGGCGTTCGTGTCGCCGCGCGTCGGCGCGCCGGCGACGCCGGCATCGTGGCAGGCGGCGCACACCAGCGTGTAGACCTCTGCACCGCTGCGGGGCTCGGCGGCCGAGACCGGACAGGCCGCGGCGAGCGCCAGGGCCAGGGCCAGCGCCGGGACCGCGGCGGGCGCTGTGCCGCGGACGGCAGGATCGGCGGGAACGGAACGGATGCGGGTCATGAGCGGGACGGCCTGCTGGGCGACTGAAACGATCGGGCGAGTCTAGCCGAGCTGCACGGTGCCCTGCGGGCGGACAATGCACGTCGATGACCGCGACCGCCGCACCGCTGCTCCGCGACCCCGACTTCCGCAGGCTGTGGACCGCCGGCCTGATCACCTACCTCGTGCGCTGGCTCGAGGTGCTGGTGATCGGCGTGTTCACGTACGAGCGCACCGGCTCGGCCTTCGCGGTCGCCGGCATGCTGATGCTGCGGATGCTGCCGCTCGGGCTGCTCGGCGTGGCCTTCGGCGCGCTGGCCGCCCGCATTCCGGGGCGCACCGGCGTGCTCGGGATGCTCGGCGTGCAGTCGGTGGCCTCGCTCGCGCTGCTGGCGGCGGCCTGGACCGACCGGCTCGAGGTCTGGCATGTCGCGGCGGCGAGCGTGATCGGCGGCGCCGTCTGGGCGGCCGACAACCCGATCCGGCGCGCGATGGTGGGCGAGCTCGCCGGCGCCGCGCGGATGGGCCGCGCGATGGCGCTCGACGTGGGCGCGAGCAACGCCTGCAAGCTCGCCGGGCCGGCGGCCGGCGGCCTGCTGCTCGCGCACGGCGGCATGACGGGCGTGCTCGTGCCGGTGCTGATGCTGTACGCGGTCGCGATCGCGGCGGTGCTCCGGATCCGGCCGCGGCCACGTGCCCATGCCGCCGCGCCCCTCGGCGTGCTCGCGACGCTCGTCGACGGCTTCGCGCTGCTGCGCGGCCGCCCGGGCCTGGCCGGCGCGCTGTGGGTGACCGTGCTCTTCAACCTGTTCGGCTGGCCGGTGCTCAGCATGGTGCCGGTGATCGGCCGCGACCGGCTCGGCCTCGGGCCGGACGGGGTGGGCCTGCTGGCCGGCGCCGACGGGTTCGGCACGCTGATCGGGGCGGTGGGGCTCGCGATGCTGTCGCGCGCGGTCCCGCAGGGCCGCACCTACGTCATCGGCATCGTCGTGTTCTTCCTGTCGGTCGGCGCCTTCGCCGCCTGCACCGACGTGCGGGGCGCGGCCGCGGCGCTCTTCGTCTCAGGCCTCGGGCAGGCGGCGTTCGCGGTGATGCAGGCCACGCTGGTGTTCGGCGCGGCGCCGCCGGAGCGGCGCACGCAGGCGATGGGGCTGCTGACCATGGCGATCGGCACCGCGCCGATCGGCTACCTCGCGCTCGGCGCGCTGGCCGAGCGGGCGGGCGCACCGGTGGCCGCCGCGCTGTCGTGTGCGTCGGGCCTGCTGCTGCTCGCCGCGACCCGACGCGTCTGGCGCGACTGCTGGCAGCATCGCTGACGCCACGCCCGCCGCCCGGACCGCTCAGCGCATCGTCACGAACTCCTCGGCCGCGGTCGGGTGGATCGCCACCGTCTCGTCGAACTGCGCCTTGGTGAGCCCCGCCTTCACCCCGATCGCGATGCCCTGGATGATCTCCGGCGCATCCGGCCCGACCATGTGCGCGCCCAGCACGCGCTGCGTGTCGGCGTCGACCACCAGCTTCATCAGCGTCTTCTGCTCGCGGCCCGACAGCGTGGCCTTGAGCGGCCGGAAGCTCGCCTTGTAGACCGTCACCGCGTCGGACACGGCACGCGCCTCGCCCTCGGTCAGGCCGACCGCGCCCACCGGCGGATCGGAGAACACCGCGTGCGCGACGTCGGCATGGTCGACGCGCGTGGGCCGCCCGCCGAACAGCGTGGCGGCGAGCGCCGCACCCTCGCGGATGGCGACCGGCGTCAGCGCGATCCGGTTGGTGACGTCGCCGACCGCGTGGATGCTCGGCACCGCGGTCGCGCCGAACGGATCGACGACGACACCACCGTCGGCATCGAGCACCACGCCCGCCGCCTCGAGGCCGAGGCCCAGGGTGGCCGGCGCGCGGCCGGTCGCGAGCATCACCGCGTCGACCTCGTGCGGCTCGATGCCGGAGGCGGTGCGCAGCATCGCGCGCAGCGTACCGTCGGCCTGCCGCTCGACCGACTCGGGCGTGGCATGCAGCCGCAGGTCGATGCCGTGGCGGACCAGCTCGATCGACAGGTGCGCACGCACGTCGTCGTCGAAGCCGCGCAGCACCTGCTCGCCGCGGTAGGCGAGCGTGACCGTCGCGCCCAGCCCGCGGAAGATGCCGGCGAACTCGACGGCGATGTAGCCGCCGCCGATCACCAGCACCCGCCTGGGCAGCTCGGGCAGCTCGAAGGCCTCGTTCGAGGTGATGCACAGCTCGGCGCCGGGGAAGGCCGGCCGCACCGGCCAGCCGCCGGTGGCCACCAGCAGGTGGCGCGCGGTGATCCGCCGCCCCGCGACCTCGACGGTGTGCGGGTCGACGACCACGGCGCGGCCGTCGACCTCGGCGACGCCCGACTGCCTGAGCAGGTTGCGGTAGATGCCCTCGAGCCGCGCGATCTCGCGGTCCCGCGCGGCCTTCATCGCCGGCCACGAGAACTCGGGGCGGCCGACGGTCCAGCCATAGCCCGCCGCGTCCTCGAAGTCCTGCGCGAAGTGCGCGGCATAGGTGAGCAGCTTCTTCGGCACGCAGCCGCGGATCACGCAGGTGCCGCCGACGCGGTGGTCCTCGGCGATCGCGACGCGCGCGCCGTGGCCGGCGGCGACGCGGCTGGCGCGCACGCCGCCGGAACCGGCGCCGATCGTGAACAGGTCGTAGTCGAACTCGGGCATGAAGGAGGGAGGTCCGGACGGGGAAAGACCCCGATGCTCGCCCGGACGCCGCGATGCCGCAAGCGCGCGCCGGGCGCGGACCCTTAGACTGTCGGCCGACGCCAGCCGAACCGGTCTCCCGCTTGAGCGATTCCGCCCCGCCCCCCGCCGCCCCGACGCCGCCCGCACGCCGGGGCAAGCAGCTCGGCTACAAGGCCGGCGCGCTGCTGCTCGGCCAGCTGCCGCTGCGGCCGGTCTCGCATCTCTACACGGCGGCAGCGCCGCGCGGCGGCCCCATCCCGAACGTCGTGCGCCAGACCTGGGACACAGCGGCCTTCGGCCGCACGCACGCGGCCTACCTCGAGCGGTTCCGCGCGATGAACGCCGGCTGGAGCTTCGAGCTGACCGACAACGCCGGCTGCGACGCGTACATGGAGGCGAACCACGCGGGCGAGCCGATCTTCGACGTCTACCGCAGCGCGCGGATCGGCCCGCTGCGCACCGACATCTGGCGCTACGCGGTGCTCTGGCGCCATGGCGGCGTCTACTGCGACGTGAACAAGATGCTGACGGTGCCGCTCGACGAGCTGATCGCACCGAACGACCGCGCGCTGATCGCCGCCGAGAACACGCCGCTGCTGCAGCCGGTCTCGTGGCAGACCGACCCGCTGCCGCCGCGCGCGCGCGCGCTGCTCCAGCACCCCGAGTTCAACCGGCTGAACTGGTGCCTCGCCTTCGAGCCCGGCCATCCGTTCCTCGCGCGCGCGCTCGAGCGCATCGTCGAGACCTGGCCGCGCGTGCGCGGCCGGCCCTTCGACGACGTGAAGGCCGCGGTGGTCGACTGGTCCGGGCCGCGGATGTGGACCCGCGCGATCGCCGACGTGATCGAGCGCGACCCGTCGGTGGCGTTCACGCAGGCGGGCCTGAACTTCCACGGGTTCGGCGACCAGAACATCCGCTACTCGTGGGTCCGCTACCTGCAGCGGCCCTCGTACCGGCACCTGCCCGGCCAGGTCATCGCGACGTAGCGTCCGGCGCCCCGCCTCGCAGCCGCCGCTCGAGCGCCGCGAGCGCGGCGTCCAACACGATCGCGAGGGCCGCTGACGGCAGCGCGCCGGCCATCAGCAGCGCGCCGTCGTTGAGCGCCAGACCGGTGACGATGCGCTCGCCGAAACCGCCGGCGCCGATGAACGCGGCGATGGTCGCGGTGCCCACGCAGATCGTGGTGGCGGTGCGCAGGCCGGCGACGATCGTCGGCATCGCCACCGGCAGTTCGACGAGGCGCAGGCGCTGCGCACGGCCGAGCGCGAGCGCATCGGCCGCATCGCGCAGCCCCTGCGGCACGCCGGCCAGGCCTGCGACCGCCGTGTGCACGATCGGCAGCAGCGCGTACAGCGTGAGCGCCAGCACCGCGGGCAGCACGCCGATCGTGCCGGTCACCGCGATCAGCAGCGCGAGCATCGCGAGCGAGGGCACGGTCTGCAGCACGCCCGCGACCGCGAGCACCGCGGCGCGCGCGCGCGGCCGCGCGGCCACCGCGATCGCGAGCGGCAGGCCGATCGCCACCGCCGCCACGACCGAGGCCGCGACCAGCCCGAGGTGCTGCGCCGCGAGCCGTCCGAGGTCGGGGGCGAACAGCTTGTCGAGCAGGCTGCGGCGCACGGCGGGCGCGGCCTCGCGACCCGCCAGGCCCGCGACGAAGTCGCGCGCGATCGTCTCGAAGGGCACGCTCTCGAGCTCGGCCCGTGCGTTCATCGCGATCATCGCGCGCTCGTCGATCGCAGCCTCGAGCGCCTGCAGCCGGCCCCATGCGGCGGGCGCGCGGGCCGGCACGTCGAGCCGGTACAGCAGCACCGCGTCGTAGCGCGGGAAGAAGCCCCGGTCGTCCTGCAGCACGCGCAGCGCGAGCTGGCCGATCTTCGCGTCGGTGGTGTAGATGTCCATCAGGTCGATGCGGCCCTCGGCGAGCGCCGCATAGCCCAGCGCATGGTCGAGCCCGGTCGGAGCCTGCGGCAGGCCGTAGCGCGCGGCCAGCCCCGGCCAGCCGTCGGCGCGGCCGATGAACTCGTTCGACAGGCCGGCCTTGAGCGCCGGATGCGCGGCGAGCTCGCTCAGCCTGCGGATGCCCAGGCGCTCGGCCTCGGACTCGCGCATCGCGAGCGCATAGCCGTTGTTGAAGCCGAGCGGCACCGCCACCCCGAACCCCAGGGGCGCGAGGCGCGCGCGGATCGACGCGAGGTCCGCACCGCCCTCGCCCTTGAGGATCTCGCGGTCGATCGTCCCCAGGTACTCGGGGTAGAGATCGATGCGGCCCGCGCGCAGCGCCTCGTAGACGATCGCGGTGTTGCCCAGGCCCGCGAGCACCTCGGCGGGCCGCGCCGGATCCGCCACCCGCGCGAGCAGGTGGGCGAGCACGTAGGACTCGGTGAAGCGCTTGGAGCCGATGCGCAGGCGCTCCTCGGCGGCGGCCGGTGGGGCGAAGAGGCCGGCGCACAGACCGACGAGGAGGCCGACGAGGAGACCGAGGCGAAGGTCGACGAGCAGGCCGACGAAGCGGTCCGGCGCGGGCGGCCCGCGCCGCACGGGCTCCCGCTGCGACAGGCGGGCGGGAGCGGGCCGCGATGCGCTCGCAGCCGGCTCGCCGCGGGGGTGATCGGCCGGGCACGGCGTCATCGCGTCTCTCTGGGGTCGGGAGGCCCGATTGGAGGCGATCCACGCGCGATGCGCAACCCTGCGGCGGCGCGACGGCATCGCGCGCCGCGCACGAGGGCTCGGGTATCCTCGTACGGCCGCGCCCCGCCGGCGTTCCGGAGACCGCCGATGCGCCGTCCGCCCCACCGTTCCGAGGCATCGGGCCCCGCGTCGGCACGGGCCGCGCCCGCGGGCCCGGCCGCTGTGGTCGCGAGCCTCGCCACCGCGCTCGCAGGCCTCGCCCTCGCGCTCGCAGGCCTGCTCGCGACGCCGGCCGCCGACGCGGCCGAGCTGCCGATCTTCGATGCCCACGTGCACTACAGCCACGACGCCTGGGCGACGCTGCCGCCGAAGGAGGCGGTCGCGCTGCTGCGGCGCGCGGGCCTCAAGCGCGTGATGGTGTCGAGCTCGTCGGACGAGGGCACGCAGAAGCTCTTCGCCGAGGCGCCCGACCTGATCGTGCCTTCGCTGCGCCCCTACCGGACGCGCAACGAGATCGGCACCTGGGTGCGCGACGCATCGGTGATCCCGCACCTCGAGTCGCGGCTCGCGAATCACCGCTACGTCGCGATCGGCGAGTTCCACGTGTACGGCGCCGACGCCGACCTGCCGGTGATGCGGCGCGTCGTCGCCCTGGCCCGCCAGCACGGCCTGCTGCTGCACCTGCACGGCGACGTCGACGCGGTCGAGCGGGTCTTCGGCCAGGACCCCGGCGCGCGCATCCTGTGGGCGCACGCCGGCTTCGCGAGTCCCGCCGAGGTCCGCGCCGCGCTGCGCCGGCATCCGATGCTGTGGGCGGACCTCGCGTTCCGCAGCGACCCGGCCACCGATGGCCGCGTCGCCGCCGAGTGGCGCGAGACCTTCACCGAGTTCCCGAACCGATTCATGCTCGGCACCGACACCTTCTCGCCCGAGCGCTGGTGGTACGTGCCCGAGCACGCGGCCTGGGCCCGCCGCTGGCTCGCCGACCTGCCCGCGCCGCTCGCCGAGGGCATCGCCTGGCGCAACGCCGAGGCGATGCTCGCCGCACGCCGGCCGCCGATCGCGCCGTGATCGCGGCGCGCGGCCGGCCCGCGGCCCTCGCCCGGGCAGCGCTGCTCGCGGCCGCCCTCTGCGCGCCGCCGATCCGTGCGCTCGCCGCGGACCCGGGGACGAGCCAAGCACAGCCGCAGACGCAGTTGCCGCCGCAGGCAACCGTGCCGGCCTGCCGCCTGCCCGGCGCCGAGGACGGCGTCCGGCGCACGCGCGTGCCGGAGCTCGAGATCGCATGGCGGCCGGTCGCCGGCGCGATCGAACTCGGCCGCCCGTTCTCGATCGAGTTCGTGCTGTGCCCGCGGCTCACGCCGGCGCCGCCGATCGACCGGATCACGGTCGACGCCTGGATGCCGGCGCACCGGCACGGCATGAACTACCGGCCGACGCTCGCCGGGACCCCGCCCGCACCGCTGCGCGCCGACGGCCTGCTGCTCCACATGCCCGGGCGCTGGGAGATCGTCTTCGAGCTGCGCGCCGGCGAGCGCGCGCTGCGGCTGACCGACGGGCTCGTGCTGCGGTGACCCGATCCCGCGTGCCCCGCGGATGGCGCGCGGCGACGCGTGCCGGGCTCGCGCCGCGGCTGCTCGCCGCCCTGCTGACCGTCGCGGGCTGCCGGACGCCGGACACGCCGCCGACCGAGCCCGCCACCGCCACCGCTGCCGCGGCCGCGGCCGCCCCGCTGCCGCGCGCCGCCCTCGCGCTCGGCCTCGACGCCGACGAGCTGGCCGCGATCGTCGCGCACGGCCCCTGGCCGCCGCCGTTCCGTCCCGATCCGACCAACCGCGCCTCCGGCGACCCGGCGGCCATCGACCTCGGCCGCCGGCTGTTCGACGATCCGCGCCCCTCTTCCGACGGGCGCCGTCGCTGCGCCGATTGCCACCGCGCCGAGCTCGGCTTCGCGGACGGCCGCGCCCGCCCGCCCGGGGCCGACGGCCGCCCGCTCGATCGCAACGCGCAGGGCCTGCTCGATGCCCGCCTGCAGCGCTGGTTCGGCTGGGACGGCGGCGCCGACTCGCTGTGGGCCTTCGTGCTGCGCCCGCTCGCCGACCCGCGCGAGATCGGCACCGACGCCCGGCGGCTGGCCGCCGTCCTCGACGCCGACCCGACGCTCGCCTGCCTGCGGCGCGCCGCGTTCGGCGACCCGCGCCCCTCCGGCGAGGCGCTGCGCGTGCAGGTCGCCAAGGCGCTCGCCGCCTTCATCGAGACCCTGGACTCGCCCCGCACCCGGTTCGATGCACTGCGCGACGCGCTCGCCGCCGGCGACGCCGACCCCGGCGCCGAGGCCGTCGCGCGCGCCTACCCGGCAGATGCGCTGCGCGGCCTGCGACGCTTCGTCGGCGACGCCCGCTGCGCCGCCTGCCACGTCGGCCCGGCCTTCACCCACGGCGAGTTCCACGACGCCGGCCGCCCGTACATGGCCGCGCCCGGCCGGCCCGACCCCGGTCGCCACGGCGGCATCGCGGCGCTGCGTGCCGACCCGTTCAACCGGCTCGGCGCCTGGAGCGACGCCGCCACCCCGGACGCCGCGGTGCGCACCCGGCACGTCATGCCCTCGCACCGCAACTTCGGCGAGTTCCGGGTCCCCGGGCTCCGGGCGCTGGCGCTGACCGCGCCCTACGGCCATGACGGATCCATGGGCACCCTGGACGATGTGATCACCCACTACTCAGCGCTCGACACCGAGCGCCTGCATGCCGACGGCGAGGCCCTGCTGCGGCCGCTGCGCCTGGACCTGGCGGCCCGCGCCGAGCTGCGCGCCTTCCTGTCGACGCTGTCGGCGCCGCAGCCCGCCGCGCCCGCTCCGGCCCCGCCCTCGCCGGCCGTCGCCGCCTGCCTGCTGCGCCCGGGGGCTTGAAGCAGCCCCGAACGGCCCGATCTGACAGGCTCCTCCTGGAGACTGCCGCCGTGATCGACGCGAACCCGACCAACTTCCAGTCCGAGGTCATCGACGCCTCGCACGACCGGCCTGTGCTGGTCGACTTCAGCGCCGCCTGGAGCGAGCCCTGCGCCGCGCTGGACCCGATCCTGCAGGCGCTCGAGGCCCAGGCCGACGGCAGCCTCAAGCTGGTCAAGGTCGATGCCGACGACAATCCTGCGCTGATGAAGGCCTGGGGCGTGCGCAGCCTGCCGACCGTGCTGGTGTTCGTCGGCGGTCACCCGGTGGACCGACTGGTCGGTGCCCGCTCCGCGGGCGGGTTCGAGAGCGAGCTGCGGGCCGCCCTCGCCCGGCTCGCGCCCGAGCCGGGCGTCGACCTGCTCGGCCAGGCCCGCGCCCTCCTGGCGCACGGCGACTGGCCGCGGGCCGCCGTGGCGATGCGCACGGTGCTGGCGCTGAACCCCTCGCTCGACACCGTCCGCGCCGAATACGTCGGCACGCTGCTGCGGCTGGGCGATGCGGCCCGCGCGCGGCCGGCCTTCGAGCCCCTGCGCCCGAAGGCGCGCACCGACCGCGCGCTCGGCGCGCTCGCGTTCGCGGTCGATGCGGCCGACGCGGTGGCCGACGTGCCGGACGAGGCGAGCCTGCAGCGCGCGGTGGACGCCGCGCCGGCCGACCCCGCCGCCCGGCTGCGCCTCGGCCAGTGGCGGCTGGTGCGCGGGCAGTGGCAGGGCGCGATGGACGCACTGCTCGACGTGGTGCGGCTCGACCGCGGCCATGGCGACGATGCCGGACGGCGCGGGATGCTCGCCGCCTTCGAACTCTGTGGCGACCCGGCGCTGGTGCACGACTACCGTCGGCGGCTGTCGGCCGGGCTGAACTGAGAAGGCGTGAACCATTCACTTTCGCACCAGGCAACGGCGTTGATGCGGCGCTGCGGCGGCGGTGTGTCGCCGCCGCAGCGCGAAGGCGGCTCGGCGCGACGTTCCCGCGGGAACGTTTTTGTTGAGGCTGAGGGTG
>JAPLQE010000008.1 GCA_026399835.1 Burkholderiales bacterium | reverse complement strand
TACCTGCGCGACGTGCTCGAGCGGCTGCCCACGCAGCCGAACAGCCGCATCGACGAGTTGCTGCCGCATCTCTGGACGCCGACCGCGGCGATCTGACACGAATCAGGCAGCTGGGCAAGGTGACTTGCCCGGGCGCTTACGATGATCACGAAGAAAGGCCTGCGGGCCTCGTTGCGTGCGCTTCGTGCCATGGCGCCGACAACGGTACGGAGCAAACAATGGCTCACTTTCGGTTGGCACGTCGCTCGGATGCGGCTGCGTCATCGCCACGAACGCCCCTCGTACGCGATCGCGGCAGGCTGAAACAAACAATCAGGGACGACCACGTCATGCGGCGACGCGCACCGTGTATCTAGACGTCGACGACGCGTCGCAGCATGCGGGGCGGCACTCTCCAGGTTGCGTCCTTGCAGTCGACGGTGACGGTCTTGGCGTTGCGTCGGGTGACATGGCCGACATGCGTCACACCGTACTTGTCGGTGAAGCTCGCCATCTCGCCCAGCTCGAACGCGACGTGCGGCACAGCCGGCGCGCGCGGCTGCGGCGCCTCGGGCGCCGCGGACGGATCGGTGACGATGGCCGGGTAGGGAATCTCCCACAGCTTGGTGCGCAGCGTATCCGGGGCGACGCTGGCAGCGCGTGCACCGAGCGCATGAATGCGCCCGGTCGCGATATCGCCGGTCGAGGGGTCCACGAATCGGATCGCCTGCCCGAGGTGGAGCAGCGCCCGGATACGCACGATGCGACGCGGGTCGGACAGCAGCCTCTGGACGACGAGCGCCAGCCGGTACAGGTCGTGGTCGGGGACGGTGGCGAGTGATTCGAGGCTGCGGTCGAAGTCCATCGGGGCAGTCTGGAAGGAAGTCCATTGATGGCGGCGCGGCGCGCCGAGTAAGGGTCGAACTCAGGACGCTTCATTTCGATCATCGGGTCGCTGTCCGACAGGCTCGCGTAGGCCATGGACCAGTCCGGAAGGCGTCACCAGGTGATCTCCTCCATTATCGGAGCAGCATCAGGTCGCGGTGGCGCCGGCCCGCGATGATGCGCGCGTACAGCGTATTGACCGCGCCACGTTCGCCCTCCCGGACCTGCAGGTGGCGGCCCCAGCCATGGCACGGCACGCCGGTGATGCGCGATGCCGCTCGGAGCGGCGCGATGAAGTCGATCGCGGCGCCGAGGGCTGCGGCGATCGGCTCCATGCAGCCTGACCGCTCGAATCGTTCGCGTTTGCCTGGCGGAAAATGATGCGAAGCGCGTTCATCCGGCTCGTGTCGGATCCGAATTCAACAGCCTGCTAAGGCTTGCGGCTCGCGAGCACGACGCTGCCGCCGCCCTCGACGGCGCGGTCGAAGACGATGCGCAGCTGCTGGTCGGTGCCGACGACGAAATCGAGCGACGCGGCCGCGCCGCCCTGGGTCGGGAAGGTCTCCCCGGTCCACTCGGTGGGACCGCGCGTGTAGAGGCGCACGGTGCCCGCGGCATCGACGACGGCGACGCGCCGCGTGCCGCCGGTCTCCGAGATCGCGACGCGGGTGCCCAGGCCCACGGGCGTCGCGACCGTCTCCGCGGTCCAGCCCGACGCGGCTGCCTCGTACCACTTCAGGGCGACCGTGTTCGCCGTGGTCGGCGCATCGCGCTGCCACCAGGCCATGCGCGCATTGCCCGCGGCGTCCAGCGCGATCGGCGGCCCGTCGCCGGCCGTCGGCGCAAGCGACTGCGCGGTCTCGCGTACCCAGCCGCGGGTCTCGCGCCGCCAGGCGCTCACCGACTGGCCGAGCTCGTCGGTGGTGGCGAGCCGGCTTGCGCCGCCCGCATCCACCGCGAGCGAGCGCGGACCGACCAGCCCCTGGATCGCGGTCGGATCGATCGTCCAGCCGCTGGCCGGATCGGCACGCGTGGCCACCGCCAGCGACACCGTGCCCGAGACCGTGCGGCGGTAGGCGATGCGGGGCACGCCGGCCGTCGACAGCGCGATTGCCGGGCCGTCGAAGCGCCGCCCGCCGGCCAGGCCCTGCGCGTCGACGGTCGCGCTCGTCCAGGCGTCGGCCTCGCGCTTCGCATGGCGCAGCCCGAAGCGGCTGGTGTAGGCGACATGGACGATTCCGGTGGCATCGACCGCGAGGCTGCACTGCGACTGACCGTCGGCATCGACGGTCTCGGCCTTGCGCCCCGGCCCGACGCGCAGGTAGGAGATGCCGGTGCCGGCCACGCCGGCCCAGCAGACGTGCAGCTCGCCCGAGGCGTCCACCGCGATCGCCGGCCAGCGGCCGGCGGCCAGCGTCTCGAGGCGCCAGTCGGTGCTCGCCGGGTCGGTGCCCACGCAGGCCTCGTTGCTGCGCGCCTGCCAGCCGAAGCCGCTCAGGCCGTAGACCTTCCAGCAGTAGCGCTGCCCGGCGGCGAGCGCGGTGTCGGTCCAGGTGCGCTCGGAGAGCGACGCGACGCCGGTGCCGTTGCGGTCCACGCGGTAGGAGAACTTCTCGTTCGGGGTGGTCCAGGACAGCGTGGCCTGGGTGCCCGATGCGGCGGCGGTCGCGGTCAGCACGATCGTCTGCGGCGCATCGTCGGGCGTGGCGTTCAGCGTCACCTCGGTGTTGCCGCAGCCGCTGGCCGCGAGCAGCGCGGCGAGCAGCGCGGCGCCAGCGGCGCGATGCGCCCGGCCTGCGACCCGCGGCAAGACCTCGGCCCGCCCGCTCCGCGCACTGTGTCCCTGCCCCTGCGCCGCGGCCGGAGTGCCGACCATCTTCCGCTCCCCTTTCCGAACCGGCCGCATCTTCGCATGGCTTAGCCGGGCGGCGGGTAGAATCCGGGCCATGCAGGTGATCGTCAACGGCACGCCGCAGCCCCTCGCCGAGGGCACCACCGTCTCGCTGCTGCTCGAGCAGATGGCACTCGTCGGCAAACGGGTCGCGGTCGAGCGCAACGGCGAGATCGTGCCCCGCTCGCAGCACGCGCAGGCGCAGCTCGCCGACGGCGACCGCCTGGAGATCGTGGTCGCGGTGGGCGGCGGCTGAGGCGGCGGGACGATGCAGACCCTCATGCAATCCGTCCCGGACGCGTCCTCGACCGTGTCCCGCATCGTGTCCCGTCTCGCCCTGCTGGCCTTCCTGTCCTTCACGGCGCTGCTGTCGGCTTGCGCGGGCCTGCCGTTCGGGCAGCCGGTGAACGTCAACGTCGTCGGCCTCGAGCCGCTCGCGGGCCAGGGCATGGAAGGCCGCTTCCTGGTCAAGCTGCGGGTGCAGAACCCGAACGAGCAGGCGATCGACTATGACGGCGTGTCGATCGAGCTCGACGTGCGCGGCAGCCAACTGGCCAGCGGCGTGAGCGATGTGCGCGGCAGCGTGCCGCGCTTTGGCGAGTCGGTCATCGAGGTCCCGGTCTCGGTGCCGGTCTCGGCGATCGTGCGCCAGGCGCTGGGCTTCGCCACCGGCGACCGCAGCCGCGTCGATTACCGTCTGCGCGGCCGGCTCGCCGGCACTGCCTTCGGCGGCGTGTCCTTCTCCTCGAGCGGCGAGCTCACACTGCCGGCCGGGCTGGGCGGCACGGCCCCGCAGTAAGCGGCACGGCCGGCGAGCGCGCCGGGCGCGAGGGCTAGAATAGTCGGATGACGCCTACCCCCTTCCCCGCCGATCCGCTGGTCGTCGGCACGCGGACCTTCGATTCGCGCCTGCTGCTCGGGACCGGCAAGTACAAAGACTTCGACGAGACCCGCCGCGCGGTCGACGAGAGCGGCGCGCAGATCGTCACGGTCGCCATCCGCCGCACGAACATCGGCCAGGACACGACCGCGCCCAGCCTGCTCGACGCGCTGCCGCCCTCGCGCTACACGCTGCTGCCGAACACCGCCGGCTGCTACAGCGCCGACGACGCGGTGCGCACGCTGCGCCTGGCGCGCGAGCTCCTCGACGGGCACACGCTGGTCAAGCTCGAGGTGCTCGGCGATCCGCAGAACCTCTATCCGAACATGCCCGAAACGGTGAAGGCCGCCGAGGTGCTGGTGAAGGAAGGCTTCGAGGTGATGGTCTACTGCAGCGACGACCCGATCCAGGCACGCGTGCTCGAATCGGTCGGCTGCGTCGCGGTGATGCCGCTCGCCTCGCTGATCGGCTCGGGCATGGGCATCCTGAACCCGTGGAACCTGCAGCTGATCCTGGAGAAGGCCACGGTGCCGGTCATCGTCGACGCCGGCGTGGGCACCGCATCGGACGCCACGATCGCGATGGAGCTCGGCTGCGCCGGCGTGCTGATGAACACCGCGGTCGCCGCCGCCCGCGACCCGATCCGCATGGCGCGCGCGATGCGGCTCGCGGTCGAGGCCGGCCGCCATGCATGGCTCGCCGGGCGGATGCCCAGGAAGCTGTACGGCGCGAGTCCGTCCTCGCCCACTGGCGGGATGATCGGTCCCGTCAAGGCCGGCTGACCCCGCCTCCGCTCCGATGTCCTCGCTGCCCGAGACCGCGCCGCACGACGGCGCGCCCGATCCTGCCCCCGAGCTCGCATCACGCCGCACCGACCACATCCGCAGCTTCGTGATGCGGCGCGGCGGTCACGTGTCCGACGCGCAGCGCGAGGCGCATGCCTCGCTGATGCCGCGCTACGCCGTGCCCGACGGTGAGGAGCCGATCGACTTCGGCGCGCTCTTCGGACGGCGCGCGCCGGTGGTGCTGGAGATCGGCTTCGGCATGGGCCACACCACCGCCGAGATCGCCGCCGCGCGGCCCGACACCGACTTCATCGGCATCGAGGTCTACACGCCGGGCGTCGGCAGCCTGCTGCGCACGATCGAGGCCGGCGGCCTCGGCAATGTTCGCGTGATGCAGCACGACGCGGTCGAGGTGCTGCGCGACCGCATCGCACCCGGCTCGCTGGCCGGCGTGCATGTGTACTTCCCCGACCCGTGGCCGAAGACGCGCCACCACAAGCGCCGGCTGATCCAGCCCGCCCTCGTGGCCTCGCTCGTCGGGCGCCTGGCGCCCGGGGGCTACCTGCACTGCGCGACCGACTGGGAGCCCTATGCCGCGCAGATGCTCGAGGTGCTGTCGGCCGAGCCCGCGCTCGCCAACACCGCAGCGGGCTTCGCGCCGCGCCCCGACTGGCGCCCGCTCACCAAGTTCGAGCAGCGCGGCCTGCGTTTGGGCCACGGGGTGTGGGACCTGATGTTCACCCGACGTCCCGCCGGCCTCGTGCCGCCGACCAACACACGCTGACCCCGACGCAATGAAGAGCGCACGCGGCCTCGGCAGCCTGGGCGGACTGGTCTACTCGACCGAGCACGGGCGGACCTGCCCGGACTGCCGCCAGCCGCTCGCATCCTGCACCTGCAAGGCCTCTGCCCGCGCCACGCCTGCGGGCGACGGCATCGTGCGCGTGGCGCGCGAGACCGGCGGGCGCAACGGCAAGACGGTGACCGTGGTGCGCGGGCTGCCGCTCGACCCCGCCGCGCTCTCCGAGCTGGGCCGCACGCTCAAGGCCGCCTGCGGCAGCGGCGGCACCGCCAAGGACGGCGTGATCGAGATCCAGGGCGACCACCGCGACACGGTGGTGGCGCGGCTCGAGCGGGCGGGGTTCAAGGTGAAGCGGGCCGGCGGTTGAGCGAGCCGCGCCCCGCCACTACATGTTCGCCGGCAGCCAGAGCACGATCTGCGGGAACGCGATCAGCAGCAGCGTGAAGACGATCATGATCGCCGCGTAGGGCAGCGCGCCGCGGATCACGTCCTCGAGCCCGCCGCGGTCGGGGCGGATGCCCTGCACGACGAACAGGTTCATCCCCACCGGCGGCGTGATCAGCCCCAGCTCGCACATGATCACGATGAAGATGCCGAACCAGATCGGGTCGACGCCGAGCGAGGTCGCGACCGGGAACGACAGCGGGATGGTGGCGACCATCATCGACAGCGTGTCCATGAACATGCCGAGCACCAGGTAGAAGCCGATGAACGCCACCAGCATCTGCCACTGCGACAGGCCGAAGCCGGTCACCCACTTCGTGAGCGCCTCGCCCACGCCGGTGAGCGACAGCGCGAGGTTCAGCACGAAGGCGGCCAGCACCACCAGCAGGATCATCCCGGTGGTCCGCGCGCTCGACAGGAAGCAGCCGGTCAGCAGCTCGCGCGAGAGCTTGCCCGAGGCCGCCACCAGCACCAGCGCGGCGACCACACCGATCGCGGCCGACTCGGTCGCGGTGGCGATGCCCGCGTACAGCGTGCCCATCACTGTGCCGAAGATGAAGAGCGGTGCAGCGACGTCGCGCAGCGCGGCGATCTTGGCGGCAAACGGCACCTTCTCGTGGCGGTTCTCCTCCTTGGTGATCACCGCCTTGACGAAGATGTAGAGCATGAACGAGCCGGCCATCAGCAGCCCCGGGATGATGCCCGCGATGAACAGCTTGCCGACCGAGGTGTTGGTCATCGAGCCGTAGATGATCATGTTCACCGACGGCGGGATCAGGATGCCGAGCGTGCCGCCGGCCGCCAGCGACCCCAGCGCATCCGGCATGTTGTAGCCGTGGCGGCGCAGCGAGGGCAGCGCGACCGTGCCGATGGTGGCCGCAGTGGCCACCGACGAGCCCGAGGTCGCCGCGAACAGCGCACAGCAGCCGATGTTGGTATGCAGCAGCCCGCCGGGCAGGCGCCCGAACCAGGCAGCGAACGCGCGGTACATGCCGTCGGCCATGCCGCTCCTCAGCAGCAGCTCGCCGAGCAGCACGAAGAGCGGGATCGCGGTGAGACCGTTCTCCGACAGCGTGCCCCAGGCGATCGATGCGGTGGACACGAAGAAGGCATCGCCGAAGGCGAGCATGCCGCCCACCAGGCCCACGCCCAGCATCACCGAGGCGATCGGCAGGCCGAGCAGCATCAGCCCCACCATCGTCAGGAAGCCGACGACCCCCGCCATCTCGGCGCTCACGAACGGCCTCCTTCGAGCGGCACGCCGGCGGCGGCCGCGGCGCCGCGCGCCTCGATGTCGGCGAGCTCCTCCTGGAGTTCCTCCTTGGTGCCGCGCGGCCCGTACTCACGGTCCACCCGGTCGAGCTGACCGCCGAACGCGAAGCCGAGCAGCCGCGCCAGCGAGCCGAGCGCCACCAGCGCGAAGATCGACAGCACCACGAACCACACGCCCTGCGGCCAGCGCAGCGGCGTGGCCCAGGGCGTCTGCGCGGTGCTGTTCATCTCGATGGAATCGGACAGCGCGAACCAGGCGAGCACCGGCAGCGCGAGCGCGCAGGCGGCGAGCGAGGCCACCGAGACCACGTTGAGCACCAGCCTGAACGCACGCGGCAGCCGCTCGTGGACGAGGTCGATGCGGATGTGCGAGCGCCCGACGAGGGCCAGCGCGAACGCCAGCCCCGCGCCGACCGCCAGCGTATAGCCGCCGAGCTCATCCACGCCCTGCAGCGACACGTTGAGCAGCTTGCGCATCGTGACCTCGAGGGCCACCGCGAAGGACAGGATCACGAAGACGGCCCCGAAGAGCCAGGCGCCGATCGTCTCGAGCCGCTTCATGACGGGATGCCTGCCGATGCGCGCGGGCCGCTCACGAGCGCTCGCTCACTTCAGCCCGACCACGGGCCCGACCACGCGCTTCCAGGTGTCGGTGCAGCCCGGATTGCTCTTCTCGCAGAGCTCGCTCCAGGCCGGCAGCGCGATGTCCTTGAGCGCCGACTTCATCAGCTCGAGGTCCTTGGCCGTGGGCTTGACCGTCTTGAGCGCGTACTTCTTGCCGGTGGTGCACGGGTCCTGGCCGGCGTTGCAGCGCATGCCGTCGGCCCACAGCTCCTCGGAGTACTTCCAGATGTCGTCGGTCAGCTTCTCCATCGCGACGCGCAGCTTGCCCTGCTGGTCCGGGGGCAGCTTCTTCCAGGCGGTCATGTTGATGCCGTAGCCCTGCACCGCGACCTGCAGGCCGAGCGGGTAGACATGCGTGGCGCTCTCGGGCCAGCCGGCCGAGTTCGCCGAGCTCGGTCCGGTGACCGCGCAGTCGATCGTGCCGAGCTTCAGGCCCTGCGAGACCTCGCCGAAGGCCATGGTCACCGGCGTGGCGCCGATCTTCTCCATGAACTTGGCCATCACGCCGTCGAGGATCCGGACCTTCTTGCCCTTCAAGTCCTCGAGCGAGGCGATCGCCGGCTTGCAGAAGATGATCTGCGGGCCGAACGGCCAGACGCCGAGCAGCTTGGTGTTGAAGCGGTCCTGCAGGCGCAGGTCGACCGCGTCCTTGTAGGCGTCGACGACCTTGCGCGCGACCTTGTAGTCGGTGTTCAGGCCCACCAGATCGAGGCCGAGAATGGTCGGCTCGTCGCGGGAGACCTGCCCGAGGCGCAGGCCGACGATGTCGAACAGGCCCGACTTCGTCGTCCCTGATCATTCCATAACTCATTGATCGGAAACGACTTTAGGACGGTTTTCGGATAACATTTCTCCCGGATTCCTGCTGTTTTGCTGCGGTTTTCTGGGAGTTTTGCGATGAGCGACACCGCCGATTTCTT
>JAPLQE010000083.1 GCA_026399835.1 Burkholderiales bacterium | reverse complement strand
GACCGCTGGCGATCGACCACATCGGACAGCGCGGCGTGCTCGATGGCGGGAACGTGAAGGTGAACGAGGCGAGCGAGGCCTGCTGGCAGCGCTGAGCGGTCGAGCGTGTCCGGGGGCGAGCACCGGGCGGGCGCGTCGGGGGTCGGCCGCGCGCTCAGGCACGTTGTGCGCACATCGCGCGCAGCGCCACCCAGGCTGCGCGGGGACGGCTGAGGATCCAGCCCCAGGTGGGTGAGGATCTTCCCGATCACCGCCCGCTCGAGGATCACCGAGATGATTTTCACCTGCCCAGCGCCGCACCTCGGGCAGCGCTGCAGGTCGATGTCGAAGTCGCGCTCGAACAGTCGCGCCCAGCCGACCCGCTGCCGCCGCGCCCGCAGCCCCACGTTGGGCGCCAGCACCCCGTGGAGAGCCAGCGCCGCGGCTTCGAGGGCTCGTCGGCAGCCTGCGGGCTCGCACCCTCAGTCGGCAGCTAGCCGACGCCGGGTGACGCGCCCCGCTCCATGCGCAGGGCCACGAGCGCGGCCACGAGCGACAGCAGCGAGCAGCCCGTGATGATGAGCAGCAGGGCGGCCGGCGTGGCGGAGCGCTCGACCACCACAGCCGTCAGCGTGCTCAGCACGGCCCCCAGCGCCATCGACAGGGCGCCGCTCAGCCCCGCTGCCGTGCCCGCCAGCGCGGGGCGGACCGACATGGTGCCGGCGCTGGCGGCAGGCAGTGTCAGGCCGTTGCCCAGGCCGACGAAGAGGGTCGGCCCGAAGAGTGCCAGCGGGTGCGACACCCCGGCCGCGAACACCGTCAGGGCCACCGCCATCGCGGTCACCGACACCACCCGGCCCGACACCAGCAGCACGCCCACGCCGAGACGACGGGCCTGGCGCGCGCTGATGGCCGCGCCGACGAGGAAGCCGCAGGTGATCGACCCCACGCCGATGCCGACCTGTGCGGGCGACAGGCCCCAGGCCGCCGCGCCCACGTAGGGCACGCCGGTGACGAACACGTAGAACGCACCGACCGAGAAGGTCACGCACAGCACATAGGACCAGTACCGGGCCGATCGCAGCAGGTCCAGCCAGTCGCGCCACTTCGGCGGGGGCAGCCCGGGTGCGCGGGTCTCGCCCATGTCGACCCAGGCCAGCACCAGCAGCGCGCCGCCCAGACCGGCGTACAGCGCGAACACCGAACGCCACCCCAGGGTCACGTCCAGCAGGCCCCCCAGCATGGGCCCGAGCATCGGCGCCACCGCCATCGCGGAGGCGATCAGGCTGAGCTTGGCGGCAGACTCGATGGCCGAATGCTGGTCGCGGATGACGGCGCTCGACACCACCGTGCCCGCGATGATCACGGCCTGCATCACGCGGCAGGCCAGCAGCACGGCAACGTCCTGCGCGAGCATGCAGCCCAGCGATGCGGCGCAGAAGATCGCCAGGGCGCCCAGCATGACCGGCCGGCGCCCGAACCGGTCCGACAGCGGACCGAGCGCCAGCTGGAACACCGCCGACGCCAGCATGTAGCCCGACACCGCCAGCGCCGTCACCGATTCGCGCGCGGCCAGGTCGCGTGCCATCGACGGCAGCGAGGGCAGCACCATGTTCAGGGTCAGCGCCGACAGCGCGGTCAGCAGCGTGAGGGTGAGCAGGCGAGGCGGGGTCCGGGGCACGGGCGTCATTGTGAACGACCGTGCGGCAGCATCGCCTGCGCCACGATCGCCCCGAGCGTGAACGCCGCCATCAGCAGGCCGAGGCCCACCGGCCCGTCCTGCGGCACCCAGCCCACCGCGTAGCCGCCGACCGCACCGACGAGCTGCTGCGACACGCCGGCGATGCCGGCCGCCGCGCCCGCCAGCGCCGGCAGCAGGCCGACGGTGGCCACGAGCGTCGGCGGCATCAGCAGCCCATGGCCGATGCCGAACAGCACCAGCGGCCCGGTGAATGCCAGGCCGCTGCGCACGTCGAGCAGCGCGAGCGCGATCATCGCGAGGATGCCGGTCAGCGTCAGCGCCTGGCCGACGGCGCGCATCCGCATGTCGCGGCCGTATCGCGCGAGGCGGCTCGTCAGGAAGTTGCCGAACACGTACGACAGCGGCGCGACCATCACGTAGAAGCCCACCTCGCCGGGCCCGACGCCGTAGGCCTTGAGCACCAGCGGCGCGCCAGCGAGGAAGGCGTAGAACGCGCCGACGGACAGGGCCAGCACGGCCACGTTGAGCACGAAGGCGCGTTCGCGCCCGAGCCGCGCGAACGCATCGCCCATCTCGTTCAGCCAATGGGTGTCGTCGCGCGGCCGGGCGGCGACCGCGGGCAGGTCGCGCACGGTGGCGACGGCGAGCGCGGCCGCCATCAGCGCGAGCAGCACGAAGTTCGCCTGCCAGCCGATCCGGGCGTGCAGCTGGCCCCCGATCACCGTGGCGAGCGGCGGGCACAGGCCCATCGCCATGCCGACCTGGGCCATGACGCGCGTGCGCTGGGTGCCCTCGAACGCATCCTGGATCGCGGCGCGGCCGAGCACCGCGCAGGCCGCGCAGCCCACGCCCTGCAGCGTGCGCGCCGCGACCAGGGCCTCGATGCCCGTCGCGAAGACGCCGGCCGCCGACGCGACGCCCGCGACCGCGAGGCCGACGAGCATCAGCGGCCGGCGACCGAGCCGGTCCGACAGCGGACCGTAGAGGAGCTGCAGCGCGCCGTAGGCGAGCACGAAGGCGCTGAAGGTCAGCTGGACGGCGCCCGGCGACGCATCGAGGATCGCGCCCCACTCCTGCATCGAGGGCAGGCAGATCGTCATCGTGACCAGCCCGTAGGCGATCAGCGCGACCAGCAGGACGGCGCGGGCGCGCGACGATGGCGCGTCGGGCCGAGCGGGGTGCGCAGGCGGGGCGGACATCGCCGCCGCCCGTCTAGGCGCGCAGCCCCCGCCGCAGCGCGTCCGCGCACATCGCCACCGCCTCGTTCGCCTCGTCGATCGCGCGGCCCATCGGCAGGAAGCCGTGGATCATCCGCTCGAAGCTCACCAGCGTCGCGCGGCAGCCCGACTGGGTCATGCGCTGAGCGTACTGCACGCCCTCGTCGCGCAGCGGGTCGTAGCCGGCCACCAGCACCAGCGCGGGCGGCAGCCCGGCGAGGCTCTCCGCCAGCAGCGGCGACGCGCGCCAGTCGAGGTCGTGCTTCGGGTCGTCGATGTAGTGGTCGTGGTAGTAGCGCATCGAGTCGGCGGTTAGCAGGTAGCCCTGCGCGTTCGTCGTGTGCGAGGGCGCGATGCGGCGCTGGTCGGTGGCCGGGTAGATCAGCAGCTGGTAGGCGATCGGCAGGTCGCCGGCGTCGCGCGCGGCGAGCGCCACCACCGCGGCGAGGTTGCCGCCGGCGCTGTCGCCGCCGACCGCGATCCGCGTGCCGTCGACGCCGAGCGCGGCCGCATGGTTGCGGACCCAGCGCGTGACGGCGATGCAGTCGTCGACCGCGGCGGGGAAGCGGTGCTCGGGGCCCATGCGGTAGTCGACCGAGACGACCGCGCAGCCGGCGCCGAGCGCGAGCTCGCGGCACAGCACGTCGTGGGTGTCGAGGTCGCCGATCACCCAGCCGCCGCCGTGGTAGTAGACGAGCACCGGCAGCGCGGGGTCGCCGTCGACCGGGCGGTACAGGCGCAGCGGGATCGCGCCGGCCGGGCCGTCGGCGGCGAGCTCGCGGACCTCGGGCAGCGCGGGGGCGTCGGGCTGCGTGAAGCGGCGGCGCTCGACGTACAGGCGGCGCGCCTCGACGGGCGAGAGCGTGTGGGTGGGGGGCATGCCGCTCTGTTCGATGAGGTCGAGCAGCGCACGGGCCTGGGGATGCAGCATGATGGGGGTCTCCTCTGTCGTGGCCGCATCGTAGTGCACAGACCCGCCGTCGGCGAACCGCTGCGCCGTTCCCGGCCGCCCGATGCGACGGCGCGCCGCGGCGCGGCCGCTCAGCCCAGCGCGCCCAGCAGCGCCAGCACCACGCCAGCGGTCACCAGCAGCAGTCCGAGCACCTCGTGCGACTTCGTCGGCTCGTGCAGCATCAGCCGCGAGAAGCCGAGCGTGAACAGCACCTCGACCTGCCCGACGACCCGCACCAGCGCGACCGGCGCGGTCGCGAAGCCGGTGAACCAGCAGGCCGAGCCGAGCGCCGCCAGCAGCCCGACCTGGCCCGACACCCGCCAGGTCGCGGCGACGCGGCCCCAGGTCTTCGGTTCGCGCAGCGCCACGTAGGTGCCGAGCAT
This sequence comes from Burkholderiales bacterium, assembly GCA_026399835.1. GTDB lineage: Bacteria > Pseudomonadota > Gammaproteobacteria > Burkholderiales > Burkholderiaceae_E > UBA4615. The sequence continues at coordinate 128,402 of JAPLQE010000083.1, read as the reverse complement.
CGCGGTCTGCAGCAGCAGCACCGTCAGCAGCGTGACCAGCGCCTCGGCCACTTCGTCGGGCATCGTCAGGTGCAGCGTGGCCCGCTTGACCATCACCCCGGTGAGCGAGAACAGCGCACCGGTGCCGAGCCCGCACAGCGCGGCCGGCTGCACGAGGGAGTCGGCGATCTCGCGCGGTGACAGGCGCTTGCCGCCGAGCGCCAGCACCAGCACCCCGGCCACGCCGGCGCCGATGCCGGCGATCACCAGCCCGGTCAGCCGCTCGCCGAGCACCAGCCACGCGAACACCGCGGCCTGCACGGTCTCGGTCTTGGCGAAGGCGGTGCCGACGACGAAGTTGCGGTACGAGAACGCGAGGATCAGCAGGTTGGTGCCGAGGATCTGCGCGAGGCCGGCGGCGGCGCACCAGCCGAGGTACTCGGCGTCGAGCGCGGGGAACGCCAGGCCGAGCACCGCGAAGTAGACGGCGACCAGCACCACCGCGACCGGTGCGCCGTACGCGTAGCGGACCAGGCCCGCGCCGTTGACGCTCAGCTCGCCGCGCAGCCGGTGCTGCAGCGCGGTGCGCCAGGCCTGGAAGAGGCCGGCGAGCAGGGAGGCGGGGAGCCAGACGGGCATGGGACGGCGAGGGTGACACGAACCGCGCGGCGTGTCGCCGCGGCGGGCCGTTCCGTGGATGCCGGAACGGACCCGTCGCGCCGGCCGCGCTCGCGTAGCATCGGGCGCCTCGAGCACGCCCCACCGCACCCGTCATGACCCCTGCCGCCGTTTCCGAAGCCGCCGCCCTGCTGTGGCGCCACTGGTCCGCCCGCAGCCGCCTGGACGCGCTGCCCACCGGCTGCAGGCCGGCCGACCGGACCGAGGGCTATGCGGTGCAGGCCTCGCTCGCGCTGCGCTCCGGCCAGCCGGTGGTCGGCTGGAAGATCGCGGCCACCAGCGTCGCCGGCCAGCGGCACATCAACGTCGACGGGCCGATCGCCGGCCGCATGCTGCGCGATCGCGTGCTCGCGCCCGGCGCGGTCGTGCCGCTCGAGGGCAACTCGATGCGGGTCGCCGAGGTGGAGTTCGCGTTCCGGATGGGGCGCGCGCTGCCGATGCGCGATGCGCCTTACACGCTCGAGGAGACGATGCACGCGGTCGCCTCGCTGCATCCGTCGGTCGAGGTACCGGACTCGCGCTACGAGGACTTCGTGCGGGTCGGCGCGGCGCAGCTGATCGCCGACGACGCCTGCGCGTGCTGGCTGGTGGTGGGCCCGGCGAGCACCGACGACTGGCGCGCGCGCGACCTCGCCGCGCATCCGGTGCGGGCATCGATCGGCGGGCGCACGGTGGCCGAGGGCACGGGCGCCGCGGCGCTCGGCGACCCGCGCGTGGCGCTGGCCTGGATCGCCAACGAGCTGCGCGTGCACGGCCCGGGCCTGGCCGCGGGCGACATCGTCACCACCGGGACCTGCGTGGTGCCGGTGGCGGTCGCGCCGGGCGATGCGTTCGTGGCGGACTACGGACCGATCGGGTCGCTGGCGCTGAGCTTCGGCTGAGCGCCGGGCGCCTCAGTCCCGCGCCAGCGCCTCGCGCGCCGCCGCCGGCAGGTCCGCGTCCACCCGTGCGCGTGCGGCCGCCGGCAGCGAGCGGTAGGCGTCGCGCAGCTCGGCGAGGCAGCGCACCTGGTACTTGAAGGTGCCCTGCTCGTAGCGCAGGCCCCAGGCCTCGAAGGCGAAGGTGTCGCGGCCGGCGGCGATCGCGGCGGCGTTCGCCTCGAGGAACGGGAAGTAGACCTCGGCGGCCACCGCGAGCAGGCCCGCGACGGCGGGCGAGGTCGGCGCCTCGGAGGCCCGCCAGCGGCCCTCGACGCCCGAGGCGTCGTCGAGGTGCATCAGCCAGCGCAGCACCAGCGGGAAGCGCTCGCGCAGGTGCTCGCAGGCGGTCGGGTCGTTCGCGAGCTGCGAGAGCTGGCCCATCCAGGCGAAGTCGGCGATCGAGGGCCGGCCGCCGAACAGGAAGCGCTCTTCGGTCACATGGGCCTCGAGCAGCGCCATCACCCGGTCGGCGCTGGCCTCGACCAGCGGCGCGTTCTGCGGCGTGCAGCCGACCAGGACCATCCGTCCGACCTGCCGGCCCCGGAAGCGCGACGCATGGCCCATGATCGCCTCGCGCCCCTCGCCCGCGAGCCGGTCGAAGGCGAGCCACTCGCTCGTCTGGCGCTGGTCGCGCTCGCGCAGCCAGCGGTACAGGAACATCGCCTTGGTGCCCCACTCGTCGGCCATGTCCTCGAGCAGCGCCGCGAGGAAGGCCTGCGCCGGATCGTCGGGCACGACCGAGCGCTCGCCCGGGTGCAGCCGCTCGAGCTCGCGGATCAGCGGGGTGGAGTCGTTGGCATGGCGCCCGTCGGGGAAGCGCAGCACCGGGATCACCGGCACCTTCACCCGCGACAGCACCTCGGGCGCCTCGGGCGTGCCGAGTTGCACCCAGTCGTGCGGCAGGCGCCGGAAGCGCAGCACGCCGCGCATCTTCATCGAGTACGGCGAGCCGAGGCCGCCGTAGAGCACATAGCGGCCGGGCGGATGCGTGTCGTCCAAGGGCGTCTCCTGGCGCGCGTGGGGCGCGCGCCCGGCCGATCATAGTCGCGCGGCGCGTGCGCCGGCTTGACGGGGCCGCTGGGCGCCCCCATCTTGGAACGAGGGCCGCGCCGCGGCCGATCGCGAGGATGGCCCCGCATGGACACGCTGCTCTGGATCGTCGCCGTCGTGCTGATCGTCGCGGGTGTCGCGGGCACGATCCTGCCGGCACTGCCCGGCACGGCGCTCGCGTTCGCCGGCATCCTGCTCGCCGCCTGGATCGACGGCTTCACGCGGGTCACCGGCTGGACGGTCGCGGTCTGCGGCCTGCTGATGCTGCTCGCCTGGGGGGCCGACTATGCGTCGGGGGTCATCGGTGCGCGCAAGGCCGGCGCGAGCCGTCTGGCGGTCGCCGGCGCCGCGATCGGCACGGTGGCCGGGATCTTCACCGGCTTCATCGGGCTGCTGTTCATGCCGCTGGTGGGCGCGGCGATCGGCGAGTACCTGGCCGACCGGAATGCGGCACGCGCCGCCCACGTGGGCGTGGCCACCTGGATCGGCCTGCTGATCGGCACCATCGTGAAGGTGGTGATCACCTTCGTGATGATCGGGCTGTTCATTGCCGCGCTGCTGATCCGCTGATCCGCTGATCCGCCGGGCCGCCGGGCCGCCGGGCCGCCGGGCCATTGGGTCGGGCGCAGCGCGCGGACCGCCGTGCATCGCGGCCCGGAGACCGCCCGTGCCACGGCGCTCGACCGCGCACCGCCCCCGAGTGAATGCTCCCGGGATGAGCGTCGTCCTCCCCGCCCCCGTCACGGCCCGCCCGCAGCTGCCTTCGGCGGTGCGGGCGCTGGTCGTCGACGAGGACGCCGCGCTGCGCCCGGCGGTCCGGCTGCTGCTGCAGGGCCTGGGGATCGCGCAGGTCCAGCAGGTGGGCGACCCGGTCCGCGCGATCCGGATGATGGAGGTCGAGGCCTTCGACCTGGTGCTGTGCGAGGCGAGCTTCCGCTCGACGATGGACGGCAGCCAGGTGCTCGAGTACGTGCGCACGCGCCGCCTGCTCGCGCCCTCGGCCGCGTTCCTGCTGATGAGCGCCGAGGTGATGCGTTCGCTGGTCGCGTCGGCGCGCGAGTGGCAGCCCGACGGCTTCGTGCTCAAGCCGCTGACCGCGTCGGCAGTCGGGCCCCGCATCGAGCATGTGCTGCGCCGCCGCGCGATCCACGCGCCGCTGTTCGCCGCCGCCGACGCGCGCGACCCCGAGGCCATGCTCGCGCACGCCAGGCGTCTGGCCGAGCAGGCGGGCAGCACCTCGCTTGAGCTGCTGCGCTGGCAGGCGCGGGCGCTGATCGACCTGGGGCGCTTCGGGCAGGTGCGCGAGGTCTGCGACAAGGCGATGGCGCTGCGTGCCGACCTGCCCTGGACGGCAGTCGCGCTCGCGCACTGCGAGCGCGCGGAGCGTCGCACCGACGACGCGATCCGGCGGCTGCGCAACACGGTGCGCTTTCAACCGGCCGCTGGCGAGGCGTACGACCTGCTGATCGAACTGTTGCAGGAGACGGGGCAGGTCGAGCGCGCGCTCGAGGTCGCCCGCCAGGCGCTCGAGCAGCTCTCCAGCACGCAGCGGCTGCGCGCGCTCGGCGAGCTGGCGCTCGCTCACGGCGAGCTCGCGCAGGCCGAGGCCTGCTACACCGAGGTGATCCGCAGTACCTCGAACTCGTTGACCCGCAGGCCGCTCGACACCTGCATGCTCGGCCAGGTGTTCGTCGACCGCGGCGCCGCCGACAAGGCGCTGCGCACGGTCGGCGCAGTCGACGGCGAGGCCGACACGCCCTCGCGCGCGCTCGCCGCCGCGGTGCAGGCGCAGGCCCACGACGCGCAGGGCGACGCTGGCGCGTCCGAGGCCGCGGCGCGCACGGCGCTCGATCTGGCGATCGCCTCCGAGCTGACCGAGACGGTGCTGCTGCTGGTGGCGCAGGGCGCGTTCGCGGCCGGCCTGCACGAGGACGGCCGGCGCATGGCCGAGCGCGCGGTCGCGCTGCGGCCGCGGGCGCACGGGCCTGGCGCGCTCGCCCGCCGCGTCCTGACCGATGCCGGCTTCGATCCCGAGGCCTTCGTGCGCGACGTGAGCGAGCTGCCTGCGGCACCGCCCGCCGCCGCGCCGGGAGCCCGGTCGCCGGACGGTGGGACGACCGCCGCCGCCGACGTCGCCGAGGCGCTCGCCGCGCTGCACCGCGCCCGCTTCGACGAGGCGCTGGCGCACGTGTTGCGCGCCCGCGAGAAGCTGCCCGCGAACCCGGTGGTGCTGTTGGCTGTCGTGCAGGTGCGGACGCTGCGCATGCGCGCCAAGGGGTTCGATGCGGCGTCCGCGGCCGACGTGCGCCGCTGCCTCGCCGAGCTCGATCGGCAGATCCCCGGCGACGAGCGCGTGTTCACCGGCATGCCGACGGGCGACTGACGCCCTCCCTCAGCCGGCCACCCGCGCCAGCAGCTCGCGCCGCCCCTCGGCGCTGGCGATCACCACCAGCGCCTGACCCGGCGAGACCGACGCGTCCTGCGGCGGATTGAAGCGCCACTCGCTGCCGTCGCGGACCGCGACCAGCAGCCATTCCACGCTGTGCCCGAGCGCGCCGATCCGCAGGGGGGACGGCCGCGCAGGCACCACCACCTCCTCGACCGCGAGTCGCTCGCCGGCGCGCAGCAGCTCGTCCACCAGCGACACCATCTGCGGCCGGATCATCAGCGACGCGATACGGTGCCCGCCGGTGTAGTCGGGCGACACGATCTGGTCGGCCCCCGCGCGCAGCGTCTTGGCCGCGTTGCGCGGATCGTGCACGCGCGCCACCACGCGCACCGCCGGATTGAGCTGCTTGGCCGACAGGCTGATCACCAGGTTCTTCGAGTCGTCGCCGCTGACCGCGAAGACGCCCGCCGCCCGCGCGATCCCGGCGCGCGCGAGCACGTCGTCGTCGGCCGCGTCGCCGTGCAGCGCGAGCAGCCGCGGGTCGGCCTCGAGCCGGCGCTCGAGGGTCGCCGCGTCGGTCTCGACGACGACGAAGCTGCGGCGGTCGGCACGCAGCTCGTCGATCACGTAGCCGCCGATGCGGCCCGCGCCGCAGACGATGAAGTGCCCCGAGAGGGTGTCGATCGCGGCCTGCATGCGGCGTCTCCGATAGGCGTGGTTCAGGTTCGTCTCGAGCAGGAAGGCGGTGACCGTCGAGAACAGGAAGGTCATGTTGGCGATGCCGGCCAGCGCGATCGCCATGGTGAAGATCCGGCCGAGGTCGGAGTGGTCCATGTCGACCACTTCCTCGTAGCCGATCGTCGCCACCGTGATGAAGGTCATGTAGAGCCCGTCGATCACCGTGGTGCCGGGCGTGCCGAGCACGAGGTAGCCGAGCGTGCCGGCCACGAGGATCGCGACGAACACGCCGAGCGCACCCAGCAGCCGCCTGAAATGGGGGCTTTCGACGAGGATCGCTAGGAGGAGGCGCACCGGCCGATCGTAGGTCGCCGGCGCCCGGTCCGACTTGATCGAGCGCAAGTCGGCGCGTCGCCGCGCCCGCGTTCAGGACCGGGCGAGCGCCTCGGCGTGGAGCGCGGCGTAAAGGGTGGCGTAGCGGGCGGCCGGCGCGCGCCAGGAGGTGTCCTGCGCCATCGCCCGGCGCTGCACCCGCTTCCAGGCGGCCGGATGGTGCCAGCCGTCGAGCGCGTGGCGCAGCGCCCGCGCGAGCGCCTCGGGGCTGGCCCCGGAGAACGCGAACCCGGTGGCGCGGTCCTCGCGCAGCGCGTCCTCGCCGGCGTCCACCACCGTGTCGGCCAGGCCGCCCACCCGGTGCACCACCGGCAGCGTCCCATAGCGCAACCCGTAGAGCTGGGTGAGCCCGCAGGGCTCGAAGCGCGAGGGCACGCCGATCAGGTCGCTGCCGGCGACGACGCGGTGCGCGAGCGCCTCGTCGTAGACGATGCGCACGGCGACCGCATCGGGCGCGGCCTGCGCGGCGGCGCGCCAGGCGTGCTCGAGCGCCGGATCGCCGGAGCCGACCAGCGCCACCTGGCCGCCGGCGCCCAGCCACTGCGGCAGCGTCGACAGCAGCAGGTCCAGGCCCTTCTGCGGCGTGAGCCGGCTGATCACGCCGAGCAGCGGCGCGCCGGCGACCGGCGCCAGGCCCAGCTCGCGCTGCAGCGCGAGCTTGCACGCGGCCTTGCCGGTCAGGTCGGTCGCATCGTAGGTCGCGGCGATCGCGCGGTCGGTGGCGGGGTTCCACACCGCATCGTCGATCCCGTTGACGATGCCCGTCAGGCGGTCGGCGCGGTGGCGCAGCACGTCGTCGAGCTCGTGCCCTTCGGCGGGGCCGAGGATCTCGCGCGCATAGGTCGGGCTGACGGTGGTGATCCGGTCGGCGAACATCAGGCCGCCCTTGAGCAGCCGCAGGGTGCCGTGGAACTCGATGCCAGCCGGACCCGCCATCCACGCCGGCAGCCCGAGCTCGCCGAAGCGCTCGAGCGCGAAGCGGCCCTGGTAGGCGAGGTTGTGCACCGTCAGCACGGTGCGCGCCTGCATGCCCGCGGCGCCGCGCGCGGCGAGGTAGACCGGCACGAGCGCGGCATGCCAGTCGTGCGCGTGCACGACGGCGGGCGCCCAGTCGGGGTCCAGGCCGCCGGCCGCGAGCTGCGCGCCGATCCAGCCGAGCAGCCCGAAGCGCTGCAGCGTGTCCGCCCACTCCTGCCCGTCGGGTCCGAGGTAGGGGTTGCCGGGACGGTCGTAGAGCCAGGGCGCGTCGATCAGGTAGGTCGGCACGTCGGAGCCGGGCAGCGTGCCGCGCAGCAGCGCCACGCGGGCCGCGCCGAATGCCGCCCCGATCCGCGCGACCTCGACGGCGCCGGCGAGCGCCTGGCGCAGCGCCGGGTAGGCGGGCAGCAGCAGCCGCGCGTCGAGCCCGGCCGCGCGCTGGGCCGCGGGCAGCGCGGCGACCACGTCGGCGAGCCCGCCGGTCTTGACCAGCGGGAACCATTCCGCGGCCACGTGCAGCACGCGCAGCGGCGCGGGACGGCCCGCGCCCTTCCGGACCCCGGCCATCAGGAGAGCCGCGCGAGCATGTTTCGAGTGATCAGCGTGACGCCGCGCTCGGTGCGGTTGAAGCGGGCCGCGTCGGCCACCGGATCCTCGCCGACCACCAGCCCGTCCGGGATCTCGCAGCCGCGGTCGACGATGCACTTGGTCAGCCGCGCGCCGCGCCCGACCACGACCTCGGGCAGCAGCACCGACCACTCGACCTTCGAGAACGAGTGCACGCGGCAGCTCGAGAACAGCAGCGAACGGTTGAGCGAGCCGGAGATGATGCAGCCGCCCGAGACCATCGACTCGGTCGCCGTGCCGCGCCGATCGCCCATGTTGTGGACGAACTTGGCCGGCGGAAGCTGCTCCTGGTAGGTCCAGATCGGCCAGTCGCGGTCGTAGAGGTTGAGCTGCGGATCGGTCGCGGTGAGGTCGATGTTCGCCTCCCAGTACGCGTCGAGCGTGCCGACGTCGCGCCAGTAGGCTCCCTTGCCCGGCTCGCCGACGCAGCTGCGCGAGAACGGATGGGCGATCGCGCGCCCGCCCGCGACCATCGCCGGGATCACGTCGCGGCCGAAGTCGTGGTGGGTGAGGTCGCCGCTCATGAACTTCGGCAGCTCGTCGTAGAGGAACTCGGCGTCGAACAGGTAGATGCCCATGCTCGCGAGCGCGACGTCGGGGCGACCCGGCATCGGCTCGGGATGGGCCGGCTTCTCGGCGAACTCGAGGATGCGGTCGTTCTCGTCGACCTTCATCACGCCGAAGGCGCTGGCCTCGGCGATCGGCACCTCGAAGCAGCCGACCGTGCAGGGCACGCCGCGCTCGACGTGCTCGGCGAGCATCATCGAGTAGTCCATCTTGTAGATGTGATCGGCGGCCAGGATCAGCAGGTACTCGGGCCGGTGGTGCCGGATGATGTCGAGGTTCTGGAAGACGGCGTCGGCGGTGCCGCGGTACCAGGACACGTCGTCGAGCCGCTGCTGCGCCGGCAGCAGGTCGACGAATTCGTTGAGCTCGCCGCGCATGAAGCCCCAGCCGCGCTGGATGTGCCGCAGCAGGCTGTGCGACTTGTACTGCGTCATCACTGCCATCCGCCGGATGCCCGAGTTCAGGCAGTTCGACATCGCGAAGTCGACGATCCGGAACTTGCCGCCGAAGTAGACGGCGGGCTTGGATCGGATGTCGGTGAGCTGCTGCAGGCGGCTGCCGCGGCCGCCCGCGAGCACGAGCGCCATGGCCCGCCGGGGCAGCTGCAGGCGCGCGAGTGCGTTCTCGGTCATCGGGGAGGCTCCCGGGGGAAGGTCGCGGTGGAGAATGGGCCAGTGTACGGAAAAGCCCGGCCCGGCGCGCGCACGGGTCGACCTGCGGCGTGCGACCCGCGGCACCGCGGCGGGTGCGCCAGCGGCGGTGCCGAGGCGCGAGCGGGCCGCCGCGGCGATGGACGCTGCCCGGCGCCGAGTCCGACCCCTCAGGACGGACTGCGGTCGCGAGGCGACGCCGGTGGGCCCCGTCGCGTCGCGCGCACCGGGTCGGAGTGGCCGCTCGTCGCGCCGGCGTTGTCGCCCCGGTGAGCGTCTCCGACCCTTTCAGGGCGGGGCCGCCGGACGCGGCGCCCCGAGACGGCGTCTCCACGCCCGGCCGCCACGCCCCGGATCCATGTCCCCAGACACGCCCGCCATCGACACGCAGCAGGCCCGCGCCCCGGCGCGGACGGACTCGCCGCGCGCGGTGGCCGTCCTGGTGGCGGCGTTCACGGCGGGCTGCCGTGCCGATCCCGCGATCCGCGCGGGGCTGATCGCAGTGCCCGACCGCCATCGCGGCGGCCTCAGGGCGCTGGCGACCTGGCCGGCCGGATCCGATGCGCCGCCGGTCGCTCACGGCGCGTGCGCGGGTGTGCTGGACGACGGGCGTCCGGTCTTCGAGTTGCCCATGTCGGCGGCGGGCGGTGCGAACCTGCTGGCGGTGCCGCTCGCGGACGAGGGGCGGACGATCGGCGCCGTGGCGCTCCTCGTCGACGGCACGGCGACCGACGTCGAGCGCGCCGTCGGCGCCTGGCGCAGGCGGCTCGACGCCGCGCTGGATGCGGCGGTGGCTGCGGCAGCGGGTGCGGGGCAGGTCTCGGCAGAGGTCGCGGCCGGTCACGCGGCCGATATCGTTGCCGATCACGCCGCCGATCACGCCGCCGATCACGCCGCCGATCACGCGCCCGAGCCGCCCGGCGCCGGCGCGATCGCGACGCCTGCCGAAGACGCCCGGCCCCGCGCCGCGGGCGAGCTCGCCCGCATCGTCGAGTGCCAGGCCGCGCTCGCCGATGCCGAGCGGCTCGGCGACGCGATCGGCGCGCTGCTCGCGACCCTCGCCCGGCAGCACGGCTGCTCGCGGGTGGCGTTCGGCTGGGCGGCAGCGAGCGGGGTGCGGGTGCAGGCGCTGTCGGACGGCGTGGGCGTGCGGCCCTCGCACGAGGTGGTCGCGCCGATCGCGACCGCGATGGACGAGGCGATCGACCAGCAGGGCGCCGTCGCCTGGCCGGCGCCGCCCGTGGGCGACGCGCCGGTGAACATCGCGCAGGCACAGCTCGCGCGGCTGGCGCAGGTGGGGGCGGCGTGCTCGGTGCCGCTGATCGTGCGCGGCCGGGCGCTCGGTGCGATCTCGCTCGAGCGGGCCTCGCCCGCGTTCGACGCCGACGAGCTGGCCGGCCTGCAGCGGCTCGTCGCGCTGCTCGCCCCGGTCGTCGCGATGCACCGGCGCATCGAGCGGCCGGTGGCCGCCTTCGGCGAGCGGCTGCTCGAGCGGCGCGCCCGGGCCGGATGGATCGCGGCGGCGGTGCTGGGGGTGCTGGCGCTCGCCTCGCTCGTGCCGGTACCGGACCGTGTCGGCGGCGCGGCGCGCGTGGAGGGCGCGATGCAGCGCCTGCTCACCGCACCGCTCGACGGCTGGCTGCTGCGCGTGCACGTGCGCCCGGGCGACGCGGTGAGCGAGGGGCAGGTGCTCGTCGAGCTCGACGACCGCGAGCTCTCGCAGGAGCGCCTGCGCTGGTCGACCGAGGCCGAGCAGGCCGGCCGCCAGGCGACCGAGGCGCTCGCGCGCGAGGATCGCGCGCAGTACGCGGTCCATGCCGCGCGCGCCGTGCAGGCGCGCGCGCAACTCTCGATGGTCGACACGCAGCTCGCGCGGCAGCGGGTGGCCGCCCCGTTCGACGGGCTGGTGCTCAGCGGTGACCTCACGCAGTCGCTCGGTGCGCCGGTCAAGGCGGGCGACACGCTGCTGTCGGTGGCGCCCGCGGGCCGCCACCGGGTGATCGTCGACGTCGACGAGCGCGACGTCGCGCGCGTCGCGCAGGATGCCGAGGGCGTGCTCGCGCTCGGCGCGCACGCCGGCGGCGTGGTGCCGATCCGGGTCGTGCGGATCTCGCCGGCCGCGGTCGCGCGCGAGGGCCGCACGGTCTTCGAGATCGAGGCGGCGCCCGCCGCCGGCGCCGAGCTGCGCCCGGGCTACGAGGGCGTCGCCAAGTTCGAGGCCGGCAGCCGCCGGCTCGGGCAGGTCCTCTTCGAGCGGCCGTGGCGCGCGCTCGCCGACCGGATCTGGGCGCTCGGATGGTGAGCGTCGACGCGCTCTACTCGCCCGACTGGTTCAGGGTGTCGAAGCTGGTGCTGCGCCTGAAGCCCACGGTGCGCATCGGCCGGCAGCAGGTGCGCGGCGAGGTCTGGTACGTCTATCGCGACGAGGCCTTCGGCCGGCAGATGCGGCTGAACCTGCCCGCCCACCGCTTCGCCGGCCGCCTCGACGGTCGGCAGCCGGTCGAGACGCTGTGGAACCGCCTCTTCGCGGAGGCCGGCGACGCCGTGCCCTCGCAGCACGAGATCGTCGACCTGGTGCAGCAGCTCGCCGACGCGGGGCTGGTCGCGCTCGACCCGGGCGCCGACCTGTCGCGCCTGTCGCGCCGCGAGGCCGAGCGCCGGCGCAGCGGGCTGCTGACCGCGGTCAACCCGCTGTCGTTCAAGGTGCCGCTGCTCGACCCGGGGCCGCTGCTCGAGCGCACCTGGCGGCTCGCGGCGCCCCTGTACACCGGGCGCGCGCTGCTCGCCTGCGTCGCGGTCCTGGCGTTCGCCGGCCTGGTCGCGCTCGAGCAGGCCGAGGCGCTCGTCGACTACGCCACCGGCCACGTGCCCACGCCGGGCTTCGCGTTCGCGGTGTGGCTGATGTATCCGCTGCTCAAGGCCGTCCACGAGCTGGCGCACGCCTGGGCGGTGCGGACCTGGGGCGGACGGGTGCGCGAGGTCGGCGTGACGGTGATGATGGGCATGCCGGTACCCTACGTCGATGCCTCCGCCGCGGCGCTGTTCGCCTCGCGCCGGCAGCGCATCGCGGTCAGTCTGGCGGGGATCGTGGCCGAGCTGCTGGTCGCCGCGGCGGCCCTGTGGCTGTGGCTGTCGGTGGCGGACGGCGCGGTGCGCACGGCGGCGTTCGCCGCGATGACGATCGGCGCGGTCTCCACGGTGTTCGTCAACGGCAACCCGCTGATGCGCTTCGACGCCTACTTCGCGCTGTCGGATGCGCTCGGCCTGCCGAACCTCGCCGAGCGCTCGCGCGCGGCCTGGATCGCACTCGCCCGCCGCGTGGTCGCGGGCGAGCGTGACGCGCCGCTGCCCGGCGGCGGTCGCGAGCGGGCTTGGCTGCTCGGCTGGGGGCTCGCGTCCTGGGTCTACCGCGTGCTGGTGTTCGCATGGCTGGCGAGCTGGGTCGCGCCGTACTCGCGGCCCGCCGCGCTCGCCCTGCTCGCCTGGGGCGGATGGCTGGTGGTCGGGCGTGCCGCCTGGAGCGCGGTCGGCTATGCCCGGCGTGCCCGCTGGCGCGCGGCGCGGCCGGTGCGCGCGCTCGGCGGCATCGCGGTCGCGCTCGCAGCGGTGGTCGGGCTGCTGACCGCCGTGCCGCTGCCCGACGCGATGACGCTGCCGGGCGTGGTGATGCCTGCGGACGCGGCGAAGGTGCGCAGCGCCGAGCCCGGGCGCGTCGTCGAGGTGCTGGTGGCGCCGGGGCAGCGGGTGACGGCGGGGACGCCGCTCGCGCGCATGGAGAGCCTCGCGCTGTCGACCGAGCTCGCGCGGCTGCAGGCGCAGCTCGAGGCCCAGCAGGCCGAGCGCATCCGCAACCTCGAGTCCGACCGCGCCGCCGCGGGCGTCGCGCTCGACGAGATCGAGCGCCTGCGCACGCGGCACGCCGAGTTCGAGCGCCGGCTCGCGTCGCTGGACATCCGGGCCGCGGCCGACGGCACGGTCACCTTCGTCGATGCCGACGGCCCGCTCGAGCGCCACGTCCGACAGGGCGAGGTGCTGATGTACGTGCTGCAGCCCGGCTCGATGCGGATCCAGACGCTCGCGCGCGACGACGAGGCGCAGCGACTGAAGGCCGCGATGCGCGCGGGCGACACGGTCGAGGCGCGCCTCGCCGACCATCCGGGCCGCCGCATCGACGTGCGGCTCGCCTCGCAGACGCCCCAGGCGGTCCATGGCCTGCCCGGGGCCGCGCTGTCGGACCGCGCGGGCGGATCGATCCCGACCGATCCGGCCGACCGCGACGGCCTGCGCACGCTCGAGCCGTGGTTCCAGCTCGACTTCCTGCCCGAGGCGCCGCTGTCCCGGATCGGCGCCTCGGCGTCGGTGCGCGTGGTGCTGCCGTCCCGGCCCGGCGCCGAGCAGGCCGGCGAGGCGCTGCGGCGCCTGTTCCTGCGCCGGCTGGACGGCTGAGCGATGCAGGCCGCGCTCGCCGCCGTGCTCCCCGAGCGGCCGGCGCCCGGCCCGTTCTGGGGCGACTACCCGCAGCGCGACGAGGCCCGGATGCGCGGCCCGCTGCAGGCCTGGCTGGGCCGGCTGCGCGCGCTCGACGGCCGCCGCGGCGATGCCCGTGCGAAGGCGGTGCTCGCGCGGGCCGAAGCGCTCGTGCGCAGCGGCGCGCCGCTGGCGACGCTCGCGGCGTCCCTGCGCGCACGCCTGCGCTCGGGCCGCGCCCGCGCCGCCGACCGGACCGAGGCGCTCGCGCTGGCCTGCGTCGCCGCGCGCACCGTGCTCGGCCTGTCGCCGTTCGCCACGCAGGTGCGGGCGGCCGCGGTGATGCTCGACGACGGGCTGGCCGAGCTCGCGACCGGCGAGGGCAAGACGCTGGCGCTCGCGCTCGCCGCGGCGGCACGCGGGCTCGCCGGCGTGCCGGTCCATGTGATCACGATCAACGACTACCTGGTGGAGCGCGACAGCGCCCGGCTCGCGCCCTTCTTCCGGGCGCTCGGGCTCGCCTGCGACCGCGTGCTGGCCGCCGACGAGCCCGCGCGCCGGCGGCTCGGCTGGTCGCGCGACGTCGTCTACTGCACGGCGCACGAGCTGATGTTCGACTGGCTGCGCGACCGGCTCGCCGGCGCGGACCGCGGCGGGCTCGGCGCGCTCGCGGCCTCGCTCGCGGCGCCGGGGCCGGTGCGGCCGGCGCCGCCGCGGCTGCGCGGCCTGTGCAGCGCCTTCGTCGACGAGGCCGACGGCCTGCTGATCGACGACGCCACGCTGCCCTGCGTGCTGGCGCAGTCCGGCGAGGATCCGGCCGACGGGCTCGCCGAGGCGCTGCGGATCGCTGGGCTGCTCTGGCAGGGCCGCGACTGGCGGCCCGATGCGGGCACGCGCGTCGCGGCGCTCACCGAGGCCGGCCGCGAGCGCATCGCCCGGGAGAGCGCCGGGCTCGACGGGCCGTGGCGGCTCGCGCGCCGCCGCGAGGGGCTGGTCGCGCAGGCGCTCGCCGCGCTGCACCTGTACCGGGCCGAGCGCGACTACCTCGTGCGCGACGGCCGGGTGGAGATCGTCGATGCGGCGACGGGCCGCATCGCGGTCGGCCGCGCCTGGTCGGCCGGGCTGCACCAGATGATCGAGCACAAGGAGCGGGCCGCGGGCACGCTGCCGCACCAGCCGGTGATCCAGGTCACGCCTGCCCGCTGCTTCCCCAGGTACTGGCGGCTCGGGGGCCTGTCGGCGACGCTCGCCGAGGAGGCGGGCGAACTCGCGCAGCGCTACGGCACGGCCGTCGTTCGGATCGCGCCCCGCCAGCCCTCGCGCCGCACCGACCTGCCGCCGCGCGTGTTCGCCACGCCCGCGGCGCGCGATGCGGCGCTGATCGCGCGGGTGGACGCGCTGTCGCGGGCCGGGCGGCCGGTGCTGGTCGCGGTCCGCGACCTCGCCGAGTCGCGTGCCCTGGGCGAGGCGATGCGCCGGGCCGGCCTGGCGCCGGCGACGATCGATGCCCGTCACGCCGACGACGAGGCGCACACCGTCGCGGCCGCCGGCGGCTGCGGTCGGGTGACCCTGGTGACCGACATGGCCGGGCGCGGCACCGACATCGTGCTCGAGCCGGCGGCGGTGACTGCCGGCGGGCTGGCGCTGGTCGCGACCTTCGTGCATGCCTCGCGCCGGCTCGAGCGGCAGCTCCAGGGACGGGTGGCCCGGCGCGGGGAGCCCGGCAGCGCCGAGGCCTGGCTGCTGGCGGGCGATCCCGTGCCCGGTGCCACGGATCCGGCGATCCGATCGCCTTTCGTCGGTCGCCTGCTCACGGGTGTACCGGCCGGGGTGGTCGCGCTCGCGCTTCGCGCCGTACAACGGCATGAGGCGACCCGTGCACGCCGCCTTCGCATGCGCCTCGTGGAGGCGGCGCGGGCACGGGCACACCGCGACCTGATCGGTCGAACCGAAGACTGAGGATGCATCCCCCGACCCGCCGACCCGCCTGCCGAGACCGCCCAGCCGCATGGACGGTGTGCGTGCTTGCGTGCGCGCTGCCGCTGTCGGTGGCCGCGCAGCCGCTCGACTGCCTGATCCAGCCGGGTCAGGTGGTGCAGGTCGGCGCACCGGTCTCCGGCGTGCTGGAAGGGGTCGACGTCGACCGGGGCGACACCGTCCGTCGCGGACAGGTGGTGGCCCGGCTGGAGTCCGCGGTCGAGCGCGCGCAGGCGCAGCTCGCCCAGGCCCGTGCCGCGCAGACCGCCGAGCTGCAGGCCGCCGAGCGCGGCCGGGAGTTCGCCCGCCGCGAGTCCACGCGGGCCCGCGACCTCGCCGGCGAGGAGTTCGTCTCGAAGGCCGCCGCCGACAAGGCCGAGACCGACGCGCGCGTGAGCGAGGACCGCGTGCAGCAGGCCAACGAGCGCCGCCGCCAGGCCGAGCAGGAGCTGCGGGTCGCCGAAGCGCAGCTCGCGCGGCGCCAGGTGCGCTCGCCGATCGGCGGCATCGTCGTCGAGCGCTACATGAGCGCGGGCGAGCTCGCCGAGGACCGGCCGATCCTGCGCATCGCCGAGGTCCACCCGCTGCGTGTCGAGGTGGTCGTGCCCGCGCCCGCCTTCGGGCTCGTCGCGTCGGGACGGCAGGCGACCGTACGGCCCGACTCGGGGCCGGTCCGCGAGGCCACCGCCACCGTGACCATCGTGGACCGCGTGCTCGACCCGGCGAGCAACACCTTCCGCGTGCGGCTGACGCTGCCGAACGCGGACATGCGCATCCCGGCCGGCTCGCGCTGCAAGGTCGACCTCGGGCTCGACGCTGCGGCCGCGCAGCAGCGGCCCGCGGTCCCCGCGCCCGCGGTCAAGCCGGTCGGCGGGCGGGGCGCTGCGCCCGTGCCCACCCCGCACCGTCCGGCGGCCGACGCGAATCGGGTCGACGCCCCGGCGTCCGGCCCGTCCGCCCCCGCGACCCTGGCTGCGATCCCTGGGCGCTGAGCGGGTCGCCATGCTGACCCGCTGGCTCGATCGGATCCGTCGTCGCACGCCGGTCAGGGCGCGCGCGCGCGCCGAGGGCGTCGAGCCGAGGATCCTCTACTCCGCGGACCTGCTCGCGGGCGCGGCGCCGATGCCGGCGCCTGAGGTGCAGGTCGTGCGCCCGGCCGATGCCGACGCGCCCGCCGCCGCACCGGCGCCGGTCACGGTGGCCGCCGTGCGCGCGGTCGAGCTGGTGGTGGTCGATCCGGGCGTGGCCGACGCGCAGGCCCTGGTCGATGCGATCGCCGCGCAGCGTCCGGAGGCGGGCCTGCGGATCGTCCTGCTCGATGCCGGCCGCGACGGTCTCGCTCAGATCGGCGAGGCGCTGGCGTCGATGGACGAGGTGAGCGCGGTCCATGTGCTCGCCCACGGCGAGCCCGGCGAGCTGACGCTGTGCGGGCGGCGCATCGATGCGGCCGCGCTCGATGCCGCGCACGAGGCGATCGGCGCCTGGCGCGGCGCGCTCACCGGGCAGGCCGACCTGCTGCTGTACGGCTGCAGCCTGGCGTCGAACATCGCCGGCATCGCGCTGCTCGAGCGGCTGGCGGCACTGACCGGTGCCGACGTCTCGGCGAGTGACGATCCGACCGGCAGCGCCGCCGTCGGCGGCGACTGGTCGCTCGAGCTCGCCACCGGTGCCATCGAGGCGCGCACGCTGTTCGCCGGCGGCGATCCGTCGGGCTGGCAGGGCCTGCTCGATGGCGACGTCCCGCCGGTCAACACCGTGCCTGGGCCGCAGGCGGCCACCGAGGACGTGCCGCTGGCGATCACCGGCCTGTCGGTGTCGGATGCCGACGGCGACCTGAGCACGGTGTCGCTCGCCGTCGACCGCGGCACGCTGTCGGTCGTCCTCGACGGCGGCGCGACGATCGGCGCCGGCGCCAACGCCAGCGGTGCGCTGACGCTCACCGGCACGCAGTCCCAGATCACCGACGCGCTCGCGACGCTCACCTATCTCGGCGCCGCCGACGTCAACGGTGCGGACACCCTCACGGTGACCTCGACCGATGCCGGCGGTCGCACCGCGACCGACACGGTCGCGATCGACGTGCTCGCGGTCAACGATGCGCCCACGCTGACCGGCGCTCTGCAGGCGACGGTCGACGAAGGCGGCAGCGTCGCGCTCGGCGCGCCGGCCCTCGGCTTCACCGACCCCGACACCGTCCCCGCCGACGTCGTCTTCACCGTCTCCGGACTGGTGAACGGCGAGATCCGCGTCGCCGGCACCGTGGCGACCTCGTTCACCGGTGCCGAGCTGCTCGCGGGCGCCGTGGCCTTTCGGCACGACGGCTCCGAGGCGATCAGCGCCTCGTTCAGGATCGCGGTCGAGGACGGCGACGAGGACGGGTCCGCGCCGCAGTCGGCGACCTTCGTGCTCACCGTCGCCCCGGTCAACGAGGCGCCGGTGCAGGCGCTGCCGGCCAACACCCTGACCGGGCTCGATGCGCCGCTCGTCTTCGGCACCGCCGGCGGCAACGCGATCTCGGTCTCGGACCCCGATGGCACCGACCGCGTGGTGCGGACCACGGTGTGGGCGGACCGCGGTACGGTGACGCTCGCGCGCACCACCGGGCTGAGCTTCGACTACGGCACCGGCACGAACGACGGGGCCGTGACCTTCACCGGCACGGTCGCCGCCGTGAACGCGGCGCTCGACGGCCTGACGTACACGCCGGACGAAGGGTTCCGCGGGCTGGGCGGGCTCCGGATCCAGACCGACGACCTCGCCAACGGCGGCGGCACCACCGGACTGATCGTCCGACGCGGTCAACGGCGACACCGGCAGCATCGAGGCCCTGATCGCCGACGACGGCGGCGACGGCATCAGCCTGCGCGAGGCGCTGCTGGCGGCCAACGCGAGCGCGGGCACGCAGCACGTGCTGTTCGAGTTCGCGGGCACCGGGCCCCAGGTGATCACGCTCGGCTCGGCGCTGCCGGCGATCACCGACACCGTGGTCATCGACGGCACGCTCGCCGACGGCTATGCGGACAACGCCGGGCGGCCGGTCGTCGTGATCGACGGCGGCGGCGTGGCGGCCGACGGGCTGGTCCTCGAGGCCGGTGCGCAAGGCAGCATCGTGCGCGGGCTCGAGCTGCGTGGCTTCGGTGGCGACGGCATCGCACTGCGCCCGGGCGCGGACGGCATCACCCTCGCCGGCAACTGGATCGGCGCGTTCGACGGATCGGGCGATCGGGAGACCGCCCCCGGCATCACCGGCGCGGGCATCCGGGTCGACAGCACCGGCAACCGGGTGGGCGGCACCGGGGCCTTCGACGGCAACCGCCTGAACGTCGGCGGCGCCGGCATCGTCGTGGGCGACACGGTCACCGCCTCGGCCGGCGCGACGATCCTCGGCAACTCGATCGTGGCGCTCGGCGGGCCGGCGATCGACCTCGGCGACGACGGCCCCACCGCGAACGATGCGGCGGACGCCGATGCCGGTCCGAACGGCCTGCAGAACGCGCCGGAACTGCTGGCGGCCCTGGTGGACGTGGGCGGCATGACCGTGCAGGGCACGCTGGAGGCGCCGGCCGGAACGAGCTGGCGGATCGAGGTCTTCGCGTCCCCCACCGGCGCGCCGGGCGAGGCTCGCGTGCTGCTCGGCGCCTTCACCGTGGTCGCGGGCGCATCGGGGCGCATCGACTTCGCTGCGTATCTCGAGGGCGCAGGGGTCACCACCGGGCATTCGGTGACGGCGACTGCAACCCTGCAGCTCGCTCCGGGCGTCTTCGGCCCGAGCTCCGAGCTCGGTGCACCGGTGTCGGCCATGCCCGCGCCGAGCGTGCTGGACCCGCCGGGCACGACGGTGTTCACCGAGGACGGCGCGCCGGTCGTGGTGTTTCCGGGCCTGTTCGTGACCGACCCGGACAGCACGATGCTGCAGGGGGCGACCGTGCGGTTCGCGACGGGGACCTACATCCCCGGCGAGGACGTGCTGGCTTTCATCGACCAGTCGGGGATCACCGGCAGCTGGAACGCGGCCACCGGGGTGCTGACCCTCACCGGCCAGGCGACGCTCGCGCAGTATCAGGCGGCGCTGCGCAGCGTGACCTACGCCAACACCTCGCAGGACCCCGGGGTCGGCACGCGCCTGATCGTCTTCATCGTCGACGACGGCGACCTGCCGCGCACGATCACGAGCCGCGAGATCTCGGTGGTCGCGGTCGACGACCTGCCGATCGCCCAGGCGACGAGCGCCACCGGCGCCGAGGACGACGCGTCGATCGTCGTGACCCTGGGCGGCACCGACGTCGACGGCGAGATCCAGGATGTCCAGCTGACCGGACTGCCCTTGAACGGCACGCTCTACCTCGACGCGGGCCTCACGCTGCTCGTGCAGGCCGGCACGCGGTACGCGGCGACCGACGGCGTGCTCGAGCTGTGGTTCGTCCCCGCGGCCGACTGGAACGGCACGACGCGCTTCGGCTACACGGTGCGCTCGGTCGACGGCGGCGAGTCGGCGACGCCCGCGACGGCGACGATCGTCGTCACCCCCGTCAACGACGCGCCGTCGCTGTCGGATGCGACGCTGGCCGCGGTCGACGAGGGTGCCGCGTCGCCCGCGGGCGCGCTGGTGCAGACCCTGTTCGGCGCGGGATTCACCGACCCCGACGCCGGTGCCTCGCTGGCGGGCATCGCCATCGTCGGCGACCCCGGCAACGCCGCGCAGGGCACCTGGCAGTACTCGACCGATGCCGGCGCGAGCTGGCACCCGGTCGACATGGCCTGGGCCGCCGGCGAGGGCCTGGTGCTCGGGGCGAACG
This sequence comes from Burkholderiales bacterium, assembly GCA_026399835.1. Taxonomy (GTDB): domain Bacteria; phylum Pseudomonadota; class Gammaproteobacteria; order Burkholderiales; family Burkholderiaceae_E; genus UBA4615. The sequence continues at coordinate 108,253 of JAPLQE010000083.1, read as the reverse complement.
CACGGCTGCGCTTCCTGCCCGCGGCCGACGCCTTCGGCCCGGTCGATCCGCTGACGGTGCGCGCGCTCGACGACACCTGGTCGGGCGGCTTCACCGCGGGCACGGACCGCGTCGTCGTCGACGCCTCGGCGAACGGCGCTGACACGCCGATCGGCGCCGGTGTCGCCGAGCTGCGCACCACGATCACGGCGGCGCCGGACGCGCCGGTGGTGATCGGCTCGGGCGATGCCGCGCCGACCTTCGTCGAGGACGGCGCGCCGGTCGTAGTCGATGCGAACCTGGTGGTCGACGACGTCGACGCCGAGCCCATCCGGAGCGCGTCGGTCCGCATCACGACGAACCATGTCCCCGGCGAGGGCGTGCTGGCGTTCACCGCGCAGTCTGGCATCACCGGCGCCTGGGACGCGGCCAGCGGGACGCTGACGCTCTCGGGCGACGCGACGGCGCAGCAGTACCAGGCGGCGCTGCGCAGCGTGACGTATGCGAACCTCTCCCAGTCGCCCACGCCGGGGCCGCGCACGGTTGTCTTCACGGTGAGCGATGGCACGCTCGACAGCCTTCCGGTCAGCCGCCTGATCCAGGTCGTCGCCGTCGCCGACCCGCCCCAGGTCGGCTTCGGCGCCGCAGCCGCCACCTACGTCGAGCAGGCCGCACCGACGGTGCTCGACGCCGCGGCGACCGTCTCCGACGTCGACTCCAACACCTTCGCGGGCGGCACCCTGACGGTGTCGATCACCACGAACGCCACCGCCGACGACCGCCTGGCCATCGCGAACGTCGGCACCGGCGCGGGCGCGGTCAGCGTCTCGGGCAACGGCGTGAGCTACGGCGGCGTGCTGGTCGGCACGTACACCGGCGGCGTCGGCGCGACGCCGTTGACCCTGACCCTGACCGCGAACGCCAATGCCGCCGCGGTGCAGGCGGTGCTGCGAGCGGTCGTCTTCGAGGTGCGGGGCGACGTCCCATCGGTCGCGCCGAGGACCATCGAGGTGGTGATGACCGACGGCGCCGGCGGCACGTCGGCGGCGCGGTCGATGCGCATGGACGTGACGGCGGTGTCCGACCCGACCACCCTGGTGCGCAACAGCGGCCTGTCGGCCACCGAGCTCGGCACGATCACCGTCGGCGCCGGCAGCCTCGGGTGGAGCGACCCGGATACCGCGGCCTCGGGCATCGACGTGCGCATCGAGTCGGCGCCGCTCGCCGGCGAGCTCCGCCTGAACGGGACGCTGCTCGGCGTGGGCGACACCTTCACCCAGGCCGACATCAACCTCGGGCGCGTCACCTACACGCATACCGATCCCGACCGAATCGCCGACGTGTTCTCGCTCAGCGCGACCGACGGCGGCGTGCGGACGGCCGTGGTCCAGGTGGCGGTGACGATCGACCTGGTCAACGACGCGCCGATCCTCACCGCCCCGACCGGCGTCGTCGCCGCGACGGAGGGCGGCACGGTGGTGTTCTCCGATGCGGACGGCACTCGGATCGTCATTGCCGACGATGCGAATGCGTCGGCGCAGATCGAGGTGAGCCTGTCGGTCGACGGCGATGCGCTGCTGACGCTGTCCGGCATCGACGGCCTGACGTTCATCGCAGGCACGGGCGTCGACGACACCGTGCTGACGATCCGCGGCACGCTGGCCGACGTGAACGGCGCGCTCGACGGGCTCATGCTGGTGCCGGCCGAGAACGCCTTCGGGCTGGTGCGCCTGCAGATCGAGGTGAACGACCTGGGCGGCACCGGCCTCGGCGGACCGAAGACCGCGAGCGTGCAGGTGCGCGTGGGCTTCGAGGCGGTCAACGATCCGCCGACGCTGTCGATGCCCGAGTCCGCCAAGGTGCTCGAGGACGGCAGCATCGTGCTGGAGGGGGCCAACGGCGGACGGATCGAGATCGCCGACATCGACAACGAGGGCGGGCTGCACCTGCGGCTCTCGGTCAGCTCGGGCACGCTGACGCTGGCCTCGACGCAGGGGCTGACGCTGCGCGAGGGCACCGGCACCGACAGCGCGCTGATCGTCGTCGAGGGCACCCGGGCGGCGCTGCAGGCGGCGCTCGACGGCCTGCGCTTCGCGCCGTCCGCCGACTGGTCGGGCACCGTGCAGCTCGACCTGCTGGCGGACGACGGTGCGGGCGGCTTCGTGCAGGGCCGCACGACGATCGAGGTGCTGCCCGTCGACGACACGCCGGTGATCGCGGTGCCCGCGCTGCAGACGGTGGCGGCGGGCGAGACGCTGCTGCTGTCGGGCGCGCGGGGCGCGGCGATCGTCGCATCCGACGTCGACGGCAGCCTCGCGCCGGTGACGGTCGAGCTGTCGGTCGGCGTCGGGCGGCTCTCGGTCACCTCGTCGGGCGGGGTCGTGCTGAGTGTCTCGGGCGACGGCGGCCGGGGCGGCATGCGCCTGACCCTCGACGGGCCGATCGACGCGGTCAATGCCGCGCTCGCGACGCTGCGCTACCAGCCGCTGGCTGGCTGGTCGGGTGAGCTCGCGCTGACGGTGACGATCACGCAGCGGGACGCGGCGCCCTCGGCGCCGAGGACCCTGACCCTGAAGGTCCTGTCCGCGGAGACTGGCGGCGGCACGACCCTGCCGCCGACCGTCGAGCCTTCCAGGCCCGGATCGGAGCCTGCCGTGCCCGGATCGGAGCCCTCCGAGCCCGCTTTCCGGTCGCCGCCGGTGACGGCGCAGCCGGCGGGTGCCGCGGCCGCGGCCGCGGCACCCGCGTCGGCGGTGGCGCCCGACCGGGCCCCCGGCGCACGCGACCTGCCCCCCCCCGGCTTCATGCGCACCGGATCCGCGGCAGCCGTGTCGATGCTCGCCCAGGGCGCGGGCGCGACCGAGGCAACCGGCCCGGGACCCGCGCGCGACGGGCGCTTCGGCGAGGCCGCGCTGCGCAATGCCCTCGACGGGCCGCGCGAGGGCGGCGAGCGCACCGACACCGGCCAGGCCGCAGGCCCGGCCAACGGCACCCGTGACGGCACGAAGCGCTCGGACACCATCGGCGGCGAGTTCGGCGGTCTCGCGCTGATCGGCGTCGGCCCGGATTCGAGCACATTCGCGCTGCTGATGAACACCGATGCCGCGCCGTCCGTCGAGCCGACCGACGTGCTTCCGGTGACGGTGCCCGGTGCTGCGAGCGGCCAGGCCGCCGAGGCCGCCGCCCCGATCCTCACGCTGAACCAGGGCGCCGAACTCGCGGGCGTCGCGCTGACGGCGGGCGTGCTGTGGTGGGCGATCTACGGCGGCGCCACGGTCTGGCTGCTGATCGCCACCGGGCCGGTCGCGCGGACCTTCGACCCGCTGCCGATCCTCGCCCGCGACGACGTCGACCTGCCGCACGACGAGGCCGACGAGCTCTTCGACGGCGACGCAGGCCTGGACGTCGACGCGGCCGGCGGCGCCGGCGCGGGCCCGCGTCGCGCGCCGGTCGCCGCCTGGATGTCGGCATGAAGCACCTGCGCGTCGGCCCGATCACGCAGATCGCGATGGCGCTCGCGCTGATGGCCTGCATGCTGGTGCTGGTCGCGAGCGCCCTGCTCAAGGTCTTCGGCGGGGGCGACGATGCGGACGAGCGCACGCGCGCACGGCGCGCGCTCGCGGACTCGATCGCGCTGTACGGCGCCGGCCTCGTGCAGCGCGGCGAGGTCGATGCGCTGCAGACCCTGCTGCGCGACGTCGTCGCGCGCGAGCCGCGGATCGAGTCGATCGTGCTGCGGCGCGCCTCGGGTGGGATCGTCGCGCAGGCCGGCGACGCGGCCCGTGCGGCACGTCCGGGCGGCGCCGCCGACGAGGCCCCGGACGAGGCGGACCGGGGCGAGCGGATCAAGGTCCCGCTGTTCGCCGCGAAGGTCCACTGGGGCGACCTGGAGCTCGCCTACCGCGACGCCCGCACCGGCCCGCTGCCGGGATGGCTCGGCGATCCGACGGTGACGACCGCGCTCTTCGTCTTCATCGCCGGCTCGCTCGGCTTCGGCCTGTTCATGCGCCGCGTGCTGCAGCACCTCGACCCGGCCGCCGCGGTCCCGGAGCGGGTGCGCGTCGCCTTCGATACGCTGGTGGAGGGCATCACCATCCTCGATGGCGAGGGCCGCATCGTGCTGACCAACCAGGCCTTCCGCAGCCTGCGGGCCGACGTCGACATCCGCGACGGCATGGCGCTGTCCTCGCTGAGCTGGCACCTCGTCGATCCGGAGTCCGATCCGCTGCACCCCTGGGCCCGCGCGATGAACGCCTCGCAGATCGTGACGAGCGTGGGCATGCGGGTGGGCGAGGGCGACGAGGCGCGCGACGTGCTGGTCACCTGCTCGCCGATCCGCGACGGCCGGGGCGAGGTGCGCGGCTGCCTCGTCTCGTTCGCCGACGTGACCGAGGTCGGCCGCGCGAACACCCGGCTGCGCGGCGCGCTGTCCGAGCTCGAGCGCTCGCGGGCCGAGATCGAGGCGAAGAATCTGGCGCTGCAGCGCGCGGCGACCCGCGATCCGCTCACCGACTGCCTGAACCGGCGCGCCTTCGCGGAGATGGGCGAGCCGCTGCTCGCGCGGGCGCTCGGCCCGCAAGGACGCCCGGCGGCGGCGCTGCTGCTCGACATCGACTACTTCAAGTCGGTCAACGACCGCTTCGGGCATGCCGTCGGCGACCGGGTCATCCGGACGGTCGCGGCCACGCTGCGCGAGGAGATGCGGCCGGGCGACCTCGTGGCGCGCCACGGCGGCGAGGAGTTCGCGGTCCTGATGCCCGACTGCGCCGCGGGCGATGCCGAGGTCGTGGCAGACCGGGTCCGTCGGCGGATCGTCGAGCGCTGCCTCGAGCACCTGTCCGACCTGCCCGCGCTGCAGGTGACGGTGTCGGTCGGCGTCTCGGACTCGACGCTGGGCGCGCCCACGCTCGACGGCCTGCTCGACCAGGCCGACACCGCGCTCTACCGCGCCAAGCGCAGCGGCCGCAACCGCGTCCGGGTCCACGATCCCGCGGCCGCGGAGGCGGTGGCCGCGCGGACCGGCGCCGACCACACGGTCGGCGAGATCTGAGGCCCGCCCTCAGCGTCCGTACGGGTCGGTCAGCTCGACCGGTTCGCTCAGCAGCGCGCTGATCGCGGCGACGTCCTCGGGCCGCAGCCGGCCCGAGGCCGCGCGCAGCCGCAGCTTGTCGGCCAGGAAGTCGTAGCGCGCGCGGGCCAGGTCACGGCGTGCCAGGAAGAGCTGCTGCTGCGCGTTGAGCACGTCGGTGAGGACGCGCACGCCGACCTCCTGCGCCCGCGTCATCGACCGCAGCGTGACCTCGGCCGAGCGTTCGGCGGCACGCAGCGCCGTCACCAACGCATAGCCGCTGCCCACCCGCGCGAACAGCCGGCGCACCTCCAGGTCGGTCTGGCGCCGGGCGGCCTCGAGATCGGCGGCCGACTTGCCCGCGAGCGACACTGCCTCGCGCACGCCGGAGGAGACGGCGCCGCCGTCGTACACCCGCCAGTTGAACTGCAGGCCCAGCAGCGCCAGGTTGGTCCGCAGCTGGCCGAAGACCGGCGACGGGTTGACCTCGCGCGACACCGTGCCCACGCCGTCGACGCTCGGACGGTCGCCGAGCGCGCGGCGGCCGACCTCCCGCTCGGCGACCTCGAGCTCGAGGCGCGCGCGCCGGACCGCCGGGCTGTCCTCGGCGGCGACCTCGAGCCAGCCCTCGAGCGTCGGGTACTGCAGGGGGGGCAGGACCGCGTCCGGAGCGAGCCGCCGGTAGCGCTCGAACGCGCGCCCGACGATCTGCCCCAGCGCCGCGCGGCGCACCGACAGGTCCGCCCGTGCGTTGATCCCCTGCGCCACGACCAGGTCGAGCCGAGCCTGCGCCTCGTTCGGGTCGACGATCGTCGCCGTGCCGACGTCGAAGCTGCGGCGGGCCGAGGCGAGCTGCAGCACGAGCGCGGCCTTCTGCGTGCCGATCGCCTGCAGGGTCTCGATCGCCGCGAGCACCTCCAGGTAGGCGACGCTGGTGCGCAGCAGCAGGTCCTGCTCGGCGGCGTCGACCTGCACCCCGGCCGAGCGGCTCGCGACGCCGGCCTGCTCGACCGCAGCGCCGACCTGCGGCCGATACAGCGGCACGTTCAGGTTCAGCGCGCCGCTGCCCCCCTCGATCTGCCGCGGGCTGCCGCCGTTCACCTCGGCGTACTGGGTGTTGGCGGTGCCGCCGACGCCGAGCGTCGGGGCACCCGCGGCACGGACCACGCCGATCCGTTCGCGGGTCGCGTCGGCCTGGGCGCGTGCGCCGATCACGGCCGGGTCGCGGCCGCGCGCACCGTCCAGCGCGTCGGCCAGCGTCTCGGCCCGGCCCGCGCCGGACCCGGCCAGCGCGAGGGCCCCGGCGACGAGCACGCCGCACGTCCGGCGGCGTGACCCCCGACGGCTCAGCGGCACGCGTGCTCCGGTGCGCCGCGCATCGGCTCAGCCGGCATCCGAGGGGTCCTCGCCCGCCTCGTGCGGCCGCGCGCCGCGCCGGACCTCGTCCATGTCGAGCCCGCGCACCTGGCGCAGGATGTCCTCGACCGCGCCCTTGGGCAGCGCGCCGGGCTGCTGGAACACGATCACCTGGTCGCGGAAGATCATCAGGGTCGGGATCGAGCGGATCCCGAAATGGCCGGCGAGCGCGCCTTCCTCGTCGGTGTTGACCTTGACGAAGGCCACGTCGGGGTTGTCCGCCGCGACCGACTCGAAGATCGGGGCGAAGGACTTGCACGGGCCGCACCAGGGGGCCCAGAAGTCGACGACGACGATGTCGTGACCGCCGACGGTCTCGTCGAACCGGTCGGTCGTGAGTGCCTCGACGGCCATGGGATTCGCTCCGGAAGAAGATCGAGTCTGCAACGCCGGCAAGCGTAACCGGTTCCGGTCCGGTACGACCCGTTCGGCAAACCGGTGGTTGGGCTCGTGGCAGAATCATCCACGCAAACGGGGTCGTGCCGTGTCGATCGAGGCGCCATCAGGAGGGGAACGGGCGGGCGAGCCGGCGGTGCGCGTCGGACGCCTCGGGGCGCATGTCGCCCGCGGCCTGCTCGTGGCCGGCCTGTACCTGGCCGCGGCGGCCCTTGGCCTTCAGCTCGCCTTCGTCGGCTCCAACGTCAGCCTGTTCTGGCTGCCGACCGGCGTCGCGGTCGCGGGCCTGCTGCTGTGGGGCGCGCCGGTCCTCGTGGCGCTCGTGCCCGCCGTGATGGCGGTGCACCTCTGGCTCGGCGTCCCCGCATGGGCCGCCGCCGTCGTCGGCCTGGGCAGCTGCGGCGGCTACTGGCTGGCGAGCCGGCTGATGGCGCGCTCCGGCCTGGCGCCGGACTTCCGCAGCACCGACGACTTCCGCACCCTCGGCCTGGCCGCGGTCGTCGGGATGCTGGTGCCGCCGACCGTCGGCGCCAGCGTGCTCGTCCTCGCCGGGACGATGGCTTCGGAGGGCCTGGTCGAGGCCTGGCTCGGCTGGTACGCGGGCGACGTGCTCGGCGTGCTGCTGGCCGCGCCGCTGCTGCTGGCCCTGAGCGCGCGGGCGCGCGCCGGCATGCTGCCGTGGCAGCCCGCCGCCCGCGCCGCTGCAGGACAGCACGACGCGCGCCGAGGCATCCTCGCGGCGCTCGCGGTCGCCGCGCTGATCGGGCTCGGCGTGCTGCTGACCTCGACCACCCGCAGCGCCTACACGACGCAGGCCATCGTCGCGATGTTCGTGCTGCAGCTCGCGACGACCGCCGGTGCCGCCTGGCTCGGGATGCTCGGCGCCTGGACGGCGCTGATGGCGGTGGCGCTCGCGGTCGCGGTACCGGCGGCGCTCGGCGTCGGTCCGTTCGTGCGCCTGCAGCCAGAGGAGGGGGAGTGGGTCGCCTGGCTGTTCCTGGTGATCGCGACGCTGCTCGCGGTGCTGACGCTGGGGGCCCGGCGCCGGCTCGAGGCGGTGCAGGACACGCTCGGGCTTCGCGAGCGTCAGCTGCGCGCGATGTTCGAGCAGTCGAACGCCGCGCTCTCGGTCTCCGAGCGGGGCCGCTACATCGTGGTGAACGACGCGTTCTGCCGGATGGTCGGGTACCCGCGCGAGGCGCTGCTGGGCCGGCATGGCGCGCAGTTCACCCACCCCGAGGACCGCTACCTGCACGCCGACGCGCTGCGCCGCTGGGCGTCCAGCGGCGGCACCGGCGGCGTGGTCTTCGAGAAGCGCTATCTCCACCGCGAGGGCCGCGTGGTGTGGAGCCGGGTCGCGATCAGCGTGATCCAGCCCTCGGCCGGTGCGCCGCCGCAGGTGGTCGCGGTCAAGCTCGACATCACCGGCCACAAGCGCGTCGAGGCATCGCTGCGGCGTCAGCGCGAGCAGCTCGCGCTGGTGTTCGCGGCCACCGGCGCGGGCATCTGGGACCACGATCTGGCGGGCGGACGCACGTTCTACTCGGACTCGTACCTGCAGATGCTCGGCTATCCGCCCGGCTCGCTCGTCCTGCGGCTGACCGCGGATCCGTCGCGCCTGCATCCCGACGACCGCGTGCGTTTCGCCGCCGACGAGGCCGCCCTCCTCGAGCGCCGCGTGCCGCTCGACGGCGAGTACCGGCTGCGCCGGGCCGATGCCGGCTACCTCTGGGTCAGTGCGCGCGGCTTCGCCGCCTGGGACGACGGCGGTCGCCCGACCCGCAGCTACGGCGCGATCGCCGACATCTCGGCGCGCAAGGCCGCCGAGGCGGCACTGGTGGACAGCCGGGCGCGGCTCTCCGCCGTCATCGACTCGGCGATCGACGCGATCGCTGCGATCGACGAGCGCGGGCGCATCGTGCTGTTCAACGCCGCCGCCGAGGCGATGTTCGGCCACCGTGCCGCCGACGTGCTCGGCCGGAGCCTGCTGCCGCTCGTGCCGCCGCGGCTGCGGCCCGGTGCGGTCGAGTTCCTGGTCGGCCTGGCCGACGGCACGCGCGCCGAGCGCGCCGTCGGCCGGACCGGCAGCGGCCGCACGACGCTCGTCGGGCTGCACGCCGACGGCACCGACTTCCCGGTCGATGCCTCGGTCACGCTGGTGACCGTCGATGCCGGCCGCCTCGTGACCCTGGTGATGCGCGATGCCCGGCCGAGGAAGCGCATGGAGGCGGCCGAGCGCGCCCGCGCCGAGGCCGAGGCCGCGAGCCGCGCCAAGTCCGACTTCCTGTCGAGGATGAGCCACGAGCTGCGCACGCCGCTCAACGCGGTGCTCGGCTTCGCGCAGCTCATGGAGATCGACGCCGACGCGCCGCTGCCGGCGACGCAGCGCGAGCGCGTCCATGCGATCCGCGAGGCGGGCGGCCACCTCGGCACGCTGATCGACGAGCTGCTCGACCTGACCCGCATCGAGGGCGACCGCATGCGGCTGGCCCACGAGGTGATCGACGTGCGGGCCGTCTGCCGGCAGTGCCTGCGGCTGCTGTCGCTCGCAGCCGCCGATGCCGGCGTGCGGCTGGTCCCGCCGCCCGACGAGGCGGTGCCGCTGGGCATGCTCGGCGACACGACGCGGCTGCGCCAGGTGCTGGTGAACCTGCTGTCGAACGCGGTCAAGTACAACCGCCGCGGCGGCACCGTGCGCCTGCGCGCCGGCGACGCCCGGGACGGCACGACCTGGATCGAGGTCGAGGACGACGGCCCGGGCATCGCACCGGAACATCAGCACCGGCTGTTCGAGCCCTTCGAGCGGCTCGGGCGCGAGCATGGTGCCATCGAGGGCTCGGGCATCGGGCTGGCGCTGTCGCGCCGCCTGATCGAACTCATGGACGGCCGGATCGAGGTCGACAGCACGCCCGGCCGGGGCTCGCTGTTCCGCGTCAGGCTTCCGAGCGCTCCGGCGCCTTCGACGCCCAGGGCGCGTGAAGCGCCAGGTCGACCAGCGTCAGTTGCCTAGCGACGAGCTCCTCGCCGAGCGTGAACGGCGTGGCCGGCGGCAGTTCGATCCACGCGTCGGCGTCCACGCCTTCCACCAGGATCCGCATGCCCGCCTTGCGCGCGATGCGGCGCATCGCCTGGTTCTCGGACAGGCAGCGGATGAACAGCTCGACGATGCCGCGGTTGCGGGCGTGCAGCACGCCGCGATCGAAGAGCGCCGAGGCGACGCCGCGCTTGCGCCGGGACGGGATCACCGACAGGCCGAGCTCCGCGGCGCCGTCGAACAGCGCGACGTGCGCCGCGCCGATCAGCACCGGGCCCTCGCGCACGCCGAGCACCGCGTCGCGGGCGAAGTCGATGCCCTCGATGTAGAGCCTGAGCCAGTCGCGGTCGGGCAGTCGTCCGAATCGCATCCGCAGGTCCTGGGGGTCGAGGGCCGCGAAGTGCTGGTGCAGCGCGTCACGATCGGTAACGCCCAGCACATGGACCAGATGAGGCATGGATGCTCCTTCTCCGGCGAACCGGTGTTGACAGGCTACCACCGGAATGCTGCGTCGCAATATGGACTTCCTTGCGAGATGTGAACGAGTTCCGTGATGCGGGACGGGCAACCTGCATGCCCGCCCTAGAATGGGTGGGATCCACGCCGACCACCGGACACCGCGCACCATGCCGACGCATCCGAACCCGTACCGCCAAGGCCTCGACCGCAATGCCGCGAACCATGTCGCGCTGACGCCGCTGTCGCTGCTGGACTGGGTGGCCGACGTCTACCCCGAGCGCTGCGCCGTGATCCACGGGCCGCTGCGACGCAGCTGGTGCGAGGTGCGCGAGCGCTCGCGCCGGCTCGCGTCGCGGCTCGCCGCGATGGACCTCGGCGACGGCGACACCGTCGCGGTGATGCTGCCGAACACGCCGCCGATGGTCGAGGCGCACTTCGGCGTGCCGATGGCCGGCGCGGTGCTCCACTGCATCAACACGCGCCTGGACGCGGCCACGGTCGCGTTCGTGCTCGAGCATTCCGACAGCCGCGTGCTGATCGTCGACCGGGAGTTCGCGCCGGCCGCGAGCGCCGCCATCGCGCAGCTGCGCGCGGCCGGCAAGCGGGTGCCTTTCGTCGTCGACGTCGACGACCCCGAGCACGGTGCGGGCGGCGAGTGCTTCGGCGAGATCGAGTACGAGGCCTTCGTCGCCGGCGGCGACCCGGCCTTCGCGCCGCGCATGCCCGCCGACGAGTGGGATGCGATCGGGCTGAACTACACCTCGGGCACCACCGGCAATCCGAAGGGGGTCGTCGTGCATCACCGCGGCGCCTACCTGAACGCGGTCGGCAACGTGCTCGCCTGGAACCTGCCGCGCCATCCGGTCTACCTGTGGACGCTGCCGATGTTCCACTGCAACGGCTGGTGCTTCCCGTGGACGCTCGCGGCGGTCGCGGGCACCAGCGTGTGCCTGCGGCGCGTCGACGCGGCGCTGATCTTCGCGCTGATGCGCGAGCACCGCGTGAGCCACTACTGCGGCGCGCCGATCGTGCACTCGACGCTGATCTCCGCGCCCGAGTCGCTGCGCGCCGGCATCGACTGGACGGTGAAGGCGATGGTCGCGGGCGCCGCGCCTCCGGCGTCGATGATCGAGGGCATGGGGCGGATGGGCTTCGAGGTCACGCACGTCTACGGGCTGACCGAGGTCTACGGGCCGGCCGCCGCCTGCGCCAAGCACGAGGACTGGACCACCCGGCCGCTCGCCGAGCAGGTCGACCTCAACGGCCGTCAGGGCATGCGCTACCCGGTGCAGGAAGGCTGCACGGTGGTCGACCCGCAGACGATGCGCGAGGTGCCGCGCGACGGCGCGACGATGGGCGAGGTGGTCTTCCGCGGCAACGTGGTGATGAAGGGCTACCTGAAGAACGAGGCCGCCACCCGCGAGGCCTTCGAGGGCGGCTGGTTCCACACCGGCGACCTCGGCGTGCTGTACCCCGACGGCTACGTGAAGCTCAAGGACCGCGCCAAGGACATCATCATCTCGGGCGGCGAGAACATCTCGTCGATCGAGGTCGAGGACGCGCTCTACAAGCATCCGGCGGTGATGGCGGTGGGCGTGGTCGCGCGGCCGGACCCGAAGTGGGGCGAGACGCCGCTCGCCTTCGTCGAGCTGCGCGCGCCGCTGCGGCCGGCCGACGAGGCCGCGCAGAAGGCGCTCGCCGCCGAGCTGGTCGCGCACTGCCGGCAGCACCTCGCGCACTTCAAGTGCCCGCGCGAGATCCGCTTCGTCGAGCTGCCGAAGACCTCCACCGGCAAGATCCAGAAGCACCTGCTGCGCGCGCTCGCGAAGTCGGCCGCCGCCATCGGCTGACCGGCGGCGCCCGCCGCGCGCGACCCCATCCCGAACGGCCACGCTCGGGCCTTCACCGTCCGCGGTCCGTCGCGTGTCCGTTCGTCCGCGGCGGGCTGCGGTCCGCCGGGGATGCTCCTAGGCTGCGACCATCGATCGAATACATCGTCGCCGCATCGCCTGTTCGGGAGATCCACCATGCACACGCGCTTCCGCTTCCTCGCCGCGGCCACGGCCGCGCTGGCCACTGCGAGCGCGCTCGCGACCACGCTGCCGCCGGGCTTCGACGACAACCCGTCGGTGGTCGATGCGGTGGCCAAGGCCCGCAGCACCGGCAAGCCGGTGATCGTCTACTTCACCGCGCACAACTGCCAGACATGCAGCGCGCTCGACGGCTGGCTGGTGCGCGGCGATCTGCGTCAGGCGTTCGGCGGCGGCTATCACTTCTCGATGGTCTTCGGCGACGACATGGTCCCCCAGGAGCGCGAGCGCTGGAAGACGACCTACAGCCCGAAGGGAGCGCCCGCATGGGTGGTGCTGGCGGCCGACGGCTCGTATCTGTGCACGGCGTCGGGCGGGTTCCCGAGCGCCAGCGCCGCGCTCGAGCTGCACAAGGTGCTGAGCCGCGCCACTGCGAAGACCGGCGACGCGAAGGCGGTGGAAGCGGCGGTCAAGCCGCGCGCCTGCAGCGAGAAGGCGCTGGGACTGCCGTCGACCTGATCGCTCAGGACACCGCGCCCTTGCCGTAGCGCCCGACGAGCAGCGCCCCTTCGTCGAAGCGCTCGAAGCGGTACGGCGTGAGCGAGACATCGGTGGCCAGCCCCAGCGCCGACTGCGCCAGCAGCCGGCCCACCGCCGGCGACAGCTTGAAGCCGTGGCCGGAGAACCCGAAGCCGACCTGCAGGCCGTCCCAGCCGGGCAGCGGCCCGAGCACCGGGTTCCAGTCCGGCGTCACGTCGTAGAGCCCCGTCCAGGTCGAGGCGACCCCCGCCTCCTCGAAGCTGCGCAGCCGCGCGGCCACCTGCTCCCCGAGATCCGCCACCACGTCGAGCGGCACGTCGGCCTGGCCCTCGTCCGGGTCGGTCGCATGACCCGCCAGGCCCGGGCTCGCCAGCAGCTGGCTGCGGCCGTAGCAGCGGGCGTAGACCATCGAGGCGCTGGCCATGTCCTTGAGGACCGGATACCGCGGCAGGTAGGGCTCGGGCGCCTCGAAGGCCATCACCTCGTGCCGCTCGGCGACCAGCGGGATGACGAGCCCGGTGGCCGGCTCGAGCAGCCGGTTCGTCCAGACGTTGGCGGCGCAGACCACCGTGCCCGCCCGGATCGGTCCGGCGTCGGTCTCGATGCCGACCACCCGGCTGCCGACGGTGGTGAGGCCGGTGACCCTCACGCCCTGGCGCACCTCGACGCCGCGGCGGCGCGCCGCCCGCGCGAACGCGGTGGCGGTGAGGTAGGCGTCGGCATAGCCGGCCTCGGGCTCGTGGCCGAACACGTCGAGCCCCTCGGTGCGCAGCAGCGGCAGCAGCTCCAGCGCCTGCTTCGCGTCGATCTCCTCGGCCGAGATGCCCATCGCCCGCTGCTGCGCGAGCGAGGCGCGCACCGCCTCGCCGCGCTCGTCGCCGGCGCCGACGATCAGGTAGCCGCAGCGGTTCAGCCCGCAGTCGGCCTCCGGATCGTCGAGGTAGGCGGCGAAGTTCGTGAAGACCGACCAGGAGCGGCGGGCCAGTTCGACGTTCTCCTTCACCGAGTAGTGCGTGCGCAGGATGCTGCTCGACTGGCTGGAGGTGCCCTCGGCGATGCCGCCGCGGTCGACCAGCAGCACGCGGCCGGCGCCGAGCGCGGCGGCATGCCAGGCCACCGAGCAGCCGACGACGCCGGCGCCGACGACGATCAGGTCATACGAATCGGAAGCCTGGGATGTGGGCATCGTGAAGGGTCGGACAAGATGATGGGGTGGGGGTTCTGGAGAGAGCTTGCACTCACTCCGGTGCCGGCGTCTCGTAGACGATGACCGTCAGGAACCGGATCGGCACCTCGAGGATGCGTTCCGGACCGTGCGGCACCGTGCCGTCGAAGGTCAGCGAGTCGCCGGGCTCGAGCAGGTAGGTCGCGTCGCCGTGGCGGTATTCCAGGCGTCCGGCGAGCATGTGGATGAACTCGGTGCCGTCGTGCTCGAAGGTCGGGAACACCTCCGAGGCGTCGTCCATCGAGATCAGGAAGGGCTCGAAGCGCTTGCGCGGGCCCTGGTCGTACGACAGCAGGTGGTAGGTGTGGCCCTTGGCGGTGCCGCGCCGGACCACCTCCATGCCCTCGCCCGCCTTGACGAGCCGCGCCGCGCCGCCCGGGGCGCCGTAGCCCTTGAAGAGCGCGCCCAGCGTCACGCCGAGCGCGTTCGCGATCCGCACCAGCGAGTCGAGGCTGGCGGTGGCCTGGCCGTTCTCGATCTTCGACAGCATGCCGGGCGAGAGCTCCGCCAGATGCGCGACGTCGGCGATGGTCAGCCGGTTGCGCAGGCGCGCCTCGCGGACCTGCAGGCCGATGTGACGGTCGAGCGACTCGATGGAGGCCTTGCTCATGTTGACTCCTATGATGCAAAAAAATATCATCCAGTTCAACCCTGCCCCAGAGCCAGGGCGACCAGAACGCGCTTGTCCGCCCTTCCAACGTCCGACGCGAGCTGCCGCGCCGGGCCCAGACGGAGTCAGCATGGCCTCGCCCACCTCCGCCGCCGACGCCCGCGCCTGGCTCGAGCGGCACAAGATCAAGCTCGTCCTCGCGCAATTCGTCGACATCCACGGCTCGGCCAAGGCCAAGGCCGTGCCGGCCGCGCACCTTCGCATGGTGCTGGAAGAGGGCGCGGGCTTCGCGGCCTTCGCGATCTGGGGCATGGGCATGGGCCCCGAGGGCGCCGACTACATGGCAGTGGGCGATCCGACGACGCTCGCGCCGATGCCCTGGCTGCCGGGTTACGCACGGATCGCCTGCGACGGCCACGTCAAGGGCGCGCCCTACGCGCTGTGCTCGCGGGTCGCGCTCAAGCGCCAGCTCGCCGAGCTGGCCGGCGAGGGGCTGACCCTCTTCACCGGCATCGAGCCCGAGTTCATGCTGCTCAAGCGCGGCGCCGACGGCGGGCTCGAGCCCGCCGACGGCACCGACACGCTCGAGAAGCCCTGCTACGACTACAAGGGCCTCGCCCGCTCGTCCGCCGTGCTCGAGGCGATCGTCGACGCGGTGAAGCCGGCCGGCCTCGACGTCTACCAGATCGATCACGAGGACGCGAACGGCCAGTTCGAGGTGAACTTCACCTATGGCGACGCGCTGTCCTCGGCGGACCGGCTGGTCTTCTTCAAGATGGCCGCGAGCGAGATCGCGCGGGCCCACGGCCTGATCGCGAGCTTCATGCCCAAGCCGTTCTCCGACCGCACCGGCACCGGCACGCATTTCCACCTGTCGCTGGGCAGCGCCACCTCGAAGAACCTGTTCCACGACGACTCGGACCGCCACGGCCTGGGCCTGTCGCAGACCGGCTACCACTTCCTCGGCGGGCTGCTCAGGCACGCGCGTGCCCTCGCCGCGGTCTGCGCGCCGACGGTCAACTCGTACAAGCGCCTGGTCGTCGGCCGCGCGCTGTCGGGCGCGACCTGGGCGCCGGCCTACATCGCCTACGGCGACAACAACCGGACCGCGACGGTGCGCGTGCCCTACGGCCGGCTCGAGCTGCGCCTGCCGGACGGCTCGTGCAACCCCTACCTCGCCACCGCGGCCATCCTCGCGGCCGGCATGGACGGCATCCGCAACCGGATCGACCCGGGTGCGCCGATCAACGAGAACCTCTACGAGTGGACGCCCGCCAGGCTCGCCGAGCACGGCATCGGGCTGCTGCCCCAGACGCTGGGCGAGGCGCTCGACGCGCTGGAGGCGGACACAGTGGTGCGCGCCGGGCTCGGCGAGGCGCTGGCCGCGGAGTTCGTGCGTCTCAAGCGGATGGAGTGGGTCGAGTACTCGCGCCACGTGTCCGACTGGGAACGCGATCGGTATGTCGAATTCTTCTGAAGTCGAACCCTTCTGAACCACGGAGCACCTGCCCGATGTGCGGCATCGTCGGATTGATGATCAGGAACCCCTCGCTGCGCGACCGGCTCGGCGAATGGGCCGAGCCGATGCTGATCGGCATGACCGAGCGCGGCCCGGACTCGGCGGGCATCGCCGTGTTCACCGAGCCGCTGCCCGCCGGCCAGCGCAAGCTGAGCGTTCAGGCGCCCGACGGCTTCGACTGGGACGCGCTGCGCCACGGGCTGGGCGAGGACGCGACGCTCGAGGTCCGCGCCAACCACGGCATCGTGACCTCGGACGCGGCGCCGGCCGTGCTGCGCGCCGGCCTCCTCGCGACCTTCCCCGCGCTGCACGTGCTGTCGGCGGGCCGCGCGATCGACCTGTACAAGGACGTCGGCACGCCGCAGCAGATCGCGGACAAGTACGGCCTGTCGGGCTTCTCGGGCACGCACCTGGTCGCGCACACCCGCATGGCGACCGAGTCGGCGGTCACGCCCGAGAACGCGCACCCCTACACCGCCGGCGAGGACTGGTGCCTGGTGCACAACGGCTCGCTGTCGAACCCGTACAGCCTGCGGCGCAAGCTCGAGCCCCTGGGCATCGCCTTCGACGGCGACTGCGACACCGAGGCCGCCTGCCGCTGGCTCGAGTGGCGCATGCGCGAGGGCGACACGCTCGAGCAGGCGCTGACCCAGGGCTTCGACGAGCTCGACGGCTTCTACACCTTCCTGATGGGCACGTCGGATGCGCTCGCCATCGTGCGCGACGGCTTCGCCTGCAAGCCCGCGCTGGTCGCCGAGACCGACGACTGGGTGGCGATCGCCTCCGAGTACCGCTCGCTCGCGCACCTGCCGGGCGTCTCCGGCGCGAAGCTCTACGAGCCGCAGCCCGAGCGGATCTACGCATGGCGGGCGACGGCATGAGCGGCTCGAAGACCTTCGACCTCGCGACCGTCAGCCTGCGCGAGCTCAACCGCTTCCTGCACAAGGACCTCTTCGGCACGACGCACGTGCGCGTCGAGCATCCGGACGGCGCGCACTCGATCGCAGTCGGCCTGGACGCGCCGGTGCACGTCGACATCGCCGGCCACGCCGGCTACTACGCGGCGGGCATGAACAAGCACGCCACCGTCGTCGTGCACGGCAACGCCGGCCCCGGCGTCGCCGAGAACATGATGAGCGGGCTGGTCCGCGTCAAGGGCTTCGCCTCGGTGTCGGCGGGCGCCTCGGCGCGCGGCGGGCTGCTGGTGATCGAGGGCGACTGCGGGCTGCGCTGCGGCATCTCGCTCAAGGGCGGCGACATCGTGGTCGGCGGCAGCGTCGGCAGCTTCTCGATGTTCATGGCGCAGGCCGGCCGGCTCGTCGTCTGCGGCGACGCGGGCGATGCGCTCGGCGACTCGCTCTACGAGGCGGTGATCTACGTGCGCGGCAGCGTGAAGTCGCTCGGCGCCGACGCCCGCTTCGAGGCCATGACCGACGCCGACCACACGGCGGTCGCCGGCCTGCTCGCGCAGGCCGGCCTCGAGCACGACCCGCGCGAATTCAAGCGCATCGCCTCGGCGCGCTCCCTGTACCACTGGAACGTCGACGCGCAGCAGGAGTACTGAACGATGAAGATCCAGCGAGAGGAGAGCTGGGGCTACGACCGCCGCGTGCTCGACTACATCCAGCACGCCTCGGCCACCGGCCTCTACGAGATCCGCGGCCTGGGCGCCAAGCGGCGGGTGCCGCACTTCGACGACCTGGTGTTCCTCGCCGCGTCGCTGTCGCGCTATCCGCTCGAGGGCTACCGCGAGCGCTGCTCGACGAAGACCGTGCTCGGCACGCGCTTCGCGACCAAGCCCATCGAGCTCGCCATCCCGATCACCGTCGCCGGCATGAGCTTCGGCTCGCTGTCGGCCAACGTGAAGGACGCGCTCGGGCGGGCGGCCACCGAGGCCGGCACCTCGACCACCACCGGCGACGGCGGCATGACCGAGGAGGAGCGCGGCGCCTCGAAGACGCTGGTCTACCAGTGCCTGCCCTCGCGCTACGGCTTCGACCCCGACCACGTGCGGCGCGCCGACGCGATCGAGATCGTGATCGGGCAGGGCGCCAAGCCCGGCGGCGGCGGCATGCTGCTGGGTCAGAAGGTGAACCCGCGGGTCGCCGCGATGCGAACGCTGCCCGAGGGGGTGGACCAGCGCAGCGCCTGCCGGCACCCCGACTGGACCGGCCCCGACGACCTCGCCATCAAGATCAAGGAGCTGCGCGAGATCACCGACTGGGAGAAGCCGATCTACGTGAAGGTCGGCGCCACCCGCACCTTCCACGACGTCAAGCTCGCGGTGCACGCGGGCGCCGACGTGGTGGTGGTCGACGGCATGCAGGGCGGCACCGCCGCCACGCAGACCGTGTTCATCGAGAACGTCGGCATCCCGACGCTGGCCGCGGTGCGCCAGGCGGTCGACGCGCTCGAGGACCTCAACATGAAGGGTCAGGTGCAGCTGATCGTCTCCGGCGGCATCCGCACCGGCGCCGACGTCGCCAAGGCGCTCGCGATGGGCGCCGACGCGGTGTCGATCGGGCAGGGCGTGCTGATGGCGCTGGGCTGCAACAGCGACACCTGGATCCGCGACGCCCGACCCGACGGCTCGGGCGGCGAGCACGTGCCCTGCGCCGACGACTACGCGGCGCTCGGCACCGCGCCCGGCTTCTGCCACCACTGCCACACCGGGCGCTGTCCGGTGGGCGTGACGACGCAGGACGCGGTGCTCGAGCAGCGGCTGCAGCCGCCGGTGGGTGCGCGGCGCGTGCGCAACTACCTGAAGACGATGGCGATGGAGGTCTCGACCATCGCGCGGGCCTGCGGCAAGCAGGACGTCCACCACCTCGAGCGCGAGGACCTGGTGGCGCTGACGGTGGAGGCCGCGGCGATGGCCGGCGTGCCGCTGGCCGGCACGAACTGGATCCCGGGGCGCTGAGGCGCTGAGGCGCCGGGCGGCGCGCCGGGCAGCTGATCGCCTGCCCGGGTGGCGGCCCGCCTCGCGCGACCGAGTCCTACACCGACGCCGGGCGAATCGGACACCGCCGCGGCACCACCCTCTGCTACGGTCAGCGGTACCGCGCCGCATGCCGGCGCCGGGCCTGGCCCGCCGATCGCAGGCGCGGCGGAACCGCCCCATGCACCGGCTCCCCGTCACCGACCCGCCCACACCGTCCAGCCGCCGCATGCCGCCCCTGCCTCGGGTGGTGCCTGCACGCGCGCCGCCGCCCGACCCGGGCGCGGACACCACCGTGCATCACCGCGTCGTCGACACGCTGCGCTGGGTGGTGCTGCTGAGCGTGCTGCTGCCCGTGCTCGCGTTCGTCGGCATCGCCGCCTGGCAGCTGCGGGTCCAGTCGGAGGCGACGTACGCGCGCCTCGAGCGCGCCGTACGGGTGGCGGCGGAGCATGCCGCGAAGGTCTTCGAGACCAACGAGATGCTGTTGCGGCGGGTGGTCGATGCGCTCGGCGCCGATGACGACGCCCGCATCGTCCAGCGTGAGCGCGTGCTGCACGAGCGGCTGCGCGCGATGAGCGCGGACCTGCCCCAGGTCCAGTCGATCTGGGTGCAGGACGCCACCGGGCGGCCCCTGCTCACCAACCGCTACCTGCCCGCGCCCCGGGCGCTCGACGTCTCGGACCGCGAGTTCTTCGTCTGGCACCGCGACCACCCCGGGCGCGGCCTCTTCATCAGCGATGCGCTGGTCGGCCGCGTCACCGGCGACCTGTTCTCGGACCTGAGCCTGCGCCGCGACCGGCCCGACGGCAGCTTCGCGGGCCTGGTGTCGGTCGGGGTGTACTCGAGGTACTTCTCGGACTTCCACGCCGGGCTGGCCGAGTACGTGCCCGGTGCCACGTTCTCGCTGGTGCGCGACGACGGCCGCTGGATCTCGCGCCATCCGGGCCCGGTCCCGCTCGGCGCGGGCGAGGCTGCGGACCCGGTGATGAGGGAGGCGATGCGCCAGCGGGTCGCGGCAGGGCGCCTGTCGCATGCGTCGTCGGGCGATGGCGCGCAGCGGCTCGTCGCCTACCGCAAGGTCGACGGCTACCCGGTCTACGCCGCGGCCGGCCTGGGGCGCGCCGACATGCTCGCCGACTGGCGCGCCGGCGTGGCCCTGCTCGCGGCGATCATGGCGCCGCTCACGCTCGGCTCCGTGATGCTCGCCTGGGTGGCGCTGCGCCGCGCCGAGCAGGGCCTCGCGGCGGTGGAACGGCTGCAGTCCGAGAGCGCGCAGCGCCTGCGCGTCGAGGCGGCGCTGCGACAGTCGCAGAAGCTCGAGGCGCTCGGCCGGCTGACCGGGGGCGTCGCGCACGACTTCAACAACCTGCTCACCGTCGTCAACAACAACGCGCACCTGCTGCGTCGGCTGGGGGGCGTGCACGGGCGGTCCGCCGGCGCGATGCCGCAGCTCGACGCGATCGACCGCGCGGTGCGCACCGGCACCCAGCTCACCCGTCAGCTGCTCGCCTTCTCGCGCCGGCAGGTCGTGCACCCCGAGCTGATCTCGCTGCAGGAGCGCCTGCCCGACATGCAGGTGCTGGTGCGCCCGCTGCTGCCGCCGGGCATCGCGCTCGACATCGAGGTCGCGCCCGACACCGCCGGGATCGAGGTCGACCGCGCCGAGTTCGAGCTCGCGATCCTGAACCTGGTGGGCAATGCGCGCGACGCGATGCCCGAGGGCGGCATGCTGCGGCTGCGCGCGCGCAACGCGGACCCGTCGGACGGCCCCGGGCAGGTGCGGGTCGATGTCTCGGACACCGGCCAGGGCATCGCGCCCGAGCTGCTCGACCGGGTCTTCGAGCCGTTCTTCTCGACCAAGCCGCGCGGGCAGGGCACCGGGCTCGGGCTGTCGCAGGTGCGCGAGCTGTGCCGGGCGGCCGGCGGTACGGCGCGGCTCTCGAGCACGCCCGGCGCGGGCACCACCGTGTCGATGCTGTTCCCGGCGATCGCCGCGGGCCGCAGCGCC
This sequence comes from Burkholderiales bacterium, assembly GCA_026399835.1. Classification (GTDB taxonomy): domain Bacteria; phylum Pseudomonadota; class Gammaproteobacteria; order Burkholderiales; family Burkholderiaceae_E; genus UBA4615. The sequence goes on along the minus strand of JAPLQE010000083.1, from coordinate 87,028 downwards.
CCCGCGCGCGAGGCGGCGACCCCGCCGCCCACGCTGACGCTGCGCGTGCTGATGGTCGAGGACAACGCCGAGGTCGCATCGGCCACCCAGGCGCTGCTCGAGGCGATGGGCTGCACCGTGCGCCGGGTCGCCGACGCCGACGCGGCGCACGGCGAGCTGGTGGACGAGTCCGTCGCGTTCGACGTCGTGCTCAGCGACATCGCGATGCCGGGTGCGAGCGACGGCATCGCGCTCGGCACCTGGGTGCGCCGCCATCATCCGGAGATCGGCGTGGTGCTGATGACCGGCTACGCCGAGCGGCTGGGCCGCGCCAACGAGCAGGGGCTGGTGGTGCTGCTCAAGCCCTGCGAGCCGACGGCGCTGGCGCAGGCGCTGTGGGACGCGCATCGGGCGGTGGTTGTGGGCGCCGGCGCCGCCGGCCTCCCCGGGACGGGCGACCTGGCGGGCTGAGCCTCACGGCGGACACCACTTCCGGCGCCCTCCCGGAACAGCTAGAGTCCGCCGTCATGCACGCCGACCCGCAGCCTCCGCCCGTCCTCATCCGCGATACCAGCCTGCGCGACGGCCTGAACGAGACCCCGGCCGAGATGACCCCCGAGACCCCCACCCCCGCCCCGCAGCCCCTGAAGGGCGTGCGCGTCGTCGAGTTCACCCACATGGTCATGGGCCCGACCTGCGGCATGGTGCTCGCCGACATGGGGGCCGAGGTGATCAAGGTCGAGCCGATCGGCGGCGAGGGCACGCGCCGGCTGCTGGGCGCCGGCGCCGGCTTCTTCCCGATGTTCAACCGGAACAAGCGCAGCATCGAGATCGACCTGCATTCGGCCGAGGGCGCCGCCGTCGCGCGCGAACTCGCCGCGTCCGCCGACGTCGTGATCGAGAACTTCAAGCCCGGCACGATGGTCAAGTACGGCCTCGACTACATCGCACTGTCCGCGGTGAACCCGCGCCTGATCTACGTCAGCGCCAAGGGCTTCCTGCCTGGCCCCTACGATCACCGCACCGCGCTCGACGAGGTGGTGCAGATGATGGGCGGCCTCGCCTACATGACCGGGCGCCCCGGCGATCCGCTGCGCGCGGGCACCAGCGTCAACGACATCATGGGCGGGATGTTCGGCGCGATCGGCGTGCTGGGCGCGCTGCTGCAGCGGAGCATCACCGGGCGCGGCATGGAGGTGCAGGCCGCGCTCTTCGAGAACAACGTGTTCCTCGTCGGCCAGCACATGCTGCAGTACGCGATGACGGGCGTGGCCGCCGCGCCGATGCCCGAGCGCATCAGCGCCTGGGCGATCTACGACGTGTTCACCGTGCGCGACGGCGAGCAGATCTTCCTCGCCGCCGTCAGCGATGCCCAGTGGGCGGTCTTCTGCGACGTGCTGGGCTTCCCCGACCTGAAGGCCGACCCCGCGCTCGCCACCAACAACCAGCGCGTCGTGCAGCGCCCGCGGCTGCTCGCCACGCTGCGCGAGCGGCTCGCGCCGCGCACGGCCGCCGAGCTGTCGGCGATCTTCGAGCGCGCCGGCCTGCCGTTCGCGCCGATCCGCAGGCCCGAGGAGCTGCTCGACGATCCGCACCTGCTGGCCACCGGCACGCTCGCCGACGTCGTCGTGCCCGATGGGCCGATGGCCGGCGAGACGGTCAAGGCCACGCTGCTGCCGTTCACGATGGACGGCGAGCGGCTCGGCGTGCGGCTCGACCCGCCGGTGCGCGGCGCGGACACCGACGCGCTGCTGCGATCCATCGGCTGCGACGACGCGCGGATCGCCGCGCTGCGCGCCGCCGGCGCGGTGGCCTGACACCGATGCGGGCCCGTTCCCGCCGCAGGGCCGCGAGCGCGGCCGGCGGCGAAGGCCGGGTACCCTCCGCAGCGATTTCCGAAGCACCCGACACGGAGACGACCCGATGACCCCCAACAACGCTTCCCGCCGCCGCGCCGTCCAGGCGCTCGCCGCCCTCACGCTGCCCGTCGCGCCCTTCGCGGCGCCCGCGCAGGACAAGGTGGTGAAGTTCATCCTGCCCAACGCCACCGGCTCGGGCGTCGACGCGATCACCCGCGCGATGCAGCCCGCGTTCGCGAAGGCCATCGGCGCCAACGTCATCGTCGAGAACCAGCCGGGCGCCGGCGGCATCGTCGGGCTGCAGCAGCTCGGCCGCGCCGCGCCCGATGGCACGACGCTGTCGGTCGTCTCGAACAACGTCGTGATCTTCCCGAGCATCCACAAGACGCTGCCCTTCGACGTCGCGACCGACTTCACGCCGATCGCCATCTGCGGCTTCACGCCGCTGGTGCTGGTGGTGACCCCGAAGCTGGCCGCGAAGGATGCGCGCGAACTCGTCGCGCTGATGAAGGCCAAGCCCGACGGCATCACCTACGCGTCGAGCGGCGCCGGCACCATCCTGCACCTGGCCGCCGCGATGTTCGTCGACGAGGTCGGCGCGCAGGCCCGCCACGTGCCGTACAAGGGCGTCGGCCCGATGGTCACCGACCTGCTCGGCGGTCACGTCGACTGGGGCGTCGTCGCGCTGCCGAGCGCGCAGGCGCATCTGAAGAGCGGCGCGCTGCGCGCCCTCGGCATCGTCACCGAGAAGCGCCTGGCCGCCGCGCCCGAGATCCCGACCTTCGCGGAGCAGGGCTTCGCGAAGTACCAGGTCGAGGCCTGGTTCGGTGTGCTCGGTCCCAAGGGCATGGCGCCGGCCGAGGTCCAGCGCATCCGCGACGCGGTGGCCGCCGCGCTCGCCGCGCCCGAGACCCGCGAGATCATGGACAAGCAGGGCAACGTGATCAGCGTCAGCACCGTCGACTACGCGCAGAAGCACGTGAAGTCGGAGCTCGCGCGCTACGCGGCGGTGTCGAAGAAGATCGGGCTCGAGGCGCAGTGAACGCGGGCTCGCGCCCATGAGCGCGCTGCGCTTCTCGCCGCGGATCCTGTGGCTGTCGCAGGACCCGGCGCGGGTGCGCGCGCAGCTCGGCGGCGCGGTGCTGTCCGCCGCCGAGGCCGGTCCGCTGCGCGACGAGATCTCCACCGACGAGATCACGCCGCTGCCGGTCATGGTGCACTTCGACGCCGCGCTCGGCCGGTATCCGTACACCGGCTTCACCGCAGGCTGCGAGCGCCCGATCGGCCGCGACGCCATCCGCGACGCGGGCATCGAGGTGGTGGTCGCGGGCCGGCGCTACGGCAAGGGCAGCTCGCGCGAGCACAGCCCGGTCGCCGAGCGTGCGGCCGGCGTGCGGCTGGTCATCGCCGACAGCTTCGAGCGGATCTACCGGCAGAACGCCGACAACGTCGGCCTGCTGACCGCGACCGATCCCGGACTCGCCGATCGCATCGCGCGCGGCGAGGCGATCGCGCTCGACGAGCTCCTGCACGGGCGCGACGCGCTCGCCGCCGCGATCCTGCGGGCGGGCGGGCTGCTCGCGTATGGCGCGGCGCGGCTGCGCGTGCGCGCGCCCTCGCCCCCCGCACCGTCCCCCGACGACGCCCCGCTCACCCTCTTCGAGAAGATCGTGCGCCGCCACGCGCTGCCCACCGCCGACACCGGCGCGCGGCTGGCCCACGGCGAAGGCGGCTTCGTGCGCGCCGACCTGCGCTTCATCCACGAGTACTACACCGGCATGGCCGCATGGCTGCTCGACGAGCGCCACGGCGAGGCGCTCTCGCTGCACGAGCCGGCGAGCATCGTCGCCTTCGAGGACCACCTGTCGTACGTGCACCGCAGCCCCGTGCATGTCTCGCAGGGTCTGGTGCCGGCGGTCGGCGGGCTGTCGCGCGCGCACCGGCGCTTCGTCGAGCGCTTCGGCCTGACGCACCACGGCTACGTCGAGGCGCTCGAGGCCGGCGAGCCCGACAACCAGGGCTCCGAGGGCATCTCGCACGCGATGGTCGCCGAGCGCTACGCGCTGCCCGGCCAGCTCGTCGTCGGCACCGACTCGCACACGCCGCACAGCGGCGCGCTCGGCTGCGTGGCCTTCGGCGTCGGCACCACCGACATGGCGAACGCCTTCGTCACCGGCGCCGTGCGCCTGACGATGCCCGAGGTGCTGCGCGTCGAGCTCGATGGCGTGCTGCCCGCGGGCGTCACTGCCAAGGACGCCGTGCTGCACCTGCTCGCGCAGCCGTCGATCCGTGCGGGCGCGGGCGTGGGCCGGGTCTTCGAGTTCGCCGGCAGCGCCGTGCGCGCGATGGCCACCGACGAGCGCGCCACGCTCACCAACATGGTCGCCGAGCTCGGCGGGTTCACCGGCCTCGTCGAGCCCGACGCCGAGACCGTGCGCTTCGTGAAGGCGCGCCGCGGCCTGGACATCGTGATCGAGCCGTGGATGCGCAGCGACCGAGGCGCACACTACGCCGAGGTGCTGCGGCTCGACTGCAGCGCGCTCGCGCCGATGGTCGCGCGCCCCGGCGACCCCGGCCTCGGCCTGCCGCTGGCCGCGCTCGAGGCGCCGGTCCGCATCGACATCGCCTACGGCGGCAGCTGCACCGCCGGCAAGCGCGACGACTTCGACCACTACCACGCGGTGCTCGCCTGGGCCGCCGCGCACGGACTGCGGGTCGCCGAGGGCGTGGCGCTGTACCTGCAGTTCGGCACCGAGGACGTGCGCGCCTATTGCGTCGAGCGCGGCTACCTCGCCGCCTTCGAGGCCGTCGGCGCCGAGCTGCTGCGGCCGGCCTGCGGCGCCTGCGCCAACTGCGGCCCCGGCTCGTCCACCGACGCCGGCCAGGTCACCGTCAGCGCGATCAACCGCAACTTTCCCGGGCGCTCCGGCCCAGGGGCCGTCTGGCTGGCGAGCCCGCCCACCGTTGCGGCCAGCGCGATCCTGGGGCGCCTCGCGTCGTTCGAGGACCTGCGGCGCACGGTGCAGGCCTCATGATCCCGGGCTGACCGCTCCGCCGACCTGCCCTCCGCCGAGGATCCATGTACGCCTGCCCCCACTGCCGCGAGCGCGGCATCCCGCCGATGCGCCGCCTGTTCCTCGGGCCCGCCGGTACCACCGACTGCGTCCGCTGCGGCAAGGCCGTCGGCGCCGACCCCGACCGGGTCTACACGTCCGCCGCGCCCGCCGTCGCCGCGTTCTTCGGCAGCTTCTTCGTGAGCGGCCTGCAGGCGCACGTGCTGGTGCTCGTGCCGGGGATCCTGCTGTCGGTGCTGCTGCTGCTGACGTACGCGACGCTCGTCAAGCGCTGAGGCGCGCCCCTGGAGAACGGTCCCGCATGAACCTCGTCGCCACACCCGTCACCGCCGCGGCCGCCGGCGTGTTCTCCGCCATCACCTGGCCGATCATGTACGCGCGCTTCCACGATCCCGGGTCCACCTTCGACATCGGCCTGCTGATCGGCACGATCCTGCTGGTCGCGCTGCCCGCGCATGCGTGCGTGGTCGGCTTCAGGCGCACGCGTCCGGCCGATCCGCGCACGCTGGACACCGCGCTGCTCAAGCGGGCCGGTGCCTGGATCGCGGCTGCGCTGCTGGCGGTGGGGGCGACGGCGCTGATGCGCGGGCGGTGAGGGCGTCGGCACGAGCGTTGCGCGGCGACCCCGTGCAGCCGATCGCCGACGGCCACACCACCGTCGACAACGGCGAGCTGCCCGCTGCGCTGAGCGCGGCCGAGGTGGTCTGCGTCCGGTAGGGCCGTCCTTGGCGAGTCGGTTGAACCGCTGCATGCTGGCGCTCCGAGCAGCAGAAGGACGCCACCGATGAAAGCCACCTGGAACGGAACCGTGATCGCTCAGAGCGACGACATCGTCACGGTCGAGGGCAACGCCTACTTCCCCGTGGCCTCGCTCGAGCGCCGCTACGTCGTCGACAGCGACACCCACACCACCTGCCACTGGAAGGGCGTCGCGAGCTACTACACGCTCGACGTGGACGGAAAGAAGAACCCCGATGCCGTCTGGTACTACCCCACCCCGAAGGCCGGTGCCGAGCAGGTGAAGGACCGTGTCGCGTTCTGGAAGGGCGTGAAGGTCGAGGCCTGAGCGGCCGGTCGCGATCGGGTCGGCGCCGCCCCGATCGCGCCCTCAGGCGGCCGACCCCGGCAGCGCCAGCATCGGCGCATCCAGGTGCCCCGCCTTCACCAGGATCGTCGCGCCCTCGGCACCGGTGAGCGGCGTGTGCGTGCTCCAGCGCGGGCTGCGCAGCCAGGTGCCCGCCGGATACGCGCCGTGCTCGTCGTGGAAGACGCCGTCGACCACGTAGATCTCCTCGCCGCCGGGATGCGCGTGCGTCTGGAAGCGGGTGTGCGGATCCCAGCGCACCAGCGCGGTGTCGATGCCGTCGTGCGCGTGCAGCGGCATCACCGACAGGCCCTCGACCCGGCCCGCCTGCCACGGGGTCGCGCGCGTGTCGAGGCGCACCGGCGCCGTGTCGCCCGCGCAGAACTGCCAGAGCTTCACGATCCACCTGTCTCGGCCCGGTCGCATCACCGCACGGGACTGGCACGGCGCCTCTGGGCCGACGCCCGCGCCCGCGCGCTGGCATCCGGTGCGGGTCGGTTCACAGTGAATTCGAGCCTGGGCGCCGTTCAGGTCTATCGCGCCTTCGGCTTCGTGCCGACGGGCGAGGTGGCGTCGGTGCACGGCATCTCGTACCTGCCGATGCGGCTCGAGGAGACGCCGGCCCCTCCATGAAGCGCATCGCCTTCGCCGTCCTCGAGTACCTGCTCGGCTTTCTCGCGCTCGCGGTCTTCGCCGCCCTGGCGTTCCCGCAGGGCGCGCCGAGCGACCAGCGGGTGCTCTTCGCGTTCAAGGTGGGCGGCGGCCTCGCCGTGGTCGAGCTGGCGGTGCTGCTGTGCCGTGCGGCGCCCGCCAACCGCCTCATCGTCGGCGCCAACCTGTGGCGGGCGGCGGGCGGGCTGGCCGCACTGACACGGCAGTGGTGGTGGCTCGAGGGCTACCGATACCTCGGCGAGTCCGGTCTGTTCATCGGCATCGCGGCGGTCGGGCATCGGGCATGAGCGGGGAGGCCTGACGCGATGCCCGAACCCAGGCGCATGCCGGCCAGCGTCGATGCCTATGTCGCCAGCTTCCCCGACGCGGGACCGAAGGGCAATCTGCAGTTCGCGCTGACCGATCCGATCCCCTACGATCTCGTCGCCCGGATCGTCGCCGCGCTGGTCGAGCTGTGCACGCCGATGTCGTAGCTGCCCCGGCTCATCCGCATTGCGCGACCGCACGAGAGCGAGCCCTGCCGACACGCTCATCCGGACAGCCGCGTCGCGTCAGCTCGGGGGGGGCTTCCTGGGCAATCGACGGGCCGGACGCGGCGCCGCCGCGGTCTTCAGCGCCCGCGCGTGAGCCACTGCTGGATCTGCGGCACGAACAGCCCGGCCAGCGCCACCACGAAGGCGAGCGCCGTCGCGCCGCCGGCGCGCGGGTCGGCGGATCCGAGCGCCAGCACCGCGGCCCAGCAGGCGACCAGCAGCACGCCCCAGACGCTGGCCACGGTCCGTCGCCGCCTGCCGTCCCCCGCGCCCTTGAGGCTCCAGGTCACGACGACGACGACCGACAGGATCGACAGGATCAGCAGGGGCAGACCGGCACTCATTCGATGCGACCTCGGGAAAGCGGAGCAGGGCAGGCGCCCCGGACCCCATTCGACCACATCGTGCCCGGGATGTTCGCACCGGGCCGCGATCGACCCTGCCGGGCGGTATCCTCGCGGCCTGATCGCGCCGCGCCGCGCCGCGCCGCGCCGCGCCGCGCCGCGGTGCCCACGCCCGCCCCGCCCCGCCCACTGCGTTGACCCCCCTCCCGCCGCAGCACGTCGTCTTCGCCACCGCCGGCACCTCGGGCGACCTGCATCCCTTCCTCGGCCTCGCGCTCGCGGTGGCGGCGCGCGGCGTGCGCACGACGGTGATGGTCAACGCGATCCATGCGCCGCAGGTCGAGCGCGCGGGCCTGGCCTGCGTGCCGCTGGGCACGGTCGACGAGTTCCTCGCGGTGGTCCGCGACCCGGCGGTCTGGCGCGCGCGCGAGGGCTTCGGGCTGCTGTGGCGCGGTGCGCGCGGCGGGCTGAACGAGGCGCTGGGGCACCTGCTGGCGCTGTCGGCGATGCAGCCGACGACGCTGGTCGCGCATCCGCTCGCGCTGCCGCACGCGGCGATCGCGCGCGCTCACCGGCCGGCGCTGCGGGTCGTGGCCGCGTACCTCGCGCCGAGCAACCTGCGCACGCTGCACGACCCGCTGACGATGGGGCCGCTGTCGATCCCGGCCTGGCTGCCGCAGTCGGCGCGGCGCGCGCTCTGGCGGCTGGTCGACGCGCGGCTGATCGACGCGGCGGCGCTGCCCTCGCTGAACGAGGACCGGCGCGTGCACGGCCTGGCGCCGGTCGCACGCTTCATCGAGCACCTGCAGTCGGTCGCTCAGGCCTCGGTCACGCTGTTCCCGCCGTGGTTCGGGGCGGTGCAGCCCGACTGGCCGCGGCCGCTCGTCCCGGGCGCGTTCGTGCTGCACGAACCGGACTCGGACCCCGCGCTGCCCGCGCCGGTGCGGGCCTTCCTCGATGCGGGCACGCCGCCGGTGGTCTTCACCGCGGGCACGGGCCAGGTCCATGCATCGGCGGTCTTCGCGGCGGCGCTCGAGGCCGTGCGCGAGGCGGGGCGACGCGCGCTGCTGCTCACTCCCGAGCGCGCGCAGGTGCCGGCCGTGCTGCCCGACGGCGCGCTCTGGCACGGCTACGTGCCGCTGGCCACGCTGCTGCCCCGTGCGGCGGCCATCGTCCACCACGGCGGCATCGGCACGGTGGCCGAGGCGCTGCGCGCGGGCACGCCGCAGCTCGTCGTGCCCTGGGCCTACGACCAGTTCGACAACGGGGCGCGGGTGCAGGCGCTGGGCGCGGGCAGGGTCTCGCGCCTCGCGAGCCGCTGGCCGAGCCGCCTCGCGCCGGCGCTGCACGCCCTGCTGGCCGACGATGCGGTCGGCGCACGCTGCCGCGCGATCGCCGCGCGCTTCGACGGCGACGCGGAGGCGGCGCGGCTGAGGTCGGTGGTCGACGCAATCCTGGCGCCGGTCGCGGACTGACGGCCGCGGCGCCCGCGCAGGGCCCCGCCCCCGCCGCCCCGGCCGCCGTGCGCCCTCGGATTCCGTGCTTGCGCCCGCCCGCATCCTGACCGAGCATCGACGCCCCGACCTTGCCGCACAGACCCCGCCCCACGCCCATGACCCGCCGCATCTTCACCGCCTGCCTCGGCACCGAGACCAACTCCTTCTCGCCCATCCCCACCGGGATGTCCGTGTTCCGCGACGCGATGCTGGTGCGCGGCGGCGCCCATGGCGACAAGCCCTCGCTGTTCGCGGTGCCGCTGATCGTCTGGCGCGAGCGGGCGCGCGCGCTCGGCTGGACCGTGTCCGAGGGCCTGGCCGCCTTCGCCACGCCGGCGGGCGACACGACGCGCGCGGTCCACGAGGCGCTGCGCGACGAGATCCTCGCCGATCTGCGCGCGGCCATGCCGGTCGACGCGGTGATGCTCAACCTGCACGGCGCGATGATCGCCGACGGCTATCCGGACGCGGAGGGCGACCTGCTCGCCCGCGTGCGCGATCTGGTCGGGCCCGACGTGCCGATCGCCGCCGAGCTCGACCTGCACTGTCACCTGACCGAGCTCAAGGTGGCGAGCGCCGACATCCTGGTGATCTTCAAGGAATACCCGCACGTCGACGTCGCCGAGCGTGCGGCCGAGGTCTTCGACCTGCTGCAGGCGATGCTCGAGGGCCGCATCCGTCCGGTGATGGCGCTGCACGACTGCGCGATGCTCGGCATCTATCCGACCACCGCCGAGCCGATGATCTCGATCGTCGCGGGCATGCGGGCCGCCGAGCGCGAGCCGGGCGTGCTGTCGGTGTCGCTCGCGCACGGCTTCCCCTGGGGCGACACGCCCGAGGTCGGCACGCGCACGCTGGTGGTCGCCGACGGCGACCTCGCGCTCGCGCGCCGGCGCGCGGCCGCGCTCGCCGACGAGGTCTGGGCGGCCCGCAAGCAGATCGTCCCGCCCTTCCACTCGATCGATGCGGCGATCGACCGCGTGCTCGCCGCCCCGCCCGGCGACGCGCCCTTCGTGCTCGCCGACACCGCCGACAACCCGGGCATCGGCGCCGCCGGCGACTCGACCTTCCTGCTGCGCCGGCTGCTCGAGCGCAAGGTCTGGGGCGCGGCGCTGTCGCCGCTCTGGGACCCGATCGCCACGCAGCTCGCTTTCGACGCGGGCGTGGGCGCGACGCTCGGCATGCGGCTCGGCGGCAAGCTCGGCCGCGGCTCGGGCGATGCGCTCGACGTGCGCGTGATGGTCATGCAGCTCACGCCCGAGGGCTGGCAGCCCTTCGGCGGCGCGATGGCGCCGCTCGGACGCATGGCGTGGCTGCGCATCGGCGGACCCGACGACATGCGCGCGATCGACGTGGTGGTCAACGATCACCGCATCCAGACCTTCCACCCGGACTGCTTCACGGTCGCCGGCATCGATCCGCTGACGCCGCGCCTGCTGGTCGCCAAGTCGACGCAGCACTTCCATGCCGGCTTCGCGCCCATCGCCCGCGAGATCCTCTACGTGTCGGCGCCCGGCTCCGGCTCGATGGACATGGCGGTGCTGCCGCACACGCGCGTGACGCGGCCGCTGTGGCCGCGGGTGGCCGAGCCGGCGCGCGGCGCGCTGCGCTGATCTTGCGACGTGCGCGAGCTGATGCACCACCAGCGGATCGAGGAAATCCACGTAGACGGCTGAGCGGTTCCTCGTCGCGCGGCTCGGCGGTGGCAGAATCGGCATTCGACATGGCTGCGTTCCGACTCACTCGCGACACCATCCTGGACGGCTCCCTGCACGCGTCGGTCCGCGACATCCTCGGCCCCGACGCCGTGTTCATGACCGACGACGAGCGCCGCGCCGAGATCGACCGCATGCTCGAGCGGGCGCCGGAACCGCGGCGCGTCTGGGTCTTCGCCTTCGGCTCGCTGATCTGGAACCCGGCCTTCCACCATGCCGAGCGCCGGGTCGCCCGCGTGCACGGCTGGCACCGGCGGTTCTGCCTGTGGGTGCGCGCCGGGCGCGGCACCCCGGAGCGCCCGGGGCTGATGCTGTCGCTCGAATCCGGCGGCAGCTGCGCCGGCGTCGTCTACCGCCTCGAGCCCGGCACCGAGCGCACCGAGCTCGACGTGCTGTGGCGGCGCGAGATGTTCACCAAGTCGTACCGGCCGGTCTGGGTGCAGGCGCACACGCCCGACGGTCCGGTGCCCGCGGTCGCGTTCGCGGCCAACCGCGAGCACGAGCGCTATGCGCCGGGCCTCGATGCCGAGACCGTGGCACGGCACCTGGCGGAGGCGGCCGGGCCGCTCGGCCGGGGCTGCGACTACCTGTTCGACACCGTCGCGCACCTGCGCCAGCTCGGCATGCGCGATCGCGCGCTCGAGACGCTGGAGGCGAAGGTCCGGGCCCGGCGCGGGGCCGTCACCTAGCGGGGCGCTCGGGTACGCCCCGCTCCGCCGCGCCCCAGTTCGAGGCGCCGCCCGCCCCGGTATGGCGCGTCACGGCGCTGTCACGCTTGGCACGGAACCTGCATCGCTCAGTGAACTTTTCGTTCACTACAGGAAAACGGCGATGCCCAGCCCGAAGCAGGACCTGCCGGTCGACGGCACCTCGAACCCGACGTCGACCTCGGCGTCGACCCCGGCGCCGGACCGCTCGCGCCGACGCCTGCTGGCCGGTGCGGCGGCGGCCGCCGGCACCGCGGTGCTCGGCGCCCCCGCGATCGCCCAGGCCCGTCCGAAGCTCGCCGTCGGCTACTGGCCGATCGCCGGCGGCCTCGCGTTCTTCGCGGCGATCGAGCGCGGCTTCTTCAAGGATGCCGGTCTCGATGTCGAGGCGGTGCGCTTCGCCGGTCCGAACCAGGTGGTCGAGGCGCTGATCGCCGGCCGCATCGACGGCTCGGCCAACGGCACGGCGTCGACGGCGCTGGCACTCGGCGACGCGCAGGCGCCCGGGCTGCTGAAGTTCTTCGCGACCAACTACGCGAACGCCACCCACGTGCTCGACCACATCGTGGTGCCCAAGGACAGCCCGCTGAAGACGGTGAAGGACCTGGCCGGCAAGCGCTACGCCTGCGGCCCCGGCATCAACAACATCACGCTCGCCCGCGCGATCCTCGAGCGCGCCGGCGTGCCCGATCCGAAGGTCACCGAGCTGCCGCTCGGCCAGCTGCTGCCCTCGCTCGCCTCCGGCCAGCTCGATGCGGCCTACGTGCTCGAGCCCACCGCGGTGATCGGCCGCCGCCAGAACATCTCGCGCATCCTCGAGACCGCGGTGATCTCGAAGTACGTGCTGGGCGATGCGGCCACGCCCTGGCATGGCGGTGCGGCCTCGCTGCGCAGCGAGTCCATCCAGAAGCTCGGGCCCGCGGTGCCGAGGTTCCTCGAGGCCTATGCCAAGGGCATCGACTACGTGCGAAAGGCCGGCGTCGAGGCGAACCAGTACCTCAAGGGCTACACCGCGGTCGAGGGCGACCTGATCCCCGAGGTGCCGCTCTCCGGCTACAAGATGTTCAACGAGATGACGTCGGCCGACACCGTCGCGATGCAGAAGCTCTTCGACCTGTTCGCCGAGAAGAAGGTCTTCGAGCGTCGGCTGATGGTCGAGCCGCTGATGCTCAAGGCATGAGTCCGCGGGCGCGCGCCTGGCTGCCCCTGATCGGGCCGCTGGTGCTGATCGCGGTCTGGTCGCTGCTGGTCCAGTCCAAGGCGGTCAACCCCATCCTGCTGCCCGGCCCGGGCGTCACGCTCACGCACCTGTGGAACGCGACGGTCGGCGGCACGATGGGTGCCGACTTCCTGGCGACGCTGTCGCGCACCGCGCAGGCCTTCGCGATTGCGACGGTCATCGGCGTGCCGCTGGGCGTCGCGCTCGGCGCCTCCGAGCCCCTGTACCGCAGCGTCGAGTTCCTGGTGGACTTCTTCCGCTCCACGCCGTCGAGCGCGCTGATCCCGCTGTTCATGCTGTTCTTCGGCATCAGCGACTTCAACAAGGTCGCGATCTCGGCGTTCGCGGCGGTGCTGGTGGTGATGTTCAACAGCGCCTACGGCGTGATGAACGCCAAGCGCACGCGGATCATGGCGGCCTCGGTGATGGGAGCCTCGCCCTGGCGCATCTTCCGCGACGTGCTGCTCTGGGAGAGCCTGTCGCAGACCTTCGTGGGCCTGAGGAGCGGCATCAGCCTGGCCCTGGTGATCGTGGTGGTGGCCGAGATGTTCATCGGCTCGGAGAACGGGCTGGGGCACCGGATCATCAACGCGCAGCAGGTGCTCAACGTGAAGGATATGTACGCATCGATCCTGGCGGCCGGTGTGCTCGGCTACCTTCTGAACGTCGGCTTCCTGGTGCTCGACAAGCGCATCGTCCACTGGAGCGGCCGGGCATGAGCGCGCTGCCCGCCGTCCCGCGCGAGGATGCGCCCGCCGATGCGCCCGCCGATGCGCCCGCCGATGCGACGCTGCCGCCGTCGGCGCGCGCGCAGATCACCATCCGCGGCCTGTCCAAGCGCTTCGGCGATGCGCCGCTGTACGAGGGCTTCGACCTCGACATCCCGCGCCGCGCGATCACCAGCATCTTCGGCCCCAACGGCTGCGGCAAGTCGACGCTGATCAACATGGTCGCGGGGCTCATGCCCTTCGACCGCGGCGAGGTGCTGTTCGACGGCAAGACGCTGCGCCAGACGACGATCGGCTACGTGTTCCAGAACTACCGCGATGCACTGTTCCCGTGGCGCCGCGCGATCGACAACATCCGCTATCCGCTCAAGCTCGCCGGTCGCACCAAGCCCGAGGTGGAGCGGCGCATCGAGCAGCTGGTCGCCTCGTTCCAGCCGACCTTCGACCTGAACCGCTATCCGTACGAGCTGTCCGGCGGCCAGCAGCAGCTGGTGTCGATCATGCGCGCGCTCGCGCCCGAGCCCGAGGTGCTGTTCCTCGACGAGCCGTTCTCCGCGCTCGACTACGAGATGACGCTCTTCATCCGCGACCGGCTGCAGCAGGTGTTCATCGAGACCGGCACGACGATGGTGCTGGTCTCGCACGACCTGGACGAGGCGGTGTGGCTGGCCGACACCATCGTGCTGCTCACGCGGCGCCCCACGCGCGTGGCCGAGCTGCTGCGCTTCGACGCGCCGCGTCCGCGCGACATCGGCACGCTCACCGACGCGGGCTTCACCGTCGCGAAGGCGCATGCGCTCGGCGTGTTCCAGAGAGAAGTGCGCAAGGCCGAGGGCGCGCCCCGCTGATGCGACGATGGCGGCGCGCCCCGCATGCGCGCCGCGACACGACGACACGACGAGACAGGACGGCACGTCCCCGATGAGCATCCACGATCGAGACACCCTCGGCGCCTTCGTCGCGACCGCCCCCGCCGAGCGCGCGGGCGCACCGGACGGCCCGCTCGCGGGCATCTCCTTCGGCCTGAAGGACCTGTTCCACGTCGCCGGCGTGCCGACCGGCTTCGGCCATCCTGCCTGGCTCGCCTCGCACCCGGTGCCGGACGCCGACGCGGTCGTGCTGACCCGGCTGCTCGCCGCCGGTGCGCATCTCGTCGGCAAGACCCACTGCGACGAGCTCTGCTACAGCCTGAATGGGCAGAACACGCACTACGGCACGCCGGTGAACGCCGCCGCGCCCGGGCGTCTGCCCGGCGGCTCCTCGAGCGGCTCGGCGGCCGCGGTCGCCGGCGGCCTGGTGCCGTTCGCCATCGGCAGCGACACCGGCGGCTCGGTGCGCGTGCCCGCCGCCTACTGCGGCGTGATCGGCATGCGCACCACCTGGGACGCGGTGCCGCTCGACGGCGCCGTGCCGTTCTCGCCGAGCTACGACACCGTCGGCTGGTTCTCGAAGGACGCGGCGCTCTTCGAGCGGGTGGGGCGGGTGCTGCTGGCGGACGATGCGCCGGCGGCCGCACCGCGCCGGCTGCTGGTGGGCAACGACGCGTTCGCGCGCGCGCTGCCCGCCACCGGCGACGCGCTGCAGGCGGCGCTGGTGCGCGTGGCCGATGCGATCGGCGGCGGCCTCGAGGGCCATGTGGTCGCCGACGAGGGCCTCGAGGTCTGGATGCAGGACTTCCGCGTGATCCAGGGCGCCGGCATCTGGGTCACGCACCGCGACTGGCTCGCGACCTTGAGACCCGAGTTCGGCGGCGGCATCCGGGAGCGCTTCGCCTGGGTCTCGACGCTCACCGACGAGCAGGTCGCACCCGCCGCGCGCCGCCGCCTCGAGATCGCCGCGCGCCTGCACGACCTGCTGGTCGACGGCACCGTGCTCGCGATCCCCACCGTGCCGGGCATCGCGCCGCGCACCGGCGCGTCGGTGCCCGAGCTCGAGGCCTGGCGCAACCGCTGCCTGGGGCTGCTGTGCATCGCCGGCCACGCCGGGCTGCCGCAGATCAGCCTGCCGATGGGCGCCGTCGACGGCTGCCCGGTCGCGCTGTCGCTGATCGCCGCACCCGGGCGGGATACCATGCTCCTCGACCTGGCCCGACGACTGCTCCGATGACGGCACCCGCGTTTCCTTCGACTCCCGCCGCGATCTTCGACGCCGGCGACGTCCGCCTCGTCTCCGGCCACACCAGCCGCAACACGAAGCTGTCCTACCGGACCTACGGCACGCTGTCCCCCGCGCGGGACAACGTGGTGCTGTACCCCACCTCGTTCTCCGCGCAGCACCTCGACACGCAATGGCTGATCGAGCCGGGCGGCATCCTCGACCCCGAGCGCTGGTTCATCGTCATCCCCGACCTGATGGGCAACGGCCTGTCGAGCTCGCCCAGCAACACCGCCTCGCCCTTCGACCGCGGCCGCTGGCCGCAGTGGTCGGTCCACGACAATGTGGTCGTGCAGCGCCGGCTGCTGCGCGAGGTGTTCGGCATCGAGCGGCTGGCCATGGTCTACGGCTGGTCGATGGGCGGCATGCAGGCCTACCAGTGGGCGTCGAGCTTCCCCGGCGAGGTGGAGCGCGTCGCGGTGGTCTGCGGCGCGGCGCGCTGCTCGCCGCACAACTTCGTGTTCCTCGAGGGCGTGCGTGCCGCGCTCTGCGCGGACCCGGCCTGGAACGGCCTGTCCTTCGACACCAAGCCCGAGCGCGGCCTGCGCGCGATGGGCCGCGTCTACGCCGGCTGGGCGCTGTCGCAGCCGTTCTACCGCGACCGGCTCTGGACGCAGCTCGGTCACTCGTCGCTCGAGGACTGGCTGGTGGGCAACTGGGAGGGCAACTTCCTGCGCCGCGACGCGATGGACCTGCTCGCGCACCTCCACACCTGGCAGCACTTCAGCATCGCGCAGGACCCGGCGCACGGCGGCGACTTCGAGCGCGCGCTGCGCGCGATCGAATGCCCGGTGCTGCTGATGCCGGGCCGCACCGACCTGTATTTCCGCTGGCAGGACAACGCCGACGAACTGCCGTTTCTCGAGCACGGCACGCTCGAACCCATCGAGTCGGACTGGGGGCACCGGGCGGGGAACCCGGTGCATCGCGGGGCGGACTGGGCGTTCCTGCGGGATCGGGTGAGGGCGTTCGCGGGGCGCTGAGGGCGGGCTGCGGAGACTGGAGCGCCGTCGCTCACCCGCCCGTTGGCATGCGGATCGGCTCAGCCGTAACCGTTTCCGAGCGAAACAGATGATCTGATCATCGTTCTGATGCCGGCAGAATCGTTCTTGCGCATAATCCACCGATGCAGGAACCCGACGACGTCATCGGTGCCGCCTGGCTGGCCCGCCAGTACGGCATCCAGCCAGTCATGCCGCTCGTGGTCGAGAGCAGGATCGCCGGGCGGCGCTCCACGGATGTCGGACGCCCCACGACGACCGAGCGCTACGTCGAGGCCATGCGTCCGCCCGCAACGCTTCGCGGACACCTCACCTTTCACCTGAAGCACGAGGTACCGCACTTCGAGCTGATGTCCCGACTCTTCACCCGCTGCGATCCGGCCGAACTCGCGTCCTGGGTCGCCGACGAGCCGACGGGTCAGTATGCGCGGCGTGCAGCTTTCCTCTACGAGTTCTTCTCCGGGCGGCAGCTTCCCGTCCCTCCGGGCCTCGGTGGCAGCTATCACGATGCCATCGACCCCCGCGACCTGGTCGGCGCAAGCACTGCACAGGTCGTCTTCAACAAGCGCTGGCGCATCCGCGACAACATGCCGGGGACCGCGGCCTTCTGCCCGATGGTCGTGCGCTCGGTGGCCGGCGAGCCCGCGCTCGGTCTCGACGTCCGAGCCCTGATCCACGACCTCGAGGTCGAGTTCGGCACCGAGCTGCTCATGCGCTCCGCGGTCTGGATGACACTTCGGGAAAGCCGGTCCAGCTTCGAGATCGAAGGCGAGGCCGACAAGACCGACCGGATCCAGCGCTTCGCGGACGTCCTGGCGCGGCGCACCGGGCAGGGCGCGGATGCACCGCTCGACGAACCTGCCCTGGCGGGGCTGCAGCGCGAGATCCTCGGTCAGCGCACGACGATCCAGCGGTTCGGCCTGCGGCAGTCACCGGTCTTCATCGGCGAATCGGTCCGCTATCAGGAGATCGTCCACTATGTCGCGCCGCCCCAGGAAGATCTGGCCGCGATGCTCGAGGGTCTGCAGGTCTTCCTCGACCGGACACGCGGTCAATCGCCGCTGATGCGCAGCGCGGTCGCCGCCTTCGGCTTCGTCTACATCCATCCGCTCGCCGACGGGAACGGCCGCTTGCAT
The DNA here is from genome assembly GCA_026399835.1 of Burkholderiales bacterium. Taxonomy (GTDB): domain Bacteria; phylum Pseudomonadota; class Gammaproteobacteria; order Burkholderiales; family Burkholderiaceae_E; genus UBA4615. Next base: position 69,327 of record JAPLQE010000083.1, on the reverse strand, counting down.
CGATTCCTCATCAACGATGTCCTGCGGCGCGACGGCGTGGTCCAGGATCCGATGATCCTGCCCGTCTCCTCTCTGATCACCAGCGATACGGCCGAGCGCCGTGCCTACGATCGGATCCTGGATGTCGTCTCGCAGCCCCTGATGCGCGTCCTGGCGGACAGCTACCGCTTCGTGCCGACCCCGATCGACTACCCGGACGGCATCAGCTCGAACTTCGTCTTCGAAGGCGCCGAGGTGGCTCATCCCGTCTGGCGCTACCTCGACCTCAGCCAGCACGTCGCCTACATGGCAGACCTCGTGCAACGCACGATCCGCGAAGACATGCTCGAGGCGTCGCGCTACCTGCGCAGCCACGCCCAGGCCCGCGCCGCGATCAAGGACATCGTGGAAATGCCCGATGTGCAGATCGATCGGGTGATCCGCTCGGTCGAGGCCAACCAGGGGCGGCTGAGCGGCGTGCTGGCCCGCGAGATGCCGATCCTCGACGACCCCGACCTCTGGCAGGCCATCGTGACTGCAGTCAATCAGGCGTTTGCGGTCGGCCCCGGGACTGCTGCGGCCGAGAAGGAGGAGGATCGACGCAAGCCGAGGCCTTGAGACCGATGTCGTGCGGTCGCGTCGATCCGGAGCGGTCCGCGCCGCACGCCCGCTCAGCGCCGTGCCTCCACCTCCACGCAGTGCCGCCCCAGCTCCGCCACCGACGCCGCGCCCAGATGCGCCAGCGTCAGGTGCATCTCCTCCACCAGGATGTCCAGGCAGCGGCGCACACCCTCGGCGCCGCCGGCTGCCGCCGCGTACAGCGTCGGTCGCCCGATCAGCACACCCTGCGCACCCAGCGCCAGCGCCGCCACCACGTCGCTGCCCCGGCGGATGCCGCCGTCGACCAGCAGCGGCACGCGGGCCGCGGCCTGCGGCCCCCAGTCGGCGAGCGCGCGGATGGTCGACGAGGTGCCGTCGATCTGGCGTCCGCCATGGTTCGACACCACCACCGCCTCGACGCCGTGGTCGGCCGCGCGCAGCACGTCGTCGAGCGCCAGCAGGCCCTTGATCAGCAGCGGCCCCTTCCAGCGCGCGCGCAGCCAGGCGAGCGCCTCCCAGGTCAGGCCCGGGTCGTAGAGCGCACCCACCACCTCGGCGTGCGAGCGCCCGCCGAGGTCGCCGAGCTCGTAGTTGCGCATCGTCGGCATGCCGTGGCGCGCGAGGTCCAGGCACCAGCGCGGATGCAGCGCGAAGTCGAGCAGCGTCGCGGGCGTCAGGCGCAGCGGCACGGTGAAGCCGTTGCGCCGGTCGCGGTCGCGCTTGCCGACCACCGGCACGTCGACGGTGAGCACCAGCGCGTCGTAGCCCGCGGCCTCGGCGCGCTCGATCAGCCGCTCGGTGATCGAGCGGTCGCGGAACACGTAGAGCTGGAACCAGCGTCGCCCCTCGCCCACCGCGGCCACGTCCTCGAGCGCGGTGCCAGCCGCGGTCGACAGCACGAACGGAATGCCGGCGCGCGCGGCCTCGCGGGCGAGCACGCGGTCGGCATCGGGGTGGACCAGGGTGGCGAGGCCGGTCGGCGCGATCGCGATGGGCGCGGCCGCGGGCGCGCCGAGCAGCGTGGTCGCGACCGAGGTGTGCGACACGTCGCGCAGCAGGCGCGGCACGAAGCGCACCGCCCCGTAGTCGTCGACGTTGGCGCGCGCGCTGCGCTCGTCGCAGGCGGCCCCGTCGACGAAGTCGAACACCGCCCGCGGCAGTCGCGCGCGGGCCATCCGTCTGAGGTCGTGGACCGAGGTCGCGCGGGAGGCATTCATCGGGGCAGGGCCTCGGGAGTACGATGCCGCCGATCCTACGCCCCGAGGCCGCTCATGACCGAACCCCGTTCCACCGACGCCGCCCGCCCGCTGCATGTCGCGCTGCTGGGCGACATGGTCGTGCGCAACCTGCCGCGGCTGCGCGCCAAGGCCGACTTCCCCATCGAGATCGCCTGCGTGCCGAACGCCGCGTCCGCCGCCGAGCGCGACGCGGCGATCCGCGGCGCCGACGCCGCGGTGGTCAACGCCTTCCCCTGGCCGGCGACCGATGCCCGCGGCCTGCGGCTGGTGCAGGTGCAGGGCGCCGGCTGGGAGAAGGTCGACACCGCCTGCCTGCCGGCGTCCACCACGGTGTGCAACGCCTTCGGCCACGTGCGCGCCGCGGCCGAGTACGCGCTGATGACCATGCTGATGTGGACCCACCAGTGGAAGGCCGTCGAGGACGCCTTCCGCGGCGGCTCGTGGGCCTGGAGCGGTTCCGTGGGCGGCCCGTTCCGCGACGAGCTCAACAGCCGCACGGTGGGCATCGTCGGGCTGGGCCACATGGGCCGCGAGATCGCCGCGCGGGTGCATGCGATGGGCGTGCGCGTGCTCGGCTGCGCGCGCACCGCGCCCGCGGACACCAGCGCCTTCGACCATGTCTATCCGCTCGCGCAGCTCGACGCCTTCCTCACGCAGTGCGACTTCGTGATCCTCGCGATCGCGCTGGTGCCCGAGACGACCGGCCTGATCGACGCGCGGCGCCTCGCGCTGATGCGGCGCGGCGCGGTGCTGGTGAACCTGGCCCGCGGGCCGGTGGTCGACGAGCGCGCGCTGTACGAGGCGCTGACCGGCGGCACGATCGCAGGTGCCGTGCTCGACGTCTGGTGGCGCTATCCGGATGCGAGCGACCCGTCGCCGCGCCCGTCCTCGCTGCCCTTCCACACGCTGCCCAACGTGATGATGACGCCGCACTCCTCGCAGTGGACCGAGCAGATGATGGACCGGCGCTGGGACATGATCGTCTCGAACCTGCGCCGGCTGCATCGGGGGGAGGCGCTGGTGGACGTGGTGCGGGCGGGGCAGTGAGGCGGCGACATGCATCGGAGGGTGAATTGACGTCGAGGGTGCCCGTCAATACAGTTGGCCGATGTTCAGTCTCCGCTTTGCCCGCCGGATCGTCGTCACCGACCATGCAGCGAAGCGAATGGCGGCGCGTCATGTCAGCGAGGCGGAACTGCTGGCCGTGATCGACACCGGCGAGACGCGACACGCTGGAGGACTGACGATGCGAACCACCTACTACGACAAGGACGACATCCTGGTGATCCGTCTGTCGGACAAGCCGATCGTGCGGGAAGTCTCGCAGGATTGGAACACGCATGTGAGCTATGCCGAGGACGGCACCGCCGTCGAGATCGTCGTACTGGATGCCCGCGCCAGCGGGGCCATGCCGATGGAAGTCAATCACGCATCGGCAGCCTGATCGAGTCGCGGCGCCTCGCGCGCCTGCAAGACGAAGCCGAGCGTCACATCCGCGATCGACGACGCGGCCTTCGCCGACGACGAGCAGGACCTTCACGCGATGCTGGGCACCGTGCTCGACAACGCCTTCAAGTGGGCGCGCTCGCGGGTCCGTGATGCTGCGCGCCGCGAAGCCCGACCTTCAGTCGATCAGCCGTCCACCCACGCGGAACGGATACGGCCCCGCGAAGTCGCCCACGGTCGCCGTGTGCGTGACGAGCTGCAGCCCGCTCCACCAGTGAAGCTGGAAGCCGGGCGGCTCCATCACGAACCGGTCGGCCGCCTCGAGGTCGATGTCCAGCGCGACCTGGTGCGCGGGGCTCGGGCAGGTGCCGGCGACGGTCTTCGCGAAGCGCACGGTGATCGGACGGTGCAGGTGCCCGGCGATGATCCGCTCGACCTGAGGGTGCCGCGCGATCACGTCGGCGAGCGCCTCGCTGCCCGAGAGGCCGACCCGGTCCATGTGCCCGATGCCGGTGACGAAGGGCGGGTGGTGCATCGCCACCACCGTCGGGCGCCCGGGGGCCCCGGCGAGCGTGCGCTCGAGCCAGCCGAGGCGCGCTTCGCACAGCGCGCCCGCGCCCGAGCGGGGCACCACCGTATCGAGTGCGACCAGGCGGATCGGCTCGAGGTCGATCGCGTACTGCACGAACGGCGCCCACTGCCGCAGGTACGCATGCTCGGGAAAGGCCTCGCGCAGCGCGTCGCGCTCGTCGTGGTTGCCCGGCAGCAGGTAGAGCGGCATCGGCAGGGGTGCCAGCAGCTCGCGCAGCAGCGCGTACTCCTGCGGCGTGCCGAGGTCGACCAGGTCGCCGGTGGCGACGACCGCGTCGGGTCGCTGCGGCAGCGCGAGGATGTGCGCGACGCAGCGCTCGAGCATCGTCGCGGTGTCGACGACGCCGTACGCCAGGCGCCGCCCGGCCTTGATGTGGAGATCGCTGATCTGGCAGAGCAGCATGGGGGTCGTGCCTCCTCGATGAGGGTCAGGCGCCCGTGCCGGCGCCGGGAATCAGCACCGCGGCCACGTCGACCGCGCAATGCACGGTGTCGCCGGGTCGCGGCGTCTCGCGTCCGTTCACGCGTGCCACGAGCGGCTGCGCGGTACCCGCGTCGATGACCAGCCGGCTGTGGTCGCCGAGGAAGAAGCGACTGATCACGCGGCCGGCGAACTGCGCCATCCCCGGAGCGACCAGCTGCAGATCCTCGGGTCGGAACATCGCGGACCTTGCCGTGCGCCCGGCGGGCAGCGGCAGCAGGCCGCCCGCGAAGCGCAGCGCGCCGTCGACGGTCTCGCCGTCGATCCGGTTCATCGTGCCGATGAAGTCGGCGACGAACGCGTCGGCCGGCTCGTTGTAGACCTGCTGCGGCGTGCCGACCTGCGCGATGCGGCCCTCGGCCATCACCGCGATGCGGTCGCCGAGCGCCATCGCCTCGGCCTGGTCGTGGGTGACGTAGACGGTGGTGATGCCGAGCGAACGCAGCAGCCGGTCGATCTCCACACGCAGCGTCTCGCGCAGCCGCGCATCGAGCGCGGTGAGCGGCTCGTCGAGCAGCAGCACGCGCGGGCGCGGCGCGATCGCGCGGGCCAGCGCCACGCGCTGGCGCTGCCCGCCCGAGAGCTGGTCGATGCGCCGCGCGGCCAGCGGCTCGAGCTGCGTCATCGCCAGCATCTCGCGCACCCGGGCGTCGCGCTCGGCCGCCGGCAGGCCGCGCACCCGCAGGCCGTAGGCGACATTGCCCTCGACCGTCATGTTCGGGAACAGCGCATAGCTCTGGAAGACCATGCCGACGTTGCGGCGCTCGATCGGCAGGCGGGTCACGTCGGCGTCGCCGAAGAGCACGCGCCCGCCCTCGTCCGGGGACTCGAGCCCCGCCACGATCCGCAGCGTCGTCGTCTTGCCGCAGCCCGACGGTCCGAGCAGCACCACGGTCTCGCCCGCACCGATCTCCAGGTCGACCGGATGCAGCGCGCGCGTGCCGTCGGCGAAGGTCTTCGCGCAGCCGCGCAGCACGATCGGGATGCCGCTCATGCTGCGGTACCCGGTCGCGCCGCCGTGCGCCCGCGCGGGCGCGAGGCCCACTGCAGCGCCACCAGCAGCGGCACGATGATCACGAAGAACACCAGCGTGTAGGCCGAGCCCACCTCGATGCGCAGCGACGCGTAGGCGTCGGCCAGGCCCACGGGCAGCGTCGGCGTGAGCGGGGTGTGCAGCAGCAGCGTCATGTTGAACTCGCCCAGCGACAGGGTGACGACCATCAGCGAGCCGGCCACGATGCCCGATCGGCAGCAGGGCAGCACGATGCCGAAGAAACGCTGCAGAAAGCTCGCCCCCAGGCTGCGCGCGCCTTCCTCGAGCGTGTTCAGGTCGATCGAGCTCATCACCGCGAGCACGCTGCGCACCATGAACGGCAAGGTGAAGAGCACGTGGCCGATCAGGATGAAGGCCTCGCTGGTGCGCAGCCCGCCCACGCCGCCGAAGGTGACGATCAGCGCGAGCGCGGTGGCCAGCCCCGGCACCGCGATCGGCATCACCATCAGTTCCTCGATCGCGCGGGTCAGTGCGTTCGAGCGCTTCGCGAGCACGTAGGCCGCCGGCACGCCCAGCAGCAGCGTGCAGACCAAGCAGGCGAGCGCGATCCGGATCGAACGGAAGACCGTGTGCCGGTAGTCAGTCCAGACCTTGATCACCCAGTCCAGCGTCAGGCCGCTGCGCCAGCCTTCGAAGTAGTTGCGGGTCACGCCCGCCAGCATCGACATCGCGACCGGCAGCACGAGGAAGGTGCAGACCGCCAGCGTGAAGGCGAGCAGCGCCCAGAAGACCGGCGTGCGTCGGCGCATCGCTCAGCCCGCCGCCGCGACCGAGGTGCCGGCCACCGAGCGGGCCAGCGCCAGCGCCGCCCAGGTGATCGCGCCGAGCACGAAGGACAGCGCCGCGGCCATCGCCACGTTGGCCTGCAGCGTGAACTCGGTGTAGACCACCATCGGCAGCACGTTGATCTTCGTGGCCAGCGTGAATGCCGTGCCGAAGGCGCCCATCGCGGTGGCGAAGCAGATCGCCCCGGCCGCGAACAGCGCGGGGCGCAGCGCGGGCACCAGCACGTCGCGCACGACGCGCAGGGGCCCCGCGCCGAGCGAGCGGGCCGCCTCCTCGATGCGCGGGTCGAGCTTCTCGGCCGCGGCCATCACCGTGAGGATCGTGCGCGGGATGGAGAAGTACAGGTAGCCGACGAAGAGGCCGGTCATCGAATAGGCGAACACCCAGCGTTCGCCGAACAGCGCGTCGGTGAGCTCGGGCACCAGGCCTTGGCGTCCGCCCAGCATGATCACCATGAAGCCGATCACCACGCCGGGGAAGGCCAGCGGCAGCGTGAGCATCGCCACCAGCAGCTCGCGGCCCGGGAATCGGTTGCGGACCAGGAAGACGCCGCTGATGCCCGACACGACGAGGGTCGCCGCGGTGGTCGCCGCCGACAGCAGCACCGTGGCGACCAGGCTCGACAGGTAGCGCGGCTCCACGAGCACCGCCGTGTACGCCGACCAGCCGCGCGGGCCGCTGCCGCCGATCAGCGCCAGGCGTGCGAGCGGCACCAGGAAGAACGCGATGAAGACGACGGCGGCCGGCAGCAGCAGGGCGACGAGCAGGACCCGCTCGTCGCCGAGGGTCCCGCGTTCCGGCGCGCTCAGCCCACGTCCTTCTGGTAGCGCTCGCCGATCACCTTCGCCGCGGCCGACAGCTTGAACACATCGAGCGGCTTGGCGCGTGCGTACTCCGCATCGGGCAGGAAGCGGGCACGGACCTCGTCGCTCATCGCGGCCGGGAACACCGGCCGCAGGAACGCGTTCGCCCAGTGACGCTGGCCTTCGTCGCTCATCACGAAGTCGAGAACGCGGCGGCCCTGCTCGGGGTTCGGGCCGCGCGCGACCAGCCCCATCACGTAGGGCAGCTGCTGCGTGCCTTCCTGCGGGATCACGAACTCGACCGGCGCGCGGTCGGTGTACTTCGCGCGGTACGCGTTGAAGTCGTAGTCGAGCAGGATCGGGATCTCGCCGGACAGCACGCGCGCGTAGGCGGTCTGGGTCGGCACCACCGGCTGGTTGGCCTGGAGCTGCCTGAAGAACGCGATGCCCGGGTCGAGCTGCTCGTAGCTGCCGCCGAGCGCGATGTTCACCGCGATCACGCCGACCTGGCCGACGGCGGCGCTGGCCGGGTTCAGGTAGCCGACCAGGCCCTTGTACTCGGGCTTGAGCAGGTCCTTCCACGAGCGCGGCACCGCCTTGCCGCGCAGGGCCGCGGTGTTGACGAAGAGGCCGAGCGTGCCCGAGTGGATCGTCGTCCAGTAGCCCTCGGGATCCTTCAGGCCGGCCGGAACGTCGTTCCAGCGGGCGGGCCGGTACGGCGTGAGCACCTCGGCGGCGCGGGCCTGCGGCCCGACCTGGCCACCGAGGTAGGTCACGTCGGCGACCGGGTTCGCCTTCTCCGCGATCAGCGCGGCGAGCGACTGGCCCGAGTTCTTGTTGTCCGGCGGGACCATCACGCCGGTGCGCTGGCCGATCAGCTTGAGCATGCCGCCCCAGTCGGCCCATTCCGGCGGGCAGTTGTAGCAGATCGCCCGCTGCGACTGCGCGAACGCGAGCCCGGGAACGGATGCGGCGGTGCCGAGTGCGGCGGTGGCCTGGAGCAGGCGGCGACGGTTCATGGGGGCGTCCGTACGCGGGGTCTCGTGAAGGAAGCGGCAGGCTAGACGGGCGTGGTGACAGCCGGATGACACGACGCGTCGCGCCGCGATGCCCCGCTTTCAGAAGCGGCGGCTCGCGCCGAACTGCACGATCCGCGCATCGCGTCTCGCGAGACCGGGGCTGCCCTCGCCGCCGATCCGCCACGTGCCCTGCTGCCGATACCACTCCGCGCGCACATCGACGGTCCAGGCGTCGTCGATCCGCCATGCGAGGCGCACGCCGGCCGCGAGGGCGCCGAACGCCGACAGGCGCTGGTCCGGCGACAGCAGCCGGCCCGGCGTCGCGCCGAAGCCCGGCGGGAACGGCGCACCGAGCACCGGGTCGTACACCGGGTCGTAGTAGAAGCGCGCGGCGCTCTGCGAGTGCAGTCGCGCGAGCGGCGTCACCGTCCAGCCGCCGCCGATCGGGCGCACCCATTCGGCGCCGAGCGTGTGGGCCCGCACGCCCCAGTCGTCGCGGTGGTAGCGGTACTGCGTGCGCACCGTGCTGCCGGCGAGCACGGCCGGCCCCTCGGCCACATGGTGGTTCCAGCGCAGCAGCAGCGTGGCCTGGTCGCGGCGGTCCGGGCGGCGGTCGGGAAACTTGTACGGGTCGCTCAGCACGCCGTCGGCGCGGGCGACGCTTGCCTGCACCTGCACGACGTCGTGCGGCGAGGTGATGCGGGTGATGCCCGCGATCAGCTCGGTGGTGCGCCGGTCGCCGACGACCGGCGAGGGGTCCGCGCCGTCGATCCGGTCGCGGGTGACGGCGGCGCCCGCCGACCATTCGGTGTTGCCGTCGTCCGAGCGCAGGCGCACACCGGCCGAGACCGCGCGCGACCGGTAGTCGTGCTCGTCGGACAGCGCGATGCCGGCGGTCCACGCCGAGCGCTCGAGGTGGCGCGTGAGCCGGACCTCGCCGGTGAGGCGGCGGTCGCGGAACGACGATGCGCTGGACACCGCGCTGTGCCAGCGCGGCGACGCGCCCGAGACGGCATCCGCACCGCCGCTCGCCGCGATCGACCAGTCCGCACCGATCGGGCCGGTGTACCAGACGGAGGGCGAGCTCACGCGGACGCGGCGCAGGCCGGGCTGGCTGTCCTGGTAATCGAGGTGGCGCACGCCGACGGTGTGCGCATCGGGCGCATCGAATGCGGCCGCCGGCGGCGCGACCCCGGGCAGCGCGAGCGCCGCGGCGAGCAGCGCGCGGCCCTCGCTCAGTTGCATCCGCAGCCGCCCCCGCCGATGCGCCCGCCCCCGGCTGCAGCCTCCCGGCTCGCATACGCCTTGGCGGCGATGCGTGCATCGGACGCGTCGTCCATCCGCATCTCGGGCCGCGCCAGCTCGCCCTTCTCCCAGGGCTGCACCGGCCCGGACGCCACGCACCCGGCGAGCATGACGGCCCCGACCAGGATCGCGACGCCGAGGGCTGCGTTCATCGCCGGGTTGCGCCGTCTTCGATGCCCGCCGAGGCATCGAGTGCGCGTTCGATCCGGCGCTCGAGCTCAGCCGCGTCCGCCGTCCGGAAGCCGTTGTGCACCGCGAGCACGCGGCCGCTCGCGTCGATCAGCACCGAGGTCGGCATCGCGCGGATCGCATAGCGCCTCGCGAGGTCGCCCGACGGATCGAGGGCGATCGCGAAGGGCGGCGGGTCGCGGGCCACGAAGCGGCGCGCGTCCTCCGATCGCGCATCGACGTTCACGGCGAGCACCCGCAGGCCGCGCGCGCCGTGCCGCCGCTGCAGGTCGGCCATCCACGGAAACGACTGCCGACAGGGCGCGCACCAGGAGGCCCAGAAGTCGAGCCAGACCACATGACCGCGCACGGACTCGAGACTCACCGCGCCGCCGTCGAGCGCAGGCAGCACGAACGCGGGCGCGGCCTCGCCCGGCGTGACGGCGCGGGCGGTGACGGGCAGCGCGAGCAGCGCGGTGATCAGCAGTGCGGTCGCGCCCGCGGCCGCCGACCGGGCGACCGGCCGGCGCCGTCGTCGCGCCCGCAGCGCCAGTGCGAGCGAGGCCGCGGCGAAGAGCGCGGGCAGCGTCGGGTCGCCGGCGCCGGGCAGGCCGAGCGAGCAGCCGCCGTAGCCCGCGTTGAACGGCGGGACGATCGCGGCCTGCAGCCCGGCATCGGCCGCGGGTGCGCCCGCGGCGGCATCACCGCCGCCCGCGCCCCCGTCGACGCCGGTGCCGCTGGTGACGCCGACATCCGCCGCGGGAGGCGTGCCGGCCGCGCGCCTGCGCGACACCTCGCCGAGGAAGGCCGCGATGTCGACCGCGTCGCGCTCGCTCACGTGGGGCGCGAGGAAGGCCATGCCGGTCCGCACGGCGCCGATCGCATTGAGGATCAGCGCGGCGTTGTCGGCGCCGCGCAGCGCCCGGTACTGGTTCAGCGACGGATCCGGCCCATGGCAGGACCCGTCCTGGCCGCAGCTCAGCGGGGCGTCGTTCGTCCGAGCCCACAGCGACTGCCCCCGCAGCGGGTCGGCCGGCTGGGCGAACGCCGCGGCGGACACGAGCGACAGCGAGGCGAGGACGGTCCGTGCGGTGAGCGTCGGCATGGGGATGACTCGGGACGGTCAGCCACGCTATGCGCGCTGCATGACGGTGTCGTGTCGGTCCTGGCCGACCTCGGAGCGGGGCTCAGCCGCCGTCGAGCCTCGGCGCCTCGGCCTCGTCCTTCAGCGAGACCCCGGTCGCTCCCAGCCGCCTCGCCCCCTCCAGCAGTCCCGCCAGCGTCGCCGCCGCGCGCCCGTACGCGAGCCCCTCCGGCCTCACGTTCGAGATGCAGTTGCGCTCGGCGTCCGTGCGCCCGACGCGGGGTGCCCAGGTGAGGTAGATGCCCAGCGAGTCCGGCGACGACAGCCCCGGCCGCTCGCCGACCAGCAGCGCCACCGCGCGGGCGCCGAGCGCTTCGCCCGCCTCGTCGCCCAGCGCCACGCGCGCCTGCGCGGCGATCACCACCGGTCCGATCGACCAGCCGGCGAGCCGCTCGCGCGCGGCCAGGAGCAGGGGCAGGGCGTGCCGGACAATCGCGGTCGCGGACAGCCCGTCGGCCACCACGAACACGAGATCGGGGGCCTGGGCGGGCGCCGCGGCGCGCAGCCTGGCGAGGCTCGCATCGTCGAGCCTTCGTCCGAGATCCGGCCGCCGCAGGTAGGTCGGCCGGTCGGCCGCGCGGCTGTGCGCGACGAGCGTGTCGAAGCCCTCGGCGCGCAGGGCGGCGTCCAGCGCGGCGACCTCGAGCGGCGCATGCACCGCGTCGCGCGCCTGAGCGTGCGCCAGACCGAAGGCGAGCTGCGCCGAGGTCGGCTGGCTGGCGCCGGTGCGCCCGAGTGCGATGCGCGCCGGCGTGAACGCGCGCAGCGCGGTCCAGGCGTCGGGCTCGACGAGCGGGCGCGCGGCGTCCGGCACGAGCAGCTCCCGCGCGTGCGCCGTGCCCTCGGCGCCGGGCTCGCTGGCGTCGCGCGAAGCGTCCGACCCGCTCACGACCCCACCCCCACCGCCTCGGCCATCCCCAGCAGCGCCTGCCCGCGCCCCGCGCCGCCGAGCAGCCGTCCGTCCGCGCCCGCGATGCCCATGCGCTCCAGCCACGCCTCGAACTCCGGGGCGCGCCTCAACCCCAGCGCCTCGCGCAGGTACAGCGCGTCATGGAAGGAGGTGCTCTGGTAGTTGAGCATCACGTCGTCGGCGCCGGGCACGCCCATGATGAAGTTCACCCCGGCCACGCCGAGCATCGTCAGCAGCGTGTCCATGTCGTCCTGGTCAGCCTCGGCATGGTTGGTGTAGCAGACGTCGCAGCCCATCGGCACGCCGAGCAGCTTGCCGCAGAAGTGGTCCTCGAGCCCCGCGCGCACGATCTGCTTGCCGTCGTACAGGTACTCCGGTCCGATGAAGCCGACCACGGTGTTGACCAGCAGCGGCGCGTAGCGGCGCGCGACCGCATAGGTGCGCGCCTCGATGGTCTGCTGGTCGACGCCATGGTGGGCGTTCGCGGACAGCGCGCTGCCCTGGCCGGTCTCGAAGTACATCGCGTTCGTGCCCACCGTGCCGCGCTTCAGGGACGCGACGGCCGCCGCCGCCTCGTCGAGCAGCGCCAGCGAGATGCCGAAGGACTCGTTGGTCTTCTGGGTGCCGCCGATCGACTGGAACACGAGATCCAGCGGCGCGCCGGCCTCGATCGCACGGATCGACTGCGTGACATGGGTCAGCACGCACGACTGCGTCGGGATCGCGAAGCGCTCGCGGATCGCGTCGAGCACGCGGAGCAGCTCGACGATGTTCGCGAGGTTGTCGCCCGCCGGATTGATGCCGATGACCGCATCGCCGCAGCCGTACATCAGCCCGTCGATGGTCGAGGCCACGATGCCGCGCGGATCGTCGGTGCCGTGGTTGGGCTGCAGCCGCACCGACAGCCGTCCGGGCAGGCCGATGGTGGTGCGGAACGCGCTGACCACGCGGCGCTTCCTCGCGGCCAGCACCAGGTCCTGGTTGCGCATCAGCTTGCTGACCGCGGCCACCATCTCGGGCGTCAGGCCCCAGGCGAGGCGCTCGAGCGACGGGCCGTCGGTGGTCTCCGACAGCAGCCAGTCGCGGAACCCGCCGACGGTCAGGTGCGCGATGGGCGCGAAGGCCGCGGCGTCGTGCTGCGAGAGGATCAGCCGCGACACCTCGTCGTCGTCGGCGGGCACCGCCGGCTCGGACAGGAAGCTGCGCAGCGGCACGTCGGCGAGCGCCATGCGCGCGGCGACGCGCTCCTCCTCGTCGACAGCGGCGACGCCCGCGAGCAGGTCGCCCGAGCGCAGCGGACTGGCGCGCGCCAGCAGCGTGCGCAGGTCGTCGAAGCGGTGGCGACGCGCGCCGATCGTCTGGTGGTAGGCCATGCGCGCCTGTCCGGTGGGCCGGAGCTCGAAGAAGACGCGGTCCATTCTATGCGGCGAACGTCGACACGGGTTCCATGCCCTGCGGGCGCACCGCGCGGGTGCCGCGCGCCCTGCTTCGCACCCGAAGACGCCGACAGACGAAGGGTCATCCGCACAGCGCTGGCGCCGCGAGGCCCGCAGCCACGGCGGGGCCGGGGCACGGCACGGTCCTTGCGTTGTCAGGCATGCAGCGTCGCGGCACGACCCGTGCGCGCCTTTCCTCTCCACTCCACGATCGGCCCCCAACAGACCATGCACGACCTCGAACTGAAGCAGCAGCTCGCCGAACGGCTCGCGCTCGACCTCGGACGGCGGGACTTCCTGCGCGGCGGCGCCGCGATGGGCGCGGCGGCACTCGCCGGCGGCGCGTTCACCGGCGAGGCGCTCGCCGCCGAACCCAAGCGCGGCGGCACGATCAAGTGGGCGCACATCGTCGCCCCCGACACGCTCGACCCGCACTTCACCGGGTCACTCGGCGCGATCAAGATCCACAACAACATCTACAACGGGCTGCTGAAGGTCACCTACGAAGGCGGCAAGGTCGCCTTCGTGCCCGACCTCGCCGAGAAGTGGCAGATGGTCGACGACAAGACGCACGTCTTCACGCTGCGTCCGAACGTGAAGTTCCACAACGGCGATGCCTGCGACGCGGCCGCGGTCAAGTGGAGCATCGAGCGGGTCAAGGATCCGGCGGTCGCCTCGCCGCACTCGTGGATGGTGGCCGACCTCGCGGGCATCGACATCGTCGATCCGCTGACGGTACGCATCCGCTACGCCAAGCCCTTCGCGTTCTTCCCGGTGGCCATGACCGGCGCGACCGGTCGCGCGGGCACGATCGTCAGCAAGAGTGCGGTCGAGAAGTTCGGCAAGGACTTCGGCCGCAACCCGGTCGGCACCGGCCCCTTCAGGTTCGTGCAGTGGAAGGAGAACGAGCTCATCGAGCTCGAGCGCAATCCGGACTACTTCGAGCGTGGCCTGCCCTACCTCGACAAGATCCAGATCGTGCTGATCAAGGAGCCGACCTCGGCCGTGGCCGCGGTGCTGTCCGGCCAGGTCGACGGCATGGACGCCTGCCCGTTCCAGTTCATGTCGCAGCTGCGCGCGAACAAGAACCTCAACATCTACGGCGACGTCGAGGGCAACTACGCGTTCCTCGGCATGAACAACAAGCGCGGGCCGTTCGCCGACGACCCGAACCTGCGGCTGGCGGTGGCCTTCGCCATCGACCGCGCCACCATCGTCAAGCAGGGCTACTTCGGCGACGCGATCGCGGCGTACACGCCGATCTCGCCGCCGATGACCGGCTACTACGATCCGAACATCGCCAAGAGCGGGCGCGGTCAGTTCTTCGACCTGAAGCGGGCGCAGGAGTACCGCGCCAAGGCCAAGACGAAGGGCGAGATCGAGGTCACCTACATCGCCACCGAGTCGTTCACCTCGAACGGCGGCAGCGGCAGCCGCAACGCGCAGCTCATCATCCCGATGCTCGCGAAGATCGGCATCAAGGTGAAGCTCGAGCTGATGGACCGCGCGATCCTCACCAAGCGGCGCAATGCCGGCGAGTTCGACCTGTACGACGAGGCCTGGCAGGCCGACCTCGATCCGGACGAGACGATCCGCCCCGAGTGGGTCACCGGCAAGCCGTGGAACTACGTCGGCTACTCGAACCCCGAGTTCGACACCCTGATCAACCAGGCGGCCGAGATCGTCGACCGCGACAAGCGCAAGAAGCTCTACTACGCCGCCGAGGACCTGATGATGCAGAAGGACGCGCCGATCGCGATCCTCGCGCACACCAAGGTCTACAAGATCTTCAGCAAGAAGGTCGAGGGCTTCAAGTACGTGCCGGTGGACCTGATGAACATGCACAGCGTCAGCCTGAAGTGAGCCGCTGACGACCCGTCCCGCATGATGTTCCGTTCGTTCGCGGGCAAGGGCCTGCAGACGCTGCTGGTGCTGCTGATCGTCTCGGTCGCGAGCTTCTGGTTCCTGAAGCTCGCGCCGGGCGATCCGGTCACGCTGCTGCTCGGCTCAGAGTACTCGCCGCAGGCGCATGCGCGCCTGACGCGCGAGCTCGGGCTCGACCAGCCGGTGTGGACGCAGTACGGCCTGTGGCTGTCTCGTTTCGTGCAGGGCGACTGGGGCAAGTCGTTCATCACCCGCGACGACATCTTCAGCCAGGCGGTGTTCCAGGCGCTGCCGGTGACGCTGTCGCTCGCGGCGCTGTCGCTGGCGCTGGCACTCCTGGTGGGCGTGCCGGCCGGCGTGCTCGCGGCGCTGCGCAAGGGCCGCTGGCCCGACTACCTGGTGTCCTCGCTGTCGGTGCTGGGCTCGGCCTTCCCGAGCTTCTACCTCGGCATCGTGCTGATCTGGGTGTTCGGCGTGGCGCTCGGCTGGTTCCCGACGCTGGGCTTCGTGCGGCCGTGGGAGGACTTCTGGGGCGGGCTGCACCATCTGGCGCTGCCGGCGATCACGCTCGCCTGCTACTACACCGGGCTGATCGCGATCACCACGCGGGCCAGCCTCATCGAGGTGATGAACCAGCCCTTCATCAAGGCGGTGCGCGCCCGCGGCGAGCCGATGTCGCGCGTGGTCGGCGTGCATGCGATGCGCAACGTGCTGATGCCGCTGGTCACCGTCATCGGCCTGCAGCTGGGCGGCCTGCTGCGCGGCGCGGTGATGACCGAGGTGGTGTTCGCGGTGCCCGGGCTGGGCTCGATGATCACCACCGCCGTGCTCAACCGCGAGTACGGGGTCGTGCAGGCCGGCATCATGCTCACCGCGCTCTTCTTCGTGCTGGTCAACCTGCTGGTCGACCAGCTCTACACGCTGCTCGACCCGAGGCTGCGACGCCGATGAGCGCCTCTCCGTCCTCGCTGCCGGCCGTGCCGGCGCGCCCCGTCCTGCCCCCCGACGCCGAGGCCTCGGTGCACGACGCGGCGTCGCTGCTCGCCGCCCCCGGCCCGGGCGCGCCCTCGCCGTCCGGTGCGATCGCGCGCACCTGGCGCCGCATCCGGCGCGAGCGCGCGGCGGTCGCGGGCCTGTGGGTGGTCGGGCTTTTCGTGCTGCTGGCGCTGCTGGCGCCGCTCATCGCGACCCACGATCCCACCGAGCAGAACCTCGAGCATGCGCTGATGGCGCCGGGCGCCGAGCACTGGCTGGGCACCGACTCCTTCGGCCAGGACATGTACTCGCGCCTGCTCTACGGCGCGCGGCTGGCGCTCGGCATCGGCTTCGCGTCGGTCGCGCTCGGCCTGGCCGGCGGCATGGTGATCGGCCTGGTCGCCGGCCTCGTCGGCGGCTGGGTGGAGTGGGCGCTGATGCGGCTGGTGGACGCCATCCTCGCCTTCCCCGAGATCATCCTGGCGATCGCCTTCGTCGCGGTGCTCGGCCTGGGCATCGACAAGGTGATCTACGCGCTCGCCATCTCCTTCGTCGGGCCGTTCGCGCGGATCGTGCGCTCCGACGTGCTGCAGGTGAAGTCGCGCCCCTTCGTCGAGGCCGCGGGCCTCATGGGCGTGCCGCGCACCGCGCTGATCCTGCGCCACCTGCTGCCCAACGTGATGCCCTCGCTGCTGGTGCAGGCCGGCATCCGGATCAGCACCGCGATCCTGCTGGAGTCGGGGCTGTCGTTCTTCGGCATCGGCGTGGTGCCGCCCACGCCCGACTGGGGGCTGATGATCGCCGAGGGCCGCGCCTTCATCACCATGGCGCCGTGGATCTCGGGCGTGCCCGGCGTCGCGCTCGCGGTGCTGCTGGTGGGGCTGACGCTGCTGGGCGACGGGCTGCGCGACGCGTTCTCGCCGCGCTCGGAGGGGCGCTGAGATGACGGCGCCCCTGCTCGAGATCGATCGCCTGTCGCTCAGGCGCGGCCGCAACACCGTGCTCGACGAGGTCTCGCTGTCGCTGGAGCGCGGCCGCTCGCTGGGGCTGCTCGGCGAGTCCGGCGCGGGCAAGTCCACGCTCGCGATGGCGATCATCGGGCTGCTGCGCGAGCCCGAGGTGGGCCTGTCGGGCAGCCTGCGCTTCGACGGGACCGAGCTCACCGCGCTCACCGAGTCGCGCTTCCAGACGCTGCGCGGCCGGCGCATCGGCCTGATCTTCCAGGATGCGATGGGTTCGCTCGATCCGTGCTTCACCGTCGGCAGCCAGATCTGCGAGCCGCTGCGCCGGCACCTGAAGCTGGACAAGCGGGCCGCGCTCGAGCGCGCCGCCCAGCTCCTCGACAGCGTCGGCATCCCGGACGCGCGCGCGCGCCTGTCCGCCTATCCACACCAGCTCTCCGGCGGCATGCAGCAGCGCGTGATGATCGCGATCGCGCTCGCCTGCGACCCCGAGCTGCTGATCGCCGACGAGCCCACCAGCGCGCTCGACGTCACCATCCAGGCGCAGATCATGACGCTGGTGATGGACCGCGTGCGCGCGCTCGGCTCGAGCGCCGTGTTCGTGCTGCACGACCTCGCGCTCGCCGCCCAGGTCTGCGACGAGGTGGCGGTGATGTACGGCGGCCAGATCGTCGAGACCGGCCCGGCCGGGCTGCTGCTCGACGCGCCGCTGCATCCGTACACCCAGGGCCTGCGAGCCTGCGTGGTCGAGCTCGATTCGCACGAGCTCGAGCCGCTCGCCGGCAACGTGCCCGATGCGGCCGACATGCCGCCGGGCTGCCGCTTCGCCACCCGCTGCCCGAAGGCCGGGCCGCGCTGCACCCAGGTGCGTCCGCCGCTCGTCGAGCTCGAGGGCCGGCGCGTCGCCTGCTGGGTCGCGCAGGGCCAGCCGGTCGGAGCGGTGTCGTGAGCGGCGGCATGGGTGGCGCCATGAGCGGCCAGCCCCTGTTCTCGGTGCTCGACGTCGAGAAGGCGTACGAGGTCGGCCGTGCGCCGCCGGCACGCCGCTTCGCGCGCGGCGAGCCGCGCCTGCTGCATGCGCTCGACGGCGTGCGGCTCGACGTGGGCGACGGCGACGCGGTCGCGCTGGTCGGCGAGAGCGGCTCGGGCAAGTCGACGCTGGTGCGGCTGATGCTGGGCCTCGAGGCCGCCACCGAAGGCCGGCTGCTCTATCGCGGCGCGGACCTCGGCACGCTGTCGGGCGAGGCGCGCCGCGCGTTCTCGCGCGAGGTCGCGTACATCTACCAGGACGCGCGCGGCTCGATGAACCCGCGGATGCGCATCGGCGACATCCTCGCCGAGCCGATGCGCCTGCATGCGCTGTGCGCCGATGCCGAGGTGCCCGCGCGGGTCGGCGCGCTGCTCGAGCGCGTCGGCCTGTCGGCGACGATGCGCGACCGCTTCCCGAGCGAGCTGTCGGGCGGCCAGGTGCGGCGCGTCGCGGTGGCGCGCGCGCTCGCCTCGGAGCCGAGGATCGTGTTCGCCGACGAGTCGGTCGCGGGCCTCGACGTCTCGGTGCAGGCGCAGCTGCTGAACCTGCTGCGCAGCCTGCGCCGCGAGATGGGCCTGACCCTCGTCTTCATCACGCACGACCTCGGTGTCGCGAGCTACCTCTGCGACCGCATCGCGGTCATGTACCTGGGGCGCGTGGTCGAGGAGGGGCCGACCGGAGAGGTGCTCAACCGGCCGCGCCATCCGTACACGCGTGCGCTGATGGACGCGTTCCCGAGCTTCGGGCGGCCGCTGGGCGCGCCGCTGCGCGGCGAGATCCCCAGCCCCATCGACCTGCCGCGCGGATGCCGTTTCGCGTCGCGCTGCCCGCAGGCCCGTGACGCCTGCCGGGAAACCGAACCGGTGCTGGTGGCCGACGGGCCGGGGCGTCGTGTAGCCTGCGCCTTCCCCCTCTCGTCCTGACAGTCCGACGTCCCGACGGCCCCGCCGTCCCGACGTCTTCCGGAGCACCTTCGATGACTTCCCCCTCGGCCAGCGGCCGCGGCGGCGCGATCACAGCGCCCCATCACCTGGCCACCGAGGCCGGTCTCGACATCCTCGCGCGCGGTGGCAACGCCATCGAGGCGACCATCGCCGCCGGCGCCGTGCTCGCCGTCGTCTACCCGCACATGAACGCCATCGGGGGCGATGCGTTCTTCACCGTCGCCGAGGCCTCGGGCGCCTGCTTCGGCCTCGACGGCGCCGGCCCCGCCGCCGCGGTCTGCACCCCCGACGCCTATCGCGCGCGCGGCTTGCAGGCCATCCCCAAGCGCGGCCCGTGGGCGGCCAACACCGTCGCCGGCATGGTGTCCGTCTGGGGCGCCGCCTACGAGCACTCGCGTTCGCGCTGGGGCGGCACGCTGTCGTGGGCCGAGCTGCTCGCGCCCGCCACGAAGCTCGCCGGCGACGGCTTCGCCGCCAACGAGGGGCAGGGCGCCGCGATGCGCGGCCACTGGGCGCAGCTGTCGCAGACCGAGGCGTTCGTGAACAACTTCGCGCCCGGCGGCCGGATTCCCGCGAAGGGCGACACGCTGCGCCAGGCCGCGCTCGCCGAGAGCCTCGCGCTGCTCGCGCACGAGGGCGCCAACGGCTTCTACCGCGGCGAGCTCGGCCGGCGCATCGCCGCCGGCCTGCAGCGCGAAGGCAGCCCGCTCGACGCCGGCGACCTCGCCCGCTTCGAGTGCCGCCGCGTCGCGCAGCCTTCGGTGCGCTACCGCGCCGGCATGCTGCGCAACCTGCCGCCGCCCACCGTCGGGATCACCTCGCTCACGCTGCTCGGCATCCTCGACCGCTTCGACCTGTCGGGCCTCGAGCCGATGTCCGCCGAGTTCGTGCACCTGCATGCCGAGGCCGCCAAGCTCGCGCACGCGCTGCGCGACCGGCACCTGGGCGACCCCGACTTCGTCGATGTCCCCGTGCACCGCATGCTCGCGCCCGCCACGCTCGATGCGCTCGCCGCGCGCATCGACCGCACGCGCGCCGCGCCCTTCGACGACGGCCCGCTGCCCGGCGACACCGTGTGGTTCGGCGTCGCCGACGCCCAGGGCCGCTCGGTCAGCGCCATCCAGAGCCTGTGCTGGGAGTACGGCAGCGGCGTGATGGCCGGCGACACCGGCATCGTCTGGCACAACCGCGGCCACGGCTACACCTTCGAGCCTGGCCGCGCGAACACGCTGGCCCCCGGCAAGCGGCCGTCGCACACGCTGAACGCGCCCACCTGGTTCGGCGACGACGGCTCGCGCATCGTGTTCGGCACCATGGGCGGCGAGGCCCAGCCGCAGATCTCCGCCGCCGTGCTCACCCGCGCGATGGACCTCGGCATGCCGCTGGCCGATGCGCTCGCAGCACCCCGCTGGGTGCTCGGCCGCGCCTGGGGCGACCAGTCGCTCACCACGCTCAAGCTCGAGCGCCGCTTCCCCGAAGCCACCGCCGCGGGCCTGCGTGCGCTCGGCCACGACGTCGAGTGGTTCGACGAGTGGTCCGACTACATGGGGCATGCGGGCGTGATCCGGATCGGCGTCGACGGCGCGATGGACGTGGGGAGCGATCCGCGCAGCGATGGAGCGGCGGGGGCGCTGTGACGCGCCGTGGCTGCCTCGTCACGACCTGACGTGATCGGACGTCGGCTCGGGGCTGCAGGCCGAGGAGGGCGGCCCCTTCGAGTCGGCACGCGTGGCGTCAGGTTCAGCCATCGCGCGTCTCGCTTATTGCGAGTCGAGCGACCTTATCCTGGAACGATAAGGTCGCTAAGGTTTGCATAAACGCCCCGCCGCCGCCGCCGCGAGGGGCCAGGGGTACATCAGCCCAGCCGCCGCACCGCCTCGATCGCGATGGCCCGGCCGTGCTCCTGCACGAAGTGCCCGCCCTCGGCCACCTGCATCGGCGCCGGACAGCCGCGGATGCCCGCCCGCAGCCGCTCCATCAGCGCCGGCGTGAACACCGGGTCCTGCATGCCGATCGCCATCATCGAGCGGCCCGTCCAGGCCTCGGCCCAGAACGCCGCCGCCTCGCGCGAGACTGCTGCGCCGTCGTCCTGCGGTCGCTCCGGCACGAGGTCCGGGAAGGCGCGCGTCGCCGCGCGGAAGTCCGGCCCCGGGAACGGCGCGTCGTAGGCCGCGCACGCCGCCTCGCTCATCTGCGGATTGCCGCGCGAGAGGAGCCGCGAGATCGCGAAGTCGGGCTTGCCGCGGCACATCGCGCGCCACTGCAGGAAGCCCTCGGGCAGCGGCGTCTCGGCGGTGGCGAAGTAGGTGTTCATCACCAGCAGCCCACGGTAGCGTGCCGGCGCCGCCATCGGCAGCGTGAGCCCGATCAGCCCGCCCCAGTCCTGCACCACCAGGTTCACGCGTTCCAGCGCCAGCGACTCGACGAAGGCCAGCAGCACGCGGCGATGGCGATCGAAGGTGTGCCACGCCACGTCGAGCGGCTTGTCGCTGCGGCCGAAGCCCGGCATGTCGGGCGCCACCACGCGATGCCCGGCCGCGAGGAATTCGGGGATCATCAGCCGGTACAGGTAGCTCCAGGCCGGGTTGCCGTGCAGGCACAGCCAGGTGACCGGCGCATCGCGCGGGCCTTCGTCCAGGTAGTGCAGCCGCAGGCCGCCGAGCTCGTGCAGCTCGGTCGTGTAGCGCGGTGCCCAGGGATGGCCGGGCAGGTCGGCGAAGCGATCGTCGGGGGTGCGCAGGTGCGGGGTGTCGGTCATGGGGCGGCCTGCGGGTCGTGTCGGGTGGGCGGCGCACTGTGGCCGGGGTCGACGGCGGCCGCGGCCGCGACAGGCTCCAGGATACGCAGCGAAGGCGTTCCCGCGGGAACGGGCGGCTGCAGCGTCCGGTCGCCTCGGCGATCGAGCCGGTGCGGCCCGAGCAGCAGCGCGCGCACGTCGCCGCGCTGGCGCAGGCTCTCGACCCGCAGGTCGATGCAGCGTGTCACTCCCCGGTCATGCCGACGTCGGTCGAATAGGACGCGGCGCTCGGCTGGTCCGTCAGGGGGCGCTTGGCGGCGGCACGAGAGACCCAGTGCGTCAGGTCACCGGTCAGTCCGCGCACGCGGTCCGACAGGTGCAGCGCCATGTTCTTCAGCAGCAGCGCGGCCACCTCGGGGTGATCCCGCAGCAACCGGTCGAACGCGGTCGTCGGCAGGAAGCAGGCGGTGACATCGGATTCCGCGACCGCTTCCGCGGACCGGGTCTCGTGACTCAGCACGGCGATCTCGCCGATCGTCACGCCGGCCGCGAACGAGGCGAGACGCCGCGAGCTTCCGGGAAGCCGCAGGCCCACCTCGCCCCGCGTCACGACGTACAGGCCGTCGCCGGGGTCACCCAATCGGAAGATCACCGTATCGCGCGGGAAGTGCAGCACCTGCATCGCGGCTTCCACCACGGCGCGCGTCTGCGGCGTCAGGCCGCGCATGAGCGAGGTCTCCGCGAGCGGGATCGCCTCGTCCGAATGGATCTGGAGTCCCAGTCGCTCGATCAGGCGGTCTTCCGCGTGCTCGAGGGCCCGGTCGACATCGTCGGAGAAATGCAGCGGGTCGGCGCTGCCGGCGTCTGTCATCGCTTCCAGCAGCTGTCGCCGACTGTCGTCCACGGGCCATTCCGCGAACACCAGCCGCCGTCCGCGTCGTCCCCAGTCGTCGGCCACCTCGTTCAGGATCCGGGCGGCCGTGACGTCGATGTCCTGAACCTGGCGCAGGTCGAGGATGGCGGTGCCGACCGTGTCCGGAAGCTGCTGCAGCCGGCTCTGCAGGGCATCGGCCGTGCCGAAGAACAGCGAGCCTTCGAGCTCGAACAGCGCGATCTGTCGGCCTTCTCGGCGCAGTGCGTCGCGCACCTGGGCCGGGCGCACCTTCAGGGACCCTCGGGTCTCGCCCGTCGACAGGTGGCGCACCACGTCCCGCATGTTGGCGCGCACGAACAGCAGCACCGCGCAGGAGGCGCCGATCAGGACCGCCGCGCCCAGGCCCCAGATCAGCGCGCTCAGCGCCACGGCCACCGTGACGGCCCAGTTGCCCACCAGCGCGCGGGCCTCGCCTCGGGACGGGTCGGCGTGACCCTGCCTCAGGCGCAGCAGGCCCTTGGGGGCGCGCAACAGGGCGGGCGCCACCATCTGGGCGCCCTGCAGGACCAGCAGGCCTCCGAGGGCGCTTTCCGGAAGGACCGCCAGCCACTGCTGCCCCGACACCAGCACCAGCAGCATCGCCAGCGCATAGAACAGCGCCACGTGCCGGACCTCCGGCTGCGGTGGAACCAGGGCGAGGGTGCGTGCGGCCGAGGGCGACGCGGCATGCCCGCCGCACAGCGCCGTCGCGATGTTCGCCACCCCCTGAGCCACGAGCTCCCGGTCGGCGCTTCGCCGCAGCCTCAGGCGGCCGTCGATGATGGACGTGGTGATCAGCGTGTCCATGCTGCACAGCAAGGCCAGCGTGACCGCATACACCGCCAGCAGGGTGCCGGTCTTGAAGTCCACCTGCTCGACGACGCCGCTGACCGCCTGGACCAGCAGGCCCGCCTCGAACGTCGGCAGCTGCGGCACCCCCAGGGTACGGCCCCAGACCGCGACGCCGCCGTGGTTCAGGAGCACCTCGTGCAGCGCGGTGGCGGCGATCATGCCCAGCAGCACCGGAGGCACCCGCGGCACGTGGCGGGCCACCAGCCAGCAGGTGGCGAGGGCGCACACGCCCACGGCCGCGGCCCCCCAGTCGGGGACTATGCCGCCGGCCAGCAGCGAGGTGCCGAAGCGGTGGCCGAGCATCACCGGCAGGGCGGTGATGAGCAGCAGCAGGCCGATGCCGCCGGTCAGGCCGAGCCGAACCGGGTACGGGGTGAACTTGACCAGGTTCCCCAGACCCAGCCACCCGAACAGGCACTGCAGCAGGCCGGCGCCCACCAGGGCCAGCGCGACGCTGACCAGGACCTGCAGGACGCCCAGGTCGCCCTCGGCGACCGGGCTGGCGACGAGATTCGCCACCAGGCCCGCCGTCAGGAGTGCCAGCGACGAGCGCGGCCCGCTGGCGAGTCGCCCGCCGCCCAGCACATGGGCCACCGTGTTGGCCACCACCGCGCCCAGGATGGCCAGCGCCATCGCCGTGGGCCCGAACGCCAGACCCAGCGGCGCCATGGCCATCAGGCCGTAGGCCGCGTTCTCGGGAACATGGGCCAGGGCGGCCGACACGGTCACGGCCGCGCGGGACGCCCAGCCGCGAGCCTGATCCAGGCGGGGCAGCCGAGCCGGCACGTCGACCGATCCGCTCATGGAGCCGACTGCCGGAGCGCGCCGACCCAGACTTCTTCGAGCGCAGCGCGGCCGCGCAGCTGCTGCGGCGCCAGCTTCACGAGGCCCCGCTGCCCGGCCCAGCGACGGGCATGCGGTGAGGCCGCGACGAAGGCGCCCGACAGCGCCAGCGAGGCGTCGCGGGCGCGCGCGCTGTCCTGCAGGCGGCTGGCGGTGTTCACCACGTCACCGCTGACGGCTACGCGGCGATGCCGATCTCCACCCAGCACTCCCAGCTGCACCGGGCCCGCATGGGCACTGAACCGCAGGCCGAGCCCCGGCCAGTCCGCAGACGCGAGCACCGCCGCGTCGAGCTGCTCGATGAACCGCAGGGCCCGTTCGACATCGTCCCCGCCGGGCTCGGGCACGCCGAAGACGACGAGCGCACCGTCGCCCGCGAAGTCCGCGATCATGCCGTCGCAGCGGTCGGCGGCCTGCTCCACCTGTCGCGTGAACGCGCCCAGCAACGCGTAGGTGCGCTCCGGGCCCGAGCGCTCGGCATGGGGCGTGAACCCCACGACATCGACGAACACCACGACCGCAGGCTGAGGCGGCCGGTCCCGCAGGGGGTTGGCGTCGGTGGCGAGGGTCTCGACCAGCGCCGGCGACTGGTACCGGGCGAGGTTGGTGGCGCGGCGCCGCTGCTGGAAGCGCTGGGCGGCTGCACTCGCCCCCGCGCCGAGCACCAGGCACATCGACACCGTCGTCGCGTCGAGCCACCAGCCCGCCGAGAACGCGGCCTGCAGCGCCGCCGCCATCGCCAGGGCCGCGCCGGCGGTGGCCGCCGTGGCGGCGAGGGGGCCGTTCAGTCCGGCGGCCGCACACCCCGCGACGGCGGCGAGCAGGCCCAGCAGGACACTGGCGCCCCATGCCACCCCGTCACGGCGCAGCGGACGCCCCGTCAGCAGATTGGCGGCGAAGGTGGCATGCACCTCGACACCCGGCATCGTCGGGTCGAACGGCGTCGCGTGACGGTCGCCGAAGCCGGTGGCCGTCGCGCCCACGAAGACGATCTTCCCGCGCAGGTCCGCCTGCGACACGGACGCCGCGGAATAGGTCCGGATCGACCCCGCCGGGCCGTAGTAGTCCAGGGGAACCGTGCCGCGCAGGTCCAGCGGGACCGAGACCGGCCCGATCTCGAGACGGCCGCCCACGCCGCTGCGGGGGGTCGACACCCGGGTCGGTCCGGCCTGGGCCGACACCGCGGCCACCGCCAGCCCGGGCAGGGTCACGAGGCCGTGCGCGGTCGCCACCGACAGGACCGGGCGCAGCCGGCGCAGCACCCCGTCCGGCCCGTGTTCCACCGTCACATGCGCCAGGTCGGCCGCCTCCTGCAGCACCGGGCCCGGCCCCAGCGCGGGGAGCGGTGAGTGAGGCTCGGGCCCCATGACCACGCTCGGTCCCCCGCGCTGGCGCAGCGTCACGAGGGGTGCACCCGACGCGGCCTCGGCGACACCGAGGATGGCCGTGCCCCGGGCCAGCGCGGCGGCCAGGACCGGATCATCGGGTCGTGGGTCGACCAGCAGGACATCCAGCGTCACCACCCGCGCGCCCGACTGCCACGCGTCGGACACGACCTCGCCCAGCGCCGTGCGGGAGGGCGGGAAGGTGGCCGGGCGCTCGATCGCGGCGTCGTCGAACGCGACGATCGCGACCTGCTGCGGCGCGGGCAGCGGCCCGCGCACGCGGAATCGCGCGTCCAGGAGGCGGCCCTCGATGCCCTGCCAGAAGGCGCCGCGCTCGCCGGGATGCCACAGGCCCAGCACCAGCGCGCCCAGCACGACCCCGGCCATCACCCCCAGCCGTTCCAGTCGGACACGCCGCCCCGGCGTCACCAGTCGGCGCCGAGCAGTTCGGCGAAACGGGCGATGCGCGGAGGTCTCCACTGGACCACCGGCCTGAGTCCGCCCGTGTCCGACACATCGACGCCATCACCGGGGCCGAGGGTCGCCGTGCCGCCGTCGGCCGACACGGTGACGGTCCCCTCCCGGGTGAACACCTCGCTGACGCCGTTGGCCCAGCGCATCGCCCACTCCGTGGACCGGACCGCGGCCACGGCCGAGGGCGTTCGGACCTGCACGCCACCGCTGCCCCTGAAGACGAATCCCACGATGCCCTCGAGCAGCCGCAGCCCGAACGGCTGCGAGCCGGCGGCCAGCACGCCCTCGACCGTGATGGCGCTGTCGGGGCCGACGACCACCTTGAGGCCGCCGGCACAGCCCAGGCTGACGCGCGACGCCGGCAGGGTCCGCACCGTGTCGCTGGCGGCGAGCGTCTGGCCGGTCTGCGCGGCGAGTGGCCCGGCACCGCCCGCCGAGACCGTCACCGTGCCTTCGATCCGCTGGATCAGGCAGGTACCGGCGGGCTGGGCCGAGCCGGGGGCCGGGGCGACGAGCGTGAGCAACGCCGCCACCGCGATGCCGACCTGGCGACGTGCTTGGATCATCGTGCAGCCTTCATGGAATGACGCGCAGGGCCGTGGGAACCGCCGGCGCGGGGGCGTGTGGACGTCAGGCCCGATCATCAGTGCACGCTCGCGTGCTGTCGAGCGCAGGACTCGCTCGCGAACTCACGTCCCGACGATCCCGCCGTCGTTCTTCCGGATCACCACCGTCGCGCTGCGGGGCCGCTGACCCTTCACGCCCGAGGGCCAGGTCGAGAACTTCGTCGGATCGGCCGGGTCGCTGCGGTCGCTGGGGCTCTCGCCGGGATGCTGGACGTTGACGAACATCGTCCTCATGTCCGGTGTGCAGACGACCCCGGTGATCTCGCAGTTGACCGGCCCGACCAGGAAGCGCCGGGTCTCGCCGGTCTTCGGATCGGCGGCCAGCATCATGTTGCTGCCGACGCCGGCGTAGTCGCCCTGGTACATGTTCGTGGCGTGGGCGTCGATCTGGATCCACAGCAGGCCCCGGCTGTCGAACCACAGGCCGTCGGGACTGCCGTAGGCGTCGCCCTTGACGTCGCCGCGCGCCTCGGCGCGCGTGTTCGCCGGGTCGCCCGCCATCACGAAGTGGGTCCAGGTGAAGGTGTCAGCATCGAAGTCACCGCGCTCCTTCCAGCTGATGATGTGGCCCATGCTGTTGTTGGCGCGCGGGTTGGCGCCGTCCACGGCGGGCTGGCCGCTCGCGCCGCGGCGCGTGTTGTTGGTGAGCGTGCAGTAGACCTCGCCGCTGGCCGGGTCGATCGTGATCCACTCGGGGCGGTCCATCTTCGTCGCGCCGAGCAGGTCGCTCGCCTGCCGGGACTTCACCATCACCTCGCCCTGATCCGCGAAGCCGTTGGCGGTGGTCAATCCCCGGGTGCCATGACGGACCTCCATCCACTGCCCGGTACCGCCGCCGTCGAAGCGGGCGACGTACAGCGTGCCATGGTCGAGCAGCTCGCGGTTGGCCGCGAAGCCGCCCGGCTGGATGCGGTCGCGGCTCACGAACTTGTAGATGTACTCGAACTGGGCGTCCTCGCCCATGTACACGACCGCGCGCCCGTCCTTCGTCGTGGCCACCGTCGCGCCCTCGTGCGCGGCACGACCGAGCGCGGTGCGCTTGATCGGCGTCATCGTCGGGTCGGCGGGGTCGATCTCGACCACCCAGCCGAACCGGTTGGGCTCGTTCGGATGGCGCACGGCGTCGAAGCGCGCCTCGTGCTCGTGCCAGCGGTAGCCGCGTCCGTTGCGGCGCAGGCCCCAGCGCGCGCCGTGCGCGTCGGGCGTCTCGGGCCCGTTGAAGTAGAAGATGAAGTTCTCTTCGCAGGTGAGGTAGGTGCCCCAGGGCGTGTAGCCGTGGGCGCAGTTGTTCAGCGTGCCCAGTGCCCGCCGGCCCTCGGGGTCGGCGGCGGTGCGCATCAGGCCGTGGCCGGCGGCCGGACCGCCGATCGCCATCGGGGTGCCGGCGGTGATGCGGCGCGCGTACTTCGACGGGCGCACCGCCTGCCAGGTGCCGTCGCGCTGCTCGACCTCGAGAACGCTCACGCCGTGGGCCGCGATGCTCTTGGCGACCTTCTCGGCCGACCACGTCGCCATGCCGTCGGTGTGCAGCAGGCCGTCGTCGGTGTACTCGTGGTTGATGACCAGCAGCCCGCGCCGGCTGCCGTCGAGCGGGAAGTAGTGCATGCCGTCGTGATGCATGCCGATCTGCGTGCCCTGCTCGGCGGCGGTGTTGGAGCCGTCGGGCCTGAAGGCCGGCATGTTGCCCGGAACGCCGACCGGCTCGCCCCACATGAAGGCGGGCACGGCGGAGTAGCCCTCGGCGACGAAGAAGCCGTCCGCGCGGGTGACCGGCACGCTCCGGAAGCCCGGCCGCGCGCCGCCCGCGGGCAGGCCGGGCAGGCCGGCGCAGCCCGCCAGCGACGACAGGAACGGCAGCATCGCCGCGACCACGCCGCCCCGGAGCACGATGCGCCGCGCGGGGTCGCTGATCTCGTGGATGCTGGGGTTGGAGGACCGGTTGCTGTCCTCCATCGTGGTGAAATCCTTGGGCATGGGGCGGATCCTGGGTGACCGATGCAACCGGACGTTGTAGCCGCAAGTTGATGACACGCCAATGACAGCCCGCCCGGTGCGGGCTCGATGCCCACTTCGCGGGGCAGCAGTTCGCCCGCGCAGTGCGAGCAGGTCGGCACCGGATCGAAGCGGTGGCCGCACACGGTGTGGCGATGCAGGATCGGGCGCCCCGTCTTCCCGGCCATGTGCACGTCGCCCCAGTGCACGATGGCCATGATCACCGGATGCAGGCCCTGGCCCTTCTGCGTCAGCCGGTATTCATGGCGGAGCGGGTTGTCCTGAAAGGCCACCCGGGTGAGCACGAAGCTGTCGACCAGCTTCTGCAGCCGGTCGGCTACGTCGAGGCGTGGGCGGCCGAGGCGCCGGAGCGGGGGCTCCTCGCGCAGCGCGCCGGTGCCGGATGGCAGACGCTGAACTAAGCCGAGGCCTGGCGGCAGGTGCAGGCCGTCGCGCAGGCGCTGCTGGACGCGGACCTGACCGACCGGACGCCGATCGCCATCCTGTCGGGTGCCTCGCTGGACCGAGCCGTGCTCGCGCTGGCCGGCATGCTGGTCGGCCCCCCGGGGGCACCGATCTCGCCCAACTGCACGCTGCTGTCGGCGGCGCCCGCGAGGGGCTCCAGGATACCCAGCGAACGCGGGCGCCGATGAGCCCGGCTCCTATCGAGCCCGATGCGTCCGTCGGCGCGGACCAGAAGGTAGTCGACGCCGTGCACGCGTCCCGCCAGGCGGCCCTTGGCCTCCCCGGCGAATGCGACATAGATCCGTGTGCCCTGGGGCGGCACCGGTTCCTGGCCCGAGAGGATGGCTTGCAGACTCACGCCGAAATCCGTCGCACCGGTGATGTCGAGATCGTATTCGTAGATCTTCTGGCCGTTCATGCGAAGCGCTCCTTTCCCTGGATGGAGTCTCGAAGACGTCGCGCCATGCAGGCGCGACTGCCATCGTGGGAACTGCCCGACGCGCTACGTCGGCCCCTGATCGATGCCGGCCTTCATCACCGCGAGGATCGCGTCGCGCTCGAGCCGGCGCTCGTCGTCGATCTGCGGAGCGATGGCGGTGCGGGCCACGAGGTCGCGCACCACGTCGCGCCGGACCTCGATCGATCCGGCGTCCGGCCCGAATGCGTGCCGGAGGTCGAAGGCCTGCGGACTGGGCCCGTGGTCGTGGAGATGCTCGAGACGCTCGCTGGCTTCGTGCCAGTCCGGGACGTGGTCGTCGGCGACCCACCAGGCGGCATAGCTGGGCCACTCGGGTCTGACGAACCATTCGAGCCGATGACGCAGTGCCTCGCCGTGCACGCCGGAGTAGGCGAAGGCGTAGACCGATTCGATCGAACGCCACAGCGACAGCGTGGCGACCGTGCCGTCATGCGATGCCGGGTCGAAGAACCGGGGACGAACCATCTTGCCCCAGCTGTGCTCGAGCGTGACCGGATCCCGCATCGAACGGGCGGCTTCGATGACGCGAGCGAGGGACGACGAGCGAGGATCGCACTAGAAGCGTCTCCGCGGGATCGCCTTACGAGCGAGCGACGCCCGTGTCCGACCCCCGCCGACCTCGATCCTTCGCTTCGGAACGGCTCGCCCGAGCCGGGCGGCCCCTGGCGGCCTGATTTCACCGATCGGGCTGCTCCGACGGGTGAGCCGCGGACCGTGCCGCCGGCCGCCGGCCGCGCGGTGCGCACACGCGGTGTCGGCTGCAGCGCCCTCGTGGTTCGACAGGCTGGAATCGACCCGTTCCGGTCAGTCAGCCCTGCAGGTTGACGTCTCGAAAGCTGACGGTCCAGTCCGACGGGTATCCGACTTCGCCACTGGACTTGCAGGGAACGAAGTCACGACGGCTCGTCGACCCAAGGATTCAATAGTGGGACACGTGCGAGTTTGTAGTCACCGGTATCACGGGTCACAACCGTCAGCCCGTGTTGCAGGGCTGTTGCCGCAATGATCAGGTCGGGCTGCGAGAACGTGTGGCCGACCTTGCGGCCGTCTTCCACGAGAAGGCGCCACTTGAACATGACATCCTCGGAAACCTCAAGGACGCGTTGATCGAACATGGGCCGCACTCTGTGCAGCAGCCAGTCGTTCAGTTCGGAGCGGCGAATCGGATCTCCGACTGCCTCGATACCGAATCGGATCTCGGCAAAAGTCACAGTGCTGACGAACAAGTCGTCAAGCCGTTGGCTCGCAATGAAGCTTCGCACCCGCGCGCTTGGGCGCGGTCGACGCAGTTCCGAAATCACATTGGTATCCAGCAGCCAGCCACTCACAGCTTGACCGCCCGCACGGGCATCGCAGATCGGCGTGGCTCGATATCGACCTGGCGATGGGGTGAGGTTTGCAGCGCATCGATCAGCAACTCGCCAGTTCTCGCGCCCTTCAGGCGGTTGAACTCGTCTGCATCGACAACCACTACCGCATCGCGGCCGTGCAACGTGACGTGCTGCGGTCCATCGCTGTGCGCCATGCGCACGAGTTCGCTGAAGCGCGCCTTCGCGTCTTGGAGGCGCCAGCGACTGCGCGGTGGCTGCTCGGTCGGTGTGGGCAAGGCGGATGCTTTTCTAGTCATACTGACTAGATTATCACGGCCTTCTCGCTGGAGGCAAGGCGATGACGCCATGTTCCGCGCCACCACCAAGGCAAGCGGCGGCAAGCTGGCGGCTCGACCTACACCCGGGCTGCCAAGACACCCGTCAGAGGCCCTGGCCGGCATCTTTCACGAATCGCGTACTGGATCGGTCTTCAGCGTTTCTCTGGCTCCCTGTGGGGCGCCTACCTGCGGGTTCCCAACTTGGTCGGGTCGTATTGAAGCAGCTGTTCTTGCAGCCACCTACGAAGCGACGAACACTCGCCAAAGCGCCAGAGAGCTGCCCGTCGCCACCGTCAGCAGATGGCCGGAACCCGCCTCCCAGCGGCCCCTGCTGCGGCTGACCGCCGTCGAAGGCCGTGAGAAGCCTGACCGGCCCTGCGGTGACATGCTGCGCGGTCGGGGCTAACCCGCAATCGCCCAAAGGTTTGTCACAAGGCACGCCGACAAGCCGTTGCGACCCGCCCCACGTCACCACCGCGTTCGCGAAACGCGGTGGTGACTGTTCGCCAGCGTAGAGGTCGTGCGCCGTCGGCGTCTCGGGCGGGGTGGCCTGTTCGACCGGGGGACGGATCGCATCCGGTCTGGACCAGCGCTGCTGAAGGGGCGCAGAGCCGGATTCGATGAACAGCCGCCTGATCATGGGAAAGCGCGTGCGCACCTGCTGCTCGATCTCGGCGATGGCCGGCGCCGAATCGGCGGCAGCCGTGCCTTCATCGAAGTCGAGGTCCATGGTGACCAGCGCATCGTCGGGCCCCATGTACATCGACAGGATGCGTCCGACGTTCCTCACCCCGGGGACAGCCAGGGCCATGTCGCGTAGGGCGCGCGCCGTCTCCGGACGGATGGCTTCTCCGATGAGCAGATCCCGTGACTGCCACCTGAGGAGGGGCGCCACTGCCGCCAGCACCACGCTGATCAGCAGCGACGCTGCGCCATCCAGAACCGGCCTGTCGATGCGGTGGCTGAGACGGATGCCAACGAGCAGGAGCTTCGTCACGGCGATGGCGACGTTGGCGGCGATCGCACCCTGGATGGCGAGCTTCGAGTTCGTCATGAGACAGAAGCCGTCGCGCCGTGGGTAGGGAGGTCTCCAAGAAGCCCTAGACCCATCCGGCCCGGCGCAATCGACGATAGACGAGGACGCATCCCAGCGCGGTCACGGCAACGGCCATCGGATAGCCGGCCTTCCACTTCAGCTCCGGCATCCACTCGAAGTTCATGCCGTACAGGCTGAAGATGACGGTGGGGATGGCAAGGATCGCGCCCCAGCCCGCCAGGCGCTTGACCACCTCGTTCTGGTTGTTGGCCACCAGCGCCAGGTTCACCTGCATCGCAGTGGTCAGCATGTCTCGCATGCCATCGATCAGGCCCACCAGGCGCGAGACGTGATCCTGGATGTCCCGGAAGTAGGCTCGCAGCTCCTTGGGGATCAGGTCCTCGTGCAGGCGCATCAGCTCGGCGCTGATCTCCGCCAGGGGCAGCGCGGCGTTGCGCAGCTCGAGGAGATCGCGCTTCAGCGCGTACAGGCGCTCGATCACGAGCCTGTCGAACTGGTCCTTGAAGATGTCGGTCTCGATCGCATCGAAGTCCTGTTCGAACTGGGCGACGACCGGCTGGTAGTTGTCGGCCACGAAGTCCAGGATCGCGTAGAGGGCGAAGCCCGGTCCCTTGGGCAGGTCCCGGGTGCCGTCTTCGCAGTGCTGCAGCACCTGCGCGAAGCTCGATGACGCGCCGTGGCGCACCGATACCAGGAAGTTCGATCCGACAAAGAGATGCGTCTCTCCGTAGGCCACGTGGCTGGCCTGCAGCTGGGCCGTCTTCAGCACGATGAACAGCGAGTCGCTGTAGGCCTCGATCTTCGGGCGCTGGTGGGCGTGATGAGCGTCCTCGATGGCCAGTTCATGCAGACCGAAGGTCCGCTGGATGCTTCGCAACGTGGCATCGTCCGGCTCGTGCAGTCCGAGCCACACGAACGTGCCGGCCTGCTTGATGGCCTCGCCGATGTCGGCGATGGGGATGTCGCCGATCCGCTTGCCGTCTCGGTAGAACCTGCTGTCCACGAGGGATGTCATCGCCGCGGCCCTCTCGTGACCCTCTGCCCCGACCGTCTGCTTCGGCAATTGGGGCACGAGGCTCCGACCCGGTCGGTGCGTTGCCGCACCCAGGCGCTGGGTTCGCTCGCGCACAGACCGCAAGCCGGTCGGCGCCCAGAATTCTCGTTCCCTCACACAAGGAACGAACATGGACACCAACTACGTCACTCGTGACAACTTCGGCATGTATGCCAACAGCGCTTCCGGGCCAGGCCCCGCGCTGATGGGTGCCAACACGCTCCTGGGCAACGACGTCTACAACAAGGACGGCGAGGACCTGGGTGACATCAAGGAATTCATGATCGACATGGCCTCCGGCAAGGTCGCCTATGCGGTCCTGTCCTTCGGTGGCCTGCTCGGCATGGGCGACAAGCTCTTCGCGGTGCCCTGGGCTGCACTCTCACTGGATACGACGAACAAGCGCTTCACGCTCAACGTCCTGAAGGGTGCCCTGAAGGACGCGCCGGGCTTCGACAAGGATCGTTGGCCGACGATGTCGGACCGGACATGGGCGCGCGGCGTTCACACGTTCTACGGCGCGCCTTACGCGGCGGATTGACCGTTGCATGTCGGCTCGGTGGCGCCATGGTCACCGAGCAAGCGCGTGCCGACCCTCACGGTCCGCCTGCGCGGAACTCGAGAATCCTGCATCCAGTGCCGCCGCGGTCAGGCTCTTGCCCTCGGCGATCGCATGCATCACCAGCGCCATGCGCCGCCACAAGCGGTAACGCCGAAAGGGCAGGCCCACCTCCGCATCGAATCGTGTCCAGTGTCTGGATCGATTTCTTCCGCAACCAGCCCACGCCTCAAGCCGACTGGCTGGACCGGAACCTCGGCGAGCAGAACCTGCTCGTCGGGGACCTGATCCTCGCGGAAGTCCTTCGCGGGTTCAGGGACGACACGGGCTTCAACGAGGCGAAGCGGCTGCTCGGACGCCTCGAGCAGGTGTCGCTGGGCGGGGAGGGTCTGGCGGTCGTGGACTGCGGGGCCTGAAGACGCATCGCGCGCCCGGATCCGACGCCCGGGCCCGATCCCCCCGCCGGTTAACCGCTTCGTTACCATAGGCGGCATGCACGCCAAGGCTGCCCCCCGTCCCCGCGCGAAGTCCGCGGTCCCGCAGACGCGCGACCCGAGCGCCACGCGCGCCGCGATCCTGCGGGCCGCCACCGACGAGTTCTCGCAGCACGGGCTGGGCGGTGCGCGCGTCGACCGAATCGCCGAGAAGGCCGACATCAACAAGCGGATGCTGTACTACTACTTCGGCAACAAGGAGGACCTGTTCCTCGCGGTGCTGGAGCAGTCGTACCGCGACATCCGCGATGCGGAGCAGGCGCTGAACCTGTCGGAGACGGATCCGGTCGAGGGCATCCGCAGCCTGGTGGCCTTCACCTGGAACTACTACCTCGAGCATCCGGAGTTCCTGCGCCTGCTCAACAGCGAGAACCTGCATCGCGCCGAGCACCTGAAGCGCAGCCACGAGATCCGCGCGATGCACTCGCCGTTCGTGGCGATGATCGACGACCTGCTCGAGCGCGGACGCCGCTCGGGCGTGTTCCGGGCGGGCGTGGACCCGGTGCAGCTCTACATCTCCATCGCCTCGCTGTCGTACTTCTACCTGTCGAACCGCTACACGCTGTCGACCATCTTCGGCCGCGAGCTGCTCGCGCCGCGCGAGCAGGCCGAGCGGCTCGGGCACATGACCGACCTGGTCCTGGGCTACCTGATCCGCAACTGAGCGCGGGGCGTCGCGGGGCCGCGCGGGCGGGCCGGTCGCCGATCAGGTACAGGCGAGCCGGCGTCGCTGCAGGGTTGCGGCCGGCCGGCTTGTCTGCCTACAATTAACCAACGAGTTACCACCGATCACGGCGCCGCCCCGACGCGGCCGGACTCGCACAGGAGACCCTCATGCACCCGTCCCGCAGGCTGGCGCTGATCGCGCCCTTCGCCGCAGCGCTCGCGCTGTCCGTCCCGCTCGCCGCCCAGGCGCAGTGGAAGCCGACCAAGCCGATCACGATCATCGTGCCGTGGGCCGCGGGCGGCGCCACCGACCAGGTCACCCGCCTGGCCGCGGCCGAGCTCGAGCCGGCGCTCGGCCAGAAGATCGTGGTGGTCAACCAGCCGGGCGGCGCCGGATCGATCGGCACCAAGAGCGCGATGGACGCGCCCAAGGACGGCTACACCTGGACGGCCGGCGCGGCCAAGCAGCTCGGCACCTACCCGCTGCTCGGCATGCTCAACAGCAAGGTCGACGACTTCCACCTGTTCCTGTCGGTGACCAACGTGTCGATCGTCGCGGTGAACCCGTCGACGCCCTACCAGACGCTGCCGCAGCTGATCGATGCGATGAAGGCCAAGCCAGTCCCCGTGGCCACCGCCGGCAACAGCTCGTCGGGCCATTTCGCGATGGAGACGATCGCCCGCGCGACCGGCGCGAAGTACCGGCACGTGACCTACGACGGCGGCAACCCGGCGGTGATCGCCACGGTCGCGGGCGAGGCCGAGGTCACCACGCAGCTCGCGGTCGAGATGGCCGAGATGCTCAAGGCCAAGCGGCTGCGCCCGCTCGCGGTGGTGGCCGACACGCCGCTCACCATCGAGGGCTTCGGCACGATCCCGCCGATCACCGATTTCGTGCGCGACTTCCCGAAGGTCACCACCGGCTTCGGCATCTTCATCCCCAAGGGCGTGCCGCCCGAGGTGGTGGCGACGGTCGAGAAGCTCTGGGCCGAGCGCATCGCCACCTCCGACAAGCTCAAGACGTACGCGACGCAGCGCGGCGCGCTGTTCACGCCCCTGACCGGCAAGGCCGCATACGACGCGGTCTGGCCGACGGTGGTGTCCGACGCCTTCCTGCTGCAGGACGCCGGCATGGCGAAGGTCACGCCCGAGTCGATCGGCATCCGGCGCTGAGCGGCGCGCCGCAGCGGTCCGCGCGATGACGGTCGCCCTCGGCTGGATCGTGCTCGGCGTGGCGATCGCGATCGGCGCGTTCCGGATGGACCGGCTCGCGCAGATGAACATCGAGCCGTGGTCGGCGCCGGGCCTGGTGCCCGGGCTGCTCGGGGTGCTGATCGCGGTGTTCGGTGCGGTGCTGGCGTGGCGCGAGCGGGGCGGCGCGGCGGCTGCCGCGGCGGCGCCCGAGTCCGGCGCGGCCGCCGGACCGGCGGTGCCCGACGACCCCGACACGCCCTCGCCGCGCGCCGTTGCGCTGCGCATCGGCGCGGTCCTCGTGCTCTGCGCGGTCTTCGTGTTCGGGCTGCTCGGGCGCGGCCTGCCCTTCGTCGCCACCGCGTCGGCGCTGGTGTTCGCCTGGATCGCGATGCTGCGCCTGCCCGAATGGCGGGCCGCGGGCACCGTTGCGCGGGGTCTCGCGGGCGCCGCCGCGATCGCGCTCGGGGCCTGCTTCACCATCGCCCACCTCTTCCAGGACCTGTTCCTCGTGCGGCTGCCCTGACCCATGGATGGCCTCCTGATGCTGGCCGGCTCGCTCGCGAAGCTGGCCGGCCCGATGCAGATCCTCTACGCGCTGGGCGCGACCCTCGCCGGCATCGTGATCGGGCTGCTGCCCGGCCTGTCGGCGACGCTCGGCATCGCGCTGTTCACCACGCTCACCGTGCGCATGCAGCCGACCGAGGCGATCCTCGTGCTGGTCTGCGTGTACGTCGGCGCGATCTACGGCGGCAGCCGCACCTCGATCCTGCTGAACATCCCGGGCACGGCCGCCAACGCCGCCGCCTGCCTCGACGGCAACGCGCTCGCGCGCCAGGGCAAGGCCGGGCGGGCGATGGGCATCGCCACCACCGGCTCGGTGGCGGGCTCGCTGTTCGGCGTGCTGTGCCTGGCGGCCTTCACGCCGATGCTGGCCGAGTTCGCGCTGCAGTTCGGCGCCTTCGAGTTCTTCTGGCTCGGCATGCTCGGCGTGCTGATGTCGGGGACGCTCACCGGCTCCGACCCGGTCAAGGGCTGGCTGATGGGCCTGCTCGGCCTGTTCGTCGCGGGCATCGGCCTGGACCCGGTGCACGCCTACGAGCGCTTCACCTTCGGCTGGGGCGAGCTGACCGGCGGCATCAACCTGATTCCGGCGCTGGTCGGCGCCTTCGGCTTCGCCGAGGTGCTGGTGGTGATGGCCGAGCCGCGCGCGCGCCCCGTGGTCGAGACCCTCGACTCGGTGCTGCCGCGCATCCGCGACGTGCTGAGGTACTGGCGCACGGTGCTGCGCTCGGGCGTGATCGGCGTGTTCGTCGGCATCCTGCCGGGCGTCGGCGAGGACATGGCGGCCTGGAGCTCGTACGCCGCGGCGCGCCGCGCGAGCAAGGAGCGCGAGCTGTTCGGCAAGGGCTCGGTCGAGGGCCTGATGGCGGCGGAGACCGGCGACAACGCCGCGGTGCCTGGCGCGATGATCCCCGCGCTCGCCCTCGGCGTGCCCGGCTCGGCCCCGGCGGCGGTGCTGATGGCCGCGATGATCATCCACGGCGTGCAGCCGGGCCCGATGCTGATGACGACGCAGCCGCAGTTCGTCTTCGACGTGGTCGCGATCACGCTGATCGCGACGCTGGCGATCCTGCTGTTCGGTCTCGTGATGGTGCGGCCGATCCTGTGGGTGCTGCGCGTGCCGCGCGAGGTGATCATGCCGATCGTCTTCGTGCTGTGCGTGCTCGGCTCGTACTCGATCGCCTCGCGGCTGTTCGACGTCTACGTGATGGGCGTGATCGGCGTGATCTGCTTCTTCCTCAGGCGCCGCGACTATCCGGTCGCGCCCTTCGTGCTCGGGCTGGTGCTGGGCGACATCGTCGACAAGACGCTGCGCCGCGGCCTGGTGCTCTCCGACGGCAGCCTGCTGCCCTTCTTCACGCGGCCGATCAGCGCGCTGCTGG
Organism: Burkholderiales bacterium; assembly: GCA_026399835.1. Classification (GTDB taxonomy): domain Bacteria; phylum Pseudomonadota; class Gammaproteobacteria; order Burkholderiales; family Burkholderiaceae_E; genus UBA4615. The sequence continues at coordinate 31,192 of JAPLQE010000083.1, read as the reverse complement.
CGCTGGTGGTGCTGGCGATGCTGCTGTCGCAGGTGCCGGCCGTGCGTCGCCTCATCGCGCGACGCGCCCGCGCTGCAGCGGCCTGAGCGCCGCACGGAGCCTGCGATGAACGACCTTCCCCACGCGCCGATGGGCGCGCGCCTGGCGCTGTGCAACGAGGTGCTCGCGCCGATGCCCTTCGCCGCGCAGTGCGCGCTCGCGGCCGAACTCGGCTATACCGCGCTCGAGGTCGCGCCGTTCACGCTCGCCGACGATCCGCTGTCGATCGACGATGCGCGCGCCGCCGAGCTGCGGCGCATCGCCGCCGACCACGGCCTCGCGATCTGCGGGCTGCACTGGCTGCTGGTCGCGCCCAAGGGGCTGTCGATCACCACACCCGACGACGCGCTGCGCACGCGCACGGTCGAGGTCATGCGGCGGCTGGTCGCGCTGTGCGCCGAGCTCGGCGGCGACTACCTCGTCCACGGCTCGCCCGCGCAGCGCGCGCCCGCGCCCGGCCAGTCGCAGGCCGATGCGCTCGCGCGCGCCGCCGACTGCTGGGCGCGCGCGGGCGAGGCCGCGGGCGAGGCGGGCGTCGTCTACTGCATCGAGCCGCTGTCGCGCGACCAGACGCCGATCGTCAACACCGTCGCCGAGGCGGTGGCCATCGTGCGCGCGGCGGCCGTGCCGGCGCTGCGCACGATGCTCGACACCTCGTCGGGCGCGCTCGCCGAGTCCGAGCCGCTGCCCGCGCTGATCGAGCGCTGGTGGCCGACGGGGCTGCTGGCCCACGTGCAGCTCAACGACCGCAACCGGCGTGCGCCGGGGCAGGGCGGCGATGCCTTCGCACCGATCCTCGCCGCGCTCGAGCGCGCCGGCCACCGCGGCTGGATCGCGGTCGAGCCCTTCGACTACCGGCCCGACGGGCCGGGCTGCGCGGCGTTCGCCGCGGGCTACCTGCGCGGGCTGATCGAGGCCGGCGGGCACTGACTCCGCAGGGCCCGTACCCGCTGGCACGGTGCGCCCCGGAGTGCCACGGGCCGGCTCGCTATACTCGGGCGCCCGTCCCCGCCCCCTCCATGCCGTACCGGATCCTCGCCGCGCCCGCGCCCGCGCTCGCGCTCGCACTGGCCCTCGCCCTGTCCCACCTGTCGGCCGCGGCGGCCCCGCCTCCCGACACGCTCGACGCGCGCCTGCTCGCCTGCACCGGCTGCCACGGCGACCAGGGCCGCGCCACCGCCGACGGCTACTACCCGCGGATCGCCGGCAAGCCGGCCGGCTACCTCGCCAACCAGCTCGTCAACTTCCGCGACGGGCGGCGCGCGGTGCCCGCGATGACCTGGATGGTCGAGCACCTGTCGGACGACTACCTGCGCGAGATCGCCGCGCACTTCGCGTCGCGTCATCCGCCGTATCCCGCGCCGCCCCCGCCGGCGGTGTCGCCCGAGGTGCTCGAGCGCGGCCGCCGGCTGGTCGTCGCGGGCGATCCGTCGCGCGAGCTGCCCGCCTGCACCGCCTGCCACGGCGAGGCGCTGCTCGGCGCGCAGCCGGCGGTGCCCGGGCTGCTCGGGCTGCCGCGCGACTACCTGAACGCGCAGTTCGGCGGCTGGCTGAACGGCACGCGCCGCGCGATGGCGCCCGACTGCATGGCGACGATCGCGAAGCGGCTCCCGCCCGCCGACATCGCCGCGGTCACCGCCTGGCTCGCCGCGCAGCCGGTGCCGCCGGCGGCCCGCCCCGCCGCGGCGCTGCCGGCGCGGCTGCCGCTCGACTGCGGCGGGCTCGGACGATGAGCCCGCGTGCACGCCGCAACGCGGGCCTGCTGCTGCTGGCGGTCACCGGGCTCGTGCTCGCGGCACTGATCGAGCGTCGGGTGCCGCCGGCAGGCGAGGCGCCGGGCGAGGCGTCGGCCGAGATCGTCACGAACGTGACAAATTCCGTCTCCACCCTGTCGACCCCCGAGGTCGTACCCGACCCGACCTCGGCCGACCCGATCGCCCGCGGCGCCTACCTGGCGCTCGCCGGCAACTGCGCCGGCTGCCACACCGCGCGCGGCGGCGCGCCGTACGCGGGCGGCCGCGGCATCGCGACGCCGTTCGGCACGATCCATGCGTCGAACCTCACGCCCGACGCCGAGACCGGGCTCGGTGCCTGGAGCGCGGACGACTTCCGGCGCGCGCTGCGCGAGGGCCGCTCGCGCGACGGCCACGCGCTCTATCCGGCGTTCCCGTACACCGACTACACGCGGGTGTCGGACGCCGATGCCGACGCGCTGCACGCCTACCTGCGCAGCCTGGCGGCGGTGCGCGCGCCGAACCGGCCGCACGCGCTGCGCTTCCCGTGGAACCTGCCCTGGCTGCTCGACGGCTGGCGGCTGCTGTACTTCCGCCCGGCGCGCTTCGAGCCCGATCCGGCGCGCGACGCGTCCTGGAACCGCGGCGCCTACCTCGTGCAGGGGCTCGGTCACTGCGGTGCCTGCCACACCGCGCGCAACGCGCTCGGCGCCCCGCGCGGCACGCCGCTGGGTGGGGCGGCGACGCCGCTGCAGGGCTGGCACGTGCCGTCGCTGCTCGACGGGCGCGACGGCAGCGTCGCGGCGTGGACGCAGGCCGAGACGCTCGAATGGCTGGGTACGGGGCTGAACGCGCGTGCGGTCGCGAGCGGCCCGATGGCACAGGTGGTGGCCAACAGCCTGCAGCACCTGGTGCCGGCGGACCTCGACGCGATGGCGACCTACCTGCGCGCGCTGCCGCGCGACGAGCCGCCGGCGGCACCGCGCCGCGCGGACCTCGCGCCGGGCAGCGCGTCGCTGGAGCTCGGCGAGCGGCTCTACCGCGAGCGCTGCGCCGACTGCCACGGCGAGCAGGGCGAGGGCGCGCCGCCGCACTGGCCGGCGCTCGCCGGCAACCGGACGCTGACGATGGCCTCGCCGACCAACACGATCAGCGCGGTGCTTCACGGCGGCTTCCCGCCGGCCACCCGCGCGAATCCGCGGCCGTACGGCATGCCGCCGGCCGGCCCCGGCCTCGACGACCGCGAGGCGGCCGCGCTGGTGAACTGGCTGCGCAACAGCTGGGGCCATGCCGCCCCGGCCGTCGAGCAGCGCCGGATCAACGCACTGCGGCCGGTGCCGGTGCAGTGACGCGGGCCGGGCCGCCGAGCCAGCGGCGCAGACGCGCCGCGACCTCGGGGTGCTCGAGCAGGTCCCAGTGGCTGGTCGAGGCGACCACCAGGCGGCGTGCGCGCGGCACGCCGAGCGCGAAGGCCGGATCGGAATGCTCGCCGAGCGCGCTCGCCAGCGGCACCATGCCGTCGCCGACCCAGGCGTCGCGGCGTCCGCCGACGCGATCCGCGGTGGTGGCGGCGACCAGGTAGACCGGCACGCCCGCCGGCAGCGGCGTGGGCACGCGGGTGTCGTGCGCATGGGCGAAGCGGTCGTCGCCCGCATGGTCCTCGTCGCGCAGCAGGCCGTGGCGCAGGTCGGTGATGCCGGCGCTGCGGCCCCGTCCGAGGCGTGCGAGCGGCGCGGCGTACGGGCTCGCGCCGAGCGTGCGGTCGACGACATGGCCGAGCCGCTCGAGCGGTGCGCCGTGGTGCGGCGTGCCGAGGAACACCATCGCCGACAGCGACGCCGGCCAGCTGTGACCGGCCTCGGCCGCCACGTGGCAGGCGCTGCGCGCGACCAGGCCGCCCATGCTGTGGCAGAGCAGCGCGAGCGCCTCGATGCGCACCGGCCAGCGCGCGATCAGGTCCTCGAGCAGCGCGTCGAGCGAGCGCCCGTTGTCCGCCACGTGCAGCCCGGTGTTGTAGTGGACGTGCAGCGTCGTCCAGCCGTCGGACTCGGCGAGCATCGCGCCGTGGTCGTGCCCGTTGCGGCGCCACTGCAGGTCGTTCATGCACAGCCCGTGGACCATCACCAGCACCCGGCGGCCGTCGCCCTGCGACGGGCCCGCCGCAGGGTCGATGATGCGGCCGTCGCCCTGCGACGGGCCCGCCGCAGGGTCGATGATGCGGCCGTCGCCCTGCGACGGGCCCGCCGCGGGGTCGATCACGTGCCCGTCGACGCGCAGCGTCATCGGGATCGCGAGCGGATTGCCGGTGGCGACGAGATGGTCGCCCCAGACGCCGTTGAGCGCGGCGAGCAGCGCCTCGCGGCGCGCCGAGGGCGCGCGCCCCGCCGTCGTGCGAGCGGCGACCGTGCCGACGCGGCCCAGCACCGCGTCCAGCCCCGTGCCGACGGCGCGCGTGGTGCCGCGCACGGTGCGGTAGACGAAGCCGGTCAGGCCGCGGGTGCGCGTCGGGCCGCCGGGCCCCAGCGGCCACGAGGGCCGCGCGATCGCGGCATGCATCCCCTCGACGACATCGGTGACCCCGCTCAGGGCGTCGATGCCGAGTCGGGCGAGGCCGCGCAGGTCGGCCGCGTGCAGTACGGGGCCGGCGGCGCGAGGGGCGAGCGGCGAGGGCGTCGGATCGGTCAAGGTCGGTGACGCGGGGCGAGACGCGCGGGGTGGGAGACGCCCCACCGTGCGCCGCGCGTCGCGACCTGGCAAGCGCGGGCGTGGAGGCCGGGCTCTAGAACGGGGCGGGCGAGCTACCTTCTCGTGATGTACGGCGAGCACCGCAGGCGCCGGATCGAGACGCGCAGTAGGTTTATTCACGGCTTCTGGTGCCAGCCGTCGGGCAGCGCGCGCATCGCATCCCACGCCGGCATCGCGCCGCTCGCGAAGCCCGGCGCATCGAGCGAGCCGATCGCGAGGCTGCCGTCGCGGATCCGCACGCGCACCGCGCCGTGGCTGCGCTCATAGAGGTCGGGATGCGCGTCGAGGAAGGCCTGCTGCTCGGCGGCGGGCAGCGCGGCCATGCCGTCGACATAGTGGTGGCCGTTGCGCTCGACGTGGGTGATCCCGAGCAGCGACACCAGCGCCAGGTCCTGCTGCAGCGCGAGCCCCGCCTGGATGGTCAGGTCCTCGGCGCTCATGAAGCAGCGCGCCGACCCGGCCTCGGCGTTCCAGCGTGCGCAGCGGGCCGCGTTGAGCATCGACTTGTACAGGCCCTTGCAGGTCTTCGAGGACACGCCGACGTAGCCGAGCGCACGCGCCCGGGCGAAGGCGTCGAGCGTGTCGTCGGACTCGTCGACGATGACCGGCCGCTCGGCGGCGAGCGCGCCGATGTCGCGCGACAGCGCACTCGAGCGCCGGATCGGCTGCTCGATGAACACCACGCTGTCGACCAGGCGGCGCAGCCGCGGCTCGGCCTGCATCGCCCGCCACAGCGCCACCACGCCGTCGACGTCGTCGTACTGTTCGTTGCCGTCGAGCGAGGCCCGGTAGGGCTCGGGGATGCGGTCGAGCACCGAGGCGATCGCCGACAGCCGCTCGACGTCGGCCGCGACATCGCCGCCGACCTTGAGCTTGAACCAGCGGTGGCCGTAGCGCGCCACCACCTCCTCGAGCGTCTCGGGCAGCCCGTCGCCCACCGGCGCGCCGGCATCGGAGGCGACGATGCGGTCGACCAGTCCCACGGTGTGGCGTGCGGCGATCGACGCGGCGGGCCGCAGCGCGGCGAGGAACGCGCCGACGTCGAAGCCCTCGAGCTCCGGGGCCAGCGCCGCCGCATGGGCGGCCAGCCCGATGCGGTCCTCGCGGACCGCGGTGGAGAACGGCACGCCGAGCGCGCGGCACAGCGCGTCGAGCAGCGCGCGGTCCACCAGCGCCGGCCCGAAGCCCGCCACCAGTCCGTTCAGGCCCTGCGCGGCGCAGCGCGCGGCATGCGCGGCATGGTGCGCGGCGAAGTGGCCGACCGCGCTGCGCGCCTCGCCGTCCGCGTACGCGATGCGTGCCAGGTGCACGGCGCGCCGAAGCTGGTCGAAGTTGTCCTCGTTCGACAGCGCCGGATCCTTGTCGAACCACTTGGGCGCGAGCAGCTCGGCCGCGGCGCCGCTCGCCTCGGTGCCGTCGGCCAGGCGGATGGTCGCGCGCACGAAGGCCTGCGGCGCCGCGGTGAGTGTCACCACGCCGAAGCGAAACGGCATGCGCAGGCGCACGTCGCGCTCGAAGGCCTCGATCGAGACGACGGTGAAGCGGGGGGCGTGCATCGTCACTCCATGCCGAGCAGCGCGTAGATGCGCCGCGTATAGACGCCGAAGGCCTCGTGCGTCTTCATGTCGAGCGTGCGCGGATAGGGCAGCTCGACCGGAAAGTTGTCGGCCATGCGGGCCGGACCCGCGGTCAGCACCACCACGCGCGTGCCGAGGAACACCGCCTCGGAGATGCCGTGGGTGACGAACACGATCGTCTTGCCCGACTCGCGCCAGATCCGCAGCAGCTCGAGGTTCATCTTCTCGCGGGTCAGCGCGTCCAGCGCGCCGAAGGGCTCGTCCATCAGCACCAGCTTCGGGTCGTGCACCAGCGATCGCGCGATCGCCGCGCGCTGCTGCATGCCGCCGGACAGCTCGTACGGATACTTGTCCTCGCTGCCGGCCAGGCCGACCAGCGCGAGCAGCGCGCGCGCGCGGTCCCGTGCGGCGGCCATCGGCAGCCCCAGGATCTCGGCCGGGAGCAGCACGTTGTCGATGATCCGGCGCCACTTCAGCAGCAGCGGCTGCTGGAACACCATGCCGATGTCGCGCGCCGGGTCGAAGGGGTAGGCCGCCGAGCCGATCCGGACCTCGCCGCCGTCGTGCGGATGCAGCCCCGACAGGATCTTGAGCAGCGTCGACTTGCCGCAGCCCGAGGGCCCGACCAGCGAGACCAGCTCGCCCGGCATCACGTCGAAGCTCGCGTCCGAGATCGCGAGGTGCTCGCGCCCGCCCGTCCGGTAGACCTTGCGCACGCCGCGCAGGTGGATGAACGCCTCGTCGGCCCCGCTCAAGAGACCCTCGCGTCGCGCACCACCAGCCAGCGCTCGAGCAGCAGCACGAAGCCGTACAGCAGCATGCCCAGCAGCGTGATCAGGATCACCGCCATGAACATCGCCGGCGTGTCGAGCGTGACCTGCACCTGCAGCATCAGGTAGCCCAGCCCCTTGTCGGAGCCCAGGAACTCGCCGACGACGGCGCCGGCGACCGCCAGGATCGACGCGACCTTCATGCCCGAGAAGATGTACGGCAACGCGCCGGGCAGCTGGATCTTCACGAACAGCTGCCAGCGCGAGCCGCGCAGCGAGCGCACCAGGTCGAGCAGCTCCGGCTCGATCTCGCGCAGCCCGCGCGCGGTGGTGAGCAGGATCGGGAATACCGCGATCGAGAACGCCATCAGCGTGTTCGGGAACACGCCGTACTTGAACCAGACGATGATCAGCGGCCCGAGCGCCACCTTGGGGATCATGTTCAGCGTGACCAGCAGCGGCAGGAAGATCGCCTCGAGCGGGCGCGACCAGGTGAAGGCGAGCGCCAGCATCACGCCGACCGCGAGCGCGAGGAAGTAGCCGCCGAAGATCTCGGTCGCGGTGACCGCGGTGTTCAGCCACCACGAGTAGTCGGGGTTCAAGAGCGCCGCGAGCGTGGCCTGCGGCGAGGGCATCACGAACTTCGGGACCTTGCCGATCTCGACGAACAGGTACCAGGCGACGACCAGGCCGACGTGCGCGAGCACGGCGAAGGTCCAGCGCGAGGCGGGCGAGTCCAGGCGGTTCATCGGCGCGGGCTCAGTCCGCCAGCCAGCGGGCGAGGTTCGCGCGCACGAAGCCGTCGTCGGCCAGATCCGCGTGCTGCCGGCAGACGCGGTCGATCTCGGCGGCCTGGCCGGGCGACAGGGTCTCGTGCGGATCGAGACACCAGATGCCCTGCAGCAGGCCCTGGCGACGCAGCACCTCGTGGCAGCCCGGGATGCAGCCGGCGAAGCCGTGGGCCACGTCGAAGAACGCGGCGTTGCAGTCGGTGACCCGCGCGTCCAGCGCGAGCAGGTCGTCGTCGAGGCGGTCCTCCTCGATCGCGCGGCCGATCCGCGCGAACAGCTCGACCGCGCCGCGCGTCCACACGCTCCAGTGGCCGAGCAGCCCGCCTCGGATGCGCACCCGGACCTCCTCGACGCCATCGGCGGTGTCGCGGCGCACGGCGAGCGGGGCCAGCAGGTCGAGCACGATGTGGTCGTCGTTGCCGGTGTAGAGGGTGACGCGCTCGTCGGCGCCGGCGGCCACCACGCCGCGCGCGACGTCGAGCGTCGCGTAGCGGTCGAAGGGCGCGATCTTGATCGCCACCACGTTGTCGATCGCGGCGAAGCGCTGCCAGAACGCGGCGGGCAGCGCGATGCCGCCGACCGCCGTCTGCAGGTAGAAGCCGATCAGCGGGATCTCGGCGGCCACCGCCTCGCAGTGCGCCACCAGCGCGTCGATCGACTCGCCCTTCATCGCGGCCAGCGACAGCATCCCGCAGTGGTAGCCGAGCGCGACCGCGGTGCGCGCCTCGGCCACCGCCTGGGCCGTGCGCCCGGCGAGCCCGCTGATCATCACCACCGGCCGCTGCGTCCAGGCGCGCGCCGTCTCCATCGCCAGGCGCAGCACCGGCTCGTACAGGCCGACCTCGCGGATCGCGAACTGCGTGGCGTGCACGCCGACCGCGAGGCCGCCGGCGCCGGCGTCGAGGTAATAGCGGGTCAGCGCGCGCTGGTGTCGCGCGTCCAGCGATCGCGAGGCGTCGAGGGCGAGCGGATGCGCGGGGATGACCGCGCCGCGTCGCAGCAGCGAGAGCACGTCCTGCGGGAGCGCCGAGCGGTGCAGTGCCATCGGGTCGGGGGCCGTGCTACCGTGCACCGTAGGATGTAACCATCCGGTTAAATTATCCGATGGGTCCGGCAGCGTCAACGCCCGGGCGGCGTTGACACTCTCGGAAACCGGTCGATACCATCGATCGGAGCCCGCCCGAGGCCGCCCGCATCACGACGACAGGAGAGGAGACGAGATGGCATCGATGCAAGGGTTCACCGCGCGCGCGGCGAAGGTCGCGATCACCTGTGCCGCACTGCTCGGCGCGGCCGCGGCGGGTGCGCAGACGAAGGTCGACTTCGTCCTCAACTGGGTGCCGGGCGGCGACCACGCGCCCTACTACTTCGCGAAGAAGCAGGGCTGGTACGTCAAGGAAGGCATCGACCTGAACCTCGAGCCGGGCCGCGGCTCGGCGCTGGCCACGCAGAAGGTCGGCGCGGGCGCCAACCCCATCGGTCTGGCCGACATGGGCGGCGTGCTGGTGGCGCGCGGCAAGGGCGCGGACCTCGTCGCGGTCTTCAACGTCTACGCGAACTCGCCGCAGGGCCTGTACTGGCTCAAGAGCTCGGGCATCAGGTCGGTCAAGGATCTCGTCGGCAAGAAGATCGGCAATCCGGCCGGCGACGGCGCGCGCACGATGTGGCCGGCGCTCGCCAAGTCCAACGGCATGGATCCGAAGTCGGTCACCTGGGTGAACATCGACGCGAACGCCAAGCTGTCGGCGCTCAAGGCCAAGTCGATCGACGCGACCACCTCGTTCTACAACATCCACCACATCTTCCAGCGCGAGCTCGGCGACGACATGGGCTTCCTCGCGTGGAAGGACGCGGGCCTCAATCCGTACGGCAACTCGGTGATCGTGAACGCCGAGTTCCTCGCCAAGAACCGCCCGCTGGTGGACCGATTCGTGAAGGTGACGCAGCGTGCGTTCGCCGCCTGCGTCGCGCAGCCCGAGCCGTGCGTGCAGGCGCTGATCGAGGCCAACGGCGCGCTCAAGTTCGACAACGAGCTCACCAACTGGAAGCTGGTCGAGACGCTGATGAGCGACAGGACCTCGCGCGAGGTCGCGCTCGGCATCCACGACGACGCGCGGATGAAGGCCGACTACGACCTCGTCCTCGAGTACATCGGTCTGGACAAGCCGTTCGACGTGAAGAGCGCGTACACGAACGAGTTCCTGGATCGCACCGTGAAAATGGTGAAGTAGGGGTTTCGGCGGCCACTGGCCGCCGCCTACGTAACGACGAGCGCCTGCAGGCGCGAGGCTCAATGCAACCAGAACGTGAATCCGCCGATAGGCGGCATGACTCTGCGGGCTTCGTCGACGTCCAGGTCCGCCGCGACGACCTGCGCACCACCCGCGTGGTGCAGGGCCCGGTGCCCGGCGCGACCGGCCTCGAGCCCGGCCGCGCGGTGCTGCGCGTCGAGCGCTTCGCGCTGACTGCGAACAACGTCACCTACGGCGCCTGCGGTGCGGCACCCGGGCTCGAGTACTGGCGCTTCTTCCCGGCGCCCGAGGGCTGGGGGCGCGTGCCGGTGTGGGGCTTCGCGACAGTGGTCGCGTCCTCGCACCCCGAACTGCCGGTCGGCGATCGCTTCTACGGCTACCTGCCGATGTCCACCCACCTCGAGGTCGAGCCGACGGCCCTCGGTCCGCGCGGCTTCGCCGACGGCGCGGCCCACCGCGCCGGTCTCTCGCCGGTCTACAACATCTACCTGCGCGTGCGAGCGCGCGCGGACGAGGACGCCTCGGCACGGGCCGCGCGCGAGGCCGAGCAGATGCTGCTCAGTCCGCTGTTCACCACTGCCTTCCTGATCGACGACTTCCTCGCCGACGAGGGCTGCTTCGGCGCTCGGCGCGTGGTGCTGGGCAGCGCCTCGAGCAAGACCGCCTATGCCACCGCATGGCTGCTGGCGCAGCGCCGCGGCACGGCCGCTGCGGTCGAGGTGCTCGGGCTGACCTCGCCGGGCAACGTCGCCTTCGTCGAGGCCCTGGGCTGCTACGACCGCGTGCTGCCCTACGACGCGGCCGGCTCGCTCGAGGCCGAGGTGCCGACGGTCTACGTCGACATGTCGGGCGATGCCCGCGTGCGCGAGGCGATCCACCGGCGCCTGGGCGACGCGCTGCGCCACGACTGCGCGGTTGGCCTCACGCACTGGGAGCAGGGTGCGCCGCGGCGCTCCGAAGGGGCCCCGCCCGCGCCGCTGCCGGGCCCGAAGCCCGTGATGTTCTTCGCGCCCGGTCGCTGGCGCAAGCGCGACGCCGACTGGGGCGCACACGAGGTCGAGCGCCGGCTGGCTGCCGCGCGCGACGGCTTCTCGGCGAAGGTGCGCGGCGCGGGCGGCTGGATGACGGTGGTCGAGGGGCAGGGGGCCGACGACGTGTCGCGCGTCTGGCGCGACATGGTCGACGGTCGCGGCCGGCCCGACCAGGGGCACGTGCTGGCGCTCTGAGGCACCCGCGGCCGGTCCGGCCGCGACCCCGTCCGCGGCTGTCGGTTTGACGGCCGGTCGATCGCGGTGCGACCTTTCGGGGGTGGACCCCGCCGAGCACGCGCCGACCCCGACGACCGCCGCGCCCTCCCCGCCGGTCGAGCCGGTCCCTGCCGTGCCGATCGCCCGGCGCGCCCGGAGTCGGGGCTCCTGGCTCGGGCGCCCCGTGATCGCCGCGATGCGCCCGCTGCTGCGGCGAATGGTCAGCGTGCAGGTCGTCGGCGCCGAGGCGCTCGCCGGCAAGCTCGATCGCGGCCAGCCGGTCTGCTACGCGCTGCAGTTCCGCACGCTGTCGACGCTGGTCGTCCTCGACGAGCAGGCGCGCGCGCTCGGGCTGCCGCTGCCGCTCGCGCCCCTGGCGGCGGCCGGGGCCGATGGCGCGCCGCATGCGGTCGAGTCGCACTCGTTCTTCTATCTCACGCGATCGGGGCAGCCCTCGCCGCTGCGCGCGCAGCCGTACGCCTACGCGCCGCGCCTGGCGCGCCTGGCCGCCGCGGTGCGCGCTGACCCGGCGGCCGACGTGACCGTCGTGCCGGTCCACGTCTTCTGGGGCCGCGCGCCGCGCAACCAGGACTCGATCCTCAAGGCGCTGCTCGCCGAGGGCTGGGGCATCCCCGGACCGGTGCGGCAGCTCGCCCGCGTGATCATCCACGGCCGCCAGACGATGCTCGAGTTCGGCGAGCCGATGTCCCTGCGCGAGATGACCGGGGGCGCGGACGACGACGCGCTCGCGTTGCGCCGCGCGGCCCGCCTGCTGCGCGCGGCGTTCCGCCGCGTGCGCGAACGCGTGGTCGGCCCCGACCTGTCGCACCGTCACGTGCTGATCAACGCGGTGATCGCGGGCGAGCCGGTGCAGCATGCGATCGAGGAGGCCGCGCGGGGCAAGGGGCAGACGCGCGAGCGCGCCGAGCGCACCGCGCGCCGCGCGGCGTGGGAGATCGCGTCGAACTACTCGTATCCCTTCATCCGCGCCTACGACCTGCTGCTGCAGCTGCTCTGGAACCGGCTCTACGACGGGATCTCGGCGAACCGCCTCGACGAGCTGCGGACCATCGCCTCGGACGCCACCGTGGTCTACGTGCCCTGCCACCGCAGCCACATCGACTACCTGCTCCTGTCCTTCCTCATCTACTACCAGGGCTTGCCGCCGCCGCACGTGGCCGCCGGCGCGAACCTGAACCTGCCGGTGGTGGGTGGGCTGCTGCGCCGCGGCGGCGCGTTCTTCTTGCGGCGCAGCTTCCGCGGCGACGCGCTGTATTCGGCGGTGTTCGCCGAGTACCTGCACGCGATGATCACGCGCGGCTTCCCGGTGGAGTACTTCGTCGAGGGCGGCCGCAGCCGTACCGGACGCACGCTCGCGCCCAAGGCCGGGCTGCTCGCGATGACGGTCGACAGCTGGCTGCGCGCGCCGCAGCGTCCGCTGGTGTTCGTGCCGGTCTACATCGGCTACGAGCGCGTGCTCGAGGGCGACACCTACATCGCCGAGCTGTCGGGTCGGCCGAAGCAGAAGGAGTCGCTGCTCGGGCTGCTGCGCTCGCTGAGGGTGCTGCGCGAGCATTTCGGTCGCGTCCACGTGAACGTCGGCGAGCCGATCCCGCTCGGGCCGTTCCTGGCCGCGCACGGCGCGATGCCGGCGCCGGCGCCGGCGGCGGTCGAGGGCGCGCCGGGACCCAGCGCGGCGCGGCGCGCGGCGGCGAGCACGAAGGCCGATCTCGAGCGGCGCGCCGCGGTGGACGCGCTCGCGCTGGAGATCGTCACCCGGATCAACGACGCGGTGGTGGTCAACCCGGTGAACCTGGTGTCGGTCGCGATGCTCGGCTCGCCGCGCCACGCGATGGATGCCGCACAGCTCGTGCGCCAGCTCGACCTGCTGCACGAGCTGCTGGCGCGCGCGCCGTACTCGGCGCGCCTGGTGGTCACGCCGCTGTCGGGCGTCGAGATCGTCGAGCAGGCCGAGCGCACCGGCGTGCTCTGGCGGATCGCCCATCCGCTGGGCGACGTGCTCCAGGTGCACGGCTCGCAGGTCGCGCTGCTCGCCTACTTCCGCAACAACGTGCTGCACGCCTGGGCGTTGCCCGCGCTGCTGGCGGCGTTGATGTCGCAGCATCCGGGCGTCGAACGCGAGCGGCTGCTGGCGGTCTCGCACCGCGTGTTCCCGCTGCTGCGCGCCGAGCTGTTCCTCTCGTGGGACGCGGCCGAGCTCGGTGGCAAGGTCGACGCCTGCCTCGACGCGTTCGCCGCGCTCGGGCTGACCGGCGCGGGACCCGCCGCGCGCGGCGACGGGGCGGCGGCCCTGCACACGCTCGCGCAGCTGATGCGCCAGCCGCTGGAGCGCTGGTTCATCACGCTCGCCGTGCTCACCGGGCAGGGGTCGGGCGCGCTCACGTCGAAGGCGCTGGAGGACCTGTGCTACCTGCTCGCGCAGCGCATGGCCTTCCTGCATGAGCCGGGCTCGCCCGAGTTCTTCGATCGCGCCGCATTCCGGGCGATCATCGCGACGCTCGGCGAGCTCGGCTGGGTGCGGGCCGTCGACGGGCGGCTCGCGTTCGACGGTGCGCTCGTCGAGGCGGCGGCCGACGCGCCCTGGCTGCTGTCGCCCGAGGTGCGCTTCGCGATCGCTCAGGTCACGCGGCTGTCGGACGAGGATGTGAGGCGGGCGGAGGGGATGTTTTCGGGGGGGCGGAAGTAGTCAGCCGTCCAAAGTAACGCGGTTCCTGCCGCCCTGCTTGGACGCGTACAGCGCCCGGTCGGCGCGGGCGATCAGCGACAGCGGGTCTTCGCCGCGCACGTACTGCGCGACGCCGGCCGAGATCGTGATGTTGCCCGCCGGCTCGTTGCCGCCGCGCTTGATCGTGCCGCGCGCGATCGCCGCACGCACCCGGTCCGCGACCTCGCGGGCACCGGCCGCGAGCGTCTCGGGCAGCAGCAGCGCGAACTCCTCGCCGCCGTAGCGGGCCGCGATGTCCTTGCGCTGCGTGAGCTGCGACAGCGCCTGCCCGACGGCCCGGATCACCTGGTCGCCGAACGGATGCCCGTAGGTGTCGTTGATCTTCTTGAAGAAGTCGATGTCGACCATCACCAGCGAGAACGCAATGCCCTGCTCGGAGGCGGCATGGCACAGCCGGCTGAGCTCGAGATCGAAGCCGCGCCGGTTCAGGATGCCGGACAGCGGATCGAGCGAGGCCTCCTCGCGGGCGCGCTTGAGTTCGCTCTGCAGGCGCGTCACCTCCTGGTGGCTGGTCTCGAGCCGGCTGGTCAGCGCCGACATCGAGCGGTTCATCCGGTCGACGTCGCTGCGCATCGTGTCCACGTGCTGGCGCATGTCCTCGGGCGATTCCGCCGATGAGATGCCCTCGCCGAACGCGGCCAGCTGGGCGTCGAACTCGGTGGCTTCGGAACTCGCGACCTCGACCGAGTTGCGCATCGTGTGCATCAGCTCGAGCAGCCCGGCGCCCGCCTTGCGCACCGACTCCTCGGCGTGGTCCGACACGTGCTTCTGGTGCAGCTCGAAGGTCAGCTCGTGCGACAGTCGCTCGCAGGCGTTGACCAGCTGGTCGAGCTCGGCCCGCAGCGCGGGATTGCCGCCGCGCACGTACTCGTACCAGAGTGCGTACGAGTCCGGCGCGTAACCGGCCGCGTGGCGCGACATCAGAGGCAGCGTTCGGCGCAGCAGTTCCGCGCTGCCGTCGAGGGGGGCGGCAGGCTGAGGCGTCGCGGCGGCGGCTCCCGGCGCACCGGCACCGGACGCGAGGGGGGCCGTGGGTCGGGCGTGAGGCGTGCGGGTCGGAGCGGGAGTGGCCATGGTGGTCTATCGAACGGTTCGTTGTCGGAAAACCCCTACGGGATGACCCCAAGATGCGGCCTGCCCGCAGGGGCTGATCATCCGAATAGCAGCAGTCCGCCCCGGCTGTTCCGTGCCGCGGGGGGCGCCTTCCATTCACGGGCGGGAAGCGACCGCCCAGGTGCGTCTGTGCCCGGACCATGTCGAGACGGTGGCGCGAAGGGGGGCGGGCGGACCGGATCGCGAAACACCGGCCACGTACGCGGCGCAGGAACGATGCTGCGGCACCACGGTCTGGCTGTCGGGCGGGACGGCACGCCTCGCCGCACGACCCGAGCGCTCAGCCCAGTTCGGGCCCTGCGATCAGCCGCAGCGTCGAAGGATCGCCCGGGGCGCGGGCCTGCGCCGCCGGTGCGTCGCCGGCGTGCAGCATCCGGGTGAACGGCCGCTGCACCGCGAACCCGCGCGCGCGCAGCGCCGCGTGCATCGCGTCCTGCCTGTCGGGCGCGTCGGCCAGCACACGGCCCGGCGCGGCGGCGAGCGCCGCGTCGAGCAGCGCGACGCCGGTGGCCGCGTCCGTCGCGACGAGCGGTCCGAGCTGGGTCGCCCCGCGTCCCGGCCGGCCGAGCACATAGCCGGTGACCGCGCCGTCGCGCAGCGCCACGTGGGCCAGCCGCGGGGCGCGCGCCCCGAGCGCGCGCAGCAGTGCGCTGCGGTCGCCTCCGAAGGCCGGTGCGTCCAGCGCCTGCAGCGCCGCCCAGTGCGCCTCCCGCAGCGGCTCGATGCGCAGGCCCTCGGGCACCGCGGCGCGGGGCGCGGGCGCGCCGCCTTCGCGGGCGTGGCGGGCGAGTGCCCAGGCGTCGACGAAGCCCTCCCGACGGTAGACCGGATGCCCGGCCGGGGTGGCGTCCAGCACCGGCACCAGCCCGCGCGCCGAGAGCCAGCCCAGCGCCTCGCGCAGCAGCCGCGACGCGTGGCCGCGCCCGCGGCACTGCGGCAGCACCAGCACCATGCTGACCCATGCGAAGCCGCCGCCCAGCCCGTCGGCCGGGCCGTAGGGCAGGACCACGGTGGACGCGACGAGCGTGCCGTCGGCCTGCGACAGGCCCCAGCCGCGGCCCGCGGCCAGCATGTGGGCCCAATCGTCGGCGTCCTGGTTCCAGCCTGCCGCGCCCGACAGCGCGAGCAGGCCGTCGAGCCGCTCGGGGTCCAGCGGATGGGCCAGGACGGCGGGACCGTCCTCAGTAGCTGCCATCGCGGGTCTCGAAGTGCGTCGGCTTGCCGAGGCTCGCACCGCCGCGCGCGACCCAGTCCGCCACCCAGTCGATCATCGCGGCCAGCGGCACGCGCGGCGCGCCGAACAGGCGCTGCGCCTCGGCGGTGTCGATCAGCCATGCGGTGGGCGCCTCGCTGCCGGTGAGCACCGGCGCGCGCCCGAAGCGGGCTCCGAATTCGGCGGCGAGCCTGCGGATCGAGGTGTGCACGGGGCCGGTCACGTTGATCGGCGTGGCGGGTGCCGTGCAGTGCGCGAGCAGGCGCAGCGCCTGCTCGTTGGCGTCGCCCTGCCAGATCACGTCCGCATACCCCATCGCGAGGTCGAGCGGCCGGCCGTGGAAGACCGCGTCGGCGACGTCGCGCAGCACGCCGTAGCGCAGGTCGATGGCGTACGACAGGCGGACCAGCCGCCCGGACGTGCCCCAGGTCCGCGAGCCGTGCTCGAACATCCGCTCGCGGCCGACGCAGGACCAGGCGTAGTCGCCCGGCGGCGGCTGCGCCGCGAGCGACTCGGGCGCGCCGGGGCCGGCGGTGTCGACGAACGGATACACGCAGGCGGTGGAGAACGCGACGATGCGCCGGTCCCGGAAGGCCTCGGCCACCATCGCCGGCACGCCGACGTTCATCGCCCAGGTGAGCGACGGGTTGCCGGAGGCGCCGAACTTGTGGCCGGCCATGAAGACGACGTTGGTGGCATCGGGCGTCGCGTCGCGCAGCCCCTCGAGTGCCGCGCGGTCGAGCAGGTCGCAGGCCATCGGCTCGATGCCGTGGGCGCGCAGCGCCGCGGGCAGCGCCGGGTCGGTGAAGCGGGCGACGCCGATCACCCGCCGCCCGGGCGCGGCCCGCTTGGCCATGCGCGCGAGCGTCGGTCCCATCTTGCCGCCGACGCCCAGCACCAGGATGTCGCCAGGAGCCCGCTCGAGGTCGGCGACGAGGGCGGGCGAGGGGGTGGTCATGAACGCCTCGAGCGCATCGAGGTCCTCGAAGCGCTCGGGCAGGCGGTCGGTCGTCATGCGGGTCTCCGTGGGGCGCGGTCGGCGCTCCGGGTCGATTGTCGCAGCCCGCGGCGCCGCGCGCCGGGCGCATTCCGCCGTGCGCCGCGGCGCTCGGTCACGGCCGCGCGCGTCCTGGTGGCACGCCGCTTGCGTACGCACTCGCCATGAGCGACGCCCACCTTCCCGTGATCGACGTGTCGGGCCTGCGGTCCGACGACCCGGCGGCGCGCGCGCGCGTCGCCGCCGCGCTGCACGAGGCCTGCATCGCGCACGGCTTCTTCTATGCCGCCGGTCACGGCGTGCCGCGCGCGCTGCGCGAGGCCGTCTTCGCCGCCGCCCGCGACTTCTTCGCGCTGCCCGAGGCGGACAAGCTGCGCGTCGCCAAGGCGCGCTCGAGCTGCAACCGCGGCTACGAGCCGCTGCGTGGCCAGACGCTGCAGGCCGGTGCGCTGCCGGACCTGAAGGAGGGCTTCTACATCGGTCGCGACCTGCCGCCGGACGACCCTGCGGTGCTCGCCGGCCGCTTCAACCACGGCCCGAACCAGTGGCCGGACGCGCCGACCGGCTTTCGCGACACGATGCAGGCCTACTTCGACGCGATGCTCGCGCTCGCGCGCACGACGATGCGCGGGCTGGCGCTGGCGCTGGCGCTGGACGAGCATCGCTTCGACCGGTTCTGCGAAGTGCCGATCGCGCTGCTGCGCCCGCTGCACTACCCGCCGCAGCCGCCCTCCGCGCCCGATGCGCAGCTCGGCGCCGGCGCCCACACCGACTTCGGCGGCGTCACGCTGCTGATGCAGGGCGAGGTCGGCGGCCTGCAGGTCCTCGACCGCGACACCGGCACCTGGTTCGATGCGCCGCCGGTGCCGGACACCTTCGTGGTGAACCTCGGCGACATGATGGCGCGCTGGACCAACGACCGGTACCGCTCGACGCTGCACCGGGTGATCAACCGCTCGGGGCGCGAGCGCTACTCGGTGCCCTTCTTCCTCACCGGCAACCCGGACGAGCTCGTCGAGGCGCTGCCCGGCACCGTGGACGCGTCGAACCCGGCGCGCTATCCGCCGGTGACGGTCGAGGCGCACATCCGGGAGATGTACCGGCGCACGTATGGGTGAGGGCGGGGGCCGCGGCGGATCGGGCGACGGGGGCGGGCCGGCGCAGGCGGTGCCGCCGCCGCACGCGATCCTCGTGCACGGCGCCTGGCAGGGCGCGTGGGCGTGGGACGCGTTCGCGCCGCTCCTGCGCGACCGCGGCATCACGGTCGAGCCGATCGACCTGCCGGGCGCACGCGGCGAGCGCGACGACGTCGGCTTCGACGAGCAGGTCGACGCGCTCGTGGCGCGGATCGACGCGGTGCCCGCCGGCGTGCCGGTGCTGCTGCTCGCGCATTCCGGTGGCGCGGTCGTCGCCGCGCAGGCCGCCGAGCGTCGCGCGCCGCGGATCGCGCTGCTCGCGATGCTCGCCGGCATCATGCTGCCCTCGGGCACGTCGCTCGCCGAGGTGATCGTCGCGATGGTGGCGGAGGGCCATGCGCCCGAGGCGCTCGCCGGCATCCGGCCGCACCTGCTCTGGTCGGACGACGGACGGGTCTCGCGCGTGCCCGCGCAGGCCGCCGTCGACGTGTTCCTGCACGACTGCCCGCCGGGCCTCGCCCGCGTGGCGGCGGCGCGGCTGGTGCCGCAGTCGGAGGCCGCGCGGGCCGGCGTGCCCGTGCTCACCGCAGCGGCCTGGGGGCGCGTGCCGCGGCTCTACGTCGAGGCGCTGCGCGACCGCTCGATCGTGCCCGCCGTGCAGCGGCGCCTGCAGGCGCTGTCGCCGGGCGCGACCGTGCTGTCGATCGATGCGGGTCATGCACCCCAGGTGTCGCGCCCGCGCGAGCTCGACGCGCTGCTCGGCCCGGCGCTCGCCGAGGCGGCCTCGCGTTGGTGCGGGCACGCCTCGCGCCGGTGCGCCGATGCCCCTCCGGGCGATGGCACATGAATTGCACGCTCCCCGTGCCCGTGCGGTGCGCGCCGCGCGCCCGCCCCCTTTCCCGAGGATCCCACCGATGCGCCGACTTCCCTTCCTGCGACTCGCCGCCGCGTCGCTCGCCAGCCTGCTGGTGAGCACCGCGTCCGCCCAGGACAAGCTGACCTTCCTGATCGACTGGCTGCCCGCGGGCGACAAGGCGGTCCCCTACCTCGGCGTCAAGGGCGGCTTCTTCGCGGCCGAGAACCTGGATGTCACCGTGCAGTCGGCGCGCGGCTCGAGCGAGGTCGTCACGCGCCTGGCCACCGGCGCGGCCGACCTCGGCACCGGCGGCATCGCGGCGCTCTTCCAGGCGCGCGCCAGCGGCGCGGTGCCGGTCAAGGCGCTGCTGCCCATCTACACGCAGCAGCCCGATGCGATCTTCACCACGAAGGGCAGCGGCATCGAGGCGCTCGGCGACGTCGTCGGCAAGCGCGTGGCGACCGCCTCGGCGTCCTCGTCGAACGTCACCTGGCCGCTGGTGCTGCAGCAGAACAAGATCGATCCGGCGGCGGTCAGCCTGCTGCGGGTCGACCCGGGCGCGCTCGCGCCGATGCTCGCCAGCGGGCAGGTCGCGGCGACGATCAACTGGACCACGGTCGCGCCGGGCTTCGAGAAGACGCTCAAGGAGGCCGGCAAGGAGCTGGTCATCATCCCGTGGTCGAAGTACGGCTACGACGGCTACGGGCTGTCGATGTTCGCCTCCGAGAAGATGCTCAAGGAGCGGCCCGAGGTGGTGCGTCGCTTCGTGCGCGCCTATCAGAAGGCGAGCGAGGCCGCGCTGGCCAATCCGAAGGCCGCCGCCGAGGCGCTGAAGTCGATGGTGCCCGAGGTCGACGTCGCGGTCGCGACCGCGCAGTTCGAGGCCTCGCGCGGGCTGATGGTCAATGCGGTGACGCAGAAGGACGGCTTCGGTCGCTTCGAGCCCTCGCGCGTGGCCAAGACCTGGGAGTGGGTGTCGAAGTCAATGAGCCTGCCGCTCGACAAGATCGACCCGGCGGCCGCGATCGACAGCGGCTTCGTGGCGAAGTGAGCGAGGGCGCACGCCGGCCGGTCGTCCTCCCTGGCGGCGCCAGCCGCCCGGTCGTCCCCCCGGGCGGCGCCAGCCGCCCGGTCGTCCGCTTCGAGCGCGTCTCGCAGCGCTTCGCCGGCGCTCCGGGCACGCCGCCCGTGGTGGCGCTCGACGACCTGTCGCTCGACCTCGCGCGCCACGAGTTCGTCGCGGTGCTCGGCCCCTCGGGCTGCGGGAAGTCGACGCTGCTGCGGCTGGTCGCCGGGCTGCTGTCGCCCAGCGCCGGCCGCATCGAGGTGCATTCGATGCCGGTGGTCGAGCCGCGCGACGACACCGGCATCGTGTTCCAGCGGCCGACGCTGCTGCCCTGGCACGACGTGCTCGGCAACGTCACCTTCCCGGCCCGCCACAAGACCGGTGGCGTCACGCCCGCGCACACCGCGCGGGCGCACGAGCTGCTCGCGCTGGTCGGGCTGTCCGACTTCGCGCACCGGCGCCCCGACGAGCTGTCGGGCGGCATGCAGCAGCGGGTGGGCATCGCACGCGCCCTGCTGCTCGACCCCGACATCCTGCTGATGGACGAGCCGTTCTCGGCGCTCGATGCGCTCACGCGCGACGAGATGAGCTTCGAGCTGCTGCGCATCTGGACCGAGCGGCCCAAGACCGTGCTGTTCATCACCCACTCGATCGCCGAGGCGCTGCTGCTCGCCGACCGGATCGTGGTGATGACCCCGCGCCCGGGCCGCATCCGCGAGATCATCGAGGTCGGCCTGCCGCGGCCGCGCACGATGGACACGCTCGCTCATCCGCGCTTCCACGAGCTGTCGGCGCACATCCGCGGGCAGCTGTTCAGCCGGCCGGTGCCCGCATGAGCGCGGTGGTGCTGCCGGTGCAGGGGCGTGTCGGGGCCGAAGCGCCGCCCGTTCCGTGGGGCGTGACCGTGGTGGCACCGGCCACCGAGCCGCCGGTCGCGTCGGCGCCGGCCCCCGGGCCCGCCGGGTCGTTCGCCGCGCTGCTGCGCCTGGCCGACCGCGGCGCGCCGGTGCTGGCCTTCGTCGGCGTGATCCTCGCCTGGGAGCTCGCCTGCCGGCTGGTGCCGATCCCGCCCTTCGTGCTGCCCGCGCCGAGCGCGATCGCGCGCGGCTTCGCCGAGATCGGCCTCGTGTCCTGGATCGGCCACGCGTGGGCCACGCTGCGCGTGGCACTGTTGGGCTATCTGCTGTCGATCGTGGTGTCGGTGCCGCTGGCGATGATGCTCGCCAACTCGCGGCTGCTCACCCGCACGCTGCTGCCGATGCTGATCGTCGTGCAGTCGACGCCGATCGTCGCGATCGCGCCGATCATCGTGGTGACGCTCGGCGCGGACGACCTGCCGCGCGTGATGATCACCTTCCTCATCACCTTCTTTCCGATCGTCGTGTCGACGGTCACCGGGCTGCATGCGACGCCGCCCGAGCTGGTCGAGCTGTCGCGCTCGCTGCGCGCGACCCGATCGCGCCAGATGCTGCACGTGCGGCTGCCCTTCGCGATGCCCTATGTGTTCAGCGCGCTGAAGATCGCGACGACGCTCGCGGTGATCGGCGCGGTGGTCGGCGAGTTCGTCGCCGCCGAGCGCGGGCTCGGCTTCCTGATCCTGTTCTCCACGCAGTTCTTCAAGATCCACCAGGCCTTCGCCGCGCTGATCGTGCTGGTGGCGATCAGTCTGCTGCTGTTCCGCGTCGTCGCGATCGCGCAGCGGCGGCTGGTGCCGTGGAGCCTGCCGGCCGAATGACGAGCGAGCCTGCCGCGGGCCCCGAGGTCCACCTGCCGCGCACGGCCGCCGAGGCCTGTGCGCTGCGCGCCGCCCATCCGCACGCGCAGCCGCTCGCGGGTGCCACCGCCGCGCAGCTCGGCTGGCCCGAGGGGCGCGCGCCGACGGCGCTGATCGACCTGCGCGCGCTGACCGCGGCCGCGCGCGGCACGCCCGTCCGGCTCGAGGCCGGCGCGCTGGTGATGTCGGCGTTCGCCACGCTCGAGTCGATCCGCCTCGACGCCCGCGTGCGCGACGCGCTGCCCGCCCTGGCCGTGCTGATCGGTGCGATCGGCTCGGCGCCGGTGCGTCGCCTGGGCACGCTCGGCGGCAACCTGTGCTGGCCTTCGGGCGACCTGGTGCCGGCGATGCTGGCGCTGGGCGCCCGCTACCGTTTCGCCTCGGCGGGCGACGGGCCCGCGATCGCGCCGGCCGCGATGCCCGGGCTCGACCTGCTCTTCGAGGTCCGGGTGCCCCTGACCGGGCGCCACATGGTGATCGAGAAGGTCGGCCTGCGGCATGCGTTCAGCCCGACGCTCGTCACGGTCGCGATGGTCGATTCGGGGCAGGGCGTGCACGTGGCCGTCGGCGGTGGTCCGACGCCCGCGCACCGTCTGGCCGGTGTCGAGGCGCTGCTCGGACCCGGTGCGACGGCCGCTGCGCAGGGGGCTCCGCACGGCGTGTCGCAGGCGGCATCGCAGGCCGCATCGCAGGCCGCATCGCAGGCCGCATCGCAGGCGGCATCGCAGGCCGCATCGCAGCTCGCGCTGCGGGCCGCGGTCGTCGCCGGGATGCAGGCCTGCGACGATACGCTCGCGAGCGGCGCCGAGCGGGTCGCGGTGGCAGCGCGGATGATCGCCGGGCACGCCGCCGCGTTCGCCGGCGGGGCGTCGCGATGAGCGTGCGCGACACCCGGGCGCTGCGCGAGGCGGCCGCCCTGCGCGCGCCCGTCGCGCTGCCGCCCCGCCGCTTCCTCGGCGACGCGAGCGCCCCCGGCCTGCTGCACGCGGCGGTGCTGCGCGGCCCGCATCCGCATGCGCGCCTGGTGTCGGTGTCGCTCGACGCGGCCCGCAGGCTGCCCGGGGTGCATGCGGTGATCTCGGGGGCGGACCTGCCGACCGCGCACCGGCTGGGCATCCAGGTGCGCGACCGGCCGGCCCTCGCGGTCGGGCGGGTCCGCCATGTCGGCGAGCCGGTGGCCGCGGTCGCCGCCGAGACGCTGCAGATCGCACGCGACGCGCTCGCCGCGATCGAGGTCCGCTGGGCGCCGCTGCCCACGCTCGACGACCCCGAGCGCGCGCTCGCCGCGGACGCGCCCGCGCTGCACGAGGGCGGCAACCTGCTGCACGCCACCCGCTTCGAGCGCGGCGACCTCGAGGCGGCGTTCGCGCGCGCGGCCCACGTCGTGGAGTCGGTGGTGTCCACGCCGCGACAGGTGCATGCCTACCTCGAGCTCGAGTCGGCGCTCGCGGTGCCGCGCGAGGACGGCACGCTGCACGTGCTCGCGCCCTGTCAGGGGCCGCATGCGATCCGCCAGGACCTGGCCGCGCTGCTCGGCTGGCCGGTCGAGCGCATCGAGGTGACCGGCTCGCCGCTCGGCGGCAGCTACGGCGGCAAGGACGACATGCACGGGCAGGCGATCGCGGCGCTGCTCGCGGTGCGCTGCGGGCGCCCGGTGCGGCTTGCCTGGTCGCGCGCCGAGTCGATGGCCGCCGGGATGAAGCGCCATCCCTTCGTCGTGCGCATGCGCACCGGCTGCGACGCCGAGGGCCGGCTGCTCGCCCACGACGTGTCGCTGCTGCTCGACACCGGCGCCTACGCCTCGCACGGGCCCGAGGTGCTCGACACCGCGCACGAGCATGCGCCCGGCGCGTACCGCTGGGAGGCGCTGCGGGTCGAGGGCCGGCTCGCCTACACGAACAACGGCATCTCGGGCGCGTTCCGCGGCTTCGGCGCGCTGCAGACCTCGACCGCGCTCGAGCTGCAGATCGACGCGCTGGCACGTCGCGCGGGGATCGACCCGATGGCCTTTCGCACACGCAATCTGCTGCGCCGCGACGACCCGGGGCCGCTCGGCCAGGCGATCGCGCCGCTGCCCGACCTGCACGCGGTGATGGTGCAGCTCGAGGCGATTCGCGCCGAGTCCTCGCCCGCGGCACGGTCCGATCCCTTGCCGGCGGCACGGACCGAGTCCTCGCCCGCGGCCCGCGCCGAGCCGGCCCGCTGGGCCCTTGGCCGCGGCTGCGCGCTGGTGACCAAGAGCGAGGGCTTCGCGGTCGGCGGCCCGAACGCCGCGGGCGGGCGGCTCGGCCGGCTCGCCGACGGCACGGTCGAGCTGCGCGTCGGGCTCTCGGAAATGGGGCAGGGCCTGTCGGGCGCCGCCCGCGACCTGCTGCGCGCGGCGCTCGACGCGCAGCCCGAGCTCGCAGGCGCGCCGCTGCGCACGAGCGTCGGGCTCACCGAGCGCACGCCCTCGGCCGGTCCGACCTCGGCGTCGCGCGGCACGCACATCCTCGCGAAGCTGGTCGCCGCGCTCGTGCCGAAGCTCGCCGCCGCGTGCGCGGCGCCCGGCGCCAGCGGCGAACTCTGGGTCGAGGCGGAGGTCGCGATGCCCGAGTCCTTCAGCGCGCACGGGCCGGCGCATGCGATCTTCGGCGCCTGCGGTGCGTTCGCCGAGGTGTCGGTCGACCGGTGGACCGGTCGGGTGCGCGTCGATCGCGTGACCGTCGTGCCGAGCGTGGGGCCGGTGGTGTCGCCCGCCGGCTTCCTGTCGCAGATCGAGGGCAGCGTGCCGATGGCCGCGGGCTTCGTGGTGCTCGAGGACCTGCCCGCCGAAGCCGGGCGCTTTCGCGCGACGAACCTCGACGGCTACCTCGTGCCGACGCTGGCCGACGCGCCGCGCGTCGCGCTGCGTGCGATCGACGCGCCGATCGCCGACGACGATGCGCTGCCCCGCGGCATCGGCGAGAGCGCGCTCAACGCGATCGCGCCCGCGATCGCCAACGCGCTGGCCGATGCGGCGGGCGCGATGCCCGACCGGCTGCCGGTGTCCCCGGCGTGGCTGCGCGATGCGCTGGACGCCCGCGCGGCCCGCGACGGGGGCGACGCATGACGCGCCGCTTCCTGCTCGACGGCCGCGAGGTCGCGTTCGACGCGCCGGCCGACACGCGCCTGCTCGAGGCCCTGCGCGGCCCGCTCGAAGCCACCGGCCCCAAGCCCGGCTGCGGCATCGGCCGCTGCGGCGCCTGCCTGGTGCTGCTCGATGGCGCGCCGGTGCCCTCGTGCCTGGTGCTCGCCGCACGCATCGACGGCAGCGCGGTCACCACCGTCGACGGGCTCGGCGACGAGGGCGGTGCGATCCTGCGCGCGCTGGCCGACGCCGGCGCCATCCAGTGCGGCTACTGCAGCGCCGGCATGACGGTGGCGATCGCCGGCGCGCTGCGCACCGTGCCGCGCCCGGGCCCCGACGCGGTGCTCGAGCTGCTGTCGGGGCAGATCTGCCGCTGCGGCGGCTACGAGGGGCTCCGGCGGGCGGTGCACGCGCTCTTCGGCGCCGCCTAGGCACGCTAGTCTTGAAGACAATCTAGGCCAGCTGAGGCACTTCTCGGCCTCCGGCGTTCTCAATGAACGAGGTGGCCAGGTGTACGGCGGCCCGCCTTCTGTTGGCATGTGGTGGCGACGTGCTGCCACCGATACCGTCAAGCAACGCAGTCGCGTTCCGGCGTGGACTCTTGTGCAGAAAGTGGCAGTTCATCTGCGATTTCATCGACCCCAGTCAGACCATCACCCTTCGATCCGTACAGATTTCCCCGACCGGTGCCAGGGTGCGCAGTGTGCTCTCCAATCAGAGACAAGTACTTCTTGGGCACCTTCCTGATCCGCTCAGCGAGCGGACGGTCGTCGCGTCGCTCGGGGAGCAAAGTCGGCGTCGTCCGAGGTGCCCGATGGTCAAAAAACTGCTGACGGATCTCGCGCCCTAACACTTCGGCGAGAAGGCTCGGGACAGCGTTGCCGATCTGTCGCTGCACGTCGTTGCGCCCGCCCGTTATGGTGATGTTCTTCGGAAACGTCTGCAGCGCCATCAACTCTGCGCCGCTGAGCCGCCGGTTGTGCCAGTGAAAAGGCCCAGTCGCCGGTCCTGGCTGCGCCTGAATCGTCCATGCAGGTCGGTTCTTTGCCAGCTTTAGGAGGAAGTTCCAGTACCGACGCCGCCAGCCGAACAGGGGTACCCCATCCATTCTGTCGGTGTGCCAAAGGTAGTTCTGCCCCTCTGGAATGCTGGGCAACAAGTCAGCCCACTTTCCCGACAAACTGAGATCGTCCTCCTTGGGCGGCGGCAGTCCGCCGAGCGCGTCCCAAGCAGTCATCCAGGGTTCGCCGGGCAATAGCTGTGGTTGACTCGAGTCTTGGTGAGTTGGCGTCGGAGGAATGAATGCGCGGCCATCCCGAGACGCGATTACGAACACACGGGTGCGGGTCTGGGGCACTCCGAAGTCGGCCGCGTTGAGCGTGATGACGGTCGGTCGGTACTTGACGCGGGCGCTGCGATTGATCTCCTCGAGTGCGGACAAGAGGAGCTTGATCCCCTCGTCCTTACCCTCGAATTTGAGGCCCTCGACATTTTCGAGCAGGAACGCTCTAGGACGTGCCTCACGTACGACCCGCAGATAGCCCGTCAGCGTGTTCGCGCGCGAGTCGCCGAGACGAAGACTGTCGCCCTTCGCCCACCAGCCAGACTTCGAGAACGGCTGGCACGGGGGGCCACCGATGAGAATATCGACTTCGCCAGACTTGAGCCCTCCAGCCTTGAGCAAAGTCTCGGTGGGCGTTTCCATCAAGTCGGCCTGGATCACAGGCCACTGGCGGCTCGCTCGCAGCGACGTGCAGCAGGTGGCGTCGATCTCCAAGGCGGCTCGAGTATCGAATCCAGCCGCCTCGAATCCATAGTCAAGCCCGCCCACCCCGGTGAAGAGGCTGATTGCTGCAAGAGCGTCGCTCATGGGGTTCGGGTTACCTCTTCGAGTACCAAGGCGGCGTCCGCCTTCCACTGGGGCTCAACGACTCGAATGTTGCTGCTGATTCGGCCGATGCACTTCTGGTGTCCGGGAAGGACTGCGGTGGGCACGAACCGGAACTCCCAGCGCTCGGTCACCGCGTGTAGACAGGCCGCCAGGATCGAGAATTCTTCCGGTCGATAGTACCGTGAACACGGATCGGACTTGGACGCCCTGGTCCGCTGGAAGTCCACCCTCGGGCTGCCATCAGCAAGCGGTACGCGGAGGACGTTTTTGCACTCGATGAGTACGGGTCCTCGGCGCTTGTACCGGACCTCCAAGTCGGGGCGACCCTCAGCGTTGACCAAGCGGCAGTCCGTGACGTTGGGGACGTCCTGCATGAATCGCTCAAGGTGCAGTTCAGCCACACCTCCCCGGACTGCCATCTTCAGGCGTGGGTTCCCTTGAATCATGTCCAGTAGCTCTGCTTCGCCAAGGCCCAGCTCCCTCATCAAGCCGTGCACGATATTGGGCTGACTGGCGGCCGGCCCAGCCCCAAGAATTCGCTCCGCACGCAGTTGGCGGTGACCGGGCGCGACGCCGCGTGCCGCGCGCTCAAACCGGACGAGGTCCAGGAAGCGATCCCTTCGCACGCCTACAAGCGTTTCGACACCGAAACGCCCCCCTCCGTCATCGTGATCGTCGTCACCTTGCCCATCATCGCGGCCGCTGCCACGTTCCCAGGCATGCCAGCCATCGCGGAAGACAGCCTCGACGTAACGGCGCTTGAACTCCACGCTGATGAACATCGGTACCCCGTCATACAAGACCGGGTCGGCGCTCACGGCGACTCCTCGTTCAACATCGATCCCTACGAACAGAGTCGTAACCAGCCGGGCTGGATCTTGCTCGACCGTGAGGACGGCCTTAGTCTCGCCGCCGTACTTGATCTGGAACCGGTGTTCGTCCGCCGGGCGATTGCGAGTCACCTTGCTGTTGGCGAAGAAGGCGTAGACGAGGATTCCTTCTCGCTCGCCCGATGCGGTCTCGTAGCTGACGAAGAATGGGGCGTGAACAGGGTCGCTTGCATGGAGAATCGTGCAGCCGCTGGCCCGTAGTCCGTCGGTCACGAACGCTAGCAACGGCGCCTTGTGCGACCTGCTCACGCTCCACCGCTGGTACTGGAACCCCTCGCCTATAGCCATGGCTGATCCGCTCGCAAACTGCTGTCTGTCTACTCGGTCGCCTGGATTCTAGCTGGCCATCCAAGCATTCATTCTCCTGCCGATGGCCAGCAGTTGCATAGAGATTTGCCTGACGCTTAACCGTCAGCGGGAGTCCAACAAGCCATCCGCCCGCAGTCAGGCACCTGCGACGACGCGGGATGTATTCCTTGAGACTCGCGAGATTCTTCTGCGGTCAGACAAGCTTTTCAGCGCGAAGCAGAACTCTCGCTGGTATCGCAAGCGGATCGACTCTCTTCTTCGCCTTTGCGATACCTCAAGAGCATTAGGAGCGGACGCTTCGCTCTTGGTGGCGGGCATGAGGATTTCGAAGAGTGTCACGGTCGCGATGATCTACTCGGCCTGCGTCGCCGTCGAGTAAACGGAAGTCCTAGCCGATCGACTCAACGTGGTCCAGCAGCGAGGCCGCCCCAACCCTGCGCGATTGGTCGTAGGCGCTGCCGGAGTCGATCCGGTGGGCGAGCGCAGTCGCCGCCTGCGGCGCGTCGTGCGGCCGCTCGGTGAATTCGATGGGGAATGCGAGCGTCAGCGCACTCGATGTAAAGAGATACTTAGCCTCTGACCGTCGGATGCCGGGACTCGACGGCCATCGATGTGCATGACGGCAGGCAACGTGACTCGCATCGACCTCACAATGCGCTCACTGAAGCTTCACCGTTACGCCCCCGCCCGCTCGAACAGGTCCCGCCCCGCCGGCATCGCCCGGATCTTGGCGTCCGCGATCGGCCGCTTGAGCATCCAGAACCCGCAGTCGGGATGGATGTAGGCCACGCGGCCCGCGCCCAGTAGCGACTCGGCGCGCTCGATCGCGCGGGCCACCTGCTCGGGCGTCTCGACCTCGTTGGCCTTGATGTCGATCACGCCCAGGCCGAAGCCGATCCTCGGCTCGAGTTCGCGGAACGCGGCCAGCTCCTCGGGCGGGCGGTGCGCGACCTCCATCACGATGTGGTCGGCGTGCAGCGCGTTCAGGTAGCGCATCAGCCGGTCCCAGGTGCCCTTCTGCACCGACTGCCCGCCGTAGTTGCCGAAGCACAGGTGCACCGCCGACTTGCCCGGCACCGCGTCGAGCACGCGGTTGATCGCCGCGGCCGCCCACTCCCACTCCTCGGGATGCCCGGGCAGGTTCGCCTCGTCGACCTGCACCACCGCGGCCTCGCAGTGGCGCACCTGCTCGGCGAGCGCGTCGCCGATCGCGGCGGCGAGGTCGGGCAGGTTGCCGTAGTGCCGGTCGATCAGCGTCTTGGCCAGCATGTGCGGCCCGGTGACGGTGAACTTCAGCGGCTTCGTGGCGAGCGCCTTCGCCCGCGCGCAGGCGAGCGGCAGGTCGAGCGCGCCGCTGCCGATCGGCCCGATCACCGTGCCCGGCGGGCGCGTGCGGAACTTCATGCCGGAGCTCGCCCGGTAGGCGATCAGGTCCTCGAACGAGAAGCGCTGCGTGATCCCGTCCATCGGACGCACGAAGTACTCGATCATCCCGTTGGTCTCGGGATGGTTGACGTCGAAGCGGTAGAGCTCGCCGTCGCAGACCAGGTCGATGCCGGCCTGCTCCTGGATGCCGATGACGACGCGGGTGGCGTCGGCGAGCGCCTGCTCGGACGGCAGCGCGACGAGCCACTCGGGCACGGGATAGGAGCCGACGACGGTGGTCTGGATGCGGGGCATGGCGCGTCTCCGGGGGGCGGCTCTGTGGCCGAGTTAACCATCTGGTGATGAGCCGATGGTATCGGTGGCCAAAGAGAGCGGCAAGGGTTGACGATCCGGGTCCCGGAACGGAAAATTATTAACCAAAGAGTTACAAATCCGATGATCCTCTGAATGCAAGGAGCGCCCCACCGATGAGCACCCGCCGACTCGGCATCGTGATGCACGGCGTCACCGGCCGCATGGGCCTGAACCAGCACCTGATCCGCTCGATCAAGGCGATCCGCGAGCAGGGCGGCGTGCGCTTGTCCGACGGCACCCGCGTGATGCCCGACCCGATCCTCGTCGGCCGCGGCGTCGAGCGCATGCAGACGCTGGCCGCGCAGCACGGCGGGCTGCGCTGGAGCACCGACCTGAAGGCCGCGCTCGCCGACCCGAAGGACGAGGTCTTCTTCGACGCCGCCACCACCCAGATGCGCCCGGCGCTGGTGCTCGAGGCGATCGCCGCGGGCAAGCACGTCTACTGCGAGAAGCCCTCGGCCACCAACCTCGACGAGGCGGTGCAGATCTGGCGCGCCGCCGAGGCGAAGGGCGTCAGGCACGGCGTGGTGCAGGACAAGCTCTGGCTGCCCGGCCTGCTCAAGCTGAAGATGCTGATCGATTCGGGCTACTTCGGCCGGATCCTGTCGGTGCGCGGCGAGTTCGGCTACTGGGTCTTCGAGGGCGACCTGCAGCCCGCGCAGCGCCCGAGCTGGAACTACCGCAAGGAGGACGGCGGCGGCATCATCCTCGACATGCTCTGCCACTGGCGCTACGTGATCGACAACCTGTTCGGCGCGGTCAAGAGCGTCTCCTGCCTCGGCGCCACGCACATCCCCACGCGCATCGACGAGCAGGGTCAGCCCTACGCGGCCACCGCCGACGACGCGGCCTACGCCACCTTCGAGCTCGAGACCGGCGTGGTCGCGCACTTCAACAGCTCGTGGACGACGCGCGTGCGCCGCGACGACCTGCTGACGCTGCATGTCGACGGCACCCACGGCTCGGCGGTCGCGGGCCTGCGCGGCGTGAAGGTGCAGCCCCGCGTGGCCACGCCCAAGCCGGTGTGGAATCCCGACCTGCCGCAGCCGATCGACTTCATGGCGGGCTGGCAGGAGGTGCCCGACTACGCGCTGTTCGACAATGCGTTCCGCGCGCAGTGGGAGCTGTTCATCCGCCATGTCGTCGAGGGCACGCCCTTCCCGTGGAACCTGCGCGAGGGCGCCAAGGGCGTGCAGCT